>DTUF01000036.1 GCA_012964335.1 Candidatus Poseidoniales archaeon | reverse complement strand
GGAGGAAATCGTGGTGGTGACCGAGGAGGTAACCGAGGTGGAGCCTCAAAACCCCGCCATTGGGGTGACCGTGGCAAAGGCCGTGATGGGAATAGTGGACCACAGCGTGGTGGCCATCGCTCAAAGACTAATCCAAATAATCCGTTCAAGAACCGAGATAACTAATCACACTGTGCGCCCACATTCGGTGCAATACAACTCATTTTTGCGCTCATCTCTTTCCATTTTGGATGAATGACATTCTGGACAGGGAGGTAATCCTGTTCTGCGGATTAAACGCCTAAATATCCGCCTTTTAGGTAGCCGTGGCCACCCTTTTTTCGGCATCTTGACTTTTGGAATCGTTTCACCCAAGCACCGACATGGAGTCATCCTTCATCAAGAATTCCAATAAGTGAGTGGGTACAGGTGTCCTGTCTTGAGGTAAAAGAAAGAAATTGTCGAGCCGGTGGGATTGAGAACCCATGCCCTCTCGGAGAGGCCATGGCAGTTGATGTTGAGGATTTGTGGTTACAAGCCTTAGACGCTCAAGATGAGGATGATAGAGATGAGATGTGTCGTTTATCTGATGAAATAATCGATGCTGATCCTGACCACGCTGAGGCCTGGTGGATGCGCGCTAATCTTGAACTTCCTCAGCATGGAGAACCCAATCTAAGAGAAGTTTCTCGCTGCCTCAGAGCGTGCCGGAAATCCATTGAATATGACCCTGAAAATCGCCCAGCTTGGTGGCGAGGTGGACAAATATTAGTGCAAGAACTAGGAATGCTTGAGGAAGCACTTGTCTGGTGGCAACTACGTCGTGAAGTATCTCCAACAGACCCAGAACCGCTGATTGAACAGGTAGCAATTTTGGCTGACCTTGGTCAATATGCTATCTCTGCTGAGCGCCTCAACCAACTATGGGCTGAAGGTATGGATGCCATGGCTCATAGCCAATTGATGCGAACTGCGCGTTTACATGAAACCGTGAAAAAAGCAGCAGAACGTGAAAAAACACTGATTTTCCGCCCTTGGGAAAAAGACCATCCTGGCTGGAAGGATATTGAATTTCAGAGAAAGAAAAAGCCTGCTAATGAACAACTAACTTTCCTGATGTTAGCCGGACCAATTGTTATGGCTGAAGTTTTTTTGTGGAATTCCTTTGAGTTCTCAGGCTCAACTTGGATCCCAATGATTTCAGGATTCTTATTAGTTGTAGGAACAGTTCTCATCGGCGTAAAGTGGTCAAAAACCTTGACTCGTAGATTGAATCGGCCAGCATACAACGTAATCAGAGCGACGGACGTCGAAATGAGTTCTGGAAAAACATGCTTTCCTAACGATTGGCGACCGTTAAAACTCTACCAAGCACTGCTAAAATACAGAACTACGGCATTTCAAGAACGATTAGAGAAAGTTGTTGAGGCAGGGGAACCACTACCCCAAAAGTGGAAGCCAAATATTCCTGACATGACGACCGTTGACCTCATCTTTGAGGAAGAATAAATTTAGATTTAACAATAAATGGTGAGGAAATGATTACGAAAATAATTTCTTGGATTACCCTCATAGCGCTACTCCTCATTGCCCCCAGTGCAATGATTATGGGGGAAAGTACTGAATCTGAAAACGGACTGAAAATCACCTCACAAGAGTTAGTTCTCACCAATATGGAAACACTGAATCTAACCCTAGACTTTTCCGGTTTTACGGGTTCTTCAGATGTTGAATCAATCTCAATTACGATCCAATCTGGTGGCCCTGAATCTAGCATAATCCTCCTTGAATCAGAGATTGATTCCGCAAATATTAGTAATTCCACTGCAAATTTCAATGAGCCAGTACAATCATTCTGGGATGGCTCACAACATTTCTCAGCAACAATGAATCTACTCAATTCAAATGATGAAGTGTTGGCATCAATTGTTGAATACTTCGTAGTTTTTGAACAAAGTGGACTCCTTAATCCAAGCAAATTCGTAGTGTTTGGTGATTCTCTTTCAGACCAAGGGAATGTTGAAGCTTACACCAATTTAATCAATTCTCCACCATATTGGCAAGGTCGAATCACCAACGGACCAGTGTGGGCAGAATGGACTGGCGCTGGTTTTGGAATTGAAATGGAAAGAGGTACTGGTGGCTCACTGAATGGCACTAACCGTGCATGGGGAGGAGCAGCTGCCGGTGAAGGGCTATACCAGGGGGTAGTCATGAATGCTGGGCCACAAATTGAAGATTACCTTAGCCACAACGAGGTGAATGATGCGGACCTATTCGCAATATGGATAGGGGGCAACAATTTCCTACGCGGGGCAAGCGATACTCAGCAAGTAGTCGACCTAATCATTGGCCATGTTGAAACACTCTCTAATGCAGGGGCAACTAGAATTGTTGTAATGAACCTGCCAAACATGGAATTAACCCCATACTATAGTGAATTCACTGAACAAGAAATTGCTGATGCAAGAGAGGATAGTGCAACTTATAATTCGCAAATACTCCATGATGTAATTGCCCTAAATGCGCGTACCAATGCAGTAATTCAATTAGTTGAAATCAACAAGATGTTTGACAATGTTGCTGAGAACATTGAATATTATCACATTACTGAAATCGCAGAGCCAGTATGCGAATTTGAAGGCGAAATGTGCATTGGGAGTCCTGACTCAGTCCCCCCTTCTGATGGTCACCTTTTCTTTGATTCAGTCCACCCAACAGAATTAACCCACAGAATTCTAGGTAAAGCAATTCACGAAGCGATTTCAACTGCAGACTTCGATGGTGACACAGTAAGCATTGAGGATGACTTGTGCCCGAACACTCCGTTCAATGGAACTGTGGACGAAAATGGATGTGCGGCATCAGAATTAGATGATGATGCTGATGGCGTTTTCAATGATGTTGACCAGTGTGAAAACACTGCAAATGATACTGATAACATTGATGAAAGCGGTTGTCAAACTATAATTGAACTAGCAGATGGAGAATTCCAATGTGATAATGGCGACATCATCAGCCAGGATTCTGTCAATAATGGTGAGCAGGATTGCATAGATGGTTCTGATGAAACTGTTAGTGAATCACACACAAAGGCAGGACTTCCTACAATAGGAATTGCTGGGATTTTCATCGCCATTTCTGGAGCGATTATTGCAACGAATCACCGAATAAAGGAATAGACGAACAACTGATAATTAGTGATCAAGTTCCATGAGAGTAATCTTCGTGGTAGGCTTTCTGTTCTACAGTTAACTCATCGAGTTTTCTTCCTTCTGCTGCTAATTTAAAGCCTGCTAAATCTGAATCTTGCTGATGAGTGATGTCATAGACCAAGTTGTCGTAACCTTTCCCTTCAGACGCTAGTAAGCAAAGTGAGAGGAATTGATTTGCAAATGACATATCCATTACTTCAGAAGGATGTCCTTCCGCTGCTGCTAAGTTGACTAAACGACCGCGTGCAAGCAAGTAAATCCGGCGCCCATTTTTCATCAAAAACTCCTCATTATCAGTACGTATAGTGCGCACCGAATCAGATAATGATTCCAAATCTGGCACATTGATTTCACAATCGTAATGTCCAGTATTACAGACGATAGCCCCCTCTTTCATTGACTCAAAATGGCGACCAACCAGCACATCAACCATCCCAGTAGCAGTGCAAAATATGTCACCTACTTTTGCTGCATCATCCATTTGCATCACCCGGAATCCATCCATGTGAGCCTTAAGAGCAGCAAGCGGATCAATCTCAGTAATTATCACATTTGAGCCCATTCCTCTAGCCCGATTTGCCAATCCCCTACCACAGTGACCATAGCCAGCAATAACAAAAGTTTTGCCTGCCAATAATACCGAAGTTGCTCGCAGTATCCCATCTAATGTGGACTGCCCTGTTCCGTGAACATTGTCAAAATCCCATTTTGTAATCGCATCGTTTACCGCAATAACCGGGTAGCGAAGTTTTCCAGCATCTGCCATACCTCGCAGTCTGTGGACACCAGTGGTGGTCTCTTCTGTGCCGCCAATTACCGTGCCCAGTGCGTCTGTACGAGCGTCGTGAACTCGGAAAATTAGGTCAGCCCCATCGTCTAAAGTTAAGGTTGGTTGGGCATCAATTGTTTGGTCAATGCACCAATAAAAATCCTCCACAGATTGACCATGCCAAGCGTAAACCCCGTATCCTTCTCTTGCTAACCAAGCAGCTACGTCATCTTGGGTGGAGAGAGGATTACAACCAGACCACGAGACTTTAGCTCCGGCTGCTGCGAGCGTTTCGATTAACACTGCAGTCTCTTTTGTAACATGTAAACAACCAGCAACAGTCATACCTGCTAGTGGTTGTTCTTTCACTGCTCTATCTTTCAAAAGAGCGAGCACAGGCATCCTACTTCGGGCCCAATCAACTCTGAGTGCACCTTCTTCTGCTAGACTAATGTCAGCGACCTTGTACTCATCCGCTTCGTCCATTGTTCCGCCCGAGATGGCCTCGGTTCAAAAGCACGAGGGAGGGATTCCGATTAGAGGCTACGCTCAGCGGTTAGGTGTTATCGGGGCCAGAGCCCCGGGCATTGCCAAGTGCTCGCTACTGTTGCTCTTGGAAATGCCCTGCATATTGGGCTGCGTATTGTCGAGCAGTGTCCTCAGGATATCCTTGTGCAATCAACTGCTGAACATAGGCTTCCTGTGGGTCCATATCATCGACTCCAGCGAATCCACTAACATCTTCCTTACCGCCACGCATTCGTAGAACAAGCATGGTAATGATGACAATAACTAGTAGAGCAACTGCACCAAGTCCAGCGTAAAGTATTGTATTGGACATTCCGCCACCTTGGGTGTCAGTAGTACCATCGCCACAACCCTCTGCAGATGGGTCTGCAACACAAGGGTCAACATTGACCTCAACTGGTGGTAGATTAACATCAATCTGCTGATAGAGAGTCCATGTAGCACCATCGCCTTCAACAATCTTCAGGTAGATAGTCTGAGTTGAGCCGTTCTCATCGTACAAGTCTTCTAACTTCAACTTCAAACTGAATCCTGAACCGTCCCCAAGGTTACGGACATCTGCGAACTTACCGTCTCGCAATTGCTGTACCTTGTTATCAATAGTCTCGTTTAGAATTGAGGAATCAAGTGCTGCTTCAATTGCTACATCTCCATTCTCGCTTCCAGATATTACTGTACCATTGACCCACACATAACCACCGGTCTGAGTAGAGCCATCCAATGGAGTATTGATTTCCCACACTGGTTGGTCATCGCCGTAGTCCTCAGGGACCACTACAAAGTACATCTTGATCTTCTCTGAGTCACGTCCTGCACGGTCAATAACTTCTAACTCAATTCGGATTGGATTCTCAGCAAATCCTGAAGGATCTGCGGTCTGGTTGTGGAAAGTGTAAGTCCAGTCACAACCCATTGCTGCGGTGCGCTCAAAGGTGTGTCCGTCATAATCGTTAGATGGGTTATTCCATGGGTAATCCTGGAAAACCTTCCATGTGTAAGTGGTAATACCACTCTCTCCATTCATTGCGTCTGGGTCGTAGGAACCACACGCATCAAACTTGACCTTCACATCTCCACTGGCAGATAACTTTGCAAGATAGACTGGCCAAGTTGACCCACCTGATTCCTTGGTTCCATGGTCCTCCAAACTATCAGCGTAGAGCGGGTGCTCCTCTACAGTTACATTAGCGATTGGGTCTGACTCATCAGCCAAGATATCGTTAGTTTGTAGATTAATGTGAGTGATTCTTGTGTGGCCATCTGCATCATGAATATACAATGTTACTTGCCATGTTGCATCCTGAATACAACCGGTGCCGTCAGGATTTGTATCAATAAGACAGAAAGTCACCTGATGAGAATCATCTGCTCTGTGAGCGAATTCTGTGTTGGGTGGGAACTGATTGCGGTTCCAGTCAGTTGCACCTCGGACTTCCCAGTCTGCATTCAATCCAGCTAGAGTTGATTCGAAACCGAAATCAACTACACTGCCTGACTTGAGGTAAACTGTGTCAGAATATTCTCCTGATGCATCGGCTTCTGATGGAGCCGCACCATTGATGGTTAAATCCCATCCGTTACCAGCAATTCCAAGTTCTGTTGGGTAAGGGGATACAAGGTATGCAAGCAAGTTGCTACGTAGAGGTGAGGAAGTGCTGCCGAATGGTTCGGAGACACTTGGATTCTCAACATCAATTGTGCTTACAATAAGACCACCACTACCGACACCACAAGTTGCTAGCATGTGCATGCTAGAATCTGAGTCATGGTTTAGTAGACTGTGGAATGTACCTTGCTGTGCGTTGATAAGACCGCCACAAGGGGTTGGGAGTTTGTTAGAGCCTGCACTTGCTGTTGAAAGTGCAGCATTTGCAACATAGTTACCATTGTTCATGCCAAGCCATGCAGTACTACTGACATTCGCAAGAAGAGGGTGGTATGGGTCAGCAATGTTGAGATTACTGTGCTCAACCTGATTACCTGCTGTGTCACGGTTTAGAATCACCATATTGTACAGCAAATTATCATCCAATCCTTCAGCATAAGGCCCAAGGTGGATTTCAATAGTACCACCAGCCATCATGTAATTCTTGAGGATGTTCTCAGTTGCTGATTCTCCGAGTCGACCATAGTAATTACCAGCTTGAACGTTAGCAGTAGTCTGCCAAGGTAGTAGGACCTTATCGTAATGGTCCAACCAGCCACTAGCGAGGTAGGTATCCCAATCACTCTGTCTAAACTGAGTGTAGGTCATTCCCATTGCCTGCAAGTCCATCTTCACGCTTTGCAAGCGGTTCTGGTCAGTTGGGTTTGAGAGAATCGCTACATCGACTATGCTTGCAAATGTGATTGTGAAGTTACGCTGGTTTCCTGATGCGGTTCCATCAACAAGTTGTGCGAAGAATCGTAAGTCATAGGTCTCGCCGTCTACCCATCCGTTGAAAGGCTGGAAAGTTGCTTGACTATTCTCATGTGATTCAAGAGTTATCGGACTGTTAGTGGAAGTTGTTGAAGATACTGTAGTTCCGGCGGAATCAACGATATCTAGGTAGATATTGTAGTCACCTGCTAATACACCATTGCTCAATGGTACAGTAAACTGGTGAGTAAGTGCAGCGTCAAACGGATATACACAGTCGTAATCCACATCTTCGACACAATCTAGAACATCTGGACGGAACAATGTCACATCAACAGATGCAACCTCAAAGATGACCTTTGACATGTTGTTTCCAAGAGCGACTTCTTCAGTATTGGTCCAGTTGTTTCCAGCTGTTTGATTATCAAACATACTCATTACATCAATTCGATATATTCCTTGCTGGAAGTTATGTACTGCAATAGAGACATTGCGCTCTTCACGAGCATCAATGTTGGTTACAGATGCATAGTAAGTTTGGTCAGAAGTAAAGGTGTACTCCTGCACAGTAATATTGTCAAGAGCAAAACCAGCGAAACCAGATGAACCATTAATGCCATCACTATTTGTCATGAAACGGAAAGTCAAATCGACTTCAGCGCCATCCATAGAAGTACACTCAGTACGCCAGTTGTTAGATGGCCCTGTACGATTCTGTATTACTATGTGAGTCAAATCAAGTGTTACTGACTTCACGATACCTTCACTATCAAACCACACCACATAATTGCCTTGGTCTGTGTGGTCTCCCATATACTCAACTTCGTCAAAGGTACCATCGTCATCAATGTCTTCACAACTTTGGTTTGGACCACCAATAATTCCATTTTCATTGTAGTCATTCCAAGAACCATAGACAAGGCCTTGATAGGTTTGTGAGCCTTTACGCCAGCTGATTTCTAGAGCACCGTATTCATTGACTCCAACAATATTACCATCTTGATCACTGAGGTAATCTGCCTCTGCGAAGTAATCAAAGGTCAGGTACGCGAAGTCACCACCCATATTGCGCAAATCAATAGTTTGGAGAGTCATTGACTCATTCCAGTTGTCTTCGTATCCTGAATCTGGATGACCGAACCAGTAAGCGTTACCACCAAACAATGGTCGGTTCCCCGGAACAATTGCGTTTTGGACATTTGAAGCAGTATCATCTACGATTCCACCGTCACCATCACTGTCATCGCCATACATGTACGCACATGCACTTGGCTCAAAGTCCTCAACATCTTTACACGGGTTGGTGAAAAGAGCATTTGGCTGAGCAGTATACACCGTTGCTTTGATATCAAAATCCATTACGGTGTTTCCAGCATTCTCAACAACAACCTCGATCGGCATGTCTCCAGATGCATACAACGCACCTCGGTTTTGAGATGTAATCTCCTTGACTGCTGGGTCGTACAAGTTTAACACGTCCATCTTCCAACGCATGTCATCGTTGCTTGCATCCTCATTACCGAATCCAGTAGGAGATGTTAGAGCAGACTCAATCATGTATTCAGTACCATTTGTGAAGTATGCGTTTAAGGTAATGGTTTGCTCGTCACCTGGGGCGAAGTTATTGAGGTTCAGAGTTTGCGAAACTGGTTGAATTTGGCCAAACTGTGTGATTGTCTTCTTGATTGTCAAGTTGTCAAATGCCATACCATCCCACTGAGTGTTTCGTGAAGTGTTGTCACGTCCTACACTTCCTTCGTATCCAGTTCGGAAACGGAATCGCAGGTCAATTGTATCTCCAGCCCAAGGGGTCAAATCTAGTGAATTGTTTCCTTGGAGATCCATCCAACTATAATTTGTCCCGAAGATATGGTAAATTCTACTTGTATATTCAACTGAGCCCCCATTACTGTAATACTCGTTAAGTCTAACAGCATCGTATCCACCACGATAGATGATAGGAACCCATCCCTCATCATCAGTGTAAACATCAATGTTGCACGAATCGTCGTAAATCACCATTCCAGAGATTGAACCCTGAGAGTTCACATAATGGACAACTGAGTAACCTACACTACAATACAAATCAAGTTCAAGAGATGCTGCATCAGCACCAGTCAAATCGATGTCTCTCAAGATAAGTCCATCATCTTGGTTGGATAAGTATCCGCTTTCCATCTGATTGCCAGCAGTTGCATTCGGTTGCCATGTCCCAGCCCACATATAGTCGGTTGGATTGACATCCGCCTCGTCACCTTCTGGGTTCTGAGAATGGTTTGATGCAGTCTCTTCATGCCAGAAATATGACTCACCGTCATAGTCAGCATAAGCCCAAGTACAACCTGTACCACAGTTAGAAGTTGCCGTTGTTTCATAGTCATTTGAGTAAACAATAGTGTCTTGTCCACCGGTTATTTCCTTGACCGAAACATCAACATCTACGCTTCCACTGATGGCATTAAGCCCTGTGTTTTGCACAGTAACATTCACCTCACGAGTGCCTTCACCAATCGTCATTCTCCCAGTATCTGGGTTGAAACTTGCTGGTGAAACAGTCATGCCTGATATTCCAACGTCTTCGTTATCAAGTTGAACAACAGAAATAGCATCGAGATTTCCACATCCAAAACCATTCAGTTGAGGGTTTAGTGGGTCAAAGGCACATCCCTTTGAGTCAATGTGTAGTGCACCGTTTGAGTATCGGTATGTGTAATCACGGTTACCAATCGCTAAGTCAAGAGCACTGGTTGGTCCTCCAGCAAACTGCCCTACAAGAACCATAGTTGGTCGGCGACCGACTGGCATTGATTGTGGTTGATAATATCCCCCACTGCCATCTGATAGAATAATTTGAACAGTATTCAATTCCTCCAGGTTATCGGTTGAATATGATGTCACAGTATTACCGCTTTGGCCTTGTAAACTAGTAATGGTGGAAGTGGTTGGAACAACTAAGTCAACGCTTCCGTCCTGATTAACATCTTGCAATTCAACTGAAGCGGGTATGAATGACCCTATAGTCGGAGACACTGCAATTTGTTGCCAATTACTCTGTGATGGGCAAGGAGCCGTTGCACAGCTCTGTAAAACAACGGTTGTAAAGTTCGTGATTGCCATAGTGTCAATCTTGCCATCCCCATCTTCATCAGCGATGTCAAAACTACCGTCTTGGGAATTCAACTTGATTGTGTGTTGCTTGTTAGGATCATTCCATGCCGCAAATGTATCGAGTGTACATTCGAATTCAAGGATGGAGACGTTATCCCAATCCCCATCTGAGAATCCAGTTGCTGCATTGTATCCTGGCCAGAAGTGTAGGAATGCATCTAAATCATCACAATCGTTTCCGATGGGACCACCAACAACAGCCTCGCCAAAGTTACCGAGCCTAATGTCTGCGTATACCTTGTTAGCGAGGTTGTCAAGTGTTGTAATCTTATGATTTGTCGCAGCATTGTTACGCTGAGAACCACCAAGATAAGTTAGAAGTCGCTGGGTTCCAGAAGCTAAGTCTTGCAATTCAAGAGCGACGATGTCATCAACACCATCACCGTTGACGTCACCTACTTGGAAATTCCATACGATGTCACCCATTGTGTAAACCGCATCTTCACTGAAAGTTCCAGCGCAGTCCTCATTTCTCAAGACTGTTAGGTTTCCACGGATAATTTCAGTTCCTCCAAAGACCTGAATGTTACCTTGGTAGAAGACTATGTCATCCTGACCATCATCATCAATGTCACCTACTTCAACACCACCAACATCAGCGATGTCAGTGAATCCAGCACGGCGGCTTGCGTTGTTAGAAACCCAAAGGTCAGTTCGGTCTTGGTAATTTCCATTATCATTCCAGAGAATGGACAAGAAATTGCCCATCTCACTCGCGGTTACAATATCGTCATCACCGTCACAATCAAAGTCACCAGTCGCAAGGTCCAGAGGATTCCTTGTTACAGGGTATTGCTTCGAATTACTCGCCGAAACATCCAGCACTGCCAACGAGGTTGACAATACCATCAGTGCTACTAGTGCGACGGCTTTGACCCGCGCTTTGTTCATATTCAGTTCAAAGGTATGGCTCGACATACAAGACCAACCGACTTTGGACATTCTTATTACCCCTTTCGTGCGCGTGTGCGATAAATGCTATTGCAATTGGCTTTCAGTACAACGATTATAGTTTCTCGGTGTAACTTATCCAGCCCATCGCATAACGAACACTAAGTGCGGTGATATTATGCTAATTCTTGGTTCTAAAAAAGCGGGAAACTTTCTTTCTATTTACCAATAAATAAATTACGCTATATTGACGCCTTTAAACAGCGTCAAGCCATATTGGAGAGGGTCCGAATCCCTCTCTAGTACCACCGTAAATCTTGACGAGTTTTCCTAGTTGATATTGGGTCTCAAGCCAGCCCTCAACAAGTTCATCGTCCAAATCATGGCGTCCATGAATTGTTTCAACTATCACATCGACTGGAAGTGCCATCACACCAAATCTACGAACTGCAATTCGTAGTGCCTCGCGAAGCCAGCCTTCTGCTATCGGCTCGGTCGAAGGTGAACCTTGTGGTGGCTTTGGCGCCTCATCGTACTCATCAAGAATTGCTCTCAAATCGCCAACGCTAGGAGACTCCTCTTTGTAGATCCCAAGCTTCGTCATCTCTTCTTCTATGTTCAATTCACCTATTGTTCTGCGGACGGTCAAAACACTCCCAGGGTTAGGAGTTGGGCCAGGAAGGGGTTTGCTAACTCTACCGGTTGATGAAGAGGACGTCATAATTGGGTCGCCGTCTGAACCTATGCTAAGACGTTCCAGTAAGCCAATGTCGCTGAGGCCAATTTTCCCCCTCCATGACTCAACCCAATCCATCTCCCCCTCAATAAGAATCACAATACCATCATCTGGCGACCGGAATCGGTAGCAGGAGCGTATTTCGTCTACCACGACCTATAGCGGAGAGGGGTGGTTCTTGAACCAACCGTTAATATGACGCAAATTCAATCAACATTTGCTCATTTTGTTTCAAGCAAGCCGGCGGAATTTGCCGCCTTCTTCTTGTTGCCAGCGAGCCCCATCTGGGTGTTCGTAAACAGTAATTCCATCAGTCACCAGATATTCTCCACCCCCAGGTAGATTTAGGTATGAATCAACAATTTCTGTTTCACCCTCAGAGATGACATTGTCCACAATGGGGTTAGGTTCAATGGCGGGGGAAATCAACGCGGCTTCCCCATCCGGTTCTACAATTGAAGGATGAATAGTTTCCAATTCTTCAGATTCTTCCGTCGCGTCCATTTTGTCATTGAATAGTGAATTCTCATTGACTTCTAGAATCTCAGGTTCTTTCCTATCACGCATTGTAAATATTAAACTGATGACACCAATTCCAACTAATATCAAAACGAATGCTGAAACCATCCAATTGAACGGTGTTTTCCCCGCAACCTCTGAAGATGTGCCATCGCCCAGTTTGGGTTCATTATCATCAGCAATCTCATCTATAACAAATCGCGGTGAAAGCATAACTACAGTCTTGTCCCATCCTCCAATTGATGTGTTCTCGGACTCACCAACCTGTTCAAATCCTAACGAAAGTTCGAAGATTCCTGAGGTTTCATCACTCTCTTCTGCAGTACAATCAAATTCTGCCCGTCCTGCTGGTGTAACTTCAAACACTGTTGATGTGCAATCGAACGGTTCAATAGACGAATTAGTAGAGAGTTGAACAAAGCCATTAGCATCACCACTATTTGTTACTGTACATTTGATAAAGTGCGTTGATGAAGTATAATTTCCTATTTTCCCATCATATGCAATGCTTGGAATTGTAAGTTCATCATCATAATTAATGCAGGTGATATGCCATTCAGGTGCTGGTGGAGGAGTCGCAACGATTTCCAAAGATGCTGTCGGCGAATTGACGACCCAATCCGAAGTTGAAAGTACCATTGAAATTATATGAATTCCAATTGTTGGAATAGTGACGGTGTAAGTCCCTGCCCCTCCAGTTGGCTGAACAACCTCAACCAGTTCTCCATTTAACAAGATTTCAAGCTCCATTGAGCAACCAATTGAGCATATTGCATCGTAAGCGATATCAAAAGGTCCTGGATGCAAAACTGTTGGAACAGGTGACTGAATTGTCAGAGACAATATATCATCAGCTGGAACCAATGACATGGTCGCATCAGGACCGGGCACTTCATCATCGGCGATATTCCCAAACTCATCAATCACTTGCATTTCAAATTCGTAAACCCCTGATGAAAGTGTGGTCATATTTTGAGTGTAACTTGCCTCAAAACTCAAGTGCCTAGTACCTAATTTACCATTAATTCCATGCAACATTGCAGTTGCAATGGCACGGTGTCCAGCATCAGTGAAAGCATCATTGCCATCAATCCACTCCGGATGCTCCGGGCCATCATCAGATAGTGGAACCAAAGTCACCCAAGATCTTGATGAGGCTATTTCCGTGATAATTCTGTTCTTTTCAGTAATAGTCTGAAACTCCCCATATTGGTAGCAACCTCCTGGCCCCGAGCCAATGTGACAGATATAATCGGGATCAATTTCCATAATCCCGACATAGATTTGTGCACCGGTTGATGCTAGATTATCAAACAAGAGAGGATAAGATGATTGCCAAACACTTGTTGATGAGGATTTGTAATCACGGATTGGAACTATTGTAATAATATCTGGATTTGCTGCCTTAATATCGTACTGTTTAGAGAGGAAAGTCGTAACTGAGCCCCACGAATCAGAAATATTTGTCAGAGTTAGCCCTGGCCAAGTTTGGTTTAATTCGTCAAATATAATCCCAGTTATACTGTTATTAGCACTTGAAGCACCTATTCCCATTGTTTCTTCTGAACCAAGAGCAACATAGGAAGAAAGGTTGACTGGGTCGTTCATTACCGGGTCAGATAGTGGGATTGACACCGAAAAACCATCAGGCCCATTGATTTCTAAATTTGCAGTTGCGTTATCACGTGACGTTGCTAGCCATTGGCCAGAAACTCTCCAAGAAAGACTTGAATTATCTTCACTTACCACAGTTAAGGGCCCTTCATTTGGGGGGGTTGTATCAATCACATTGACTTTATCAATTACTGCTGATGACCAGTTTCCTTCGTTCAAATTAATATCCAACACTCTGAATCTGATATCCCACCAGCCAAGTTCATCGTCGGAAAGTGAGATAGAACCATCATAAACTTTTGAAGCATCGTGCCAATACAATGGTACAACGAAATCATCTTCAGTATCAACTGGATTGATGATGTGTACAAACATATTGAGGTCCGTTCGGTTTTGAACTGCAGAGGCTTGGAATACCAATTCAACCCCCGGCTGCGTCTCACATACAGCTACGATAACTCTCTCACAGCCACCAACGCTCATAAACTCAAATTCGGGGAATACCGGTCTCAGAATCAATGTCTCGTACCACGCACCAACCCCCGAAGGTGTGCGTGAGTTTCCTGCAGCATCAGTCATCCACAGCCATATCGCCATTGAATCACCATACTCTGCAGAATGTTGAGATGTGTCATAAAATGCAATGTAGTTATTGTGAAGAGTATCCCAGCCCATTGTTGAAAGTGCTGCAGGTGGCCATGAAGAGATGCTACCGAGCCCCTGCAAATGCCAATCAATCGTAGTATCAGATTCATTGCCCAAGACACTAACACGAATCTCAACCAAATCCCCTACTCTAGCCTCTGTTACTTCTTGCCCGTCAACAAAGAAAGAGATGTCACTTACTTCTGGTAGAATGTCATCAATAAAGTTGACCGAAAGACCATCCAAAACTACCTCGTGAGAATCTAATGTAATCCCTTGGGCCATTACAGGGAATGCACTGAAAGTTGCTTCAGCCCATCGCCCACCAGTCCTAATCACATGATCGTTGAGTGCGGAGACAATACTGCCATTCTCACCCAATTTTTCCGTTAACTCATAGGGGAAGATGACGAATGTACTTGAGAAACCACCCATGTATGCACCTTGCGCTGCACATTCAATGTCTAAAT
Source organism: Candidatus Poseidoniales archaeon (assembly GCA_012964335.1). Classification (GTDB taxonomy): domain Archaea; phylum Thermoplasmatota; class Poseidoniia; order Poseidoniales; family Thalassarchaeaceae; genus MGIIb-Q1. The sequence goes on along the minus strand of DTUF01000036.1, from coordinate 17,961 downwards.
TACCCCACGCTATTCCGGCTGTGCCGTTAGTTGTGAATACATTATTTTTCCAATTTGACTGTAGCAGTGAATTATTCAATTCAATGGTCAGACCCATTGCAGGAAATTGACTACTGTTGATTGATAGAACAGTATTACCGGCGAGAGAAATTGTAACGTTTGAATCACCAATGAAAGTTGGCGGAATAATATGTATCCATCCAGAACCAACTGGGGTAGCATTGATTGGAACAGCAATGTGGTATGTTGTCGGCCCACCAAATTGGCTGAAAGTTACGGTTGAATTCCTGACAACCCCTAGATCTTGAGGGAAATAAAAGATTGGTGAGCCCCCAGTGGTATTAGAAATCGCTAGTCTAAAATTATCAATCGAGTACCAGTTTGACAAATCTAAATCAATAGAATTTATTCTGGGAGTTGTAGTATTATTGGTTGTTGAAAGCCAAAAATTGAATTGAATCAGAGAGAATGCAGGCAGTTCCTCAAAAGTAAGATTGAACGATGTCCATTGTGCCCAAGATGAGCCATCTACTGAATATCGATAAGTAGCTACAATTGAGGTGTTAGCAGGTTGGCTATTGGGTATCCTAACTACCCCATGAACATTGATTAATCCCTGTCTCCCAAGGATTGGGCTGGTGTAATTTCCATTGTAGATATATGCGAGAGATCCTATCCAGCCGGCGAATGTCCCAGTAAACGAGTAACCGGTGTTGCCATTGTTTCCTGCTGTCCCGCGTGAGCCAGTTCCATACGGGGCGCCGCCAGCACCTCCTCTACCTGGACCAACACTCGTTGCCCCATTATTATTCAAATTATTAGCAGTGGTTGCTAGCAAGATAATTCCACCAGCTCCCCCTCCGCCACCATGGCCTCCGTCATACATGAATAAGCAAGGATTACCTGGTGCACAGGAGCCATCCTCACCATCACCACCATCACCACCTTCAGCACTTATCACAGCGTTAGGTCCGATGTAGACGCTATTTGCCATGAGGGAAATAGAACCACCGCTACCACCACCTGCTCCACTGCCGCCTGGACCGGTGCCACCTGAAGGTGGAGCACCATCATCACCACGCCCACCATCTGCAGAAATTGAACCATTCATGTAGATAACACGCGCATATAATTCAACAACACCGCCACCATATCCGCCATTCGCGTCATTGGTTACTTGACCATTTACGTTGATATAAGTGACATTGCCACCTGACGAACCGGGTTCTGAACCATTACCATAGGTTGTTCCACCGGAGCCACCATTTGTGCCACCGCCTGAGCCACCACTAGTGCCGTGACTACCACCACCTGCGCCTGGGCTTTTTCCGTTAGATGCTCGTGCAGTAGACCCTCCTACGCCCCAATTACCCATCACTAATTCATCAGCAACTATTGAAGTCCCTAACTCAATTTTGATTACATTAGCGTATATGCGTAATGGACCCCCAGATACTGAAATCTCACCACAACTTACAATCCCACATAGCAGGTGTAAAGTATCGTAGGAATGATTTCCACTCATTGAGACTGAGCTAGATATTACAGTATTATTTGTCCCTGAGTTTGGGACACTCCCCGCGCCTGTGGTGTTTAATCGGAGTTGCCGATTAGAGTCAACACTTGTTCCAATCATGGTAGAATTAGGAGCAAGAGCGCTCATTTGATTGGTTGTGTTTGACCACTCCTGTAAACCGGAAACCGTGAAATTAAGACTGGCTCCATCAATCCGCTGACCGGGTCGGTGAGTCAATCCTGCTGTCTCATTAAGGGCTGGGTGTAACACAACGCTAGAATTACCATTTGAAAAAGTTGTAGAAGATGCCCGGTGCCATGGATATACTAAATTTTGAGTATTGTTAAACACAGTTGCTGAAGCGGCTTCTTGCAATTCAAGAATTCGTGATGAACTAAGCCCAGACGGTCCATTCAAGCCAACTGGGTTTGACCCTGAAATAGTTGCATAAACCACACAAGATGTTAGGTAACTACCGGATAACGAGGGATGGCTCCCGTCCGATGAATAGAGGTCATCAAACAAAGTTCCTGAATTCTCAGGCGTCCCACCTGATGCCACAATTTCATCATAAATATGCTTGAAAGCCAATCCTGCTGGAGCTAGCCACACAGGACGACTGGCTGTGCTGACATTTTCTGCATATAGCCGATAGCCAGAATCTAAATTCGCCTGCATAGTCAAAAAGTCTGGATTGCGCCATTGATTGTCTTGGTCGCCATTTCTCCGACCCCAAGTCATTAGGAGAACCGTTTCTGCACCATTATCCCCAATCATTTCATTGAGAACTACTGCACCTGACAAACTATCCTGCCAATATTGGGAAGTGGTGGGGAAACTGGGTACTTGGCTTTGATCTTGTAACACTACCCAATCGTAGTTTCCATTGTTGAGAGTAGTATTCCACTGATGGCCAGATGTTTGAACTCTGCTTGAATGGTCGGCTAGATTCAAACCACCTGCGGCTAATCTGTCAACATTTGAATTAGCAAAATAATTTGTTAACAATGATTCTGTCAATGATTCAAGATTATTCGCTTGAGTGTAGGAATTTCCTAACATCAATACTTCCATTGAGTTCGTACTCGAACCCAATACTGATTCGTCATCAGCTAAGTTTGGACTGTTAGCGATAGCAAAATGAATGCCTACCGTACTCACCAATAGAAGAAGGACGAGAATAAAAGAATGCCTTACCTGCCTCTGGGTCATAAACCCAACATTCAACACTCACCTATACCGATTGCGATTACCCGTCTAAAGTAGAAACTTCATTGAAAAAATGAAATGACGGCGAAAACAACCATTTTTCAAAGGAAAAGTTGGTGACATTAGTCTTGAGTTACTGCTAGATTTCGGAGTACTGTTTGAAGAATTCCCCCATTGTTGTAATACTCAACTTCAACCGGTGTATCAAGCCTCACTACAGCATCAAAATTAATGCTGGTTCCATCTCCTTTGTGAGCTGTTACCATGATAGTACTCATCGGCACCAGTTCTCCATGAGCTGGGATGTCAAATATCTCGCTACCGTCCAACCCCAAACTCTCAGGGTCCTGTCCCTCTTGGAAGGTCAGGGGTAGAACTCCCATACCAACCAAGTTGGAGCGATGGATTCTCTCAAATGATGTAGCAATAACTGCCTTCACACCGAGTAACAAAGTGCCTTTTGCAGCCCAGTCCCTACTGCTCCCAGTGCCGTACTGCGTACCTGCAAGGACAACAAGAGGTATCCCCTTTTCTTGGTAACTCATGCTGGCTTCAAACACTGAAGTAACTTCGCCAGTTGGGAAGAAAGTTGTGAATCCACCTTCAGTCCCAGGTGCAATCTTGTTTCGGATTCTAACATTGGCAAATGTACCGCGCATCATCACTTCGTGATTACCGCGCCGGCTTCCAAACGAGTTGAAATGGCGTGGCTTTACGCCGTGCTCCATCAGATATTGACCGGCTGGACCAGTATGTGGGAATGCTCCTGCAGGGGATATATGGTCTGTAGTCGTTGAGTCACCTAACATCAGTAAAACGTGAGCACCGATTATCGGTTTTATTTCATCTAATTCAAGTGAAATAGCCTCAAAGAATGATGGCAATCGAATGTATGTTGAATCATCATCCCACGGATACAAGTCGCTTGGTGAAGATTGGATGGCATCCCAGCGCGGCTCATTGGTTACATCAGCGTAACGTGAACGGAACATCTCAGGATCAATTGAGCCGGAAACCGTGGCTTGAATATCCTCATCTGAAGGCCAGATATCTGCTAGGAAAACGTCATTCCCATCAGAATCTTGTCCAATTGCATCATTCTGTATGTCAATATTTAGAGTACCAGCTAGTGCATATGCTACAACTAAAGGTGGGCTTCCTAGATAACTTGCTTTCACCTTTTGATGAACTCTTCCTTCGAAATTTCTGTTGCCAGAGAGTACACTGCCGACTACCAAATTTCCTGTATCAATTGCTGACTCAATATTCTCAGCTAACGGGCCTGAATTACCAATGCAAGTTGTACACCCATATCCTACATTATTGAAACCAAGAGCAGACAAATCTTCGCTAAGCCCTGCCGCATCATAATACTCTGTTACAACTCTGCTCCCGGGTGCCAAACTCGGCTTCACCCACGGCTTAATTGTCATACCAAGGGCACGTGCGTTGCGTGCGACCAATCCCGCTGCCATCATCACAGATGGATTAGAAGTATTGGTACAAGATGTGATTGCGGCGATAACCACATCCCCGTGCGATAAACAGTAATCCTCACCTTCAACCTGAATTTTTGTTGCAACTGCATCAGCATCAAGACCGTGACCGTCGTGACCAAGCGGGGCAGTCATACTAGCAATCCAATGAGATTTCATTTCTGAGAGATTGACTCGGTCTTGAGGTCTTTTTGGACCTGCTAGAGATGGCTCAACAGTAGACAAATCAAGAGACAATGTAGAAGTAAATTTTGGATTTGGTGAGTCAGCGTCCAAAAACATTCCTTGAGCACTCAAGAAGCGCTTCACATTTTCAACATGAGTTTCATCCCGACCTGTGAGTCGCATGTACTCAAGGGTGGTTTCATCAACTGGGAAAAATCCGCATGTCGCCCCATATTCGGGTGCCATATTAGCAATTGTAGCTCGGTCTGGAAGAGTGATATTGGCAAGACCACTGCCAAAAAATTCAACAAATTTGCTAACAACCCCATGCTCACGAAGTATCTCAACGATTCGTAAGGTCATGTCAGTTGCAGTAACTCCTGACTGCAATCTTCCTGTCAACCCAAAGCCGATAACTTCGGGCAATAACATGTAAATCGGCTGCCCAAGCATCACAGCCTCAGCCTCAATTCCACCAACTCCCCAACCTAAAACACCCAAGCCATTGATCATCGTCGTATGCGAGTCAGTGCCTACCAGTGAGTCGTTCAGCCAAACACCATTCTCTTCGCGGGCGACACTTGCAATCCATTCAAGGTTTACCTGATGAACAATCCCTCTTCCTGGTGGGACAGCGCGGAAATTATCCAAACTTTGTTGTCCCCATTTGAGAAATTGATACCTCTCCATGTTGCGCTCATATTCAATCTCTAAGTTACGCTCGCGGGCATCGGGAATAAGCCCCGAATAATCGACTTGCACTGAATGGTCAATGACTAAGTCTACTGGGACTTGTGGGTTGACTTTTTTGGGGTCTCCTCCTAATTCCACCATTCCATCGCGCAGTGCTGCGATATCAACTACTGCTGGAACACCTGTGAAATCTTGGAGAATTACTCGGCTTGGCATGAATGGGATTTCGGCTGGAGTCATTGTAGGATTCCAATTTGCAATCCTCTCTACATCATCATCAGTTACTAGAAACCCATCAGCATTTCGTAATGCCGCCTCAAGTAATACTCTGATAGAATATGGGAGGTCAGAAAGTGAAACACCCCAATCAGCTTCTTTTGCTGGTAAAGAGTAGAACTGACCTGCAGTCCCATCACTCATTTCGAACTCGCTGACTTCGCCCATTCTTTTCCCCAATTAAACGGGGCGGGGGTGGCGCCCTTCAATTTAGCCTATGGGCCACTTCAGATTTTCTTCCAAGAACCAAGTGATTATGGGAAGATTAGGTGCATGTAAGCCATGTTACCATCTATCTCAATGCTGTGAATGTAAGGTGGGTTAAGTGGCCTATCGCCTTCATCTACTGGCAAAATGCTCATCCTTTCAACTAACTCAATTCCACCGATGTCACTCCCCAAGTAGGTGCTATCATCGGTAACAATTCCAAAGACTGAATGTTTGTCATCAAGGTGAGAAGGAGTTGAATCCTTGTCAACAATGAAGAATTGACTACCACCGGTGTTAGCCCCAGAGTTTGCCATTGATAGGATTCCTGGTCCATGGCGATAAGCTGAGTTGAATTCGTCAGGCATTGTCCAAGTTGTCATGTCGTTTTGGTCACCTTGCCCATACCAGAATGCAGAATATCCACCGGTGCCAGGATTACAACTAGTGCTAGACTGAGTTAGAGGATATGCGGAACAAGAAATGTCACCGCCTTGAACCATGAAATCGTCAATTACACGATGAAATGCAATACCATCGTACCTTCCGTTACGTGAATGGTCCTGGAATGATTCAACCGCTTTTGGTGCAGATTGAGGGTATAACTCAATTGCGAGTGTTGCATCCCAATCTGAGGATTCCTCCGAAGTTAGACGTAGAGCAGCCTTAATTTCAGGCATGTATTTGATACTGGTTAGTATTAACATTCCAACCAACATAATTGAAAACAAGCCATAGATTGTTGGCGTGCCATCATCAATCAATTTTGGTAGGCTGGATGTTCTAATGCCTAATCCATCCATTTTTGCTTGCAAGGCGTTAGAAGCACGCCGTGCGTTGCGGTGCTTCGGGTCCTTCTTTAGCGCACTCTGGTAAGAATTGTTTGCATCACGTAACATTTTACGATTTATTGGTGTGCTTCCTTCGGCTAATGCTTGTTTTGCATCACCAACTAAAGTCCAAGTGTTTGCGTGGTCAGCTTTGTCACCATGTTCCGACCAAGATTCTCTCAATGTTTTCAAGGCATCATCGTATTCACCAGCGTCTATCTGCTTCTCAGCAGACTCCCACGCGTCCTTCAATCCACTCGGAATCATGAACCGCCGACAAGCGCCTCATTGATGAATCACTCGCATACACGAAAGTTGTCAAATATAATGGATTTAGTTGGGAAAAACATTTGATGAACTGGATTGATGTGAGGATGGCTCTAAACTAATTGACTAATAAAATCAATTGTTTCATTGGCGAATAGCACAAAAAATACAAGCAAAATATGAAGAGGCTTATGCTACGCCCAAAAGCGTAAGGGAGAGGTTGCTGTCCGTAGGACAAACCCAAAAAGGGGACTCAGAGCAAGATGGAAACCATCGTCAACGACTTCACATTCAATATCGCTACAGCGAATGGGACTGGTTCCCAATCGTCTAATATAATTCTACTCCAATCCATGTTTGAGATGGGAGTGCCGGTTAGTGGGAAGAACCTATTTCCTTCAAACATCTCAGGACTCCCAACATGGTACATCATCCGTGTTTCTGACGAGGGCTATCAAGCACCAGGTGACCGTACTCATATCCAAGTATTGATGAACAAAGCAACATGGGACAATGATATTGCATCTCTTGAATCTGGAACTGTGGTAATCTACAACTCAGATGTCAAATTGCCTGTTGAAAGGGATGACTTGATTCTCTATCCGATTCCAATGACAACAATAGCTCGCGGATTGAATCCAAAGTTGGCTCGTATGATTGCAAATATGGTCTATGTAGGGGTTATTGCTGAATTAATTGGACTTGATGACTCAATTCTGGACAGTGCTGTAAACAAACAGTTCAATGGCAAAGCAAAGGCGATTGAATTGAATTCTAATGCCATAACCCTTGGCCGTGAATACGTTGTTGAACATTTTGAACAGATTTGCCCATTCGCCCTTGAACCAAGGGAGCAAAACCCTGAGTCTTTCATTATTGATGGAAACGAAGCGGTTGCTCTTGGCTCGTTATTTGGCGGAGTTACAATGCTATCATGGTATCCAATCACACCATCAACATCTATCGCTGAAGCAATAATTTCCCACCTACCAAAACTACGTAGTGATGACGATGGGAAGCTCACTTGTGCAGTCATCCAAAGTGAAGATGAATTGGCTGCCGCTGGAATGGTGGTTGGTGCTGGTTGGGCTGGTGGCCGTGCGATGACATGTACATCCGGGCCAGGAATTTCATTGATGTCAGAATTCGTTGGGCTGGCTTATTTCTCTGAAGTGCCCGGAGTAATTTGGGATGTCAACCGGGTAGGACCTTCTACAGGCTTACCTACTAGAACTCAGCAAGGTGACCTCTCTATGTTGTATGAAGTGGGACATGGAGATACAAAGCATCTCGTGTTAATACCGGGAACCATAGAGGAGTGTTTCGAGTTTGCATGGCGTGCATTTGACTTGGCAGAACGATATCAAACCATTGTCTTTGGATTCTCAGACCTTGATCTTGGAATGAACCCTTGGATCTGCAGTGGTTTTGACTATCCAGAAAAAATGGACCGCGGTAAAGTCTTGCATACACAAGATGATATTGATGCCATAGAAAATTATGGCCGTTACCGTGATGTTGATGGCGACGGAATCTGTTACAGAACCTTACCCGGAAGTGGGCTTGAACCTATACTCTATCGCGGCACCGGCCATGATGAAGACGCAGTATACTCTGAAAATCCGGAGGTTTATGTTGCCAACATGGCGAGATTAAAGAGAAAGATTGACGGGGCTAGGACCGTTCTTCCTCAACCAATTCTTAGAGAAGAACCCGAGATGCAAGTAGGAATTATCTACTACGGTTCAATGGAAAACACCATTCAAGAAATTGATGATATTTTGGAAGCAACCGGCCTGAAGGTTAGCCAGTGTAGATTACGCTCGCTACCTATCTCACCAGTGGTTGAAGAGTTCGTGGCCAACCATGAACAAATAATTGTGTTAGAAGTTAACCGTGATGGCCAATTGTACGGAATTCTTCGAAAGGAATTACCAATTGATTTAGTGCCACGTGTACATAGCGTCGCCTTCTCTGATGGTCTCCCACCAAGAGCCCGAAAATATTCTGATATGATTCGCGAAAAACTACTAGAGGTGATGTCTTGAAGTTGAATATTATTGATTTGCCGAAGGATGACTACAAGGGTGGACCATCTTCACTATGCCCTGGTTGTGGACACGACCAAATATCCAATGTTGTCATCAATGCAGCGTGGGAAAATGGCATACAGCCCGATAGAATTGCAAAGATGAGTGGTATTGGCTGTTCATCAAAAACACCAGCATACTTCCTCGGCAAATCACATGGATTCAATACACTTCACGGCAGAATGCCAGCAGTAACAACTGGGGCAAATGTAACCAACAAAGATTTGCATTACATCGCAGTTTCAGGTGATGGTGATACTGCAAGCATTGGAATCGGACAATTTATCCATGCAATTCGCAGAAATATCAACATGGTTTACATCATTGAAAACAATGGAGTTTACGGGCTGACTAAAGGCCAGTATTCTGCAACTGTTGAAATTGGCTCTAAGAAGAGAAAAGCCGAAGCAAATGAGAGCCCACCCATTGATTTGTGTGCCATGGCAATCAATCTTGGATGCACATTCGTCGCTCGTTCATTTTCCGGTTCAAAGAAGCAGTTGACCTCACTGATGAAGGCGGCTATCAGTCACCGCGGGACTGCGGTAATTGATGTGATATCGCCATGTGTAACCTTCAGTAATAATGACGAATCTTTCCGATCATATGGATATGTGAAAGATAACCAATCAGAACTCCATGCATACGACTACATCCCCACATTCCAACCGATTGCTGAAGTTGAAGTTCCGGAGGGTGAGTTCAAGGATATCACACTGTTTGATGGCTCAACCCTCAGACTTGAAACCATTGGAGGAGACCACAACCCCTCTGATGCGGTGGCTGCACTTTCGCAAATCCATCAGGCTGAACATGAGCAAAGACATGTTACCGGACTATTGTACTACAACCCTGAACCAAAGACTCTTGACGAGATGCTTGAACTTTCTGACACACCCCTTGCAGAACTGACAAATGAACAGTTACGACCAAGTGAAGCAGACTTAGAATCACTACTTGCTGAATTCCGTGCCTGAGTAGGGTTTGAAAGTAGATGGCCCCCCCTTTCGACTTATGGGTCCAACTCTAACCATCGGTCATGCTACTGCAAACGGTGAATTAGCTCACACTTCTGAAGTACCACAACTTGGCCTCGGCACTTTTCTGATGAAAGAAGAAGGTGAGTGCAAGGAAGCAGTGTTGGCTGCTCTAAAGGCCGGTTACAAGCATATTGACACTGCAATGGCGTATGAAAACGAACACGAAGTTGGTGAAGCCATTGGGGAAGCAATAGAGAATGGAATCATCACCCGCGAAGAATTGTTTGTAACAACAAAACTTCGCCGCCCTCATGCAGTTGGAAATGAGGAAGTGCAACAACGCTGTCAAGAATCACTAGAAAATCTTGGACTTGAGTACGTTGACCTATACTTGGTGCATGCACCACCAAAAGACCCATACCATCGAAAACCGACATGGAAAGGCATGGAAGAATGTTTGAAACGTGGATGGACCAAAGCAATCGGAGTGTCAAATTACGGGGCCCACCACCTAGACAAAATGCGAAGTTACGCAACCTACATGCCCTCAGTCAATCAGATAGAAATCCACCCTTGGCTACAAAGAGATGCTCTCCGCGCAGCTACCGAAGCGGTTGGTGCAACCGTAATGGCGTATTCACCTCTAGCAAGAGGAGACAAAGTATCAGATGAAAAATTAGCGAAAATCTCACAGGAACTAGGCTGTACTCCAGCACAAGTAGCGATAAAATGGTGCTTGGATATAGGTTGTATCACTGTGCCAAAATCAAGTAACGAAGGGCGAATTAAGGAAAATCTTGGTTGCCTTGAAGTTGAGTTAGGCACACAATTAGACGAGTTGAAAGCTCTTGACGAGCACTACATTTCAGGATGGGACCCTACATCCGAAACCTGAGGTGAGGTTATGGAATGGTACTATTGGGCCGCAATTATCGTTGCAATCATCATCATTTTACCTGACCCAATTGGAATGCTTTTTGGCTGGCTTCTTGACAAGTGGTTTAACGAATTTGAGGAAAAAGGGACTGATGTTAGTCAAACCCGCTTAGAAAAATTACGTGAGGCTGGCCACACACGGGATTTGAATGAACATAACTCAGAAGGGGAGCCTGATGAGTAAAAGCACTGAATCGCATACTTATCGGTTGGCTTGAAATAACTGTGGCTACTCGCCACCCTTACACACAGCCCCTTAGTGTAGCGGTCCATCATCTGTGACTCTGGATCATAGGACTCCAGTTCGAATCTGGAAGGGGCTACCTAATCATTAAGAGATTAATTTGTTCAAACTATCAACAACAGCAGTAATACTTTCTGGATTTGCCTCTTTCCATGACTTTGAGATTACTACCCGCCCAACCACTGTACAACCTAAGTAAGCGAATTGCATTCGCATAGCTGTAATGACATATTCGCCGCCCCCTCCAGATGCTGTCGCAAGACCAACTGGTTTCTCATTAAACAATGCACGAAAATCGTCACCTTCCTTTGATAGCCAAGCCACCGTATTTGCGAGTGAAGGCGGGTTAAGACCATTATACTCTGGAGCGCAAACTACCCAAGCATCTGCAGAAGAAAGGCGCAACATCAAATCAGCCATTCCGTCAAGTGGCATAATAGTGGCCGCTAATTTTGGAGAGAATAGTGGAAACTCAAGTCCACACAAATCAACAATATCTGCTTCGTGGCCTTGTAATTTGAGTTCATCAGCGAATTTCTCAGCCAATTCCATGTTCTTTCCAGTCGACGCGGCCCAAATCGCAACCTTTCCCATGAAAAAGTGGTAGCAATACTAACATTTGAACCATTGGCTGAATATTTGCTTCGTTTCGTGGAACTAGAGCAATTCATCTGAACGGACGAACTTTAGTTTAGTTCTGTAAGCATCCCTAATGATTCGTATAGACTCGGCCCACTACCGAGATAACACATGATGCCTCGTCTGCTTCGGGAATCTTCGGGCTGGGAGTTGTTTCCAGTGGCACAATCGCCAGTGCAACCATCCGCGAACGCGATGTAAACTCGACCCTCTTGATCGATATGCAGGTCGTTGAAATCAAGCAGGTTCCGATTCGAGCCGCCAATATCACGGCAATCACCACTGTTCAGACAGATGCTGCCAACCTGCACCGGATCCGCTGAGGCGCGAACAGTGTGGAATACAGGGTTTGCATCAAGCGCATTCAAACTATAGGTGACATACAGATAGTAACTGACGTTGGAGTTGGCGTAGTGGGCATTTCCAGCCCATGGGTTTCCGTCGATATCGGATTGATTCAATTCACTCGCGTTCTCACTCCCAAGGTAAGTTATCGCAATCCTTCCAGGGTCTCCTGCATCAACCTGGGGGAATACAGACGAGATGACTTCGACTGGGCTGATTCGAATGCTGGTTTGTTCCCAAGAGTCTCCTGAGTCTGTGCTCCGCGACATATACACACCTTCATCTGCTCCAGTCCAGATATGATAGGCATTAGATTCTGTATCCGTTGCAACTTCGGAATTCTTGCGTGGATAAGGTGTACCAACATCCTCGCCCATGGTTCGGTCAAACCAAGACAAACCATTGTCATCAGAAACGATGACGGTGGGTGTTTCAACTCTAGGCGTCACGTATACTGTGCCGTCCGGTGCAGAAGTAATGGCTCCATGAAGCCCACCATTGGTTGTAGCCAATCCGAAAATCTGTCCACCTGCCTCAAACGTAGCTCCACCGTCAAAACTGGTGAAGCAGAAAATGCCTGCGAGTTTGTTGTAACAATAGTACACAGCCGTCTCATAGAGTGCTTGAGAGAATTGACCAGGGATGCCGTACCCACTACTCGTCCATGGGCCAGTAGCCAGTTTGATGTGATCATTGATTGGAGTCGTACCAGAGTCATGTGGATTGCCCAACCAGGATTCCCCATCATCATCGCTCCAGCATATCCAAGATGTCTCAAGACCCTGCATCTGAACAGCGAATATCCTGTCGGTAACAGGATCGACCCAACCCCACGGGTCGTTGGTCTGGAATGCGCATTGAGGACCTGACACGTCCTCCCATGATTCGCCATAATCACAAGAACGCATGACTTTCTCAAGGGCAATGAAGAAAACGCAACCACTGGATGTGACACCAATACTTGGTTCAGGTGCATCTTCACCAACATCACTGAAGTTGAAAATCAAAGGTAGTGGTTCAACATCAACGGGCATACCATCAGCCCCCGTCACAAAGATACCGCCGGAATCAGAAGGTTCGTCCGGCGCCGCCGGAGGCGTATCATTACCGAAACAACCTGAAAGTGAAAACGATGATACTAGGATGCACATCAACAAGGCCTTCACTCGCATATGCATATCGACCACGCATTTACGCAAGTATCTTGCCCCACAATAATCATTGATGTGAATTGAGATGAGCGGTTAAAACTGGCTTTGTAAAAGCCTAAATTTGAGCCGATTGATTAGACTAATCGATAGGCGTATTTTGACACCCAACCAATCATCAAGAGAATCATGAACCATGCAAGAGAAATTCTTGCAATTCGTGATGTGATTGCCTTTCTCCTTCTCTCTTTTTCAATCTCTTCGAGAAGTGGAGCGATGGGGTCAGCCCTGCTCATGTTGACTCGGAGACGTGCAAGAGATTTCAAGCGAGGGGTAACGTGGGCAGTCTGATGAGTGAGGTACCCGAAGGATTCGTGATGCCTGAAATGACAGACCCACGGATACGACCTGCTGCATCTCTAGTGATTACACGTGATAGTGATGACGGGGCTGAAATCCTATTTTGTCACAGAGTTTCCCAAATGCCATCATTTCCTGATTTCTGGGCCTTCCCAGGAGGCGGTGTGACTCGATATGACCGCGTTGCTGCTGATGATTTATCCCAGTTATCACCTGATGAGGATGGTGCTGCCCTTGCCGCTTTAATGCGGGAAATGGTAGAAGAAGTAGGTTGGACGAATAGTGAAGAAGGCATTGTAATTGTTGACGACAATGTACGAGATGAAGTAATAGAAAATGGCGAAAATTGGTATCCTAGCGTAAAGCGAGGTGACCTTAGTGCAAATTCTAAGGGATTCAAAATAATCTCAATCAGAACTACGCCTCCTCTCGCTCCAATTCGGTTTACTAATCGCTTCTTCCACCTACATGACTCAAATCCACCAGAACCAAGACTCCCCAGAGGGCGAAGCGAATTTGATGAATTTCGTTGGTTAACTCCAATGCAAGCACTTGATGCTTGGAATAATAGTGAAATGAGAATTCCACCTCCTCAAATTACTCTTCTTCGTGATATGATTGCATCTCTAGAGAAATCTAGAGGAGATATTGAATCGGCTACATCAACAATGTCTGAAAATCCACCTCATGGTGAACATCGGATAGAGTTCGCCCCTAGCGTTGAATGTGTGCCGCTTTCTACCCACACACTACCTCCTGCCACCCACACTAATTGCTACATCATTGGAGATATGGGGGGCGACCTAGTAGTCGTTGACCCAGCAGCAAAATCCGATGATGGACTTGCATATCTAGAGCGAAGAATCCGAGCAGCACAATCCCGTGGTAGCAAAGTCATTGCCACCATTTTCACTCATCGCCATCCAGACCATATAGGTGATTTGGCTAGGATTTCAGAAATCTACCAAGCACCGATTTGGGCAACTGCAGAGACTCACACCGTGATTCCACCTTGTAATACCGACAAGGTGTTGAAGGAGGGTGATTCATTCACCTTGAGTGGCAGAAAATGGAATGTTTTGGAAACACCTGGCCACTGCCCTGGACATATTTGCCTATCAAATGAAGTGGGCATTATTTCTGGAGATATGGCTGTGATGGTGGGTACAATCCTAGTGCCTCCGAGTGATGGTGACATGGACAAATATCTCTCTAGTCTTGAGAGATTACGTGACTTGAAACCCCCTATTCTATTACCTGCACATGGGCCTCTTTCCCCTGTTCCAGAGAAACTACTGAACCGCTACCTCACACATAGAAGGGCTAGGCACGCTAGGGTATTAGATGCGGTGAAAAATGGAATGAGTGAAATCACTCTAATTGCAGACTACGCTTACGATGACACTCCTGATGCCCACCCAATTCTCAAGGTCGACCAAACACTATCTCATCTTCTCGCTCACAAAAGGGCAGGAGATATTGAACAATTAAATTCGTTTTGGAAACTTACGACACCATGAAGGATTGTGAAGTTCACCAAAGGTCAAGGCGGGAAGGGAAAATGGAAGAAAATAATGAAAATCTGTCAAATATTGTTGATGGACCTACTGCTGAGGATGAAAATGCAGAGGAAAAACCACTGCTTCCGAAAAACTTCTGTTGGACATGGCCTAGTTCCGTTGTAACTTGGATAATTTGGGGGTTTGGGGCGCTTGCCCTTGGCTTTGGAGTAATGACCAGCATTATTTCCTTTCAAGCAGAACCACTCATTTATGGTTCAATCGGATTATTAATTCTCGGTTTTGCTAGCCCGAATCCATTCAATAATATGATGAAAGGCATGTTGCCAGACAGTAGCCAAAGTGGTACATGGTCTGTGCCGCCATTACCACCAATGAACCCTTCAGATTGGCATTTAGATAGAGTGGAATGGAATGAAAAAGTAAGTGCATGGCTACCTGACCCTCTGGCTCGCTATGAGCAGGATGGCCCTGATATACAGGTCAAAGAAGATGGCGAAGAATGGGTCACCTATACTGATGGTGAAGAAGATAAGAGATTTTCTACTGAAACAGAAGCATATGAACAGATGAAAAA
Source organism: Candidatus Poseidoniales archaeon (assembly GCA_012964335.1). Lineage (GTDB taxonomy): Archaea > Thermoplasmatota > Poseidoniia > Poseidoniales > Thalassarchaeaceae > MGIIb-Q1. Next base: position 2,463 of record DTUF01000036.1, on the reverse strand, counting down.
AGTTCTCAAAAAGGCTGACACTATTAATTCACAAGAGATGATTTTTGGTGAACACCCACGACATCACCGATACCGCGCATTATACAATACTACACCACCACAAATCACAGCTCGATTCCTATTCCATACATTCGCGGTAATGTTTCTCACAGGGGTTTGGCTTTCCTTCCCAGCAGGGGAAGCGCGGCAATCAACAATGCCATTCTTATTGGCTGGACTAGTAATTGGGGCTGCTTCCGTCACTATCTCTTATTTCCAAAATAAGAGAGTAATGGAAGCATGGGATACAGTGACTTCAATTGTAAAATTCATTGATGCGGGTCATAATGAGTTGGTTGGTCAAGTTAGACCAGCATCATTTGAGCCTTTAGAGACAGTACATGTAGACAACTATCGTGATTCTAGTTGGACTTTTGACAATCTTGTTGGATGGATGTGGACATACAGTGTATACCATTGCTGGCAAGAGAGATACCAAGATAAAGATGGAAAGTGGCATACAAGAACAAAATGTGCATGGAAGTCAATTCGTGATAAAGGAGGGACCTCTCCTTTCCTCCTGCATGATGGTAGTGGTGGATTAATTGTTGACCTACCTACATTCAGAGATTCATCTTTTGGGGGCGCAATTTGGGAGAAGGATAGCCCGGGTAGTAGAGGGGGGAATAACCTCTACACTAAAGGTGATGTTCAAAGGCACAGATGGGTGTTGTACGGATTACAATTAGGTGACCCAGTATACACAATGGCACGCGTCAAAAGTCGACCTCACGATGAGATACCAAGAGGGACTGTTTCAGAAAATGCTAGCAGAGTTCATCACACATTAGTGGCAGTTGGAGAAGATGCACCTCGTCGACATGCAGTCATCCAAAAAGGAACTGAGTTTTCAGTTCTGAAGGCTAAGTCTTCAACGATCAGCCGATATGGTGCAAGCGCTTTCCTCATACTCAGTAGCATTATGTTAATGGTAGCAGCAGTATAATCACTCATCCTCAGCCATTTTCTCTTTCAATGCAGCTAATTCGGCCTTTGCCTTCATCAATTCGGTTTCAGCCTCAATAGCAGCGATTTCATCCTTTAATTCCTCAGTCTTCAAATCTGCATCGGATTTCTTTGACTCAACAAAACTGCCTAAACTTGCCCTTCTATCAAACATCTGTTCAACTTGTTCTCTAGAATATATATCAAACAAGTCAGCCCGCTCAAATCCGAACATACGTGCAACTAGTAGGGTGGGGAACATCTCAGTTACAGTGTTGTAATTCTTTGCTGCTTGATTGTATTCCTCAACTTCATTTGCCATCTTTGCTATTGCTTGAACACCTTCTTCAAGACCAGCAACCAATACATGGTGAGAGGTCAATTCAGGGTTATCTTCTGCAAATGCAAGAACCTGTGGAATTACTGAATCCAATAGGCCATTTGCTGCCATCATATCGGCTCTGTTACCACTACTCTTGGCGGATGCAAACTGTTTGCGCGCATCAATAATCTTGTCATATACCGATGACTCCAATCCTAATTGAGCTAAATCGGTTTCTTCAACAAATGCAATCTTCTGGTCTTTGACTCCTATTTGTGTCTCTAAATTTTGATACTGATTTTCAACTTCATTGCGCAAGTCAACCATACGATTGTATGCACTAATTATCCAAAAAATTAGCATTAACAGTACAATAACGACTACTACCGTTCCTAGCAACAAGATTCCAGCCATGCCCGCGCGAAGGTTGAGTCGCCTATCAGCCTATGGCTGTAAAAATTGGTAAATCAATGGGGTATTTGATGAAGGGTCGGCGCTGGGGTGGTAATTGACACCCGGTGGCCAACAGCAAGGGAAGGTGATGACATGAAAGGACAGATGAGCAGTTTTGATGTCGCAAGAATTGTCGCTGAACTTCGCCCATACATTGGTTCGAGAGCCCGAAAATCGTATCATCCACATTGGGAACAAGTGGTGCTCAGGCTCAACCCGAAGGAGGAAGCCCAGATTGATCTGGTAGTTGTTCGTGGTAAGAGAATCTATCTCTCAAGACGCGACAGACCAATGCCTCCAAACCCCTCTTCTTTCTCAATGCTGATGCGCAAACACCTGATGAATGGTCGTTTTGTTGATGTGCGACAACACGCTTTTGACCGTATTATAACTCTTGATTTTGAGACTAGAGATGGACTACGAAGTCTAGTTATTGAGATGTTTCGCGATGGGAATGTATTGCTTCTTGACTCAGAAGGAGTCATTATTCAGCCATTGACCAATGTGAAATACGCTAAGCGAGTTTTGAAGCGAGGTGAAAACTATGAATTTCCGCCAGCACAAGTTGACCCAAGAACTCTGACGGCTGATGAATTATCGCCGTTACTAGCCAACAGCGATGCAGACATTGTTAGGACATTAGCAAGCCGGGCAAATTTGGCTGGCGCTTATGCTGAAGCAATCTGTGGGATTGCTGAAATTTC
>DTUF01000035.1:59815-101870 GCA_012964335.1 Candidatus Poseidoniales archaeon | reverse complement strand
GCGATGAAAGCCCCACCATCAGCCATTATCCCCATACTAGCGAAATCAAAGCGGATATCATTACCAGCCCCACTAGTAGAATCAAGATTACCTTGACCAAGGTAAGTCAAGGTATCAGGCTGAAGCGATTCTGAATAACCTCTGACATGCCAAGCAACATCAATGTCCGGTCCAACCGCACTCTGGTATCTGACATTGAGAACGAACAGGTCGTGCTCACCATTAGCGTGGAACTCCCACTCCTCAATCGAGTCAGCGACCCCAGTCAAATTGTAGGTCTGGTTTGTCCAATTCTCTCCACCATCCCACGAAACTTGGTGAGTCAAAATCACCCCTTCCTTAGTCACACAGTGAAGTGCAGCAGACGAATCAAATGAGCAATACTCGCTTGGCAAACTGTTTGCCTCAGCAGTCTCAGCTCTCCACCAGTCAAGCGAAGTGTCTAGCCAAGCATCCCCGCCATCATCAAAGAAACTCGGGAAATAAAGCCCACCTGAAGGGACCGGGAAAGCCCGCATCTCCTTGTGTGGTTTGGTGAAATCCCATGCTGCTGTCAAATTATCAAATTTCAAGTCAACAGTTTCCACGTCAAGATTTGCATTCTTATCTGGGAACTCGAAGTAGTAGTAGTTCAGTCCATCTACACTGATTTGGCCACCGCGATTTGACGATTGATGCCAGAAATTGCTGATAACTAGGCTCGCCCAGTCGCCACTGCCAATGTTACTAGAAATTGGTCCAACAACCTCAACCTGCCAAGAACGGTCATAGAACGGCTCGGTTAACCGGTTGTAGCACCACGACCAAGATTCACTATCCCCATCCCATAGGAAGGCGTAGAACTGGTCTCCTCCACTGCTTGAAGGGTAAGGGAACCAACCCATTGAGATGATATCACCAGTTGTGGTTTGCACAATACTGCCTTCTCCAAGTCCTTCTTGTCCAGGCACTGTGTACTTTGGAGTCCTGCAACCAAATTGGGTCAGCACTGTTGGTTTCCAGTCTTGCCAAGTGTGGCCTCTGTCTTCTGACCAAGTTGGATATTCACCACCGAAGTTGAGCAGCCAGCCCCATTCGGTGGCGGCAAGATAGTGCTCGCAACAGTTGCCGCCGTAGGTTTTGTCAAAAACGCCCCAAGAAGCATTACCCCAAACACTGCGGTTAAGCCATTGCTCACTGTTGGCATCCCATTCACCCACACTGAGTGAAAGGTCTGGACTTACTACATCAAAATCTGCTGCTAAATCAAGAGTTGCAGGGTCGTCAATGTATGTGAATCCGGCTGACCAGTCAGGTGGCCCTGTTGGGTTGGCTGGACTATCATCACCGCCTAAGCAACCGGCGAAAAGTTGAGTCAAAATAATCAGGCTGATGAGTACGCTACGGCTGGTTAGCCGTGAAATCGCTGCTCCTTTGCTACTACTCATCAAACAATCCGAGCCGCCCCGCCTATTTGTGACTGACGCGCGAATGCCTTTAGGCATTAAATCACAAAATGTCTTATTTTCGCATAATAGCAGATGATTGCTGTTTGCAGGTAGTAAGAGCGATTATGAAGTGGTGAGTAGGGTGGTAAAGACATGAGAGGCCGACTGCTCCCACTTTTGCTATGCGCGTTGATGCTAGCGGCCTTGACTCCACTCTCACCATCCAGTGTTGCTCACGTGTCTGGGGATGCAGTGCACGACCACATTATCATCTCTGAAATTTTGGTCAGCCCAAGCGGAGAGGATTACAACGGAACCGATTGGAATGGTGATGGCAAGTTTGGCTCATCTTCTGACCAATTCATTGAATTGTGGAATCCTACCGATGCAACAGTCAATATCGGAGGTTGGTGGCTTGATGACGATCCTAATGGTGGCTCACCACCGTGCTCAATTGGCTGGAACACCAACATTACACCGGACGAAAGAATAGTGTTTTACCGCGATAAAACTGGTATTGAATTCAGTTACTTTGATGGTGACACCATCCAACTTTCAAATCAATATGATGCGGTGATGGATAGTTTTTCATTTGCTGAACTTGATTCGGATTACGATGTTTCATACGGCCGATTTAGCGATGGCTCATGGGGTAAGGTAGGTAGTCCAACCCCCGGGTTAGCTAACGACCAAGAATGGCCTCAGGGAACTCAGCGACAAGGCTCTTGTTACACTCCACGCGATCACATGCACGAAGGTTCGTATGTTTTGACAGGTAGAGTAGTTACAATGACCTCAGAACAAGGGGTGCTAAACGATGGACATATCTACGTTGTTGATGGCACAATTGTTGCGGTTTGGAGTGGTCCGACACCCTCCCATCTCAATCTTGAAGGAGTGCCAGTTTACGAAACCGAAGGAACCATTTTTCCAGGATTAATTGACTTGCACAATCACTACCATTACAACTACCTTCCACTGTGGGATTACACGCCTCAAAACGGCCAATTCTACACCAATCGTTACCAGTGGAAAGATAATTCAAATTACAAACCAGAAGTATCTTGGCCGAAAGTTTTCATGTTGCAGGGTGACCGTTGGGGACTTTCGGATGAAGCAGTCAAGTACGCTGAAGTGAGGTCAATAGTTGGTGGGACAACAGCCATTCAAGGTGGGCCATCAAGTTCAGGTGATTCTTGGGATAGCATCTTAGCGCGTAATGTTGAACACTACAATTTTGGTGAAGACAATATGAAAACTTGCGCCGTCTGTGATGCTGCATACGACCCTGATTACGACGGGTCTCATCTGATTGAAGACCACGAAGACGGCTCACTTGATGGATGGTTTGTACACGTTGCTGAAGGCGTTGACGGCTCATCTTTGAATGAATTTCAACTTCTCAAAGACCAAGGATTGTTGTTCAGAGAAACAGTCCTGATTCATGGTGTTCCTCTTCGTGAATCTGAGTTTGCTGACATGGCAGCAGTAGATGCAACGCTTGTATGGTCGCCGATGTCGAACATGTTGCTTTACGGCGACACCGCACACCCTGACTTGGCAAAGGATGCTGGTGTGCGAATTACATTAGCGCCTGACTGGGGCCCATCTGGGGCAAAGAATCCCCTTCATGAATTGAAGATGGCTGATTGGTGGAATCAGAATAAAATGGGTGGTACATTCAGCGATTACGAACTTGTGCAGATGGTTACAAGCAACCCTGCTGACGCAATTAAGTGGAACAATTATGTTGGTAGAATCCAAAATGGGTTAGAAGCAGATTTCCTAGTTGTTGACAATATTGCGGAAGACCCATATCGCACAATGATAGAAGCCATTGACCCTGACATTAGATTGGTTACAGTTGGTGGATTAGCAGTCTTCGGCGATGTTGATATGATGCAAGCCATCAATGGCGAAGACCACGAATTGGTGAATGGTGACGGTTTCCAAAAGGCCGTTGACATCACTTATGATAGTATGGAAGATGGTGCACAGTCGTTCTCTTCACTTGAAGAAACTCTGACAAAAGCGATGCGTTATGACCGTCAAGAAATGTTTGATGAGTGGGGTAAAAATACCCGTACATGGGAAGAGTTCAACGCATGGCTTGACCAATCATATTCAACATTAGGTGAAATACCTCTTGACCCAATTTTCACCTATGGTGATGACCGATATTTCGATGTGCTAAATCGTTCTTCTCCGTTCAACAGCAAAGGTACAATTGACCTTTACACACGCTATTATGATGTTGATTTTGATGCCAATGGTAACCGCAGTGAGACTTTCACACCGCCTGACACAGACCCGGTTATTCCAGACCCTCCAGACGATGGTAACGGCGGGGAAGTAGTGGTGGCCCAGTGCAACGAGGGTGACACAAAATTGACAGACGAAGGGTGCAATACCTGTGTTTGTGTTGAAGAAGAGTGGGTGTGCACTGAGATGGCCTGCGTACAAGATGATACAGGTTTCACCGATCCAGAGAGTGATCTCTTTTCGTCTCTTCTCGACCCAACTTCACCTGTTTATTGGATAATGATGTTCGTTGCATTGACTGTGATACTAGGTTCTGCTGCTTCGCTTTGGATGCTGGTTAGAAAACCCTGAAAGCATTTAGCAGACTCCGCAATAATATGGTTAGTATTCAAGCCGACACGGTTGAAGAATATCTATCCAAATTGCCAGAAAACCGAAAAGAGTCATTCTTGGAGGTTCGGCAGATGATTCTTGACAATCTTCCCGATGGTTATGTTGAATCAACAACCTGGGGTATGCTTTCCTATGAGGTGCCCCTAGAGGTCTATCCTGAGACATACAATGGCGAACCACTGATGTTCTGTGCTCTTGCTGCCCAGAAACGCCATCTTTCTCTTTACATGATGTCGGTGTACCAAAATCAAGACCAGCATCAACTCCTGCTTGATGCATTTACAGAATTAGGTGTTAAACCAAATATGGGGAAATCTTGTTTGCGTTTTACAAACTCCGCGAAAATACCAATACAAACGTTGGGACAACTGATTTCCGATTGTCCGATGGATGAATTCATTGAATCTTACGAGCAAGCTCGTTCATCAGACGATTCTAGTTGTTGAACGAATTCAAAAGTTTGGTGTTCAATCATTAATTTTCCAAACCGGTCCATCTGCAGTATCTTGAACCGTGATTCCTAGCGCCGCTAATTCGTCTCGGATGGCATCAGCGGCTGGCCAATCCTTTGCTTCTCTAGCCGCTGCTCTCTTGATGAGCAACTCTCCAACTTTAGGTGCCAATTCAGTCCTGCGCGGGTCATCAGGCGGCCCCAACAATGCTTGCTCACGAGTTGGCAGAAGTCCAAGTGCTTTGCCTGCGAATTCTTCTAACCACTCAACCGCGTAATATCCGAATGCTACACGGTCATCATCTGGAAGTCCTGAGTTTAGCATCTTTGAAATCTCACGAATGGCGGCGTTAATCCTCGCAAGTGCTTCACGGGTGTTGAAATCGTCGTCCATCGCCACCGCACATTGTTCGCCTAACTTTTCGAGCATACCTAACGTGTGGGCTAATCCATCACTTCCAAGTTCAGGTCGTGGTAATTTGACAATTTGGTTATGCTTTACCTCATCCCAGACGGTTAATGCATCATGATATGCATCCTCAAGTTTTGCTTGACTTCGCTTTCCATCCTCAAGAAATTGCTCTGATAAATCAATTGGATTACGGTAATGAGCATTGAGAAGTGCATGACGCAACACCAACGGCTCAAAGTTTTGCAATGCATCTGTAATAGTCCAGAAATTACCAAGAGATTTCGACATTTTCTCACCATCTACATTGACGAAACCATTGTGCATCCAGTGATGAACTAGAGGTGAGATTCCAGTACAACATTCTGATTGGAAGATTTCCGCTTCGTGGTGCGGGAACCGCAAATCTTCTCCACCGCCATGAATATCAAATTGTTCTCCGAAGAACTGCAAACTCATGGCACTGCATTCAATGTGCCACCCAGGTCTACCAGCTCCCCATGGGCTAGGCCACTGTGGTTCTCCTGGTTTAGCAAGTTTCCACAATGCGAAATCCTTGTGGTCACGTTTTCCACTTCCAGTGCCACCTACTCTGCCACTTGCTCCTGCCCGAACAGCCTCAATGTTCTGCCCGGTCAAAAGTCCATACTTTTCAGGTGCTGATTCTACATGGAAATAGACTCCATCGTCGCCGATGTAAGCGTGTTCTTTTTCTAAAAGGATTTCAACCATTGAGATGATCCCATCTATGGTTTCAGTAACTCTAGGATAATGGTCGGCGCGTAGTACATTCATCGCATCCATTGCAGACAAATAATCTTCAATATTGCGCTCCGCTACTTCAGTGAAATCTATACCTTCCTCGTTAGCGATATTGATTATTTTATCATCAACATCAGTGAAGTTCTGAACATAAGTCACATCGTATCCTTTCGATTCTAGCCAGCGATGAATTATATCAAAGGAAACATAACAGCGAGCGTGGCCAAGATGTGAAGGTGAATAAGGAGTGATTCCACAGACATACATCCGAACTTTACCCGGTTCAATAGTCGTGAAATCAACTTTCTTGCGGCGACGAGTATCGTGAACTCTCAGTCCCATCCTATCATTCTCGGCGGGTCGCTCACAACACATGGTTTTAACCCCCTCCAACAGGCCATGTTCATGGTTAAGGGGTCCAACGCCGGTGCAGGCGTTGCCAATATGGAAGGCAAAGTGGTGCTGATAACTGGCGCAACCCGAGGTATCGGCAGAAAAGTGGTTCATGGAATGGCGCCATCTGGTGCTACTATGATTGTGGTTGGTCGCGACCAATCAAGGATTGATGAAGTAATTTCAGAGGCTAAGGCCATTGATGGCTGTGGCCCGATTTCAGGCGAAGTCTGTAACTTACTAGAGCAGGATGAAATCCGCGCTCTTGCCGAGCGTGTCAAAAGTCAGCATTCACAACTTGACGTATTAGTCAATAATGCTGGAGCGATTTTCACTAAGAATATCAAGACGCCAGCAGGATTTGAACGTACTTGGGCACTCAATCACAATGCTTACTTTTTGCTCACGAGTCTTCTGAAAGACCAACTAATGTCTTCCCCAGCAGCTCGGGTGATTTCTACTGCCAGTGAAGCACACAGACCAGGGAAAATGAGGTGGGACGATTTACAATATGATAAACGAGGAAGTATGGGTGGTTGGTCTACCTACTGTCAATCAAAGTTGGCAAATATTCTATTCACCAAGGAATTGGCACGCAAATTGTCTGGGACTGATGTTACAGCAAATTGCATTCACCCAGGCTTTGTCAATACTGGATTTTCTAGAAACAATGGCTTAATCGGCCGATTGGTGATGTTCTTGACTTGGCCGGTTCAGCGCCGTGATAGCAAAGGAGCTGAAACAATCGTATGGCTCGCCACATCTGAGGCGGCTCGCAAGCATAATGGCGAATACCTATACAATTGCAAGCCAGGAAAGTTGTCAAAGGCCGCAAAAAGAGACGAAGATGCCGCTAAACTTTGGGGCCTATCTGAACAAATGACCAGCACTAGTGATTTGTGGTAATCACTGTATGGTTCTATGCTTCGTTAGCTTCACGTTGTTTGCGAATCCAAATAAATGATTGAACACAGAGATAGGTGTAGACACTACCAAGCACCAAGAGAATGGTATGGGAAGCGATGAGCAGAGTACTGCTCCCATCATCCATGATGACCATAGGTAAACGTAGACCACCAAGGGCACAAAGGACTCCAAACACCGCCGAGACGTGCATGAATGCCTTTCTCTTCTCAGGCTTCAATTGTGACAAGAGCCCCATGGCTCCAATTGGCCCTCCAACGAACAATGGAATCATTGCCGTCAAACTTGCCATGTCACTCATGACATAGGCCGCTACACCCCACAGGGTGAAAATTAACCCAACAGCAATCGAGATTTCTGGCATACTTTTGCCGGCAACGGTATATGTTTCTTCAGACATGATACTGGGTGGTGGCGATTGGTTTTGAAGGCGATGGTTCTATGTGGCCATCATTCCTGAATTTTTACTGATTTGAAGCACGTGATTTATTTTCTGTCATCTAAGTTATACTTCAGCTCAATATAGCGATGCATGCTTCGCTTTAGCCTTAGCAACTTTAGGGCCTACCACCGCTAAGCAATACGGATTATTTGGGTTATTAGCGTAGTAATCATGATGATAATCTTCAGCAATGTAAAGATGTCCCAGAGGTGAAATCTCAGTCACAATTTCATTGTCAAAATTCGCTTGACATTGTTCAATTACTTGTTCAGAGGTAATTCTCTGTTGTTCATCAGAAGTGAAGATGACACTTCGGTATTGAGTACCAATATCTGCACCTTGACGGTTGAGTTGGGTCGGGTCATGTAAAGTGAAGAATACCTCAAGTAAGGTGTTGAGAGGGATGACCTGTTCGTCAAATGTAACTCTTACAACTTCAGCATGGCCAGTTTTTCCTGAGCAAACCTGTTGATAGGTTGGGTCTTGAGTTTCACCACCTGAATAACCTGGGATGACCTCAGAAACTCCTCGCAGATTATTGAGCCCGCCCTCTACACACCAGAAGCAACCGCCGCCGATTACCAGTTGTGCCATGGTACTGGTTTGGGGAATTATGCTTTCAACTCATGCATTGGAGTCGATATCTGAAAGTTGGGGTGAAGTTGGCTAATCACTTTCACTCTGCTGCCGACACGGTTGCTTGTATTTCCTTGTCTTTGGCTTGAATCTGCTCCCAAAGGAGTTCAGCGACATCCATCACTTCCATTTCTTTGCCAATGGATTTCAGTCCATCGTCAACCATCACAGAACAGAAGGGGCAACCGACTGCTACTGTGTCACAACCGGTGTCAGCCAACTCTTTGGCGCGAATCTCGTTAACTCGCTTGTCTGGGTCTTCTTCTAACCACATTTGGGCGCCACCTGCTCCACAACAGAATGAATCTTGACCATGCCTTTCAACCTCAACATCAACTCCACCGATTACAGAACGTGGCTCCTCAAGTACACCACCGATTCTCCCGAGGTAACAAGGGTCATGGTAAGTGATGTTGCGTTCACTTTCTTCCATCTGAGGTAACTTACCTTCTTTTTGCAGAAGTGCAAGAATCTCGCTGTGGTGTAGCACTTCTAAGTCTTCAGCGCCGAAATCTTTGTACTCTTTTCCAAGCGTGTGGAAGCAGTGTGGGCATGAAGCAATAATTCTCTTTACACCCATTTCTTTGAATGTGGCGACATTCATTTCTGCCATCATTTGGAACAGGTATTCATTGCCCATGCGCCGAGCAGGGTCACCGGAGCATCCTTCTTCCATACCAAGGATTCCAACGTCTACTCCCGCTTTGTTGAGTAGAGAAATAGTGGCGCGGGCAACTTTTTGATTACGCTCATCAAATGATGCGGCGCAGCCGACGAAGTAGATGTATTCGGCTTTCTCACCGATCTTGATGTCTAACCCTTCAGCCCAATCAGCGCGTTCATGAGCGCCAAATCCATACGGATTAGAATTGGTTTCTAGATTTCCAAGAGCGACATTGAATTCCTCTGGGTAATCCATCGCTTCCATCATCAGATGACGGCGTGCTTCAGTTAATTTTGGCACATGTTCAATGTAGACAGGGCAAGCATCAACACAGGCGTGACAAGTAGTACAAGCCCAAATTGCTTCTGGGGTGAAACGAGCAATAATACTCTCATCAGGAGTTTCCCCTTTGAGAAGAATAGGTGCGTACTCGTTAGCATAATCTCTCACATTGTGAACAATTGTCATTGGGTTGAGAGATTTCCCCGATTCGTAAGCCGGACACACATCTTGGCAACGAACACAGGTGGTACAAGCCCATCCATCAATCAACTGCCGCCAGGTCAATTGGCTGTATTCGCTAGCTCCAAAAGTCTCAATCTCAAGGTCCTCAAGTGGTACTGCTTTGCCGGTTTCAGAAATTGCCATTGGTAGCATCTTAGCCATTGGTTCAGTGTCGTGGAAAAACACGTTAGGGAAAGCCATCACAAGGTGCATATGTTTGGATAATGGGATGAGAATGAGGAAGGATGAAATCGCTATCATGTGAGCCCAGTAAGCTCCAATGACTACACTTGATGAGAATCCTAATCCTGCTACCCATGCGCCAATAGGCTCCCACTTTTGAGATGGGGATTCCATTGATTCAATGATAAATGAGGTACTAGTGATTGTGAAAATAAGGAATAAGATGAAATTTCCTTCAAGTTGTGATTGTCCTTTCAACATCTCAGGGGTGAATACCGTTCTGCGGAGGAATGCAGCGACACATCCTAGCAGAGCAATGAAATATCCAAATTCAACCATGCCATTCCATGGTCCAAGTAGGATTGCTGGTAGGATTTTTGTTGAAAAGTAATTGGCTGTTGCCAAATCAAACATATCACTTCCAAGCATCAAGAATCCCCAGAACATCATCACATGCATTGTTCCTACGACTTTTTCCCTAAGCACCCTTTTCTGACCAAGCCAGCCACTCAGCACTTCTTTGGAGCGCACGCCCCATGAGTCGAAACGATTGTCGCTAGCGCCAACCATCACCAGTCGTGTTGCCTTTTGCACTTGGTAGAGGAAAATACCTAGTGAGCCCCCACCAATAATTAGTAAAATCATCCAGCCAGGAATTCCTGAATAATTGAGCAACAGTGGGTGTTCCATCTTCTCAACTCTGACTACCTGACTTTGGCCGGTTATGACGAAGGGAGGTTTGGCCTTGAAACAACCGCCGCCACCCAATCGCTAATGGGCGTACCACTCACCGGCCTATCATGGTGACCGCCTCGGCCGCAGGTAAGGCGATACTGTTCGGAGAACATGCGGTGGTCTACGGGGAACCCGCTCTCGCGATTGCAATTGATGCTAGGGTTAGCGTTTCATTAGAGCCATGTAAAGGTGATTGGAAAATTGATGGTTACCCACTAGATACTAGTCGCCATCCCCACATAGCATATTTGAAAAACGCTATTTTAGGCGATGATTCGCAAAATTACTCTATCCAGATCAACAGCGAATTGTTTCCCGCCGCAGGCCTTGGTTCATCTGCGGCCTTGTCATCTGCTTGTAGCGCAGCAATGCTGTCAACTATCGGACAACCGCTCGACCCAGAGAAAATTTCTGCACTTTCCCATCTTGCTGAGGCAGCGGCTCAAGCAGGTAGAGCCTCTCCTACTGACACCTCAACTGCAACCCTAGGGGGTTGTGTATTTGTCTCTGACAAAAAAGAGCAATCCAGCGAGTGGCGTTACACAAGAAGTTTGGAGACACCGGAGGGTGAAAGGAACTGGGAAGTTCATTCAGTGACTCTTCCTCCTTCAGTCAATGATTTATGGCTAGTTGTAGGATACACTGGGATTCATTCCCCTACCGGAGATATGGTTGCTGGGCTAGCAGAACTATTGGCTAAACATCCTGAAAAAATGACTGATATATCTCGTATGGGTGAATTGGCTCGAAATGGTGTTGATGCACTTTCTAATGGTGATTTTACAATGGTTGGGCAATTAATGGACGAAGCTCACCAACTACTCGCGGGAGTTGGAGTATCCTGCAAAGAACTTGATGACATGGTTGAGGTTGCAAGGCGCTCATCCCTTGGAGCAAAGATGACTGGTGCTGGAGGGGGTGGATGCATGCTTGCATTAACAACAAATCCAGAGGAGACATCAGCCGCTCTTGAGATGCGAGGAGGACGAGTATTAGTCACTCCTTTTGGCGCTCCAAGTGTCCGAATTGAAAATTCCTAGGAAAATCGATTTTTCAATTGGAAAATTGATGGTTACTTATGTAGTAGGCCGTCCACCCCTTTAAATAGGGTTGGCAGGTGGCGGCGCTCATGGTAAGTGATGAAGAACGCCTAACAGTTGTCAACGTTGTCGCCTCAACAAGGGTGGCAGAAGAATTGAATCTCCCAGACATAGCAATTCAACTGAATTGTGAATATGAGCCGGAACAGTTTCCCGGTGTAGTATACCGAGTAGTTGACCCGAAATTAGCAATCCTGATGTTCCGTTCTGGACGTGCAGTTTGTACTGGTGGAAAGAACGAAGCAAATATTGAAACCGGAATTGAGAGAATGATTGGCGACCTTAGAGGTGCTGGGATTGAGACTTGGGATTTGAAGGATGTTGAAATCGAAGTCCAAAACATGGTTGCAACTTACGCTTTACACTACCCTGAACAATATGATGGCAAAGCTCGCTTTGACGACAATAACATCAGCGTCGTAGAACTTAGTGATGAGAAGGATGAGCAACTCGTACTCCGCCAGGCCACTGACGATGAGGTCAAGGATGAGGACATAGTGACTCGTAAGGTCAAGGCGGACGATCCCCTTGGAGGATTACCACGCCGGTTGAACCTTAACAATTTGACTTTCCACCTTCCATTTGACAAGGTTGAATATGAGCCAGAACAATTCCCAGGTCTAATTTACAGACTCGATTACCCTAAAGTTGTCTGTTTGATTTTCGGCAGCGGTAAGATGGTGATTACTGGAGCCCGTCACAAGGACGAGATTCTTGAAGCAGTTCAAATCATTCAAGATGAACTGGCTGACCTACTTTGATTTTCAATAATCAAAGAAGATTCAGGGGTTTCGCTGATAACACAAAACCCCCTCGGGTGTCCATGGTGGAAGCGTCGTTAGTTGACTCTCTTGGGGATATTGAAATCCCGAAAACCAACCTATTGGTCGCAGAACTTGTGAAATGGTTCCATAGTAGTATAGTTGTTTTCACAGGCATCGGATGGCTTCTCCCTTGGCCAAAGGCATGGATTTTACTTCTAATTTTAGTCCCTCTGATGAAATTTCATTGGGTTACAAATAATGGGATATGCGCTCTAACTACCTTGGAGCATAAGTTACGAGGAAACCCTAATGCAGGCGAGATTGATCAAGTTGGATTCGTGTTTCGTTTCGTGTCCTTACTCTTAGGTAAATATTCTCCATCGCAAGATAAAGTAAACAGTATTGCTGAATATTGTATGTATATTGGATGGTTCGTTGCAGCGTACCGAATCTTCTCTTTGTGAGATGATTTTTATGAAGCCAATAGCGGCAAAGTTAGTGCGTTTTCTTCATCTCATAGTATTCATTTTCATTGCTGTAGGTTGGGCAATTCCTTGGTGGCAAGTTTGGGCTATTCATGTTCCCTTCGTAATTTTCACACGTATTCACTGGCGGTTAAACCAGCGTACTTGTATTTTCACTACTTGGGAGGTTCAACTCAAGGGAGAGGAACTTGTTGAAGAGCATGAAGAAGGCTGGTTTGTCAAGGAGGTTTTTGAAAGTGTCACCGGCTGGCGCCCAAGCACTCTTTTCACTCGCCGGCTGATGGTGGTTTGGATGTACGGTGCAATGGCACTGAGTATTGCACGATTATGGTCATTTTTCGGCTAATAACTAACTTTTTGAACTGTTTTATTTGTATTCCACATATTTCGTGTAGAACTCATCTGAGGGCATCATTGATGAACACTAAACAGCCTGCCCATTACATGGGCAGAGAAAACGTTGATGGTTTTCGTTTGAATTCGGCAATACTTTTGGTCTTGTTATTGCTTGCAAGTAATCTAACAATTTTACCCCAAAATTCATCTGAACTTGAGGAACAGTTGGGCCCTTCTTCATTCTCTGTCACCTCAAAGGCATCAGGTGGCGACGTTGACGTTCCTTCTTGGAGAGTAAATGACCTTTGGACTTATGATGGTTACATGGATGTCGCGGCGTTGCTGGCTAACAATGGAGTCTCTTCAAACATTCAGACAATAACTGGAGACCTTGACATGTGGGTCGAAGACATCTTGTACATGACCGTTGAAAACCAGAGTACACTGGTCTACAAGGTACGCTCCCACGCACTGTTTGAGGCTAATAACGTCAACTTGGATGGTAATAACGGGGACCTTGAGGTTGACTATGACCAGACCGACTTCATCAGAGTGAGTGACCTCGCAACCATTGAGATGACTATGGACATAGATGTCACGTTTCAGGTATTCATCTTCAACGTTGATATCGGCCAGATGATTATCACCAATGAATACAGCCCTCCCCGAGAGCAGTATGACTTCCCACTCAAGGTTGGTGAGACTTGGACCAACAGTTACACCAACACGGTAACTTGGGCTGGACAGTCAGATTACTTCGCCATCCCCGATGACACTGTGAACCAAGCAACAAGTGGTCACGCTGTTGTGGCCTATGGTAATCCTAACGTTCCTTACGGGTCAGGGTGCGCAGGCTCTTACAACGTAACCTCGTACGACTCCAATGGCACTCCAGATGGATTCCAGTGGTACTGCCCCGCTGTCGGCAACGATGCGTGGCGCCACATAGCGATTGAAATGGGTCTAGAAATCGATTTCAAGTTGAAAACACATACTCCTCAAACACGCCAAGTTAATTTGGATGTAGAGTTGGAAAGCCCAGCATGGATTCTAGATGTACCACTTGGGGCTTGGGTAAATGTAACTAATCCCGCTGGTTTAGCAGTTTCAGGGCAAGCATTGGAGTGGAGGTACGAAGCATCTAGTGTTTCGCATTCCCTAACCACAGCAGCTAACGGTTCTGCTTTCATTGAATTCAATACGGGTAATGCAACTGACCCATCCCCCACTAATTTTGATTGGGCTAGTCACGGAATTATTGCTTGGGTCTCCGCATCTAAGCAGGTGGGCGTGGATACTTTTACTCTAGATGATTCTATTGTCACGTTAGATTACAGGCCAAATGGGCAGGGAGTTTCAGTTGAGAGAACTAGGGATGGAACGGTTGTCATTTTGAATCCAATGGTCGGTTATAATGCTGTGCCGGGAGATTCACTAATCTTTTCAATACCGGTAGAAAATCTTGGTATTTTGGTCGGTCCTGCTACGGAACTACTTGTAACTGGACCTGACGGTACCACGAGCCGTTCATCAGTTTCTGCAATACCTGGATTAGGTACTGGATGGGTACAGGCGTCTTGGAATGTCCCATCCAATCAAGCGATTGGAGTAGTCACAATTTCTTTTGAAGTTGACCCAGATGGTGTGATGGCCGGTGACCAAAATCAATCTAACGACATTGATACTTTTGATATGTTCATTGGCACTCTTCCAAATGCTGACTTAATTCAACCACCAGCAACTAAGACATTGGCAAACATTCATTTTGATGCAAGGAATAGTGCTGACTTAGATGGCGGCATCCCTGTATGCACATTCGTGGTTGAAACATCAATAGCAACCAATGAAACATTTGAGGAAGAAGATTGTTTGCTTGAGAACATGAGTTGGTCAGATGATGGCATATATCGAGTATGGCTCACGGTAACTGATGATGAGAATGATCAGGATTCAACCTTTGTTGATATTGAAATTCTAAACCGGGCACCGTGGGTAAATATCTCTGCACAATATAGTGTACTATCAATTCCTGTTGAATCATCGGTGTTATTTTTTGCTACAGATTCAGGTGACCTTGATACCCTGAATAATGAAGCACCAGTAGATTTCCTTTGGCAATTGCCTACACGCTCAGATGGAGAAGCCTATGAGTGTGAGAGTGGAGTTCAAGTTTCACCTACCTGTGAGGTAACCCCGATGGAAGAGGGGATTTTCACAGTTCAAGTCATGGTTCAAGATGATGATGGTGCAGTCACTACAGGTGATTTCAATTTGGTTGTCACAAATATCGGCCCTAGCGATGCAACGATGACCATGTGGGATGGGGATGTGGAAATGACTGATGATAGAATCCCTGCTATCTGGCAAGTGAATGAAGACCAAGTAGTCACACTGAAAGGAACAGTTCATGATTCTCTCAATGATATGGATAGTCTATCCTGGGGGTGGCAACCAGACCGCGACATAGACCCAAATTGGTATGTTGAGACTATAGGCGAAACTTCGAACATTAATGTTAGTTGGACTGAGGCAGGAACTCATGTAATTGCCATGGAAGTTCTTGATGATGATGGCGAAAGCAGTAATGTTGTGAATGGCTGGGTTCAAGTGAAAAACTTACCACCTGAAGTGCGCCAATTTGACAATCAGATGCCTGTAGGAGAGGACCGTGAGTTCTCATTAACTGGAGTCTTTAACGACACAGCCTCAGATGTTGAATCGTTGGTGGTTTGCTGGGATGTTGATTTTGAAATCGATTTTGATGAAAATGGTGACGCTCAAGATGATTGTGATTATGTTGGAGCCAGCATAACCCACCATTGGTCACTTTCAGGAAATAAGACAATTCGATTCCATGTCACTGATAATGACGGTGATTCCGCCTTTGCTTTAGTCAATATTACAGTCGTTAACCTACGTCCTCAGGCAGCAGTGTCAGTTGAGAAGGATAGCATTTTAGTTGGAGAGGAGTGGGTCGTTTGGACCAATGATACAACAGATTCAGAATCAGATATGGACCAATTGATTTATAGTTGGGATTTAGATATATTTGTTGATGCAGATGATGATGGCGACCCAACAAATGACCTAGACATGATTACTGCAAATGGAGAACCATTGCGCTATGCATTTGCAAGTGCGGGTGTGAAGAACATACGCCTCACTGTTTCAGACGAGAGCGCCTCATCATCTGTTGATATTGAAGTGACTGTGGAACCCGACCCTGTTGGCGTATTGGGTTGGATTGATTCGAATACAGCAGGTGTATCAAATGTGGTAGTTCTACTAGGATTAGTTCTCGTCGCTCTTCTAGTTGTACTCGGTATTTCTATGGCTAGGAAGAAAGGAGGAAGGTCAGAAGATGATTGGCTATCGGGTGGACCACTTTATGATGAAACCTCTCCAACTACTGCACCACCGACTTATGCTTTTGAACCGGTGCCAGAGGGGTCTCCTCCTACTTTGATGCAAGAAAGTCCGCCGACCGTAGGTGATGGCAATATTGGTACTCAGGGAGGCCAGTTATTGGCACCTGAACCTGTTTTGGAAGACCCACCAACCGAAACCGTGCAGGTTTTGGTTCCTGCCCTTTCTACTGACATTTCTGCGATGGACGACATTTTACTTGGCTACACACAAACACCCCCAGTCCCTGCTACTGGGTTACCGGTGGGATGGGACATGGAGCAGTGGAATCACTATGGAGCCCAATGGCTCATTGACAATGAATCAACTCCTACCTCAACTGATACCTTAGATTTGGATATATGAGTTAGAATTGTTATTGAATACTTAGCGCATTGTTGATGAAGGCAAAGCAGTCTGCCCAATACATGAGCAATGCGCGAGTGGCCACTTACCGGCAGCCAAAATCCCTGGCAGTATCCTTGATTATGTGTTTCCTTATTGTTTTGGCAACTTGGTCAGCGTCACTAACTATTGAGCCAACAGCGCCGATACCCATCGATCAAGAACAAGCCTCAGCAGCGAGCGAAAAGATGTCTGAAGGGGACGTCGATGTACAGGTTTTACATGTAGGTGATAGATGGGTGTATGATGGCTTCTTTGATGTTGCAGAGATGATCACTAACGCTGGAGTTGAAACCGATGCTGAAGCCCTAACAGGTGAATTAGAAATGTGGGTTGATGATGTTCGTACAATCACCAGTAGTAATGGTGTGAATACTGATGAAGACCATAATACCGTAGCATACCGCTTAAAATCTGAAGGCGCCTTCATTACAGAAAATGTGACATTGACGGGGACCCTTGGTGATATCACGATTGATTACGATGCTACTGATTTAGTCCGTGCTAGTGACCTAGCAATCTACAAGACTGTTACTCACATGCATGTGAAATTTTGGATTACAGCAACATCATTCATTGATGTAGCTGATGTGACGACTACCCACACATACTACGAACCTGTAGAGGTCTACGATTTCCCTCTAAGGGTGGGCGAGAGATGGACGAACGACTTCATAGATGTAGATTGGTGGGATGGCGGTTCAAACTTTTTTACAATTCCAGAAGATGAAGTATTGAACATTGAGACAAATCATTCTGTTGTAAGTGTCGGTAACCCAAATGTGCCTTATTCAGGCTGTGGCAATTCCTACAATGTATCAACTTTTGATGAGAACAATTCAGTTTCAGAGTTCCGATGGTGGTGCCCTGCTGCTAAGGGTGATGCTTGGAGGCATTACAGAGATGGAATGGGAATTTATGTTGATTTTATTCTCAAAGATTTCCAGCCAGCAGGTTCGCCAATTGATATGGAAGTCGAGTTAGAATATCCAACATGGGCTCTAAATATGCAACTTGGTGTTTGGGTAAATGTTACTGATTCAAATGGCTCACCGGTTTCAGGCTTTCCATTCGTTCTGAGATATGAATTTGAAAACTTGTGGATTGAGTTAACAACTGATTCAGCAGGAGTTGCATATTATTCACTTAATACCAGTGACCCTGTTGATGATACCCCCTCAAATCATGATTACGCAAGTCACGGCATTATCGCCTTTGACCCAGTAAACGAGTATGTGGGAGTTGACACACTCACTTTGGACAATGAGTTGGTGGAATTGGATTATCGGCCGAGGCCCGGAGGTATCTCAGTTTCAAGAGACCGCGGCAATGATAGTATGACTCTGAATCCTGTTTATGGATTCAACGCCATTCCTGGCGATGTTTTACACTTCACAATTCCAATCGAGAATAAAGGTACCAATGGTGGCCCAGAAACTGAGTTAGAGATGGTTGCGCCTGACAGTACTACAGAACGTCGTACAATTTCTGCTTTACCTCCTGTGGGTGAGGATTCACTATCGTTTTCTTGGACAGTACCAACCTCTCAACCATTAGGAAATGTTGATTTCACCTTTGAGGTAGATCCAGATGACCAGATGACAAATGACGTCAATCAGAGTAATGATATGGCAACTTTTGGAATCTTCATTGGTAGCATCCCGGTTGTAGGGTTGGTAGCTGTAGAGCCCACTCCATCATTTACAGAAATTTTGTTAGATGGTACTTCAAGTTCTGATGCAGATGGTGGTACTTTACATTGTACATTTAGGGTCGAAGTTGATGAAAATAAATTCAAGACATTTGAAGAACCAGATTGTCTAATGTTAGTGAATTGGACAGATGACGGGATTTTTCAGATTGATTTAACTATTTCAGATGAAGAAAATGACAATGACCAAACTTCAATGAGTATTGAAATATTGAACCGGCCTGGATGGATTAACATCACCTCCCCAGAAACCGCAATCCTCTCTGAGACTAGTATTACTTTCAACGCCTTTGACAGCGGTGACCAAGATACACTTGACGAAAATGCGCCCCTCAGTTTGTTGTGGGACCCGCCGACGCGCTCTGACGGGGTTGCTTACGTTTGTGATGAGGGGCCTATCACGATGCTTTGCACAGTTACTCCTGTAGAGGAGGGTGAATTCCTAATGGAAGTTCATGGTACTGATGATGATGGTGCCGTTACAACTGCTCAGTTTCCCCTTCAAGTAGGCAACATTGCCCCCCGTTCTCCCACAATGTCACTAACTGGTGGGACTGCCGATAACACAGAACCAGCTCCAGCAATTTGGCAAGTTGATGAAGACCAACAGGTGACTTTGATTGCCAACGGAGTTGATACCATGAATGACCAAAACTCCCTAATTTGGAATTGGAATCCAAGCAGTAACAATAATGTTACGTGGGCTGAATCAACAGTAGGTGGTAATTCAGAGATTGAAGTGTTTTGGACTGAATCAGGAAGTCACACAATCAACTTACAAATTGTCGATGATGATGGATTGACCAGTGACATGATTTTAGGGTATGTAATGGTCAACAATGTACCACCTACATCAGAACCGTTCACTGCTCAATTCCCAGTAGGGGAAGACAGATTGTTTGAACTTACAGGATTTTTCTCTGATACTCCATCTGATGTAGATAGTTTGCAAGTTTGTTGGGATATTAACCTTGAAAATGATGCAGACGACAACCTAGTCAAAAATGATGACTGCGATTACATCGGTGATACCATCAGTCATTCATGGCCGGAAGCAGGCGTCTATACAATCCGATTTCATGTCACCGATGATGATGGTGATGTGGCTGAATCATTAATTGATGTGAACGTGGTAAATCTGCGTCCGAAAGCAGCATTATCGGCTGAGAAAACTACTGTTGTGGTTGGTGAAGAAGTAGTCATTTGGACTACGGAGACAAACGACACAATATCTGATTTGAGCCTCCTGATGTTTAGTTGGGATTTGGATACTGATACTGATTCTAATGGGGATGGAGACCCAGCCAATGACATGGACACTTTTACTCCGAGAATCAGCCCACTACGACACACTTTTGATACTCCAGGAGAGAAGCACATACGCCTGACAGTTTCTGATGAGGAGCAAAGTTCAACGAAGGACATCACAATCTATGTGATTGAAGAAAAGTCAGGATTCCTTGGTCTGATGGGTGAAACTGCTGGATTTAGTAATCTGTTGATTGTGTTAATCATCGTAGTTGGGGCAATAGTTGCTGTTGGCGTGACCATGGCGAAGAAAGGTGGTGAAGATGAAATTGGATTATTTGGAGCCGATTCTTCCTCAGAAGATAGTGCAGAAACAGATTCCGCAGAATTAGAAGAAGAATGAAAACCATTCTTCACCACTATAATTTTGCATCACCCTCAAAGGGTGTAAGGTGGGAGCGAGTAAGGAAGCAGTAGGGTTTGGTGATAGGATTGTCAAATATTTACTCATTTTTTGGTCTACCTGACCCTAACGAGGGAGGGGCTGTTGTAAATGAAACGGCAATTTCTGAAATCGAACAAGGAGCGAGTATAGAGACTTCTGAAGTTGAGATTATGACGGGTGGTAAGTTCCACGATTTAGGTGAAAAAAAGTGGCAATTATGGACTCATAGCAAATTAGGAAGATCTAACCGAGCGATTCGATATATTCAACCAGATGATTTACATCGTCTTCCTGTACACGGTATTTCCCAACGATTGGTTTCAGGTGACATGGTTGTGGTAGATTTACGAGACCTAAAACACATGACGTCGCAACAAGATGCTTGCAGGAGAGAACTTGGAGGGATGTCTGAGCGGCTTGGGGCTGCTGTTTTTGCCCTTGATAGCGCTGAAACGTTGTTGCTAGTGCCAGGTGCCGGCTCAATTGTTGATACTGCTTCACATCACCTTGGTATTGATGATTAATCACGAATTTTGAGTGAACCAGTGGTTGAGTTCTCCAGATTCAATTTCTTTCAGGGCATAATCTGTGTAGTCTCTGTAAGCCAGCCACTTTGCTAGCTCTTCTGGGTCATCAGCGGATTGAGTCTTTTTGGCAATGGTTTCATCCGCATATTCAATACAACGGCGAAGGAAATCTGCAACAGCATCTTTTTTCTGTTGTTCACTCAGTTCTTTATCACTCATTAATTGTCATCTCCTTCAATCATCATTCTACTCGCCTCGTATTCATCTCTACTCATCATGAAGCGAGCAGGATTTCCTGCCCAGACTTGACCCGCTGGCACATCTTTTGTAGCAACTGAACCAGCGGCAATCACTGCCTTTTCACCGATAGTAATCCCAGGTAACAGGGTTGCTCCTCCACCAATAACCGCACCATCACTTACAACTACTGGAAGCCATTTTCTTCGGTCTTGACTTGGTGGATGTCGGTCGTTGAGAAGTGTTGCATTTGGCCCGATAAAAACGTCATCTCCTAATTCACAGATGGATGCAACATATGCACCACCCTGTACTCTCACGCGGTCTCCCAATATCGCATCACTTCCGACATGGGCAAGAGCGCCAATTGAACAATCAGAACCGATAACAGCCCCATTTCCAACGTGACAAGGCCCCCACGCTACTGAACCGTTTCCGAGGTCATGACGTTTACCGCTCAACTCCTCATTACCCACACTCACACCATCACCTGACTTACTGCTTGGTGTTACTTGATTCAAGCATTGCGTTTGAACAATGTGGATGAATTCACCCTTTTGAAAGGGGTAATCCTAGGGCTAAATCTTAGCCATTTAGGTCATTCATGACTCTCTCAACATGGCCTTTGGACTGTACTTTGTAGCCAACCCAAGCTAAAGTTCCATCTTGATTGATGGCGAATGTAGAGCGAATACAACCGAGAAATGTTCGGCCGTAGAGTTTCTTCTCAGTCCATGTGCCGTATAATTTATTCAATGCGGTTTCACCATCAACAATCAATTCGAAAGGAAGCCCATGTTTGTCAATGAATTTAGTGTGGCTTTTTGCTGAATCCTTTGACACGCCTATTACTCTCCAACCAGATTCCTTCAAAGAATCAAAATTGTCCCGGAAATCACACGCTTGAGTTGTGCAACCAGGCGTGTTATCACGTGGGTAGAAATATAGGATGACTCCACTATCTTTCAGCATCTCAGAAAGGGTTACTTCACTCCCATCAGTCAATGTAGCCGTAAAATCTGGAGCGGTATCTCCCTCACTCAATATGTTCCTCATGGCCGGTGGTTAGAGGCGCCATACTAATACTGATGCATCAAATCTAAAACAATTTTAGACCAAAGAACAAATAGGGCACTCCTCTAGATTATGCCCTCTTGCTGGACAATATTCTCTGCCAAAGAAAATTATTTGTAAATGACGACGTTTCCACTCATCTTCAGGAAATAATGCTTTCAAATCACGCTCAACTTGCACAACATTCCTACCTTCGCTCAATCCCCAGCGCTTGGCTAGTCTGTGAATGTGGGTATCAACAGGAAATGCAGGGATTCCAAATGACTGAACCATTACTACGCTTGCAGTTTTATGGCCAACTCCAGCTAATTCTTCAAGTTCCTCAAATGTGCGTGGAACTACGCCTGAGTGTAAATCAACTAGTTGTTCGGCCATTTTTTTGAGGTTTTTTGCCTTGGTTGGTGCTAGTCCAATCTCGCGAATAATTTCACGTATCTCATCTATCTCAAGCTGAGCCATTTTTTCTGGTGTGTCTGCTCTATCAAAGAGAGTTGGAGTAACTTGGTTGACCTTCTTATCGGTAGTTTGTGCTGATAGCATCACCGCTACAAGGAAGGTGTACGGGTCGCGGTGGTCAAGAGGTATTGGTTGTTCAGGGTACAACTCATCAAGAATGGTTCCGATGGCAGATACATTTTGGCCCATTTTCACCCGAATCACTCCAAATCAACAGGAATATCGGTTTTCCAGCCGTAGATGCTAGTTGCGAGAATGATTGTGGATGGTAGAATGTAACATGGAAACCACATCCAATTCGCCCAATCTTCATTGGCCCCACCTAATATCAGGAATAGAATCACACCAATCAAGAGAGCTGGTAGAGTTACTACTCCACCAAAGACCACCGCCCTTGCCGCTCCCATAAGTCGTGGGCGGTAGCCGGATTGCATGAACTTTAGGCTCAGCCATCAAGACAACATTGCCTCAATTTCTTCGCCTGTTTTACAGTTCAGCAAGTGCTGAGGCTCTAGCCATCCTTTGCGGGCGATTTGTACTCCAAACCACACATCTCTGAGTCCAGAAGTGTCGTGAGCATCAGGATTGATGCAGATTGGGACTCCTTGGTCTCTAGCAAATCGTAAAAATCGCCAATCAAGGTCAAGTCGATATGGGCTAGCATTGATTTCAACAGATTTCAACTCACCCTCAGCATTCAATTCACCCATGCGGCGTAAAACCGCATGTAAGTCAACATCAAATCCATCCCGTCCTTGTAGAATCCGACCAGTGGGGTGTCCAAGAATTGTACAAGTAGGGTCCTCAATCGCTGTAATCATTGCCTCAGTATTTGCAACTTCATCTCGACTTTTCCAAGTAGGCAACTGATGCACTGAGGCAACCACATGGCTGAGTTGTCGGCGAGTTTCTTCATCATAATCTAGTGAACCATCAGGAAGTATGTCACACTCAGCGCCGTGTAACAATCGGAAGTTCTTTCCTCCATCAGCCCAAACCTCATTGAGGGCTCTCATCGCATCTCCTTGGGCTAACATATCTTCTGCATCAGCACCAATCTGTCGTCCACCAATATTGAGCATTTGTGAGTGGTCAGCAATTCCCAAGAATTCCCAGTCCATATCCATCGCCGCGCCAGCCATTTGCTCAAGAGTTGCAACTCCATCTGACAAAGTCGTGTGGTTGTGGAAACAACCTTTCAAGTCCGTAGGCATCACTAGTTGAGGAAGTGAATTTCTCTCAGCTGCATCAACTTCACCCATGTCTTCCCGTAGTTCGGGGGGAACCCACGCAAGGCCCAAGTGTTGGTAAATTTCCTCCTCATTTGTTGCAGGAAGTGAGAATTGTGCTGCCTCTAAACCTTTCATATCACCGGCTTTTTCCTCAGGGATTAATCCAAATTCATTGAGTCGTAATCCCATATTGTTTGCCCTTTGGCGAAGTAGAATGTTGTGCTCTTTGCTACCAGTAAAGTATGCTAGTGTGAATGCAAAAACTTCGGGAGGGACCATCCTAACTTGAGCATCAATGGTTCCAGCTGATTCCATACCTGAGTAATCATCTCCACCAATTGCTGAAAAGACTCCACTATCAAGTGTGCCAAGGTCCATGTGTTGTTGAAGAATACTGGCCTCCAAAATGACACTCACTTTGCTGTCACCTGCGCCTTTTACTTCTGCAATGTTCGGGATATTGAGAATTGCTTGTGTGACAGCATCAATATTTTCTGGGCGTACAGCAGCAACGATATCCAAGTCTCCAATTGTTTCTCGACGCCGTCTAGCACTGCCTGCTAGTTGAGCGTGTTCAACTCCACCAATTCGGGCTACTAGGGCCTCAAACGCCTCTCCATAAAGTAGCCCGACATTCAGGCGGCGGCGGCCTTGGAAGCGAGCCAGCAAGTCAATACCATCGAGAATTTTTTGCTGGCTTTTTGCTCCAAAACCAGCCAGTTTCTCAACTGCGCCTTCATTGCAAACAGTAGAAAGTTCAGCGATGGAATCAATACTTAATTCATCATGAAGTTGTTTGATTCGTTTTGGTCCAAGCCCAGGGATTGCTAGCATCTCTATCATTCCCGCAGGAGTGTCATCGTACAATTTCTGAAGGTCCCCCCACGTACCGTCTCCTAGTGCTTCCCCAATCAGTGAGGCAATTCCTTTGCCAATCCCTTTGACCTCTGTCATTTTTCCTGATGTGCTTAATTCCCACAAATCTTGTTCAAGAGATGCAATCGTTCGGCTACCATTTTCGTATGCTCGTATTCGAAAAGGATTTGCATCTGTTAACTTTAGTAGAGTAGCGACTTGTTCTAGCACAGTAGCAACTTGTGCTTTGGAATAATGCGGTGGCTCATCTCTCCTACTCTTTGGCAATGTCCACGACTTCATTGAGACCATGTTCTCCCCACTTCGGTTGCGCAGGTTCACCTCGCTTGAACCCTCGCGTGGTTGAAGTGCTGTGCCGCTTTCGCCATAACAATGGAGTTGGTTGGCCTTCTTGAGTCGCTCTCAGCATTGACTTGCTCAGGCTCATTCCTAATTTGGATGAGTATCGGCACACTATCAAGAACAGTTGAGTCTGAAATAATCGCTCAAAAGATTATGACAATTCTCTGTTTCGGAGCCGCCATTTCACTTTTCGGACTGTATTTCGCTGGAGGCGATCTGTTTGGCTCAGCAAATTTTGCAAGGGTGTTAGCAGTGGTTTGTATTGTAGTAGGGATTAGCGCAGGTATGAATATCAAAGGAGAAGATGTTCAGGGTGAATCAAATCCACATGACTTGATGAAAATGCGCCGCGAGGCAGAAGAAAACGAGTAACTCTATCACTTTAGGTCAACACCTGGTCCTCTGGTGTGCCCCACTTTTCCTGGTGGCCGTTTTTTCCTTCCCTTCTTTTGTTTCTTTACTGATTTACTAACCACTTTTGCTGGAGTTGTGGTGCCTTCGGTTTTATCGATGCTTGGTTTTGTTTTGTCGGTTTTATCGCTCTTTCTCTTTGTGGTTTTTTGAGCATCATCAACCTCGTCACTCAGTTCAGCTTTGCTTGCTCTGTGTTTGGCGGCTACTTTGAAATCAGTATCGTCATCATCATTCACCTCATCAAGAGATGAATCCCAACCTTCTTCTTCAATTTCTGATTCATCTAAGGATTCATTTAGGACATTGAAGGCATCACTTGGTCCCGTTGGCATGTCAATTTCTCCAACCATTACTTCCACCATCCCTTCAGCTAAAACTTTCCCTTCGGCCCCCTTCACGCCACGTTTTGGCTTGGTTTCAGGAACATTTGGGTCAGTTGCCATATCCTCCAAGGAGAGTTCCTGAGTCTCAGGTTCG
The DNA here is from genome assembly GCA_012964335.1 of Candidatus Poseidoniales archaeon. Taxonomy (GTDB): domain Archaea; phylum Thermoplasmatota; class Poseidoniia; order Poseidoniales; family Thalassarchaeaceae; genus MGIIb-Q1. Next base: position 76,151 of record DTUF01000035.1, on the reverse strand, counting down.
ACCTCCTTTTCACGCTCTTCTTCATTGGTTGATTCTTTTTCCAACACTTCTCTCTCAAGTCTACGATTTTGCAGCGAAGATTGTGTTTTCCTACCTATTACAAACAAAATTAGTGGTCCAATGACCAGTAGTGCAAGTACAGATTGGACATTAAAATTGTATCCGGTTTTAACACTCATCCAAGAAGCTAGAGAGTTTGCTTTCTCCCTCATTGGGTTCAAAGCTGGAGTGGCATCAGAACTACTGGTTTTGGGGGTTGAAGTCTCAACAAGAATCCCCAATGCAACAGAGAATATTGGTTCTGGATCACTGCTTTCATTGAAGTACAATAGTCCACCACTTACACCAGCAGATTCGGCAGTGAAATCTAGACGCAACTCGTTTTGGTCCCCACCCATTCCATGTGCTTCTAAGTCTATTTTTGTCGGTAGATTACCAATCAACACACCATCTTTGGTATGCCATTCGGGGGTTAATCTGACTGGAACAAGCCCCTCATTCTTCACTGTACACAAAAAATAACTTGATTTGCCAATTGGTAGGGTATGGTCGGGTGGATTACACCCTACGGAAAGAACGGCTCTGTGGAGATTTTCATCATCAGGAAAATGGTCAATTAGAACTGCGTCAAATGAACTAGTGTCACCAAAACCATCACCGTCACGGTCGGCCCACTGAGTTTTCTCCTCTGGAAAAGCGTCGGCTCCGTCAGTAGTACTCCAATTTTCATCAGGGTCTGACCAACCATCCCCATCTGTGTCTGGACATCCATTTCTATCGTAGGTGGAATCTCCGTTGATTCCAGGACAATCATCATCTTCAGCAGCGAGGGCTGGTGAAGTAAACGCTAGTAGAGAGATGAGCAACGTAGTCGCCATCAAAATGGTGACACGTCTGCTTCGCATATTGCGAGGCTAGCCTGTTTCCTCTATCAAGCCTCGCCGAAAATGCGTTTTACTTTCACTCAAGATTCTTTTAATGGGTTAATTGATTCAATCGGAAAGCAACCACCTAAGGTGGTGGAACTAGGATTCAAGGTTCAATTTTCAATTTATCGTCAATGAATGCCCGCATATATTCGGGTAACTCACCATTGAGGAATATGACGTCGTTAACGTCCTCAAGTTTCATCAAAGAGTAGTAAATTTGCATAGCAGTAGTAGGTGTTGCTGAACATCCAGTACACCCTCCTTCAAGAGAGATTGAGATTATTCCACCTTCAGTTGAAACAACATTTACCTCACCATCATGGGCATCTAATACCGCTTGAATAGGTCCAACCGATGCGAGAATTGTTGCTCGGTCTATATCCGCCATCTACCTGCCTCACTTAGTCCGTAGGGCCCGACCTCTTTCAACCATCGGTAAGTTATGGCCTACCAATATCTAAAAATTCATCACATTAGGTTGTAGATTGGGTGTAATTCGGGGCAATCATTGATGGCACCGTTGCTTTGCGAATGGCTATGGCAAGAGGTCTTAGGGTTGTGCTTCTTGATTTACTCGTTGAACGGGCAGAATTTGGTCATGGTGGTAATATGGAGATACTTTTTCCACTTGCTGAGAGGTTTTCAACTCTAGAGGTCTTGTTACTCACCCCTCAATTCCAGTCTGATGATATCGGTTTACGTGCAACACAGCAGGTCAACTCCGAATTAATCAAGCTGGTCAAAGCTGATGTTCCAACTTGGGACGATGATTTCCCTTTCGTAGCCATTCCAACAGATTCTGAACTTCAGCAGGCGTGTGCAGGCGAAGTAACAATGCAGAGGGTTGCTTTACCGCCTGCTGATACTATTACACTCAAAAAATGGCTCACGAGCAACTCAGTGGATGTTGTAATCTGCACTGGAAGCAGAAGGAACGTTTCCATCTGGGAGCCATGGATGGAAGGTGTAGCGAGCATACTGCGCGCAGCGGTTGCTTTGGAATTACCAACACTCGGAATCTGCTTCGGCCATCAACTTCTATGTCAAGCCCTTGGTGGTGATGTGGTTAGGTCACAATCTCGAACAGATTTGGTTGTTGAATTACAGTTGAGTGAGGTTGGACATAGTGACGAGATTTTCGCTAATCTAGGTAGTCCGGTGTGTCTTTTCACTCACCAAGACCATGTGGTTGAACTCCCTAAACAGGCAGTTGTTTTAGGTTCTACAGACCACAATTCGCTGGCAAGTGTGAGAATTATCGATGAACAAGAGGGGTATCTTCCCATTTGGGGTTTACAATTCCATCCCGAGGCTGCAAAGGATAGGATAGAGCGCTCGGTTCGTCTTGGACATATTTCGGCTGAAGAAGCAAAGGCGTTTGAACGAGAACATGATGGTGCTGCGATTCTCGCTAATTTTGCCACTGTAGTGGCCAAAATTTACAATTAGTCGGTGAAATTGGCTAATATTAACCAGTCTCTAAGAGACTGTCGTAGTTAAATCGGGTGGATATCGCTTATATGGTGACCTTAGGTCGGCGGGCCAATCAGGTGTTAACGATGATGGAAAATATACCACTAATTGCAGCAGTAGCAGGCTTTTTGGGTCTTGTAATTGCTTTTGTACTGTACAAGAAAGTGACCAGTGAAGAAATAACTGATAGCAAAGTCGCAGAAATAACTCAAGAAATACAAGATGGGGCAATGGCATTCCTCTTTGCAGAATACAAAGTCATTGCAATTTTCGTTGTTGTAGTAGGTGCTCTTCTAGCATTCATCAACGACACCAATACCGCTATTGCATTCCTTGCAGGTGCAATTGCATCTGTACTAGCAGGATTCTCTGGCATGCGCTCGGCAACCGCTGCTAACGGTAGAACCGCAATGGCTGCTAAGAATGGACAATCAGAAGCACTAGAGGTCTCATACAGAGGAGGCGCAGTTATGGGCCTTTCAGTTGGTGGTCTTGGACTACTAGGTATCTCTCTAATTGCATACTGGCTAGGTGCAGGTTCAGCAACGTCTGACCTTTCTGCGGCAGCAGGATTCGGTATGGGTGCATCCTCCATTGCTCTCTTCGCCCGTGTTGGTGGCGGTATTTACACCAAGGCTGCTGACGTAGGTGCTGACCTAGTTGGTAAGGTTGAGGCTGGTATTCCAGAAGACGACCCACGTAATCCCGGAGTTATCGCAGATAACGTTGGTGACAACGTTGGTGACGTTGCTGGAATGGGTGCAGATATCTTCGAATCATTCGTAGGATCAATTATCGCAGCCATGATTATCGCATCAAGTTTTGATGATGCAATAAAGGCTGATTACATTCTATTGCCAATTCTTCTTGGTCTAATCGGATATGTTGCATCAATCATTGGTGTATTCTCCATGACCCTTCTAAAGAATGGGAAAGACCCAGCAGCAGCACTTCGTAACACCACCTTCATCGCTGCGATTCTATTCATAATCGGTGGTTATGGCTCCATCAAACAAGGATACATTGATGTTGAATATGGAGTAATGCACTCTGTAGTTCTTGGAAGTGTTATAGGTATCCTAATCGGGCTGGTCACTGAATATTACACTGGTATTGAGCCAGTGTTTGGAATCAAGACAAAGGCAATTCCTCACATTGGCATGATGTCAAAAACCGGACCTGCTACAAATGCTATCGCTGGACTTTCAGTTGGTATGATGTCTACATTCATTCCAGTTCTTCTAATCGCAAGCGGTATTTACGGTGCTAATTACTTTGGAGGGGAAACCTTTGGACTATATTCCATTGCAATGGCTGCAATGGGAATGCTTGCAACAGTTGGTGTCACAATGACTGTGGATGCATATGGGCCAGTTGCAGACAACGCAGGTGGAATTGCCGAGATGTGTGGTCTTGGCGAAGATGTCCGTAAGATTACAGACGAATTGGATGCAATTGGAAATACAACAGCTGCAGTTGGAAAAGGATTCGCAATTGGATCTGCTGCTCTAACCGCTCTCGCTCTTTTCGCAGCATATACTACTGCTGTTGGCGGCCTAACTCTAGAGTTGACAAATCCACTAGTCGTTATTGGACTTCTAATCGGCGGTTCTCTTCCATTCGTAGTTGGTGCAATGACTATGACTTCTGTCGGCAAGGCTGCTGGTGAGATGGTAGATGAAATTCGCCGTCAATTCCGTGAAATCGATGGTCTTCTTGAAGGTAGAGAAGGCGTAAAGCCAGATTCACAAAAGTGTATTGACATTTCAACTAAGGCTGCTCTTCGCGAAATGGTTGGACCTGGTGTTGTTGCGATAAGCGCTCCAGTCATAGTCGGATTAGTTCTTGGTGCTGAAGCACTGGGTGGTCTTCTGGCTGGTTCTCTGGTCACTGGTGTTCTAATGGCTCTATTCATGTCAAACGCTGGTGGTGCTTGGGATAACGCAAAGAAAGCCATTGAACAAGGAAGCATCAAAGGTGCAAAGAAAGGAGATGCTGCTCATGATGCGGCAATTATCGGAGATACAATCGGTGACCCATTCAAGGACACCTCTGGTCCATCACTCAACATTCTAATCAAGTTGATGTCAATCGTTGCAGTGGTTCTTGCTGGAACCGGCCTACTTTGAAATTAATATTGGTTGCTAATACTGTTGATATGCCACCCTATTCATCGGTGGCCTCTTGAGAGATGGTCGGTGACGAAGAGGTGAGAGTGATGGGTTTCAAGTCTGCATTCGTCCTTGCGCTACTCCTGTTAGCAACCGGGATGTCTGGTTGTTTAGGTGGTGGGGGAGATGATGGACTGCCAAGCGAGGACGACCCATTCAATGTTCCAACTTGGAATATTGCAGATTGGTGGTTGTACACATTTTCAACACCAGAATTCAGCGATGATACAACCAGATTGGTGGTTGCAGAGGATGATGCTGAAGGTGGAACTGCATACATGTTAGCGATTTCAAACCAGAATGAAGCCCGCCGCCATGCAGTCCTAAACCACAACCCATTCCTTGGAAGAATAACTCATGATAATCTAAGTGCATTTGAAGGCGGAGAACCTGGCGCAGTATTCAAATTCCCATTTCAAAAGCATGATAGTTGGCAGTTTACTCTGTTTGAGACCGAATGGACAGCTGAAGTAATTGAAGTACATCTTGAGAATAACGGTGTTACGCGTAATAGAATCGCTGTCATCACGGCTTCTGCTGACGATGGTTCGGTTCTTGCCTACATCTTTGATGAAAGCGCGGGTTTTCTGCGCACACTCATTTGGACAGATCCTAGTGGGGTTGAGCAACTCAATATCCAGTTAGCAACTTTTGGTTCAGGCCATGAGGGTGAAGTCTGGTTCATCCGAGCGGGCGACATATTTGACAAGGAATGGGATAATAATGGCGCTCCGAATGTTGAAATTGAGGATTCTTTCTTTGTGTCAGGGCATCCAAGTGCTGGAGATTATGATGAAATGATTTACTGGCTTGTTGGTGAGATGGGTGGTGGGCAGAGTTCAGGTTCCCTCACTCTTCGCGACCATGCAGATTTAACGCCTATATTCGAAGAATGGACTGCTGGTGACAAGACGTCCGAATTGGGCCAGGCTCCCTATCCTAGTGGCGAATACACGCTAACTGGAACCCAGACTGGAGATTCATATATTCATCTCATCGTTGCTGGTGGCATTTCCTTTTCTTGGACACTGTAGGTGGTTCCATGGTTGGGCATTTCGTGATGTTACACGGGATGACAGGTTCGGCAGATAAGATGAGACCACTTGCTGAAAAGTTCTGTCCATCGGGTTGGGAAGTTTTAGTTCTCGATGCACCGTTTCCACATCCTCGTGGGGGCTTTGCATGGTGGATTAGAGATGCCCCTGCAACAGAATATCTGGATAATGAGACTCTCTCTCAGTTACAGATTTCTGTTGACTTTGTGGTTGGAAACTTGCCTACTGATGGCCCAATAATTGTTGGCGGGTTTTCACAAGGAGGGGCGGTCGCTCAAGAATTGTTATTGACTGAAGCCGCTGAAAGAATCGTTGGTGTCGTAGTTCTTGCTAGCACGGCAGCAAGACCATTGATTTTACTTGAGAAGTTATGTGAATTGCCATCACAACGATTGTTTTCAATGCATGGCGAGCGAGATGCAATAGTGCCTATGAAGCAGGCTGACGAATACACTCGCCTATACGAAGAAGCAGGCTGGGATGTCACAAAAGTAAGGCATCAAAAGGGCCACATGGTTGACCTTGGTAGCGAAGATACACTTCACGATTGGTTGAGAAAAACAGTACAGTGACTTTCCTCAAAGGTAAACCTGGAGTTGGTCTGCTCCGCCAACAAAAACTGGTTCATCACCGCGAATATCCCAAATCGCGGGCACTGTACGGTGGCCAGTCATTTGCACCACTGCCATCTGTAGATTCGGATTATTCCCTAAATTATGTTCTTCAAATGAGAGTTTTTTAGCCCCCAGTATATTCTTCGCTTTTGTACAGTATGGACACCAATTTGATGTGAACATGACAAAATCTTTCTTGCTACGCTTCAGCAATCGATTGACTGGCATAAACGCAAGCGAATGCCCGACCTTCATCAATGCTTGTTTGATTTTTTTTAATGGTGTTTCCAGTAAATTAGTCCATTTGACTAGAACTGCCATCAACTTGCTCAAGGTTGTTAGCATGGTCCATATCTAGGAGGAATGACCCATCCTCTTGCATCCACCATCTACTACCATCATTGAGGAAATACCATGTCACTCCTGTTGAAGTGTCGTAAGTACCTCCACTAGGAAGTTGTTCGTGATTTGCAACATAGGTGAATGCAGGTGTCTGCTCCTCTTGTTCCAAGATTTCAGAACCTGGTGGTTTTTCAGAATCATCCGGCGAGATTTCTGATGTGGTTTGGACGCCATCATCTTCGTTTTCAAATTCATCATCTTCTCCTGGCATGTTTGCCTTGAACATCAGATAGAGCCCTATTGCGGCTAGACCTGCAAGAAGCATAGCGAATAGGACAATCATTGCGACTCCGCCAGTGTTTGCCCCTCCTGAGTTGACCGAGGCGTTAGATGTATCATCATCAGGGGAATTTGGATTTAAAGGTGGATCAATGGTTAGATTGCTAATGGTTTCTAGGCCAACATTATCGGTTACTTTGACATATAGGTCAACATCACTCCAATTTGACCAAATAATTGCACCGTTGTCAGGGTATTCCTGCCAACTCAAATTATCCCAAGACCATTCAATGACCGAAATCCCACTTCCCTCACCATCATTCAACTGTAAACTAACTTCCAACACGGGTGGTCCAGCATATTGGGTACTCAATTGCGTGATTGAAAGGGTAGGAGCTGTCCTATCTATTCTGACCCACATTGCATCTGCATCGGAAGGGTTTCCAACTCCATCTACTGCTCTGACTTCAATGGAATGGCGTCCGTCAGTGAGTGAGGTGACATTCAAAGAAGTTGATGTGGTGCTGATATCAGACCACAATCCACCAGCCCAGCGAATTTGATAGTGAGATAATCCAGAACCGCCATTATCGGTGACTGTGCTCCAAGTGATTACTACTTCTGAGCCCCCAACCCAATCGGTTAGTGCTGTGAAGGTCGGTTTTTCTGGTGGTTCTAAGTCAGGTACTTCACTTGCGTTAACAGTGACGATTTTCAGTGTGTAAGGCCCACCTGATTCTGTTGCTAATTTTGAGATACGAATGTGATATATGCGAGACGTGTTGCTTAGATCATCATTTGTAAGTTGTAGGTTTATCCATACGATGTCTGAATTAAGTGTGCCATTGTCAACTGAGTTTGTTCCGTTTAACAGTTCAATTGTAAGGGGACTGCCATCATTTTCTATTGAGACGCCTAACCGTTTACCGCCATGGAGCATGACTGCAAACCAATCTTCATTATCACCATCCATCAGACAGCCTTCAATCGTCATTGATTCAACATCAACTCCAAGTTGAGTTGCAGAGGCACGAGCAGCAGCAGCGTCTGAGGTTCCATTGCCATCCGTCGCTGGATTAATGCAACCACCAGTTGTTTCATCAACAGGGTCGGGAGCATCTTCACTCACCACCAAAGGATTTGCAGAGATGGCAATATTGTTACTTTCTTCATCCTCTTGATGAAGGTCAGTGGTATCGACTTTTACAATAGCCCACCACGTGCCCTTGTCATCTTCTGTAAGTTGTAATTGAGTATCGTCTTGAGTAGAAGCTCCAGCACCAAGACTGTTTACCGAATAAGATGTGATAAGACGGTCATTACTATCCCAAATATTGTTTTGTGATAGCCATATTTCAACATCAAAACTCGCTTCTTCAACACCTAAATTTTGTATCTCCCACTGTAAGGTGACGGTTTGTCCAGGCTCGGCAGAAGTTGGACCAGTTATCCATTTTGCTAACAAATCGTTTGTTGGATTTGTTACTTGAAAAGAGGTCCCAAACCCTTCATTGTCACTCTCATCTGACTCAGTAATGGCGCTTGCATCATCCACAATTACAAAAATGCGATATGAGCCGGAAGGAGAGGTTGGAAGTTGTACAGTTCTAGTGATTTCAACATTTGACCCAGATGCAAGGGAAGTGATATTCACTGTTTCTAGCAAGTAATCTGGGTGGCCAGCAGGATCAAGGATTTCAGCAAAGATTGCTAACTGATGCCGCCCAGCGTTTGCCCCACCAACATTCTCAATCACTACTGAGATTTCTACGGATTGTCCAAGCATGGATGGACCGGGGCTACTAACAGAAACGATTCGTAAATTAGGTTGTAAAATACAAACCTGATTAGAGCTGGCAAGGGAATTGTCATTTTCATTTAATTCAACAACAACATCATTCATGTCAACAATGATTCCATAATACCAACAACCAGAACCGATGTTTGAAGGAATCGTGACGCTAATAGTGTCGCTGATGGTTGAACTTGCTCCAATATTGGTGATAGTGGCGGCTCCAAGATGGGTATCAGTTGTGTCAATTGTTGGATTTGAAGAAAGGAATAAATCAATAGGGAAATTACTCGCTTCACCCATACCAGTATTCTCAAATGAATATGATAGAGTCACGGTTTGGCCTGGTAGTACTGATGTTGGCCCGCTTAGCGATGTTGGTTTGAGGTCAGGAGTGCAGTCAAGCACAGTTAATTGCTGAGATGAGGTGTCGTAGACATTGTTGTTCTCATTAGATTCAGAAATTTGGGACAGTGAGTCAACATAAACTGCTGCGAAATAATTGCCTGCAGTCATTGATGCAGGTATAGTGCCACTAACTTGTAAGTTGTAAGAAGATACTCCGCTACTACCACTTGCATGGCCGATGCTAATCCATGAATTTGAGGCCCCAGTTTGCGAGAAAAGAACTTCAAAATAATGTGAGCCAGCGTTAACATTTCCTTGGTTTGAAACTCCTACATTGACAGTCACCAGTTCTTCTGTACAAATTGTAGAGGTGGATGAATCTACCGAAATTGAGTCCGCCTGTAAATCAGGGGTGGCAACGGTAATTGAGATAGAATTGCCTGAAATAGCATTGTTATTCTCATCCCCTTCTGTTACGTAATCCGAGGTATCAACAATAATTCCCCAGTAATAACTTCGACTTGACATGCTATTGGGAATTGTCACACTTAGTTGGCCAGTTCGGTACGAACCTCCATTTATTGATGAGGCATAATTTGAAGAGCCAAGAACGGTATCTGATGAAGTGATAGTTGAATCGGTTGAAAGGTATGCTTTCCAATAGAACCAGCCTGATGAATCGTCTCCATCATTGTCAATTCTCCAGTTGAGATTGACTGTATCCCCAGTATATGCAGATGAAGGTCCACTAGGGTTATCCGGGACTAAGTCTGCCTGCTCCTCAACGTTAAGGCGTCCGGTGTCGGCAACGACATTGTTTGTCTCGTCGAGTTCACTGACCGAGGTGCGGCTGTCAGCGATCATTCCGAGGTAGTAGTAACCTGGATTGATTCCGGTTGGGATCTGAACGCTGTACTGTGTCCCCGAAGCGTAGTAGCCGGGAGATATACTGCTCCGACTGAATTCGTCGATGTAGATGTCGCTAGTGGTTATGGTGCGGTCTGTAGAGAGGTAGAGTTCCCAGTGGAACGAGCCGGTGTAGTCGTTGCCATCGTTCTCGATTCGGTAGGTTACCGAGATGGTATCACCCATCACCACGGAATTTGTGGAGGTGCCGACATTGTCAGCAACGATGTCCGGCAGGTCGTCTTCAATTGTAATCTGGGTACTGCATGTGTAAGCATTGTTTGATTCACTCTGCTCATCAACATCCGTTCTCACATCAATTAAAAATCCCCAATAATACGTTCCAGGGTTCATTGAACTAGGAATGCGATTAGAGGTGCTTAGGGTGTCAGTGCTGTAACTTCCACCATAGATATTAGATTCGTATTGGTCACTTCCAACCTGTTCATCATTATTGGTTATAGTGCTGTCAGTACTGAGATACATTGCCCAATAAAAAGTTCCCGAGTCGGCAATATAGTTTCCTCCAGGGTCATTATCAAAACCGACAGTTATCGTTGAGTCAAGTGTGTCACCCACCACCCCCGTAGTCGGAGCGCTGCAACTTCGACCGGTCAGGTCGGGCTGCTCGTCGATGGTGACTCGACCGGTATCGTGTTTGTCGTTGTTGTTCTCGTCTGACTCGCTGACCTGATTGTTGATGTCAGCTAGGGCGCCGACATAGTAGCGTCCTCCGGTGATAGTAGTTGGAATCTGGACGCTCTTTGAGCCGCTCGAGTAACTGCTGCCAGAGGAGATTGACGACTTGTAGTAGGTGTCGAGTTCGATGTCACTCGTGGTGATGGTGGTGTCGGTCGAGAGGTAGATTCCCCAATAGAACGAGCCGGAGGAGTCCGTGCCTTGGTTTTCTATTCTGACACTCACATATTCTGTCTCACCGGCTTCAGATGTGCTCCAACTGGCTGAGATGTAGTCAACAATTAGGTCAGAATTACCCCTGCCTGAGGTTGCCCCAAGTTCGGGTAAAATAGTTACAAGAGATTCTAATTCAGAAGTTGATTCACTACCGTTTTGAATAGTTGGAGCAGGAATATTACTCAGTAACATCAGGGTAAGGGAAAGCGCTCCAACGAGGGTTGCAATCCTGATACCAGACAATGCCTCACCTCAAAAGTCCTCAACATACAGCGGTGATGAAGGTTGTTATCGTAGTGAATAGGCCTACGGCCAATTCACCCTTTACAAATTTCAATAAGTAATATCCAATTAAGGTGTAGTAAATTGGCGGGTAGAATCATCCCACCAGTTGCCATTTCCATTTTCTGCAGTCAGCCGCCAATAGTAATCTGTTGCCGGGAATAATCCATTTAGTGGATGACTATTTCCACCGGTGCTTAAATCACTCCCAATAGAGTCACAGAAGTCCCAATTCCCCTGTACGGTCCCACCATCCGCGAGCCCCCAACATACATTCCACGTGGTGTTTGTTCCATTGTCATAAACCAGCCATTCAACATCAGCTTTGGTAATCGTAACATTACTTGTCACCTCATATCTAGTTTCAGGGTCGTATTCATTTACCCATCCTCGGAGAGGGTCAGTGGTCCAAACTGGGAGGTGGTCAACCGCATTTTGAGTCGTTTCGGTAATTGGGAATCCCCAGGCGGCAAGGAATGAGGTCATGTTGTATCCTGTTTTTATTGAGATCCATTTTGCATACTCATTGAATTCCGCTGAGTCTCCTGAAGGCTGAGTTGTAAGGTTGTAATAGTATTCTTGATACGCCGCAGTAATCGGTTCCCAACCAAATTCTTCTTGGATTTGTAGGTATGTTTCGAGTGCTGTCCAAACACTCCATTGGGAGATTTGTGAGCCTCCTGAAAAATAAGTTTCAACTCGGTTTATCATGCTCTGAGTGTTCAATGCACTGTGTCCTGCTCTCAGGTCTTTTCCAACCAATTCAGTCATCAGTTTTACCGAGTATAGGTTACACGTGGTTTCGGTCGTACCGGGCAAAGTAGAGGACATCCACTGGTGGTTATGCCCTAATTCATGGAACATTCCCCAATCTCCATTAGCTCGCATGGCACTACCGTTTACCACTCCGCTGACACTTGCTGTGTGGGCCATGAAGGGATACCCTGAATGCATCCAACCTGCTGAAATTTGCACATCAAATACAGCTCTTTCAACACGTGGCCAAGGTGTGTATCCACTGAGATTGTGTTCCATTTGCAAGGCCTCATCCCAGAAATCCATGGTTTCGTTAGGATGGTCAAGATTTCTGATGTAAGATGATGGAACAGTTAGTATGAACCAGTCAGATTCTAGTTCTGCGATTGGGGCTGGTGAATGTCTTAGTACCATTTCCCAATCATGAATATCTGTTACGCCGTGAATATAACGTGGCATGTCAACGGCATTTTCAATTGTAACATTGAAATCTCCAAATGTTGAGCCGGCTGGAATTGTCACATAAATCGGGCCACCAAAGGCGTTACCGACCTGCATTGATGTGTTCTTGATTGACCAACTCCGAGTGATTTTTGGATGCCTGTCAAGGGTTGTTTTTCCCCATAAGGAATCGGAATGTGCGCCGATTAGAATTGAGGCGCCTTGGCTCACCATAGATTGTGGGATTGTGATATTGATTACTTCTCCAGCAGGCGCATACATTCCTGTTGACATTCTGCCCGAAGACCTTGCATTTGCATAACCAAATTGGCTTGGTAAGCCCTCAAAAGTTCCGTTAATCAACACTATTCTAAAGGGTCTAGGAGAGGATGGGTTGACAGGTCCTGGGAACGAACTGTGGGATGGATGTGGTTCAAGTTCCTCTGCTGGTAATTTGAGCATTAATTGTTCTTGAATATTGAGAAGTAAATCATCAACTTCATCGACGTTCATCGTGTATTGGTTGTTTGAGTCAATATGAATCCAGCCGGTGTCGTTACTCATCTTGCGTAGAGAATCCCATACCCCGGTGTAATCTAGTGGCAAATTAGATACACATAGTGAGACTGTTTTAGCGCCGATAGTAGCATCATTTTGCGTCATCATTTGAGTACCATTCACATGGTCCACGATTAGAGGTAGTGCGCCATGCAATCTGTAAAGGTCGCCCCATTCATTGGAATTTACTGCAAAGGTGGCCGAACCTGATGATGTAGATATGAATAGGCCAGTAGATTTGGCAATTTTATTGCCTGGATAATTGTGTGCTGCATCACTATTTGTGTACGACCAATACCATGCGTGACCACCCATAATTAATCCACCACCATCTTCTAACCATGTAGTGATAGCGAGATTATCAGCGTCTGAATATGAATTCCAAAACTCAGTAACAAAGCAATCTAAATTGACTAAGTCTGCAGTGGTGGCGCTTGTAACAACTGCATATCCTTCAGCTAGCAGGGTATTCTGCCAACCATTGAAAGATGATTCCAATCCAACGGTTTTTCCATTTCCATCACAAACCCAATCGAGTGCATTTATGCTTAGGTTGGCTAGGCCATCGGTTCCTGTTCTTGCAACCATTGTCTCATGACCATAGCCGACAATTCTGCCTTTTCCAGCGTGCGCAGCCGATGAAATAGGACGGTTATCCCAGTCAATGCCAAGACTAAACGACCATTCCCCTATTGGGAGAATAAGTGAAGGCCAAGCGCCGCCATAATCAACAGTACCAATCGGGCGCTTGGTCAATTCATTGTGGTCTTGTGCTAAATCATGGATTGCGAATGTAAGATTCATTCCAAGCTCTCCCCCTGAATTGTTAGCCCAAATAGTGTGTGTTGTCCAAGCATGGCGAGATAAGTTGAGTCCATCCCTTCCAATCGGGGAACCAAAGATTGTCCCGTTGGTTGGAGATAGGAATAGCCCTTCAGGTAGTGGTGGCTCAACTTCCCAAGTGTCAATTGATGGGCCGTTGTTGATTGCTGAAATTGAAACCGATTTGTTCGCTTCTAGAATCTGTTCTAAGCCACCTTCCCATGAGATATTATCTGGTGTCATGTTGGAGATTCTAATATTGAGCCAAGTTGAGAAAGAACCTCCAGAATTGTTAGCCCAAATAGTATGATTGACCCATGGTGTTATTTCGTCAGCACTACCGATTAATATCCCGTTTTGAGCATCAAGTTGTAGCCCCATTGCAAGGGCAGGTTCAATACCCCAAGAAACAGGTGTTCCGCCGCTTGTCGATGGAGTGATATTCAGCGTTGATGCACCAAAAACTAGGTCAAAATCTTGGCTACCGTAATCAATTGATTCAACGGTTTTATCATTGACTGTTATTTGTAAAATGATTGCCCCATAACCGCCCGAATTATTGGCATATACAATGTGTGCTGAGCGTTCATATAGGGTATCTGGTGTACCATAAATTCGTCCTGTTACATGAGAAAAATTTAGTCCTGATGGAAGAGATGGGTCAACTTCCCAACTCACAACATCCCCTCCGATATGACTAGGAATCATGTCATTCATTTGTTCACCAAGAGTGAGGATCAACTCTTCTTCTAGATATGTGATTAAATCGGGTGCTTGGTCGTGAACAGTGATGGTGATATTGGTTGAATCAGTTCCACCATCGTTACTACCAGTAATCGTGTAAGTCGTAGCAGGCATCAAAGTTGTAGGTGCACCAATAATTGCCCCATCATCACGTAATTCAAGTCCAGGTGGCATCGGCGGACTAGACTCCCAAGAGGTCGGCTCGCCTTGTTCATAATAAGCGAAAATAGTGAACGGCTCTCCCTTAGTCAGAATGTGCGTTGACGGTTGGTAGTTCAAAGCAAAAGGTGCCATATCTACCACAATAATCTCGAGAGAGAGGTTTGTTGAACCACCTTTGTTGGTGACTTCTACATCGCAAGTTGAGATGCCAATTTCATTTGCTGTAACGAGCCATGCGGGCTCACCATCTCCCTCTCCTATGTGTAATTGGGCCGCAGAATCTGAGCAGTCTACAGTGAATACAAATGGCGAATCACCATCAATGCTCCAATTGATACCAGTTATTGACCCGAGAGTAACTTCTATTGAATTGAATTCAAAAGACGCGTTGGTTGGTGGGGAAATATCTTCGCATCCGATTACGACAGCCAAATTTTCTCCAAAGATTTCTCGCTGATTATCAGCGCAAATAATTGCTTGGGTGTTGTTGCCGTTATCAATGGGTTCAGTTGGTGAATTATTTCCTTCGTTGGGTGGTGGTGAATCTGGGGTTCTAGTTGCGAAATAGTAGCCAGCACCCCCCAAACTAACCAACAACAGAAGTGTTGAAACCGCAATTGCAAGCCCCGCATTTCCATCTGCCATTGTAAATGGCAGTAGCGATTAGGTCAATATGATGCCGCCGTATCGGACATTGACGAAAGATGCGTGTGGCAGTGACGGGAGCGGCCGGATTAATTGGCGGAGTGGTCTATGACACGTTAGTTGCTGAAGGCCACGAAGTCATTGGAATTGACCGTCCTCATGAAGACTGGATGGAGGCTGGCAGGAATACAGAGGATGCAACCGCTCCAAGCCGCGTCACCCATCATTTTGACTTAGCAGAAGCGAGTGATTCAGATTGGCAGATGATGTTGGATGATTGTGAAGTAGTAGTCCATTTAGCTGCAGATGCAAACCCCTCAAATAGCGATGAGAGTATGTTGAGAAACAACATCTTGGTTTCAACGAATTTCATGCGTAATGCCCAGATCGCAGGTGTACGACGAGTGGTGTTATCCTCATCAGGTCTTACCCAAGTAGGACTTGAGATTGAACTCTTACCAGGAGGTTCTCTTGATGGACAACTTATCGGGGTAAGCCACGGAACTTCTACAACTAGCACATATGGGGAATCAAAAGTATTCGTTGAACGTCTTGGCCAGTATTACTCAAAAGGGCATGGGGTGGAATGTATAGTCGTAAGAATTGGAACAGTAATTCCCAATGAGTCTGAACATTGGGAACGGGGAGGCCGGCTTCAAGCAACTGCATTTTTACAAGCAGATGTTTCGAACTTCTTTTCAGCCGCAGTGGGAGCCGATTTCTCTTCTTGGGACCCTCAATCTTGCGGGGGCCATCCGAATGTATCCGGATTCCTTTTGACCGCGGCTCAATCCGATTCACCAGCTAGATTCATTGACCTAGAACCGGGGATATCGGCTCTTGGTTGGACTCCGATAGAGTGGCCAAGTGGGCCGGAGAATCTACCATGAATTCGTGGCTTAATTGGTGAGATAATGAAAGGCCCATATACACTTGGAATTGATGTTGGTACTAGTGCCACAAAAGTGCTACTGCTAGACAATTCTGGCGAATGGGAAATGGGTTCTTGGCCAACTTCAGAGGGCCTCTGGGATAATCTTCAGCATTGGCTTTCAAGACGCGGAGAATCCGTTGTAAGGGTAGGTATTACTGGACATGGCCC
>DTUF01000035.1:0-59715 GCA_012964335.1 Candidatus Poseidoniales archaeon | reverse complement strand
GGTGAAGGAAATTTCTTCTATCCTGATGAGGTGATTGGAAGAGTCAATACCGCTGGCTCAAAGACTTCTGGAATTAGTATTGGCGCTGAGGTGATTTGTGGCTGTGACGATTTAACTGCTGGAGTATTGGGGCTAAATGCCAATCAAGGAGATTTGTTTAATCTCGCAAATACTAGTGAGCATGTTGGCCTAGTTGGTGGTGAGCCGATAGAAGGATTGAGCTGGTTACCGCCAATTGGGAGATTACCATCACTTTGCTATCTTTCAACATCAACAGGAGGTAAAACACTTGCAGAAAAGTTCAACGTTCAGCCGAGTGCAGAAGCGGTAAAAAACTTCATTTCCCAATTGGAAAATGAAAAAAACAGCGGGATTAGTAGTGATGTTAAGGGCCAAGCTTGGGAGGCGATTAGAGAATTGAACCAACCAATTAAAGTGGTTCGAAATATGTTCCCAAGCGGTGAGATGTTGATTGGTGGAGGCTTAGCATTAATTCCACAAATCGTTGAGTCAAGAGGGGCGATTCTTCGTGCTGGTCAAGAGGTCAGTGTTTTGGGCGTGGCAAAACTAGCCCAGCGGCCTCTCGCGGTGATATTTGGTGCAGGTAAAGTGGGGAGAGGTTTCTTGGCCCAACTTCTGTTACGGTCTGGTTGGCGAATCCATTTTGTGGACTCTAATTTAGAGTTGGTAAAGGCGCTTAAGGATGGTAGCTACGCTATCAGTAATTTAGCCACGGGGGAAGTCGATGTGATTTCAGAATATACTGTCTCAAGTGATGAGTGGCGGTTGCAGGAGGCCTCCCTAATTCTCACATCATTAGGAGCGAATGGATTAGCAAATTGGGCGCAATCTGTTGGTGATTTTGATAGAGAAATTGACATCATACTAGCCGAGAATCATCCTGCTCCTGCAAAACTCGTAAGGGAGCACATAACTAGTTCAAAAGTCGGAGTCGCTCAAGCACAGGTATTACGTTCCTGTATTGAGCCAACAGCACAACAGGTAGCAGAATTTGGTCATCTAACTGTTCAAGTACAAGATCATTGGACATTACCTCTTGACGCTGATGCACTAACTCAGCCTGAATTAGTCTCATGTGTTCCTGGATTTGAAGCCAAACCTAACTTTGCTGTAGAATTGACTAGAAAATTGTACACCTACAATGCAATCAATGCAGCAGTGTGTTATCTTGGGGCAGAAAGAGGATATGTTTGGTTGAGTGATGCTGCTAATGATTCTGAAATTACTGATTTAGCGACTCAGGTAGGGGTTGAATCTTCGGCTGCTTTGGTTGCAGAATTTGGTTTTGATGAGGACGAACAGCGAGATTGGTCTGGCATGGCTTTGGCCAAATATCAGGATGTAACAATTCGTGACCCGATTGAAAGAAATGCTCGCGACCCGATTCGGAAATTGGGTTTACATGACCGCATCTTAGGCCCACTACATTTGTGTATCAAACACGGTTTGCCACATGATTCCTTAATTCAAACAATGAAGAGTGCCCTTAACTACAGAGAACCGGGTGATCCTGCAGCGATACAATTGGGTACATTTGTTGATGAATTTGGTACTTGGGGAGCGCTACAAAAGGTCGCACTGGGAATTGATGAATCTCTTGCCAATTACCTTGGTAAGTGATTTTTACAGATTTGCTCAATAGAATTCATAGGCAGACCGGTTAAACGGGCGCCATGGCGCGGAAGAGACGGGTGAAGAAGAGCGGGCCGGGCGGCCCTCCAAGTGGACCAGCATCCGGCCCTCCTAGTTCAAAATCTGGCCCACCTTCAAGAGGCCCTCCAAGTGGTTCTTCGAGAGGCCCCCCTAAATCTTCACGGGGCCCTCCTAGCGGTGGATCTAGAGGCCCACCCAGTGGTCCATCTAGTGGCCCACCAATGAGTGGAGGCCCTCCTTCAATGCCAGCAATGGGCCCTCCAGCAAGCACAGTTCCAATTGATCCCGAAGAAGAAGTTTTCAGCGCAGATGAAGATAGTGTTGAGGAAATTGAACGACACGATGGAGAAGAATCGGATGAGATAGATGATGAAGAAGAAAATCTTGATTCAGACGACGAGGATAGTGAAGAAGACAGTGCTGATTCCATTGAAATGGATGACGCTTTAGCAATGGTAAGTTCAACAACTCCATCCGGACCGCCAGCAGGCCCACCATCTGGTCCATCTGGTGGACCCCCCTCTGGTCCAAGCGGACCTCCACAGGCTCTCGATATGGCCGCTGCTTTCGGTGCTTTTGGGATGTCTGCCTTGAATGACGATAGTTCCTCAACAGAAGAGGAAGAATCTGCTGATGAACCAGAACCAGAAACCGAACCAGAAACTGAACCTGAAGAAGAGGAACCGGAATCATCTGGACCTACAGTTGAGCATATTCAAGCAGACCCACGCGACGAAGTTGAGATTGAAGTCGTTGAAATTGGCGAATTATCACCACTCAGAAAACCCTTGCGAAACGCGGCACCACCCCCTGCCGAACCAGTACTTGAAACCCCAGTATTGGAAGCAGCGAGTGAGATGGGCGAATCAAAGTTAGTTGGCCATATAGTGCCCCACACCCATTGGGATAGGGCTTGGTATCTTCCCTTCCAGCAATTCAGATATAAATTGGTTGAGATAGTTGATGACCTTCTTGATTTAATGGAGAAAAATCCAGAATCCTTCCCTACTTTTGAGTTGGATGGCCAAACGGTGGTCATTGAAGATTATTTGGAGGTTCGTCCAGAAAATAGAGAGAGATTGACCTCACTTGTTGAATCGGGCCGATTGTCAATTGGTCCTTGGTACGTTTTACCTGACGAATACATTGTAGGTGGCGAGGGGCTTGTTCGAAATCTAATCGCTGGAAACCGTGTCGCATCCGCTTATGGTGGATGCTCAAATGTCGGATATGTTCCAGACCCATTTGGACACGTAGGACAACTACCAGCAATCCTGCAAGGATGTGGGCTTGATACCTTCATCTTCACTCGAGGCGCTGGACCTTGGGTAGCAGAAGAAGCCAAGGGGATTTTCTATTGGCAAGCTGCTGATAGTGAAACAGAAGTCTTGGCTATTAAGCAGATTCCAGATTATCCAAATCTAATGGCTTGGGGCTTTGAGGATAGGCAACTAGACTCCAAAAACTCACCCAATATCAACATAGATACTGCAATGGCAAAAATGGAAAGATTGCTTGATATGGCTAAGAAAACCTACAATTGGCGGCCAGAAGACATGTTGTTTGGTCAGGGTAGCGACCACACTGCACCACAAACAACTTTGCCGAAATTAATTACTGCGGCAAACGACCATTTCGGCAAAAAGATTCAGTTCAAACATTCATCTTTTTCCCAATTTACCAGTGACATCAAGTCATGGATTGGGCGTAAGAAAATTCACCGATATCAAGGTGAGTTACATGATGGATGGGACCGAAATATCCTATCTGGGGTGTTTAGCGCAAGGCTCTACCTAAAACGTCTCAATGACAAAACGATGCGTACTCTGACAGACCGAGTTGAACCACTTAGTGCGGCCGCACGTGCGTATGGTGGGAGGGACAGACAAGAACGCCTGAACTTAGCATGGCGAGAGGTGTTGAGAGCTCATCCACACGACGATGTGTGTGGTTGTTCAGTTGACGCTGTACACGATGATAATGAAGTAATGTTCAAACACGCAACTGAAATTTCAACGATGCTAGTTGATGATGCAACTAACGATTTGATTTCTGCTTTCAATCTGCACCATGTTGACCGTGACGCTGTTCCAATTTTATTGCATAATCCTCTACCTATTGCTTGGTCAGGGACACTTCCTGTTGACATGGCACTGCCAGCATATCGCTGTTATCTTGAAGCAGGCACACAACTCAAAGTTGAGTTATCAAAACCAGCAGATGGTTGTATTATTCAGACTATGGCGGCTCTTACCGAGCCGCAATTTGGATTACATGTTCACGCAGATAGAGCGATCAATGTTGAGTTACCAAGGGTGCAGGGTGCTGTACTAGTACACAACCTTCCCCCTGGAATTCATGTTGCCCATATTTTGCCCGGTCACGGTCCGCAAAATTTACCGGCAAAACCAGTAAAGACAGGCGGTCGTCAAGGACGCACCGACTGGATGGAAAACGGACTTGTCAGAGTTCAATTTGGTAGAGATGGCCGTTTTGATGTAATTGATTCGGGCACTAAGCGGACTTACACCGGCTTAGGAAGATTGGAAAGTTCTGAGGATGCTGGAGATTCATACGATTGGTCAGCAGGCGGACATCCTGTAGAGGTAGGGACAGGCCGTGGTTCAAAGATGGAAAAGAGAGCGAAAGCAGTTGATAGAAGAATCTGTGACTTAGATGACTCCGACAAGCGTTCAACTTCAGTCACTCTGATGATGGAAAATGAATGGTTGACTACAGTACTTGTTCAAGTTCATTGGTCACTGCCAACTTCGTTTGATGATGCCACTCAAAAACGCACTGCTGAAGAGGATTGGGTAACAGTTGAACATTACGTTACCTTGCGCACAGGCTCTAGATTAGTTGAGATTGAAACGATGATTAACAACACTTGTGAGGACCACAGGTTGAGGGTCTGTTTACCAACTGGATTGACGCCAAAGAAGGTGTGGAGCGGAGGGGTATACGATGTTCTCTCAAGGTTGACTAGTATTCCTCATGAGAGTGATTGGGAACAACCATCTGTACCTACTCAGCATTTCAGTCAGTTTGTGTCTATGCAAGACCGACTTGGTGGTTTGGCGGCAATTGTCCCAGGCTCCAACGAATATGAGGTTGCTAAAACAGATGGCAAAGATGGACTTGATTTACGAATCACCATGCTCAGGGCTACTGGTTGGTTGAGTCGAGATGGATTTGCTAGCAGGAGAAACCGTGCTGGCCCATGCTATCCTGCTCCTGGCGCTCAGTGTCAAGGTCAATCATGGATGCGCTGGGGTATTCTACCTTACGAAGGTATGTGGGCACAGGCTGGTGTGCATGAAGCGGCTGAGAAATTTGCCGCTAACGCAACGTTGTTGCCTGCGCACGGAAAACCACAACTCAATGGCTTCTTTGATGACCCGCTTTCCAAGGGAATCCGTGGCCGCTCTGCGGCCCCAGTCCGATTTGTCGGCGAGGGACCTCGGCCGTTGTTGTCAGCTTGCAAGCCAGCCGAGGATGGTGATGGCACAGTAGTCAGGATTCACAATCCAACCAAACATGAGTGGACAGGCAGAATTGAGACTGACTTGCCGCTGTTTGAATGCAATGAGTGCGATATGTTGGAAATTATTGGTAAAGCGGTAGACATTACAGACCAAGGCTGGGATGTTAGCATTGGTTCAAAGAAAATTGTAACTTTCCGCTTCAAGTGAGGTTGCAACATGGTGGAAAAGACTGAGTTATGGCGATATTTTTCCCCTGATTACATAATTGCTCGGCAGCGTTTCCTTGATGCGGCTGAGCAGGCCGGAGCAAAAGTCACCTCCATCCCAATTTCAGTTCGTGGGCCATCTGATGAAATTCTTACAATCGATGTTGCCTATATCGGTGGAGAGAAACCATCGCGAATGCTGATACACACTAGTGGAGTTCATGGGGTCGAAGGCTTTCCTGGAAGTGCGAATCAGATTAGATTACTAGAGCGATTGTCAGCAGGTGAATTGAAAATTCCTGATGATACTGGTTTGGTAATTGCACACTCAATAAATCCCTACGGATTTGCTTGGTTAAGGCGTGTTAATGAGGATAATGCTGACTTGAATCGCAATTTTCTACCACCTGGCGAGCCGTACGTGGGTGAACCAAAGAGGTATCATGAATTGGATGGGTTCCTAAATCCACGTACTTACAAATCAACCTTTGATATGTTCACAATGAGGGCTGTATTGATAATGATGAAGATGGGATTCAATGTTGCAAAACAAACCATTGCTGAAGGTCAATTTGAGAGACCAAAGGCGATGAATTACGGTGGTCATCAAATGTCTGAAGGGCCAAAACTTTGGCTAAATTATCTGAGCGAGGTGTTACCAAGTGTAAAGCGTGCAGTTTGGATTGATTTTCATACTGGATTAGGGCCATTTGGAGTGGATTCCTTGCTTGTATCAAATGAATTAGGAGATGAGTCATTTTCTTCTTTGACAACTCGTTACGGTTCAAGAATACAACCGTTAGACACTGATGCCGGAGTGGCTTACCGCATACGTGGTGGTATGATTGAAGGGGTTGCAGCACGATTTACAGATATTGATTGGACATTGATTATTCAGGAGTTTGGAACCTACAAACCAGTCAAGGTAATCAAGACGTTAAGGGCTGAGAATAGAATGACTCAATGGTCAAATATTGGGAAGCGGGAAAAGGTTCACTCAACCGAGCGCCTAAGGCTGGTAGAAATCTTCAGTCCAAAATCTGACAAATGGCGAGGGATGATTATGGATAGAGGCCAAGCGCTGATTGATGATGCACTAGCCGACCTTTGATTTTCGGCAAATCCAAGCGTCGGGTTGATGGGAGAAGGCGTTTCCGAAGGAACGTGGCTCGGAAGGTAGTGGCTCGCGCTCCAGTGCGCCTAGACTTTGCAGGTGGCTGGACAGACGTTGCTCCTTACACTCACGATGTTGGTGGTGAAGTGGTCAATCTAGCCATCAATAAGTATGCCACAGCGACTCTTGAGGTGGACGATGATGGGATTCTCACAGTATCCTACACTTGTGAGGTTCCTGTAGGCTCTGGATTAGGCACTACAGGTGCAATCAATGTTGCATTAATGGGGGCTATTAGCGCTATGGAAACCGATGATATAGGCCGTAAGGCCTTGGCAGAACAAGCATTTCAATTTGAATCGCTTTTGGGCAACAAAGGCGGACGTCAAGACCAATGGGCGGCGAGTCACGGTGGTTGGAATCATCTGATGTTCATGCAGGATGATGTTGAGGAAATGCCGCTTGTCCCTCTATCCTCAGCTACTAAGTGGTTACAAAGACAGTTGGTGGTGGTTAATTCCAATATAACTCATGTTTCAGGGGAACTTCACAAGAATATCTGGGAAAGATATGAGGCTGGTGACAAAGAGGTTGAAGAAGGCCTGATGGCGATACGTCTAACGGCTCGGGCTATGGCTAAGGCTGTTCAACAAGATAGGCGCGATGAGTTCATCTCCTCTCTTCGTGAGGTTTGTAGAGGGGTTGACCTGATTGACAAAGGTCTTCACGATCCTTTCCGAGAGGTAGTGGACCCACTTCTTTCCAGCAAGGAAGTTTTGGCTTGGAAGGCTCTTGGCGCGGGTGCTGGCGGTTGTGCTATGCTGTTGTGTAATCTTGGCAAACGCGAGGCAGTGGAGGCCGCTTGTGAAGCGGCCGGTTGGAGTATAATTGATTGGGCTCCCGATATGGATGGGTTGACAATTACTGCCAACTGAGGCCATCAATTTTTGTTGATAATGTTGAGATGGCAGGAGTTAGTGCACTCACAATTTCAGCCTGCCATTGTGCTACTGCTAAAGCATTCTTCACGGGATTTGTTTGCTCCAATTGTCGAGCGACAAGAAGCGGCCACCGACCCATTGAAGGTGGCCAAAGTTGAACATCACCCTGCAAATTATCCAGATGGTGCGGTGTTGCTTCATGAGACCAAATCGGGTCACTCGCTAGTTTTGTCAATGCCCCTCTTTGTGAATTGCAAAGAGCGACCGTCCTTAGTGCATCAAGTCGGTTTGGATTCTCTTCGTCAGGCCGGTCTAGTTCACCGGGCGGAGCCCGTTCAAAAAGAACAAATCCATGTTTGTTTTCAGGTGTATCGGGGTTCCATCCAAGCCCAGCAAATATTGTGAAAAGGCTCTCCCATGCCTCGGGAGCCCGAATGTACCATCCCATTCTGTCTGGCTTGTTATCAACTTCCAAATGCCAAGTCCAATCAGTCAAAAGTGGACTGAGAGCGTTGCGGATTTGACCTAGAAGTATACGCTCTTCTAGTTTTGAATCCCCGTTTTTTACAGTGGGTGGTCCAATTTTTACTGCCACAAAAGCACTCAGAGTAAGGCCGAGGTCTTTTGGACTAATTGACCAGCGATGTTCCCCTAATCTTTTGGGCCCCTCATTCATTTGAGTTGGTTCCATAGTCCAGCGGTGGATGCTCTTCTCCCCATCATTCCCTACACCTAATCTGAAACTGATTCTGTCATCGGTAAGTGTCAATGCTCCATCATGTGTTGCGAATTTCAGGTCACCTTGGGGGTCTGGAGAGTGACTCCCAGGGTAAGGATGATCATCGAAGTCCAGTTCTTGCCAAAGGCGGGCGAACAAGTCTTTCTCCATGGGCGGGCGAGAGGCTGCTTACTGATTACCATGTCTAATCAAGACATCTCAAAGGGTTGAGTGGTGTCTGCTCAAGGTTGTCTAAAATGACCTGTTTCGCATCCTGTCTTTCAAGGGGTGTTGGGCTGATAGATGCAGTGTTGAGAAGCTCATTCCAGATAGATTCTGAAAGAGTTGCGAATTTGACTGCGAAGCGGTAGGAATTGAGAATAAATTCCGCTTTTGGATGGTTAGTGAACCGTCCGCCTTCGAACAGCGCTTCTGCGCGGGTGAGTTGAGTGCGGGCAATGATTGAGGCAAAGGCTCGGTCAGCTCGGAGATTGTTGGCAAGCCCTGCTTTTGTCACTAGATTTGTGATATGAGCACAGGCGCTAGGAACGAAAGTGTCGTCTCTAAACCAGTTATGCGATGGCATCCAAACTTGTTTGGCTATGTCTTGGAATGTTTGCAGGTATCGTAGGTGTAGGACTAAATCGCTACTCATCTTGATAAGAGTGGCTAATGAAAATCTCGATTCTTGCTCGTCAAACCCTGATAGTTCTAGGAATTGGTCTAGTATCTCATCCGGGTCACGATTTGGATTGTCGGTCAGGGCGATTACTGCGTACGCATTCATTTCTGACCAAAAGTCATCAGAAGCGTGGTCTGCTGACCAACCACCACCACGCGGGATGATGTAGGAGCCAGCCCAATTTGATGGTAGTGAATTGGAGAGGCCACCGGTGTTCGTTTCGTCTATTTCCTCAAAGCCGTTAGCAATAGAGTGGCCGAGCCAATTTGGCACAAGACCGAGAAACTCGTATTCACGTTCACATTGGAATTCGATTAGGCGAGGTGGGCCATCAAGTTCGATGGAATTATTCCATGGTTGATGCCGCCAGTAGTCTGTCGCTGTATGCTTAACTGATACTACTAATCTTGGATTTTCATTCCAAGTGGTTAATCCAGCAGATTGTTGCTCAGAATCTGCATGGAATCCATCGTCACCTAAATCCCACATTCTGAGGATACAATACATCCCTAACTGCTCGCAAACAACTTCTTCTAGTTCCGATACAATACGTTGCAGTGCTCCGATTTTACCTAATTTTTCACACACTTCACATTGGCAATTGAATGGGTTTAATCGGCTTGCCCAAGAATCGGTTTCAAATGCTTCACCGAAGCGAAAAATAATCCCCTTTAAGTCGGGAAATTGGTTAAACAATGTGTGTAAATTTATGTTTATTGAGCGCCATGTTTCATCATCATGCGGGCAACCACCACTACTCTGTGCAACCTCTTTTGGTAGAGTGAATAAGTCTTCCATTACCCAAGCATCAAGGCTAGATTCCATTGCATCTTTGATGCGTTCAGCTAGATCTGAAATCCGCTGAGAAACCTTGGAAGGGGGGGCGTTTTCCATGACTAGAGATTGACAACCAAACAGTTGGTCAGCCACTACTAAATCGGTGAATCCACGCTCAGAGAGGAATGCTGGGTTACGCCAGCGAGTTGTAATTTCACCATGGTTAGGTGGGTCGTGGACATACGCTATTTTCATGCGCTGACTGCTTGATGGTTCGTCCATCTCATCCGCAGTCACATTGCCACCTCAATGTCGGTATGAAAAGTCCATCCCATTTCAGAAAATGCAGGGGCCGCTAATGCGGGAAAATCTGAATTTGGTATGATGCCGAAAATTGAACCACCTGACCCACACTGTTTGGCGCATGAGCCAAGTGAGCGGGCTAACTTTACAGCATCAAGAGTCTCTCCAAGAGCCTCTTCACCAAACAATTCTAGACGCAAATCAAAATTTGTGTCAATCAATGATGCAAAAGCAGTAGAATCACCACTGTCAATTGCTTGAAGCCCTTCATTTGCGCAGTCAGCAAGGTGCTGGATAATCTCAATCATTTCCGAATCTTGTTGTTGCCATCGCTCGGCAATTCCAGAGTGTGTTTTGCCAGAATCTTCGCCACTTGGAGCGTGTGCTAACCATAACAAAGGGAAGTTTTCGGTATTGAGTTCGGTGTAATCTCCATATCCCCGATTTGTCATCAATTCTTTATTAAAATCCATGTACAACATACATCCGTATGCTTGTGGTAATCGGTCTTGGAGTCCAGCAACCATACCAAGTTCTTCAGCCTCAACTTTCAAAACCAATTCGGCTAATTCACGGGCGCTGATATTGTTCATTGGAATATCGTGATATGCCATCAATGTCAGCATGAATGCTGTCTCTATTGCTGAAGAACCAGAAAGTCCAACTCGATAGGGAATCGTAGTTTCAACTTCTGCTTTGAATGGGGAAACGGTGCGGCCAAAGTAGTTCTCAAAAACCGTAATAGTTGGTTCCATGATTCTCTTCAATCCCGAATCATCAGGTAATTCGTAGGACTTATTACCTGCATTTTGTGGTGAGAGAGTGACTGTAGCTTGCCAATTCCACACGGGTGTCGAAATACAGGCGCCAAAATAACCGTCTGACGGGTTTCCAAGTAACCCGATTCTAGCCGGAGTTGAGCACGAGACGCGGTTAGTCACAATGCTCGCTCTTTGGTTACTACACATGAATTGATGCCCGATTAGATTGGCTTAGTCAAGCCAGGGGTAAAGCCATGAATGGAATAGTTGGCCCAATCAAATGATGTGGGGAGTGATTCCAGCCGCTGGTCGTGGTAGTAGAGTCGTAGATGACCATGTCAACGGTTGCAAGGAATTGATTGAAATCAATGGCCGCACTATGCTACAACGCACAATAGACGAATTACGTGCGGCAGAAGTTGATGGGATCGTAATTGTCACCTCACCGAACAAACCAGCAATCAAAACCAGCCTAGAAGAATCTGGTGAATTAACTCGAGGCGACATCAAATTTGTTGAGCAAGCCGAGCCAAATGGTCTGGTAGATGCGATAACACAAGCAATCCCAATTTGTGGAGAAAATATGCTTGTAGCCACACCGGACAACCTCTACCTTCGTCATCCTTGTCCGGCCTACGAACTTTTGCGAGTTCACGGCACATCTCAGAGATGTGTGATTGGCGTAGTGCCAGTGGTCAGTCCTTGGGGTGAAATGCTTGGCGATACTGGGCGTGTCGATTCCCTTTACAATTCAAAAAATTCAGAGCACCGAGCCTTGAGCGGCATTCTTGAAAAGAGGAAAACCAAACCCTTCCCCCTAACGGTTCCTCCACGCTGGAGATGTACTGGGAGAATGATTGTCACAACCGAATTTTGGTGGCAGACAGGTTTTGATGATGTTGAGAAATTGGGCGCACTTGCTAGCCAGGGTCGGCTGTTAGCCGCTGAGTTGGATGCCGATTACATTGACATCGGGATTCCAACGGGATTGGCGTATGCTCGTGAGCACTATGGTGAGTGAATACAAAGGTACCCATTTCTCTCTCGGGTAGATCCACTCAATGATTCAGGTTGAAACAATTCAAAGCCAACCATCCCTCTCGAACATTCATGGCCGACAGTTGCCCGTTCTGCATTGGGCGATGTGACTGCAGTACATTCGGTGGAGGAGGAGATGTTCCTGAGGTCAATTGTCCTAGGGACGGCTCACCTTATGAAAAAATTATACTGAACATCAAATATAGAGGGGAAGAAAGGACATTTGACCTTGAGGAAGTGTCTTCACGGAAATTCATTAAAAAACACAGAAAATTTAGAGTTAAATTTGGGGATGTGGAATGGGATATTGAGTACGACCGGAAAAATAAGGTTGAAGGTTATGACAAATATCATCCAAGAAATAAGATGATTCTCTTGAAAAATATTCATTTCCCTCTTCCCCACTCACAGTATAGGATTGATTTCGGCTGGTGGCTACCACGATTTGAGGGCGGACCAAAATCCAAAGGTCGTTTTGCATTCTTTGAATTGTATCACGATGACGTGCCTTTATTCACTACCCAAATAGGAATATATGTTGGAGATGACCTTAGCCACCTGACTCCGGTATGGGAAGAGGAGTCCTACACTAAAGAAAAATAGCAAGTTTGTGTCTACTAAAGGATGCTTTCTTTTTGATTAACGGAAAAAATCATTCAATATCTTCATCTGAACAATCTTCTGGTGCAGAAATCGGATTACATCTAATACTCAAATCAACCCAGTATTCAATCCCATCAACTTCGGATGGATAATCGGTTGAAATTGTGTGCGCTCCAATTTCAATAGCTGCATCCTTGCGCTCGGTATCATTATTGTCTGCTTCACCATTACCAGCACTATCCGCACGGCTTCTAACAATATATCCCGCTTCAACCAAGGCTCGGATTTCTTCTGCATCACCAATAGGATTTGTATTTGAGAAAATGGCCGCTTCTGGGGTATTAGCGACTGACATCGTGAACATAGTAGCACCTTCCAAATTTGGGAATTGGGAATGATAGTCATCGCGTAAATCTCCACCCCCTAGCAACACAAAAATGGCTTTTCCCCTCGACTCATCAAGAAGAGGCCATCCAGAAGTGGTGACAGCAGTTGACACGTCTGTATGTTCACCCCTAACATCATCTGGAATGATAATTCTCTCTTTTGGCCATACTAAGTTGATTTGCTCTTCTACATCTTCTAACATGCTTTGCGCATCTAGCACCGTTGTTGTGTCTGTTCCCTCCCATGTCCATTCTTTTGGCTCTATCCAGATCATCAGTGGTACATGGTTAGGTGATGAATCACTCCATTCTAGTAAAACCCCTAGGCACTGTTGTAAAGTTTGGCAAGTTGTACCCCTGTCGTATTGGTTGTGATAAACTCGTAACTGTTGACCCGGGCTCCACCAAACATCAATTTCAAATTGGCGTACGTCAAACTCCTCTGCTTGGGTATCGAGAGGTTCGTGTGAGTAATCATAATCCCGAATAGTAGGTCCAGTTGGTTTAACATGATACGAATTATGAGTTCCTTTCATCTGTACATGGTTTATCCTCAATGGCGTTGTAGTTTCCTCTTCATTATCTAATCCATCTGACTTCTCAAAGCCTAGGCAACCAACAAAAGATGCTAGCAACATCAAAACGGCTAGGGTCAATGCACGTGCCCTCATCTATTTTCATGAGGCTGACTTGTAATGATGAAACCTGCGCTAAATCTAGCCCATTACAACTATCTCACCAGGGGTTGCAATCATGTATGGGATTTTGTCGCCCCTTGCTTCAACTTCATCAACAAAAATTTGCGGGTCAACCGTATTACCGGGGTCCATACCATAATGCATTGGAATTGCTAATCCAGTATCAAGAATTTCTGCTAAATCACAAGCCTCATCATGTCTTAGGTTATCATTTCCATTAATGCACAACATGGCGATATCAACCGGTGCTTCACCAGA
This sequence comes from Candidatus Poseidoniales archaeon, assembly GCA_012964335.1. Classification (GTDB taxonomy): domain Archaea; phylum Thermoplasmatota; class Poseidoniia; order Poseidoniales; family Thalassarchaeaceae; genus MGIIb-Q1. The sequence continues at coordinate 46,068 of DTUF01000035.1, read as the reverse complement.
ACCCTCAACATAAAGCAAGCGTGCGGCTCTTTTAATGTTGGAAACCCAACCAGGATATGGACGAGAATCACCCATGTGAAAGACCGTAGTGCCATCACAACGAATTAGAAATCCGAGGTACATGTGGGCATTTCTGTCATCAGCATCTAATTCTTCGTGGGCTGCAGGAACTGCAAAGAACGAGAGGCCTTTGTTCAATTGACCAGAGTCATTTCCATGCATAGAATGGATTCTCCCACGAGGAATCCCCATTTCAATAATCATTTTTCGGCTTCGTAGAGGTACCACAAATTTAGCAGCTGGAAATCGTTTTGCTAGTTTTGGCAGAGTGGTTGGGCAGATGTGGTCATCGTGCCAGTGGGTGCAAAAAATGTAGTCAATGTGTGGGAACTCGTCAGGGGCTAACGGAAATTCCCCAAGCAATTTTCCCCATTGGTCTCCGGCATCTAAATCACGCCACCAAGGGTCGATGAGAATTGTGCATTTCCTGAATTTCAATAACCACGATGCTTGGGTAAGCCAACAAACCGCAACTTCATTTCTTTCCACAGTAGTTTCCTCTATGGCTTGGCGCAGTTCTTCCCCTGCCATATCGGGCACTGTTCTGTGCTCCGGCACTTCCCATCCTTGCCCCATTAGGCCAAGTCGCGTACCACTTCATAGATGAGTGATTCCCCGGACTAAGTCGTAAGAGTATTATCATGATATTCCTCTTGCTTGTTCGCTTTACATCATATTGGGTAAAGCCTCAAGACAAATACGCGATGTGTCGCACACGATGGTTAGGCGTAGTCGGTCGGCAACACTGCTAGTGGTGTTGTTTGCATTGTCAGCAATTTCAGCCGCATCACTAGCCGCACCGATGATAGAACAGGATAATGTCAACGGTGTTGATGATGAGATTCCTGAGGAATGGCCTGAGGGTTCTGCAGCATACGATAACATGGCCTCACTGGCTCAATTTGGTTATCGTAGAATTGACACAAATGCCAATGAAAATGCTCGTAATTGGATCGCTGAAGAGTTAGAAGGAATGGGCTATGAGGTTGAGCGCCAAAATTTCACAACCTTAGAGTGCAACAATTGTCAGAATATCGTTGTCACAATCAATGGGACATTGGAAGATGATTGGTATGTTGTTGGTGCTCATCACGATGCGATCTGCTACTCCCCACCCCCAGTACCTGGTATCACATATCTTGGTTGTACAAGTTCGGGGGCATACGATGACGGAACGGGGAGCGGTTCTCTCCTTGAGTTAGCGCGTGCATTTAGTGAGTGGAATGGTACGCCTACCCACACATGGAAATTGGGCTGGTGGGACTACGAAGAGTGGCAAGGCTCTGGCTCTAGCGAGGGTGGTGGCAAAGGAAGTCTGCACTTTGTTGAAGAGCAAATTCCCAATGGGACCAATGTAACATATGTCAATTTGGACATGTTTGCCCTAAATTGGCCGGTGCCAACCTTTTCATCTCTAGGATGTGATGAGGATTATTGGACCCTTTACCAGTTCACCTCGCCGGTTGATGATTGGTCGTATTACGAGAACGAGGGGCTTGAAGTCACCGAAGAAATGCAATCAAATGCAGAGTGGTTCCAAACTCGGCTGAAGAACATCAATGACAACCTCAGTCATCCTGAGCCTTGGGTCAGCGTCATTGATGACACGCTGGGAAATTCAGACCATTACAACTTCATCATGGCTGGACACACTGCGACTTGGATTAGGGGCATGCACCAGAATATTTTGGAGGAGGGAGATACCTGTGAACAGACTCCTAAACACGCTCAAACCGATTCAATAACTACGATTAACACGCTTGCGGGTGGCCGTGCGAATGTTGAGGATGGGCTTCAAACCGGGCTTGACATAGTTGCCCTACACGCTTGGTGGGACTGGAATCCAAATGGTACTAACGAAACTGATGATGGCTTAGATGCACAAGGTGTGACCTCTGGTGGATTCTCACTTGGCTCTCTTGCACTCATCTTGGCGGCCATTGGCCTAGCCCTCTTTGTATTCATATCGCTCGCTCCGAAATCGTCACGCGATGATGCGGAAATTAAACGGCGTGATATCGGCGAAGATGACCGGTTCAGGGACCTTTGGTTCGTGCTCTTCTATCTTGGATTCTCTATGCCATTCGCCTTCCTTGGCTACTGGGGTCGCACACTAGGAATGGCTGAGTTCGGCTTGGATAAGTACACCGTTGCTGCGATGTTCATGGTCGTTCAAATTCCGTTTTTCCTAAGGCCTCTATGGGCTCAACCTGTTGACCGAATGCAGACTCTCCCTTGGGGAAGAAGGCGAAGTTGGATGCTTTACGGCACACTCGGCCATCTTGTTCTCCTAATGCCACTCGTGCTGATAGATGTAGGTAGCCAGCCTTGGATATGGATTGCAGTATTGCTTTTGGCTTTAGTTCCTAGATTGTTTGCTGAACAAGCAGTTAGTGCAATGATGGCCGAAAGTGTCCCACTTCTTGGGAGGGCAAATTCAATGATTAATTTAGCATATCGCGGAGGTGGTCATCTTGTCATCCTCATGATGGGTTGGTGGGTTGGTGGGGGAGGTGCATCACCATTCATTTCAGATGGTATTACTGATTACGCATCTATTCAGGTCCTTACTTTCTTGATGCTTCTAGTGGTAATGGCTTGTGGCATAGGTATCACTCTGATGATGAAGGAAGGCAAACCACTAGCGAAGGCTGAGCAAGCCAGTCCGTTCCCCGAAGGAACACCAATGATGTCAAAGGTTCTAGCAGCAATGCAAACTAAAACGGCATGGCTGGTTCTTCTCGGTTGTCTGTTGTTGCCGCTTGGTGATGGGTTTGAGGCCTGGTTTTCGGCTTATCTTGTAGAAGTTCAGAATATGGATGGAGCGCAGATAACTCGCTGGTGGAATCTGTTTGCAATCATCAACTATCTCGGGCTGGCCGGCCCTTGGGTATCCGACCTGTATGGTAGGAAACGAATGCTAAGGCTGTATGCGCTTGGCTCAGTCGCTTGTTATCTCGCATTAGGGGCGTCGATGTTGGTAGGATTGCCAGGTATTGTCACTTTGGCAATTTGGGTTCCGACACTCGTGCTTACTGATTGGATGATGTTCACCTTCATCACCACATGGGCTGACATTGCTGACCCAAGACTTGGTGGTACTCACATGTCGGTTTTCCAGACTGCTCAAGCCTTGTCTGCAACTTTCGTAATGGTTGGGATTGGTGGTCTGATCTTGGCATTTAGTAACGATGCATATTGGCTGTTATTCATGCTTGCAGCAGCAGGTCCTGCTCTAGGTTGGTTCATCTTCAGCAATCTAAAGTTGGGTACAGATGAGTTAGGAAGCGACCCTTGGAGTCCAATAAATCTTCCACAAATGGGTGAAGTAATCCTTGATGCTGAATTAGAGAATTAGACAGACTGACCTAATTACCATTCAGCGTGAGAACCGTCAGGATGGTGCCAAAGAGTTGGTGGGTGAGGATTCCAAGCATCCATGTGTTCCTCAATCAGGTGTTCTTGAACATCAATGCCCAATCCCGGACCATTCGGTACCTCAACCATGCCGTCCTCCACTACGAATGGAGTTGCGAGCAGATTGAATGCCCAGTTTGCTCCTCCACCAGGGGTTCCACCTCCAGCTGCTCCTCCTAGTGACTGGAATTCTTGGAATGCATGAGCAGGGCTAGCGGCTGCAACCTGCAGTGATGCAGCGAGTTGAATTGGCCCGTAGGGGCAATGTGGTGCAAGAGCGACTTGAGCCGCCTCACACATTGCGCCGATTTCAACTCCAGCACGAATTCCCCCGACCAACGAGAGGTCAGGTTGAATGACTGCTACAACTGGTGAAGGGAATAGGTGGTCAGCAAATTGCCGTTTACTGAGCAGTCGCTCACCAGTCGCCAAAGGAATCCGCTGTTCAAGGTGCAATTGTTGTAAATCTCTCAAATGATGAACGCTTCCATCAGGCAGACATGGTTCTTCAACAAAAGAGAGGTCAAAAGGCTCCAATAGAGGCAACAATCTGCGGCTTGCAGCCGGTGTTAGTCGGCCATGTAGGTCAATTGCCAATTTCGCATCACCAATCGCATGTCTAACGGCCATAACCGTGTCAAGTATTCCTTGTAATTCGGTATCGGAAGGAGTTGTTGAAGTAGGTCCAGCAGGACTAACCTTGACCATTTCAAGTCCTTCATCAAGCGCCGCCTTTCCGGATGCAGCAAACTCTTCTGGGTTTCTACCCCATAGGTTGCGATATACGCTTACTTTGTCTCGCACAGGCCCACCTAGTAACTGGTGTACGGGCGCTCCAACCTGCTTACCACGCAAGTCCCAAAGTGCCATTTCAAGAGCACTAATTGCAGTATTGAGAACAGGGCCGTCGCGCCAAAATCTACCCTTGTGCATTTCCTGTGTTATTCTCTCAATCCCAGTAATATCTGTTCCAGAAACACGGTCACACATCGCTTTCAGTGCAGGCTCTACTTCTTCATGGAGGTCACCAATAGCTTCGCCCCATCCAACCTCACCATCACTACTTTCCAATCGTAGTAAAAGCCATCTCGGTGGGCATCGGATTACACTAGCTGAACGGATTTTCATCTCATCACCCCTCTTCTTGCTAATATTTCACTGCTAAGAAAGTCTGCCTCTTCAACTGTCAACCTACCGCCAAGCCCACACGCAAAAGCACCTGCATCTAACCAAGTTATCACATCATCAGGTTTTACTCCTCCTGTAGGTAAAGTGTGGACTTGACGTAAAGGACGTGGTAGATTTGCCAGCATTTCAGGCGACCAGTTTGTGGCTGCTGGATAGAGTTTGACAAGCATCGCCCCCGCAGTATGAGCCTTCCACAATTCTCCAGGGGTGGCAGCACCTGGTACAGCGAGAATGTCGAACTCGTTTGCAAGTTGAATAAATCCCTCTGGATTGACCGGTGAAAGGGCAAAATCAGCACCCCATTCAGCAACCGATGGGAGGGCAGTTGGTGGATGCATTACAGTTCCAACACCTAGCATCACTTCATCATCAAGTTGTTCTTTCAGCGTGGAAAAAACTCTAGCAGCATCAGTGCTGTCCAGCGTTACTTCAAGAACTCTAACACCAACTTGGGCCAATGCTAATCCACGCTCAATAAGAGCATCAGCGTCATCACCACGCAGTATCCCAATGAATCCAGCGCGGCTAATCCGCTCAAGATTCCACTCCAACGACATGACTTCACCCATCCTGCAAGAGGTCAACCGCCCCTTCAATTGATTCCCATCGTGATAGTTCTTCACGCTCCACATTTCCGAGGTCTCCGAAGGTTTGCTGAGTAAGAGCAGCGAGTACATCACCGCGCCGACAACAATCATTTGGATTCAACCCCTCAAGCAATCCATTAATGAATCCAGCAAGCCATGCATCTCCCCCACCAAGTGGTTCAACAGGTGTGTGGCTGACACTCTTTTCCCGGGTTGTGGAAATACCTCTTGAATGGGCTACTGCGCTCCATCTAACCTGTACACCATGCAGTTCTTCTTTCCATGTGCATGCGAGGTATGGGATGTTCCACTTTGCACGAAGAGCCACCAACATTTCAGGGCTACTTTGTCCCGTCAAGGTCAGCAAATTTTCAGGTGATAATACTAGCAAGTGCACTTGGCGTAATCGTGGCTCGACCTCATTCCAAAGTTCTTCAAAAGTTCCTAGCGCGGGACGATGGTTCAGGTCTAAGGCTACTAGTGTCCCGTCAAGTTCAGCAAATGTCATTGATGTCGCCCAATTGGCCTTTGGCCCTTCTCCAAGAAGTGGTGTAATGCCACTTGTCACAAGCCAGCGTGCGCCACTGATTTCTTGGCGCCATTCAATATCACCAGATTTCAGATTTGAGAATGCTGAGTTGGCGCGATTGTATGACACAGTTTTGTCTTCCTTAACCACTTCATACTCACCGACTGGATGCTCTGAGGCGATAATAGTCAGTTGAACTCCGCTTTCAATGGCTGGTAGTGTAATTAGGTCAGCGGATTCATCCACTGGCAGCGAAGTTACCCATTTCACAGAAGTTCCTAGATTAGCCAATGCACAGGCAACATTGTATTCGGCTCCGCCTGGTGTGATTTGTCTCTCTCCACTCTCATCTTGAGATTGCCTCAGCATCGCTTCACCAAAGCAGACGACGAGGCTTGGTTGCTCAATCACGTACACGCCACTAGGAGGTATGGCCTAACATTTTTGCAGGCACAAGTTCAATGGTTGCCCACTCCTTCGGCAGTTCAATGGCGGAGGAACAGGACCTAGGAAAATCGTTGATGACGATTGGATTCCTCGTCGGTATGGTTCCTATTTGGATTGATAAACCTGGCCTATGGGGGTTTTACATTTTAGGGGCAGTCCTATTTCTTATTGGAATCATTGTCAAAGCATCACAGACAGGAGATTCTTTGGGGAGAGCGTTTGCAGTAGGGATTAATCCACATTTGCCAACTTCAAAAGGAGTAGATTTCCTTGAAAAAGTTGTAGGATTTGCTGATAACCCAGACACAGCCACGATGGACATAGGGAAACAACCTGCCGGGACACATCCATCAATGGGGGGTATACTCTCAACGGAATTTTCATCCCAAAGTAGTTCGTACGCTAGTAGTTCAAACCGCGGCGAATTTCAACCTGATTCGTATGACGAATTCGGAGAACATGGGCATGAAAGAGTATTACCCATATCTGATAGGGACCCAGTTTCAACTTGGAATAATCCCGAGGATGAATGGCAGAATCCGGTTCGCTATTGGTAATCAATGAAATGGTTCAATAATCTTCTTTCGAGAGAAGATTCTTTTTTTCTGATTTAGATTAAATATTGATTTTCCCTCACCATTTTTCGTGATTAAAGGTAGCCGTTGTCTTGAAGCGTAGATAGCGAGTCGGTAAACTTGAGGCGCAGAGATGTCGGTTGCTGGAAAGGCTAGAAAAATCACGACTAACACCTTGCAGGAAATGAAGGATGCAGGTGAGAAAATCACCATGTTGACTGCTTATGATTATTCTTTAGCAAAACTTGTTGACAACGGCGGAGTTGATGTCATATTAGTAGGCGACTCGGCTTCCAATGTGATGGCAGGAAACGAAACTACAGTACCTATCACACTTGATCACATGATTTACCACGCTCAATGTGTTGTTAGAGCAGTTGACCGTGCATTAATTGTGGTAGACATGCCATTTGGCTCCTACCAAGGTAATTCTAGGTTAGCTCTAGAAAGCGCAATTCGAATTATGAAAGAGAGTGGGGGTCATGCAGTAAAACTTGAAGGAGGTGCAGAAATAGTTGACTCAGTAAAACGTATTTTAACAGCAGGGATTCCTGTGATGGGGCATCTCGGCCTTACCCCTCAATCAATTTACAAGTTCGGAACATATACTGTTCGCGCCCGTGAAGAAGAAGAAGCTGAGAAACTCATTGCAGATGCAAAGATGCTTGAGGAAGCAGGTTGTTTCGCAATTGTATTAGAAAAAATTCCAGCCGGGCTTGCAACCAAGGTATCCCAAGCAATTTCAATTCCTACAATTGGTATCGGTGCTGGGGCTGGAGTTGACGGTCAAGTCCTAGTGTTGCACGACATGCTAGGGATTACAATGGATTTCAGCCCGAGATTCCTACGACGTTACCTCAATCTTTCAGAGAAAATTGAAGGTGCAATCAACGAATATGTTGATGATGTAAGAAGCGGCGAATTCCCCAATGAAAGTGAACAATATTGATAATTCACAATATTTCTAATCTTAGAAGGAGAGGTTAATCCTTTTTCTCCCAACCTATTGGCTCAAAACTCCATAATGCTGGTTTACCATCAACGTCAAAGTACCACCCTGATTCACCTTCCTTTGTACCAGGTAGAGGTTTCAGAATTTCCCCTTCTGATTGAGGTCCAAGGCCAGGCACGATATCTTGGGGTTCAAAATCTTCGTCTATATCTTCACCCCATGAACCCCATTCAACCTCTTCAGTTGGCTTCTCTTCTTCGTCGTCAGAATCAACTTCTTCTACAGATTCAATTTCCTCCGTTGACTTCTTTTCTTCGTCGTCAGAATGTTCTTCATCTGTAGATTCAATCTCTGATGGTTCAAGGTCTTCTACTTTCTCAACTTCAGTTTCTATCGTCTCGATATCTTCTGAGGGAGTATCAATATCTTCAGCATCATCTTGTTCTGTTGGTTCTTCGCTATCTTCTGCATCTGGAGATGTAAACATTGACAGTGCGTTACTAAGTGAAGATGGCTCTTCTTCACTCTCGCTCTCGATGTTTTCGCTAGGAGTTGGTCCAAGAGCATTCAATGCATCACTCGTAGATAATGGTGTGTTGCCACCTGCCTCAGGATTAGGCTGTGGTGTGAGAGTGGAATGCAATGCTGTGGCATCGTTAGCCGCTCCAGTTATGCCCGGCGTACCCCAGTTTTTTACTGGAGGTGGTGCTTGAGTTGTGCCGGTTGAGCCCACATTTGGAAAACCGCTTTGGGGGGCAGGTTGTTGTCCTGATTGCCCCGGAATATATTGTTGGTCCGAACGCACGAATACACCCAATGTGGGGGCAGCAGAAGATGAATTGGGGGCGATTCCAGTTCCGAACATGAATGCAGGTGGCGGCGGAGATGGAGGTGCTTTTCTTGATATTCTAGGAGTTACTGCTGGCGGAGGTGGTACACCTAATTCTTTCACCGCTCTCTCCTTTTCTTCTTCTGCTAATTCCTCTTCATATTCATTTGCTAATTTTTTAACTCGAGAATATACTACAAGAAGGACAATTGAAATTAGTATTGCAATCAGAACCGCACCACCGGCCATCACATCGGTGCTGCTGCCAAATTGCCCATCAAGCAAAGTTGCTTGAATATCAATGAATCCAGTTCCTTCTGACCCTTCGTAAGTTGCGGTGACAATGTGTTGTTCGCCGTCATTATCCAAATAGAGGCGCCACCCCAATTCTTCGTCACATTCTGTTCTCCCACCAGATGAAGTCATTGTCAAATCACACAGAGGTATTGAAACTCCGTTTCCACTTACATCAAATCCTCTGACGGTGTAAAGAACAGATTCCCCCTGAATTCCACTATCTGAAATGTACACCTCCAAATGGTCGAGTGGACCAGGCGTTACGTAGACCAAAATGGTGTACTCCTTGCCATTTGCGAAGGCGTGAAGTTGTGTCCAGTTGACTCCATCAGCATGGTAGACATAATCCCCAGCACCTCCACTAACCTCAATTGAACCGAAGTTCTCATCAACACCCCAAGTTGGATTATATGGATGCCAATCACCCATCACGTCTAGACCTTCAACATGTAAAAGAAGGCTTTCGCCAGTTATTACAGTAAGGTACCAATCTCCAGCAGTAGTGGTGACATTGATGTCAATCGGTTCTGACCATCCAACCTGTACCCTGATGGATGAAGGCCTCCCGCCCGATTCTACTAGGATATTGTGTTGACCTTCTGTTGAGGGTGTAAATGTATTATTGACTGAATCTATTGATTCATCTCCTGAGGGTCCATCAACAGACCAATTGAATGTTGCATCTGGGATGATGTTGCCATCTAGGTCTGTTGCAATCGGATTCAATTGCAATACATCTCCTGTTTTGAGGTTTGAATCATGCCCATCTATCGAAATAAGTGAAATCCTCCCTACTCTAACATCTAAAACCAATTCATCTGACATGTTTACATTTCCACTAGCTGGTCCGTTGTATTCCGCTCGTACAGTCCAATTTCCAACTAGTGTACCATCAAATGTGGCTTGGCTTCCATTTCCTGATATCCAAGCATTTGCTTGAGGTGCGAGAGATGACCAGTTCCCTTCAACTTCGAGAAGATTACCCCGTATATCTACAATTGACATTGTTAAGTCAACTGATTCGTCAGAAGTAAGAATTGTCCTATCAACATTCACCACCAAGTCAACACCCATTCCTCGGCTAACATTAACTTCCCAAGATGAGGTAAATCCGCCAGTAGTTACTGAAATTGTTTGAACCCCAATTGGGCCCGGAGTCCAAATGGCGGATTGTCCTGGTTGAACATGGATTGAAGACCCTTCAGGAATTGTCCAATCTGAACTTGGAACAAACATTGTTCCTGAATTACCTCTGATATCAAATTCTGTCACTGTTAATTGAACCACTTCATCAGCACTCAGATTTTCCTTGTTACCTGACAAATTAATGCTTTGAGTAGCCCCAAGTGTAACAATCACTTGTACCGATGCAGTTACTTCTGCTGAACAAGCCCAAACTGTATGATTTCCAATTAAATTAGGGTAGTAAATTGCTTCAGAACCACCCTGGGGTGCGATGCTGCCTTCGCTTACACTCCAATCCGGTGTACCACCTAACAGAATTCCATCAGAATTGTAAATGGTGGCATTGAACAACCGACTCTGATCTGCTGGCAATGTGACTGGGCCAGGTGGTAGAATTATTATTGAATCAGTATTTGCAGGCCCTGAGCAAGTTCGCGCAGAAGCATTTTCACTTTCATATTCAATTCCATTTTCCAATTGGTCACTCAGAATCGGAATATATGATGTTGAGACTAATATCAAAATTGAGAGCAAAAATGCAGAGAAATATGTTCTACTAATTTTCAACACCTCCTTTCTATTATCCTAGCCTGTTCGATGCCATATTCCATCATCATCAATGTCCCAACGAGATGGATTGCCTTCACCATCTAGGTACCAGCCTGCTTCTCCTTGCGTGGTTCCTGACATTGCTTTCATTATCCCCTTGTCGCGCACATCTTGCTTGGCCGTTTGACTTTCTTGAGGCGCCGGCTCCACCACTTCCTCTACTACTGTTTCGTTTGTTGGGGTAGGTTCTTGGTTGACAATTTCCTCAGGTTTTTCATCCAGTTCTTGGGTGGTTTCCACGACTTCAATTTCTTCGTTGAATTGTTTAGGTGGGTTTCTAACGCTTTCATCGTAAACGGTTTCGTATGCGGCGATTTGCTCATCACTCCAGCCCTGAGTTCTTCCCCATTCCCAAACTTGCTCAGTCGACCATGAAGATTCATCCATTTCAGTTGTTTGACTAGTTTGGGTATCTGATGTGTTATTAGTCCATACTACAGGTTCTGATTGAGTTGGTTGTTGAGTTGGTTCCATTTGTTGAGGTATCTCCAAAGGTGCAGGTGAAACAGGTTGTGCAAGGCCGCTGGGACTAGCCATTTCTTGAGGTGCCGATGGCACCATTTGAGGTATCTGCTGATATCCACCCCACTGTGGCTGAGCCATTTGCGGTTGCATTTGAATGAAGGCTTTGCGAGCAGCTGCTCTTGCTTTCTTTGACGGCTTGTACCCAGCCATTGGGTCAAATGTTTTGCGTGGTTCATTAACTCCGAAGTGGTGGTCAAGAGCCGCTTCCTCTTCATGGCTTCTACGCCGTAGTCTTGCGATTAGGAGGAAAAACATCACCACGGTTACAGCAATACCAGCCCACAGGCTAGTGGCTAGATTTGAATCCCCGAAGGCCCTAAGTGGGTCTGGTGTTACATCAATGAAAGCTTCACCCTGTGCGGTTCCATAAACAACACTAATTCTTTGCTGAGACCCAGAATTCTGAATTACCATCTGCCAAAAATCACCAGTAGAATGACCGAAACTACCTGCGCTACTTGTCAAATGAACATTGTCTGGATTCAGTGAAATTTTGTTTCCACCATAGTCATATGCGGTCACTTCAACATCAATAATCTCACCCGTTTTAACATTCTCTTTGATAATGTTAATCACAATATTGACGATATCTCCATGAAGTACCGTTACCGAAATTGAACCATCTGCTAGGCCAGAGTGGAACTGTAAGTTATGGGTGCCGACTCCTATACCACGCACGAGATATTCTCCTGCCCTACTACCATTGGCCAAATCTACACTGTTGTGAGGGATAGACCATGTTACATCGCTACCAAAGTCGTTACCGTCAAGATCGGTTGCGTTAATTTGGATGGTAGTAATATTTCCACTTTCTACTACCACTCCATTAGTTTCCAAGGCTCGAATTGTATGCGCAATTCCTGGTTCAATGTCAATTCCTAAAGAGGCAAAAACTCCTGCTGCCTCGACTTCGATTTCATGGTGCCCCGATAGTACTGGGTACCAAATCGCCTCATTCGTTCGCATCTCTTCAGTTCTGTCCGTTTGTGAGCCATGATGGATAAAACTCCAGTTTAATTGTATGTAACTTAATTGATTACCATCTTCATCAAAGAAAGTAGGTGCGAAATCAATCCAACTATCTGCTGAGACTTGGGTACCTTCACCAGCTAGAATTATCTGTGCTAGAGAGCCGGGAATTACTTCCAACATCAAATAGGTTGAAAAATCATTATTTCCATCATTATATTCTGCTTTGATGGTCCAATTGCCAGCAATAACTCCCTCAAATTGAGCCCCATTATCAGTGGGGCTTAACCATGGGGCGGCTACAGGTTCTAAGACCAACCAAGTACCGTTAACCTGCCAGCGATTTCCTTTGGAATCCTCTGCTGTAAGAGTCAAAGGTAATACTGAATCAGCGCTGATAACTTCTGTTTCAGTAGCAATTAATAGGTGGTCAACCGAACCATGGGACACAGTAATTGTTGCGTTTGACCATTCATCCTCAACGTGGACCCCAACCTGCCAAACACCTTCTCTCCTAGGGAGCCATTCAACTCCCGCAGGTGTCATTCGGAAGTTACCATCTTCAGCACTCCAATTTGAAAGCGGTATTCTTACCGGAACGATATTTCCCATTACATCATGCCAGTTCACAATTAGAAGAACTGCTTCATCAGCAGGCTGGGAGCCGTTTGGGGCGATTAATTCGATAGAGGACAAAGCACCAGGTGTCACCTCAACATAGGTGTGCCCGCTAGCCCCACTAGTACTAGTAGCGTTGATACGCCATGTTCCAACTTCCCCACCGTTGTAGATACCTACGGAATCAACATACCCACTACCAACATCCCAACTAATTGAGCCCGCGGCTTGATTTGGGAGTAAATTTCCAAGTCTGTCAGTAACGGTGTAAATGATTGGGACTTGTTCACCTGAGGCTACTGATAAATTGGATTCAATCATGATGTTCGTTGCCGACCCAGGTGATACAGTGATATCGGCGGTAGCGAATAATGACTGCCACATCACAGTGACTTGGTCGGAACCTACAGTCGTAGGTTGATAATACCCGGTTTCATTTACAATACCATAATCAGAATACCAAGTCAATGTTGCACTATCAACTGGATTACCATTCGCATCAACAAATGTCGTGTTGAATTGGAAAGAGTCATCGATTGTTAATTCAACAGATTTTGTTTCTAGGTCAAGATTAACAGGCGTTCCAGGATTAACTTGTAATGCTAAAGAGCCAGTGACTCCTGTAATAGTTGCACTAATTTGAGTAGTGCCTGCTATATCTGGTGTGAAAAGCCCACCTGAGTCAATTGAACCGGCGTTAGAGGTCCACGAAACCACACCTGCAATAGGATAACCAGTACCACTTCTAGCTTGGGCTTCAAGGTTGAGAAGATTATCTGCATCAATACGGTATGGTGCTTTGGGAAAGACATCAACCCATTGTGCAGTTAGAGGTAGAACACTAATTCCCCAGTCATATGTGACATTGAGATGAGGTCTATCAGATGCGAAAACATACTCACTTGAGTGGAAGGAAGCCCATTCTTCACCCCATGCAGGACCGGTTAAGAGTACAGATGCAGAGGGGTCATTTCCATTGATGTAGCGCTCATAAGCAACTTCGACAGATCTTGTGACATCAATTTCAATCCAGCCTTGAGATGTTATCGTCACCTCATCCATTAGGCCACCTGAGTCAGTATTGCCAAGTGCCCCACCAACTGTCCAGGAGTTCCAATCCGTGGTATCTGCATCCCAACTCTCGTCATAGACTACCCAACTTCGGATAACTGGTTGCCCACTAAACTGCTTTACATGAAGTGCCAAAGTTGCAGATTGTATTGTCACATTGGTGAACATACTGGCTTGAGATAATTCAATTCCAAATAGGGTATTCCAGCGACTGCTTGCATTCGCTGAGAAGCCAGTTTTCAATTCAGTGTCACTACCATAATTGTTGGAAGGTTGAGCCGCACTCAACCAAGTATCTTGAATTCCAGGATTTCCTGAACTTCCTACCCAGTAAGAATTTCCAGCTGAGCCGTTGCCTAAATCGGTGTAGTCATCGTCGTTGGCAGATGGAGGTGTTGATGAATGAAAAATCTCTTGATTATCAATTAAATCAACATTTTGGCATGCAATTGCCCACGGGCTAATCACGATGATTGCTATCATCAGGGATATCAATGGGTTGCGGAACATGGCGTCGCCTCACCTATGAGCCCTGCCTTCCTTCATCAAATATCCCCCGATTTGTTGCAGAAGGTGTCTCCTAAGGAGACACCTTGATTGCTAAACTCTATTTGGTAGATTTTTACTTAATCTTCCCAAACTTCCCAGTCACCCATGTCAGCAGAACGGTACCACCAGACACCCTGATCATCTTCCCACCATTCTGTGCCATCTTCATCTACTGAGATATTTGGATCGCTTTCACCTTCATCAGATTCTGATTGTATTTCTTCATCAACATAGTCATCAGAAAGAGTGTCAGGTTCGTCGTATTCTCCTTCACTAACGTTGTCATAACTCTCATATTCTTCATAGAATTCCTCGTCATCCTCATCATCAGCTCCGGCTCTTCTTAGTAGCACAACCAAAGTAGCAATTATTCCCATTATTACCAATGCTAAAAGTGCTGCACCGATATAGTACAGAGTTCCACCAGCCTCAAAGAATCCGAACAGCGTTGGTGTAACTTGCACAAATTCAGAATCGTACTTATCTTGGGCGACAACAGTCACTTCTGATTGCCCTTCATCAAGCATGTAGATTTGCCATTGATTATTAGAAATCTTAGTGGTAATGTGGAGTTCCCCACCGTGATAGACAGTACCTTCTTTTGGTACCTCTATCTCATTTCCAAATGCATCAAACGCTCGCACATCAATGGTAATTGTGTCTTGTTGCCCAACCGTCAAGCCAGGCGTGATGGTCATCTCAAGAGTTTCAAGAGTTGAAGGTGTAACAATGACATCCCAAACGCCACTCAAACTTGCGTATGTATACTCTAGGCTGTAATTGCCTACTGTTGTGCCGTGCCATGAATATGCCCCAATCTCTTCTTCGTCAGTAAAGTCGCTTGCTGGGCTTCCTGCCCAGGTAACATCAATTGCAAAGACGTTTCCATCAGAGTCTGCCGCTGATAATTCTATTGAGATAGTAGCACCTGCTACTAATGTAATATCACTTGGATTCTTGTAGATTATTACTGCTTCACCATGACTTACTGTGACCTCAACAACTGCCTGATATGGTCCCGAAATAGCACAGATTAGCCAAGTTCCTTCTTCAGAAGCATCCCAGTTGTAGCCATTGCTTTGTATCGTGGTAGTCAATTCATTACCCCAACTAATACAAGACGGGGGTTGAGTTGTTGGACTATCTGCATCCCAAATGAACCAAGTCAAGATATCTGATTCCAACAGGTTTGAATTTTGGTCTCTAGTAATTGGATTTAATGCCAAGGATTCATCTGCAGTCATTTGGGTTCCGTGCCCAGTAAGTACAATGTTCGCCAATGGGCCAGCCTCAACAGTGAAGACTTGTGAATCAGTCATTGCAGTTTCCCCATTGTGCATGTACGTTGCTGTAACGGTCCACGAGCCTACTATGACAGCATCAAATTCTGCATATGCAAGAGAGGATATCAACCAACTCTGGTCGGCCATGGCTTCTTCTATTTCCCAAATGTCAATAGCTCCAATCCACTCGTTCCCATACTGGTCATAATTGTATACATCAATCGATACAGAATTTCCTGAAGTAACAATGTCGCTACTACTAATTCTTATGTCAATTCCAACCGCTTCTCCGTGGATGACTGAGATGATGATTCTAGTTGTGATGCCTTCTAATGTAGCATCAATTGTCTGAGTGGAAGCACCGATGGGACTCCATCTAACAGGGTCTTCTTCAAACAGAGTACCATTTGATACCACCCATGCAGTTGCAGGTAGAGTGACATTCAATCGATTCCCTCTAATATCAATTCTAACGGTATAAATCGTCAAATCCTCATCTGCAGTTAAAGAAAAAGTAGAGGGAGTAACTTCAAGGTCCAAAATTTCGCCATGGGTTGTCTCAACATTCTGTACTATTGACAATCCATAGCCAGTTGTAAGGGTGACATTCCAAAATCCAACTTTGTCAGCGGTATATCCACCTACTTGGGTAATATTTCCGTCACCCACAGTCCAATTTACGGACAATAGTCGAGATGGCGTAACAGGATTATCATGCGCATCATAGGCGGTCCAATTGAAATCTCTGATTTCACCAGCAGGGATGGAGGAGAAACCAGTCATCACGAGGTAGTCGGGAAGGCCCTCAGTAACTGTGATTTGAAGAGATAAAGAGCCGCCGCTCCATGTAACATTCACCCACTGTACACCGGTGTTCCACGGCATATAGGTGATAGCTCCTAGTGGTGTAGTATGTGAATTACCTTCGGCGATTGAGCCGTTAGTTATGGCAAATGACAACGCTACTCCTGGGACTAGATTGCTGTTTGTATCGAGTACATTGAACCACATTGACACAGATTCATCGCTGGTTATTGTTGAAACCAATGGCCCCCCAATTAAATTGATTGGAATCCCTGGTTGAACGATGATTGTGTGAGTTACAATTACTCTGCCAAAACGGGCAGAAATTGTTACATTACCACTTTGGTCAGGAGTGAAGAATCCAGTGCTATTTATGACACCGTTTGAAGCAGTCCATTCTACATCACCGCTAATTATTTGATTGTCAACATCAACTAGAGTTGCAGACATCTGTACTGGTGTATCAGATGTAGTAGTTGCAGCACCTGTGAGTGAAATGTCAAAGACACTGGTGTAATTGAAGGAAAGAGTTGGCCGGCGGGCAACATTTGTTGCTTCGCTGTTAGAAAATGTTGCCGTAAATTGAGCAGTACTGGGTGGTGCTGGTTGAGGTGTCCCAATCAAAACAACCGAGAATGTCTCATTGACATTTGCTGCGAGAGCACCGCTGATATCAATATAGAACCAACCTGCTAGTGAGGTTGCAGTTATTCTAACGGTTCCAAGAGCAATTGAGCTTCGGTCACTTCCAGCACCAATTCCAGCAGATGTCCAGTTGTTCCCGAGTGATGCCTGAATCCAATTCGCTTGTTCCTCTCGGAAGTTGCTATTTAACAAAGCATAAGCAGTAATATCCATCCAACCTGAGGTAGGGGCTGATACCGATTCAAGCCAAATTGCCAAGCGACCAGAATGAGCTCTTGAGTCTCCAGTAAGTGGTACTTGGCTGAGATCAATCTGAATAATTCCAATACACTTCTCACTGCTAGTAGGCCCACCAGTACACCCCTCACCAATCTTTAGCGCATCGGTTTTGTAGTTAGTAGATGGATTCCCTTCACTAATGTATGTGTCATCAACGATTGGATGGTTGAATTCCTCAACATCATTTCCTTCTTGGTAATCCATGGTCCAAATATTGTTTCCTAATAGCTGAGTATTTGGGTCCCCTATTCCAAATGCCCACGTTGATGAACGTGGCCCCAGAATAGAGCCGTTAATACCTTGGATATTCCAATAGTAAACACCTCCTTCTTCCAAATCCCATCCTGGTGAGAAGGTATCAAGACTTGTTGTGAAAGAGAATAATCCCTGGTTACTAGTTGCATTCCAGGAATAGAACATGTTTGAATCAGTTGAATTCCACATTCTCACAATATAGCCTGTAGTGTCTCCAGCATGTATCCACGTTAGGTTTGGTCTTACATGAGCATCAAGTAGGAAATCATCGTATTGTGAAACAGAGTAGATGACCTGTTGGTCTGTTGGCCATGATAGGACTGGTGTTGCAGGGGCTGCGGTCCCATTTTGGTTGTCAACATAACCAATTACTAATTGTGGTCGATAAGCACTCGCACTAGCTTCTGAAGAAGTGAATTGTAGGTACCCAGCGTAATTCGGTGCTTTGATTGCCATTGAAACAGTGCCATTGTAACCTGCTGATTGGACCAGTGTAGTAACATCCCAATCATACCAAACTCCTCCAAATCCACCGACTGATTGACTGAGAGTTGATGCCGCTGTAGAGTTACAATTAGTTGTGAGTGAGAACGAATTCCAAGTATCAGTTTCTGAGAACGAATTACATTCGTACACTCCAACAGTTGCGGTTCCAGATGAAGAGTAGCCTGAACGGTACATCTTCAGAGAAACAGTAGTTGCGAGCATATTAGGTGGGAATGGTAACTCACCGAGATCAAACTGAATTAATGCCACAGAATCTTGACCCGACTGGAATGGTGAGTTGCCAACTGCAAGTGTTGAATTACTTCCTTGTGGTGTATTGGTGCCAGCATTTGGTGTGGAGTCAATCCAAGTATCTGGGACAGTTGGTAAATAGCCACTTGAGGAGAACACAGAACCGCGGTGCAGTAGCACGGTGTGATTACCCATCCCATCATCGCTACCTTGGTCATCCGGAACTCTGAATTTGCCTCCCTCCGTCCAATTTCCGACAGAATCACCACTTATTGGGCGTACTCTCCAGTGTAGCCAAGCATCGGGCCAACCAGCCCATCCAGGTGGCAGGTCTCCTTGAACATCTATTGTGTAAGAGAGTGGATTAGTGCCAAAACTCCCATCATAACTGAGTGCATTACTTGAGTCAAGGATGTTGGTGCTGCTTGCCACGAAACTCATTTGTGAACTCAATTGAACTTGCCATGCAGTCACATTTGATGGGGCTGGGTGTGACCATTGTAGGCTCACAGGGTCTCTTGATGAAGGCCGGGCGGCGCCAATTTCCCACAAGGTTGAGGTGATTGAAGGTACAGGATTAGTTGCATCTTCTGGTAGCCATTGAGTTCCAATACGGTGAGTGATATTGAGTACCGGTCTTAGGTCCCTATCTATTGAGTATTCTGAACTGTAGAATTGTTTAACGATGGTGTTTGAAGTGCTACTTCCTGTGAAAGCCAAAAGCAGGGTATCGTCACCGCGCATACGAGCAGCTTGCATTAGTTGAGTTACATTCCACGAATACCATCCTGGGCCCATAACCGTTACAGAGTCAACCACACCTCCAATTGATGGATTTGGCCATGCTATTGTGGCATTCAGATTGTTATATGTGGCTTGCATTTCTGTGAAATTAGCCAGTAGTGGATGGACAGTCATAATCATTGAATTGGATGAAGCAGGGGAACAACCATTACAATACAATTCTACATCAGCAGAGATGACTTCCCATGGGTTAGGGATTGGCAATGAGGAAATATCTATCCTCATTATGCTCATAGACTTGTGGCTTGTACTGAATGTGGTGGGGCTTCTGCCAACGTAAAGTATCTGACTATTTCCTGTATTGCCGTTTGGTTGGTAAGAATTGAGCATAGTATCAGCGAAGGAAAGAGGGAGTGATAAACGCGTTACAGCCCCGCCTTCAAGAACCCTTAAACGAGCATCTGTTGAGTTTACTTCTGAGCCTAGTACATTAGGTACATCGAAGGTGAAACTACTGCTTCTGTTTCCATAGATGTCATCCTTGATGGTTTGGACAAACCAACGTTGATTCGAATCGGTGTCGAAGTTCGAAGCAGGAGTCCATGTCATATTTGTTAGGTCAAATCCAGTATCAATTCTACTGTCAAATATCTGGTACCCATCTCTAACATCATTACTATCATTGTAGATGAAAAGTCTCCAACCGTCCACACTAGATGATGTAGCATGGGTCCATGATAGTAAGGGTGATTGGTCACTACCGAGGGAGTGTCCTGATATATCCCAGGTAATATTCCCGTTTGCTGGATCCAAAAGTGAAGGTGTGCCAACTGAGGCAGAGCCAGTTCCATTCCGATACCATAGTTTCAGGAATGGTCGGCTAGAAGAAAAAGTGTAATCTGCGCTGTAAAACATTGCTTCAGCAATAGAGGACATCTGATACGCAGTGTTAGAGCGCAAAGTCATGTTTACTCTGTTTTCTCCATCGGTGACAGCACCGTGAACTAATTCAGTCACATTGAGGCTGAACCAACTTGATGCGATTGGGCTACCAATGTCAATTAAGGGTCCTACATCTCCGGACCCTATTCCTCCTGCTTGACTCCACATCGTTGTAGAATTATTGCTTGCATCTCCTGTCCATGATGCTCCAGTGGCGTTTGCATCCCAGTTACGAAGTGTTCTATGAACAGAGATACGAGGTGCATCTCCGCTTGTTGACGAATTAACTGAGTACGGCCAAAGATGCAGTTCTGCACTGACAATTCTCGCATTATTGGGTTGCGGTAGTTCACTCAATGGGAATGAGAGCATTGATGATTTAGGGCAATCATAAATAGTGCATCCGACGACTAAGTTGTTCGCACCTTGGTGAGTTGTGTTCCTATTAGCATTAGCATCTATCCATGTATCAGGGACATTTGGTATGCCTTGATTTGCTACAGCAGCACCTGGCCTAATTACAATGTATGAGTTGTCAGCATCAAGAGACGCACTCTCAATATCTGGTACTACAAAGTCAGCAATGCTGCTCCAGTTTCCGAGTTGGTTTGTGAGGGATGATCCTCGCACTCGCCAATACCAAACTGCACTCGTACTGAGATTAGAAGATGGTGTATATGTGCGGTTGAGCACATCAAAATCATTTATTTGAACCCATGAACGGGCAACTCTCAAGTCATTACTGTTGAATGTGTTCGTGGTATCTAATTCAACAACCCAGCCATTTGCTGATACACTTCCAGTGTGGTTCCAAGTCATTTCTGGAGTTCCATCAGGAGCGACGAGCATTCCAGTTGTTACGGACCAGACGCCATTGATTGGAGCAACTGGCTGAGGTGGGTCAGGTACAGCCATCGAACCAGGGCTGTAATTAATGACAAGTTCAGGATAATCAGCAGCACTTCCAGCATTTTCTTTATCTGTCATAGCTGCTGCTCCAGCCCCTGTCCCGACTAAGAGGAAGTCAACCGGAACATTCCATCGCATTGAGTTCTGTACTGCAACGGTGACATTCCATGTGAACCAAGCTGGAGTACTACCAGAAATTGTGGTAGAATCAAGCAGTTGGCCTCGGTCGGCTCCAGATGCTCCAAATCCTGTCCAATTGTTTGCGCCCTCATAATTCTCCCAAGTAGCGCTTCCCTCATCCCATCTGTGGTTAATCAGTTCATACGCTGAAGCTGAAAGAGACCCTGAGACATATGATGATTTCATCCTTAATTCAACATCTGTTACCGCGAGACCGGGTGGTAGAATATGGCCACGGATATCACATCCAAAGATAGTATATTGACTACTTGAGATTGATAATTCCCCAGCATCATTGGTTGAACTTGGGCCGAGACTGTCAATGTAAGTATCTCCACAGAAAGGTGCAGCCATCGTGTGTGATGCATTTGAATGTCGTAAACGGAATTGCCATGTATTGTTCGAAACCCAAGTTGAATTGATTGTTGAGAGGATAAAGCCTGGGCTTGAAGAATAACCACCCCAGTCGCCATCTTCAATCCAGCGCACACGCCAATTGTAATCTTCGCCGTAGTCAAGTCCCCAACTCGATGGGACAGTAAATGTCCCAGTAGTTGTGTTGATTCCACTACTCGCATCTCGGCTATCAACACGATAAAATGGTCCTTGAGTAAAATCCTCATTACCTGCCAATTCAATTCGAACTTCGTCGTTAGTATGACCGGTAGTAGACCAATTTAGGGTTGGGGTTAAATCTGCTGTCATATTGTTGTTAACTACTGACCAAACCCCTTGGCCGTCAAGAGGTGATTGTACAGTAACAGTGTCAGATGGGCCCGCTCCATCTCCCCACGCATAGGTGATTACCATCTTTGGTCGTAGGGTGAAAGCATTTTCTTCACTGCCTGCGAACCTTACCCACTCATTGTTTGCTCCAGCTGATTGTAAAAGGAAAGAAATTCCATCTCCAGTTCCTGATTGGTGTACTCCTCGCATGTATTCCTGAACGGAATAGGTGATGTCAAAACTGAAGATGTTTCCAGATTTATCACCATTAATAATATCCAAAGATGAACCAATATTGTTGGAAAGGCCACCGTTTGGCCAAGACAGATTCCCTGAGTAATTATCCCAAGATGCTGTATCCTCACTCCAATTCGATTGGCTGAATTCATGGATACTAATCCATGCATTCCCCTGCCTGTCAGTTCTCCTCATCTGCATGTAGGCACTGAGTATCGTTGCGTTGGAATGTAATCCAGTATGGTCTAGGTCAACATGCATGAGCGCTGACATATCATCACGTGACGTGTTATTTGAGTTACCAATCCATATGTTTTCGGTGTCACCCCCGCTCAAATTAGAACTGCCAGATAACAACCAAGCATCATGAAGAGTACCGCCATCAACAGCTAATGAATCGCGCAGCAGTTCAAATGTCGCAGTATTATTGCCGTTGTTAGTTGCGTTAATGAAAGGAAGAAGGAATTGTCCGGTTTGCCATTCAGATAGTTGATCACCCTTTGATGCTCGAACTCTCCAGTAAGCTGCCATTCCTAAATCAAGGCTTGAGGAACTAGGGATAGTGAAGGTCCCATTTCCTCCTGCCATCGTAAAACCGGTATTTGCCCAGGATGAGAAAAGCCAACCACCGTCGTCCAGACTTCGGTAATCACTTGATTGTGAGATATGAATTTCAACTCCCGAACCATTCAAACCACTCCATGCTAAGGTAGGGGTAGTATCTGCGGTAAGTAGGAAGGCACCAGTTATTGCTACACTATCATTGGCTGGCCCACCGCGAGAAATTGCTGAGCCTGTTGTAGGTGGTGTACTTTCGTAAACAAATGAAATCCGAGGTCTCTTTGCCGTAGTAGGGTGTTCCCGGCTAGCAACCGTTAGGATTCCTTGACCAATAGATGAAACTGTCATATTTATTTGACTATTACCGTTCGCTAATGCACTTTGAGCAATAGAAGTCACATTGATGGTAAATGAAGATGAACTAGAAGAAAATGACCCACTTCGTGGCTCCCAAGCCCCTCTGTCGGTAGTTCCGTTTGCACCACCGACTTGCCAAGTACTGTTGTGTGTGCTATTGAACCAAGTGGCATTTGTTTCGTCATAGTCTGCCTTTAATGGTGCAGCGAAGGCATACATTGACCCTTGAGACATTCCACCAGTGATGTAGACGGTTAGAATTGCTCTTTGAATTGACCCAGCTATAGGAATTGGTCCACTGGGGGATGTGAGTGGGAAACTAAACAGCAGTATACTTTCCATGCCGCTGACATTCGTCAAATTGAGGTTTGCATCACTTCCGTGAGTGGCATTTGGGCTTGTTAAATTCAGCCCAGTATCTGCCGAAGCTGTTGACGAACCGGTAGCCCAAGCAGGTCTTGATACGGTATCTAATTCAGGTCCATTGAGTACACTCGTCCAAGGTACCGCAATCATTACTAAAACTAGAATCAGAGCAGTCAATGTCTTGTTGTTCATTTGCCTCTTCACCATGACAATCCCTGACGGGGAGATGGTGCCTGCATTAACCGCTTTCGGCGTCGGGACTATGCTACGCATAGGTCCCGTGACATCTAAAATGAATTTTTAGGTTGCAGTCACAATGGTTATTGATGGCCAAGTAAAGGCGGTAATAGGTCGGGCTCTGATGGCTAAGATGTGGGTTGAAAAACATCGCCCTCAAACAGTGGATGATATCCGAGGGCAACCCGCAGTAATCGGTAGACTGAAAGCCTATGCGGAGCAAGGTTCCTTTCCCCATTTACTTTTTGCAGGTCCCCCTGGGACTGGTAAGACAACTGCGGCGATTGCCTTGACTCGTGATGTTTTTCAGGATTCATTTAGAGACAATATTCTTGAGATGAATGCGAGCGATGAGCGCGGTTTAGACAGTATTCGTAATAAAGTCAAACAATTTGCCAAGACAAGTCCACTTGGAGGGGCGACATTCAAGGTTATTTTCCTTGATGAAGCGGATGCGCTGACTTCCGATGCACAGGGTGCATTGAGGCGAATCATGGAGCAATATTCTGAGACCTGTAGATTCATACTTTCTTGTAATTACTCAAGCAAGGTTATTGAGCCAATTCAATCACGTTGCGCAGTATTCCGTTTCAGACCATTGGCTAATGATCAAATTGCCAAACAAATCTCGGATATTTCTGGTTCTGAAGGAGTAACTCTTGATGATGATGCTAAAGAAGCGATAATCAATGTAAGTCAGGGTGATTTACGGAAAGCAATAACCGCTCTTCAGGTTGCGGCTTCACTCGACAAACATGTTACCCGAGCACTGATTTATGAGACTACAGCAACAGCTCCTCCTGAACAATTGCATGATTTTCTTTTGGCTTGTAAGAGAGATGGATTTCACCCAGCACGTAGACGGCTTCAAACAATTCTAGATAAATTTGGATTAGCTGGAACAGATTTCATAAATCAACTTCATAGAGCAATGTATGATACAGAATTTCTTGAGGAAATACAGAAATTAGAATTAACCGAAATGCTTGCTCAAGTAGATTTTAGATTGGTAGAAGGAGGCGGTGAAGCACTTCAATTAGATGCAATGTGTTCAAACATTTGCCGTTTACTTAGTGATTGATTTTCAGACCTTCTTCACTTTCAGTTAGCCATCTACCCCTCCCTTGGTAAATCAGGTGTAGGTGAACTAACCACAAATCATCATGGCACTAAACCGTGACTTGTTTTGGGTGGGCGACATGATTGCTTGCACTGCAGTAGCACCAATCGTTAGGAAATGGAGGGACATGAAAATTGATGAAAGGACTCGTTCACAATTAATATGTAAAAAACTCAAACCTATATTTGATGAAATAAAGGCATTACACAGTGATTTACTAAATCCTGCATGGTGCTAATTCAAACTACAGTCAAGTCATACTCAATGATTCGAATATTAACCCAAGGGTCTCCATCTTCAGTTAGTGTAACTGTTAGGTGGTAATCTCCTGCTTGAAGTTCGCCAAGATTAATTGCGACGCATTCATCATAATGGTGTTTTTCTATAGCCTTTTGTTGAGATTCACGTAGACCGTCTAGGATTGCAGTACAGTTACTATAGTCGCCAACAACCCCTCCAGCTAACTCTTGAGGTGTTTCACTTGGGGCATTGAAAAGAGATGTCAAACTTATCGTTGCAACACTTGGATCAGTATTGTCATTGACATAGAATACCATCCATGCATCTCCACTACTGCCGTTTCTGTTAAGTGTGAAAGAATGGCTTTTACTACTAAGATTGTCACTGTCAATTAAGATATCTTCCCCGTCAACAATTACGACGGTCATTTTCCCAGAAATATCAGGCGCTCCTATATCTCCTATTGGTGGATTGACGAGAATGAATGAAAGTGCTAACCATGTGAAGATGAAGAGCATCCCTGACCGAAACCAGTTGCCAAAGGTGTAGCGCGATTTGTATGGTTCAGGAACCAGCACTCTGTGTAGTGATGGAATAATTACTACCAGCGTCATTGGGAGAAACCAGAGAACTGATTTTGGCCCCTCCATTCCCGGCATCATAACATATCTCATTACAAATGAAATGATTGTGCCAAATGCGACAACTAGCCACATTGAGATTGTGTCTGCTACTTCCTTTTCAACATGGTCTTTAGGGTCAAAGTTCTCTACCCCAAGTTTACCGCCTGGTCTAGCCTTTCTGTCATCACCACTCTTTTTTTTCCTGCGGTTTTCAGCCCTTGCCGCCTGCATTGCCGTGTTGAGGTCAACCATGTGCTTCGGTACTGCCGAGCGCGAGCCACCTATCATTAGTTCGCCTCCTTAGATTGCTAATAGGGCTGTGTTGTTTCCATTAAAAACTCCCGAATTGTTCAAAGAGGTTCTGCCGGTCGGGCGGTTCATTGCCGGGGTGGCGTAGTTGGTGGCGCGTCGGACTCATAGGGTAGCCAGAAATGGCAGAACGGTGAGCGCTATACTCCCCTGAGGTGTCTGAGACATCCGAAGGTCGCGGGTTCAAGTCCCGCTCCCGGCATCAAAAAAACAACTAATATTGAAATTATTATCAATAATTCCAATTCGGTGATTGGTTTTATTCTTACCCTCCGAAAGATGAACATTTCTTCAATGATTCAAGGGTTGAATTGATGGGCTAAGTCGTGCCCCGCAGGTTAATGGTAGAGCAGAGCGAGGTTCCCGAAGTTGGAACTCGGGTACGATTAGTTGCCACTACATGGAATGGGCCAACTGAAGTTGAAGGAGTTTTACTAGCTGCTACAGCGGTAGGCCATATCACTGTCAAATTAGTGAATGGATACAATGCTACACACTCTCTGAATATGGTTGAGTCTATCACTAATCTCGGGGTGAGTGCACCTGCTAGTTTGGATTCACCGGGTGTTTCAATGAACACCGACCTACCGCTAATTCACATACTCCACACTGGCGGTACTATCGCTTCCAAAGTTGATTATACAACGGGCGCCGTAACCGCTCGGTTTGAGCCCGAAGAAATACTAGCCGCAATCCCAGAATTGGGGGGAATTGCCCAAATTAAAACCAAAAAACTCGGAAATATGTGGTCAGATGATATTCGTCCACAGCACTGGAATCGAATGGCTGATGCCGTTGCATCTTCCTTTAGTGAAGGGGCTGTTGGGGTAGTAATTACTCATGGGACTGATACAATGCACATTTCAGCGGCTGCTATTGCCTTTGCATTTTCAGGGACAGGTGGACGACCCGCCGGCCGCATTGCCTTCACTGGTTCACAACGGTCATCTGACCGCGGGTCAACAGATGGGGCTGAAAATTTGATTGCCGCCGTTCATTGGGCTGCTTTTGGGCCAGAACCATCAGGTGTTACAGATTCAACTGTTGTAGTAATGCATGGTTCTGGTGATGATGGTACCATCTCGATAAATCCTGGTTGTGCAGTAAGAAAGAATCACTCCTCACGGCGAGATGCTTTTACACCAATCAATCAAAATCCCTTAGCATCAATATCAATCAATGGTGGTGAATTAACCATGACTCTCACGGATTCGTACTCGAATCTACTAAACGGTGATTCACGAATTGCTAATTTTGAACCAACAAATTATGATTGCGATATTAAAATCATGCAACTGATAGCCGGACCACATCTTCAAGGTGACCAAATTATTCATGCTCTGAAAAACGGTTACCAAGGGGTGTTATTCTGGGGTACTGGGTTAGGCCATCTACCTCTTGATAATCCAGGAGATGCACCTGAGAACGATGAAGTTCAAGATGCAATATCACAGTATATTGGTGGTGGTGGTGTGGCAGTAGTTACAACTCAGTGTATTTCAGGACCAGTTCATTTGGATGTATATTCTAAAGGTAGAGATCAGCAAGAATTAGGGATTCTAGGTCACGGGACTAACTTCACACCAGAGGTTTCCTTGGTCAAACTCCACCACCTTTTATCTCTCGGATTAAAGGGAAATGAAATTGCCTCCGCCTGGGTTGAGAATCTAGTGGGGGAGAACCCCTCATCAATTTGATTTCCAATTGAAAATTTGATTTTTCAATTGGTTACTTTGCCAATTATTCTTACCGCTATCGTGATTCACCCTCAGCGATTGGATGAATATTGATGGTAGCAGTTCCTCCTCCTCCTAGTGATAATTCAGAGGAATTGTTGTTGCGGCGGAAAAGAGCAACTTCTGCCGGTGGCCAAACTAAGGTTGATGCATTACGTGCCAGTGGAAGAAGAACTGCATGGGACAGAATCAACGCCTTAGTTGATGGTGATTCTTTTGTTGAAGTTGATAGTTTTGTAACTCACCGTAACGACCAATTTAATCTTCATCTCCATCCAATTGAAGGTGATGGAGTAGTATGCGGTCATGGCACTGTTGATGGTAGGAGAATTTTTTGCTTTGCTCAAGACTTCTCAGTATTTGGCGGTTCAATGGGGGAGATGCATGCTCTGAAAATTGCAAAACTTGCTGAAATGGCTGAGCGGGCTAGGATTCCACTTGTTGGAATTTGGGATGGAGGTGGACAACGAGCTCACGATGGAGTGCATTCACTTGGTGGGACTGGAGTTTTGCTAGACCGAATAGTTGCATGTAGTGGCAGAATCCCAATGTTTAGTCTCGTTCTTGGTCCAGTAGTGGGGGTGTCTGCTTTAGCTGCAGGATTGGCTGATTTCGTTATTCTTGGCCAAGAACACGGTCAATTATTTCTCTCTAGTCCTTTAGAAACAGAAGAAACTGCAAGTGGAGAGATCACAGCACATGAGTTAGGCGGTGCAGATTTACATGCAAGTCGTTCAGGTATTGCTTGCATGATTGCGGCTGATGAAGATGATGCTACAGAAATAGTTTCAGAGATGCTTTCATTCTTACCAGACCATTGTTTAGCAGAACCGCCAATCCGTAAAACCAGTGATGAGGCTAATCGCAGTTGTGATGTATTACAAGATTTAATTCCAGATGATACCAATCATCCTTATGACATCCGTAAAGTAATCTTGGAGATTGTAGATGACAATCACTTTCTTGAATTGTCTGAGAGGTATGCAGACAATATTATCATTGGTTTTTGTCGATTGGATGGTGCGACTGTTGGAGTCGTTGCTAATCAGCCAAAAGTCCTTGCTGGCTGCCTAGATATTGATGCTAGCATCAAAGCGGCACGTTTCATTAGAACCTGTGATTGCTTTAACATCCCGTTGCTCACCATCGTTGATGTCCCGGGTTTTCTACCAGGTACAGTTCAAGAGTGGGGTGGAATAATCCGTCACGGGGCTAAATTGCTATATGCCTATGCCGAAGCTACTGTTCCAAAAATGACAGTAGTTACTCGTAAAGCCTATGGGGGCGCATATTTAGCAATGTCTTGCAAACATTTGGGCTCCGATTACAATATTGCGTGGCCAACTGGTGAGTTGGCTGTGATGGGTGCAGATGGGGCGGTAAACATCATTCATCGCCGGGAACTAAAAGTTGCTGAGGACCCAAATGACACACACCAAACATTAGTGGCTGAATACAAGCGTAAATTCGGCGACCCTTATGTTGCTGCACGAAATGGTTGGCTTGATGATGTAATAGAACCTCAGGAAACTAGAATCCACCTCATTCGGGCATTGCGATTACTCAGGAATAAGCGGGAATGGACTCCGCCAAAAAAGCATGGAAATATTCCGCTCTGAGTTAGGTTCACTATGTTGGAAACCAAGCGGCAAACGCACATTGACGCGGTAAAAGCAATCGCGATATTATTTATGGTTCAAGTTCATACAACAGCAATAGCCTCTCCGGAAGGGGTTAGCCTCTCCCACCCATTAGCAATTCTCTCAGCAGTGATTGGGGGGATGGCGGCTCCTCTCTTTGTGACTCTTTCAGGATGGGGTGTGCACTCGGCGGTTAGACGAAGATTATCTAGCCCTAATCTCGTGAGGTGGTTATTGACAAGGATTTCACTATTAGTTGCTATGCAGGTTGTCATCAATATTCTACTTCCTCAACGGTTTTATTGGTATACACCAGGTGTTCTTTCATTACTAGCATTATGTACATTGCTCGCACCGATTTCGGTGAAGTTTCTTAATAATCGGCACTATTTGTTAACGTTTTCACTTATTGTTGCACTTTCCACATTGCTTTCAATTGATTCAGGCTCAAGTTGGAGTTGGGATCAACGAGTGCTCTCTTCAGGGCCATTAGAATGGTTCTCTCGTCTTTTGATGAACGGCACATATCCGCTCTTGCCATGGTGGGCTTTCTTCCTTGCTGGTGGGGCTTTGAGTGGAATAGGGCACAACGGAAATTTACCGCGTTCAAGTGTTGTAGCAGTTGCATTATTATTGGTTACACTTGGGATGGCTATGGTTAGCGAGACCCAGTGGGCTTTGCCTAACGGTGATGCGATTTTGACATTCTTCCCTGCAAATTTTTGGTTCGTTCTGACTGCTGGGGCTTGGTCACATTTGGTTTGGCACAGCGCTTTCAGTTTACGTCACAAGGCGAGCAAGTTGTTCGCTCTTATCGCTCCGGTTGGAAAATTATCGTTGTCAATTTATGTAATTCATTTTGCAATCCTCAGGCTGCTTGCTGAATGGGGTCCAAAGTCCCTGACAATATCAGAATCATTTGCTATTACAGTTCTACACTCAGTAATTTGGATTCCACTCGCAATCTTGCATCAAAAACGAATCCCGCATCTGTCACTTGAGAGATTACTCGTACTTATCTCCACGCCTGAGCATAGTAAAGATGAGACCGCCTCCAGCGAGCAAGAGTAATATTCCTGCGAAAATAAAAGCAAGTCCGCTTAGGCCACTTGATGAACCACCACCTGAAAGGCCACTATCATTAGGGTCGGCCTTTTCAATCCAATAACTGGTCACCTCACTAGTAGAGTAACCATCATTGACACGGAGATTCAGTTTATGGTCACCATACAGTAGGTCGTGAGCAAGAAGGTCTGCTTGACACTCAAATTGGTTTGCACTCTCTTCAGCGCACGAAGGCGTAATCCCCTTCCAATCTCCATCATCCCATGAATATTCAATTAGCCATGGACCATCACTGTCCACATCATTGATATTTAGTCTGAGAGAGGTCATATTTTCAATAATATCTGCTGGTCTCTGCCATTCAACAATGGTATCATCATCAACCTCTTCTACGATAATTCGCATTGGTTGCCGAATAGATTCAGTACCATCAGTAGCAACCAATGTCCAAGCAATTGCCCGACCAAACCAATCAGATTTAGGGGTGATGCGTAATTGTTCATGCCAAATTTCTAGGGTAATATTTGACTCTCCAGATTCAAGAGTTATGTTCAATTCATCGCCGTCTGGATCCCACACAATTTCTGACAGTAGAACATCTTTGATTGTGTCTTCTTGCAAAGTGATTTGACTGATGTTAAAAATAGGGGGGTCTGCAACCGGCGTTACAATAAAAGTGACATTCAACCATATGCAGTTCCCATTTGCTAATGTGTTTCCGCCATTATAATGGTGCATACAAAAAGAAATTTCTTCTTCTCCGTGCCAGTGTTCAGTTGGCTCAACCATCACATTTGATGTGTATGAGGAAGCCGAATCCGCCATCTCTGAAATTCCTGTAAGTCTGATATTTCCACCATAAGAATCGCTATCCATGTCGTAATAATCGAGTTCTGTGTTCCAATGAATTGCTACAACATCTAATTCTTCATCCGTAACATATGAAGCCAAGTCAAAATTGGTTGAATTTTGGTCTTCAGTCAGTGTGAAAGTTGGATGCTCTAATACAACATAGGGGTCATCAATTGATTGATGCATTAATTCAAAACAAAATGGGACTCTTGATGGAGGGTTTCCCGGGGTAGACTCATCTCTTATTTCTCCACAGACGGTATACCAAGTATCGCCTCTACGCTCAGTCCAGTCAGCTAAATCAACTAACTTTACAGCTCTTCTATCGTTCTGTAAGATATAATCTAATTCAGGTTCAGGGTCCCCTTCGTGTAGTGTAGTGAAGGTGAAAGCATTGCCAATGAACCTCAATTCATGACCATCTACATCACTTGCAATCTCACTAGCGTTGATGATTAATTCACTCTCTTCATCAATCACAAAATATGGCATGGGATTTTCTAATTGTGGTGGCGCATTTGCCCTTTCAAAGGTAATCTCAACAGATGCTTGTTGTCCATCGTTTGAAACCTTCATTTCAGCAGTGTGAAATCCAGGGTCTAGAGAAAAAGGAGATAAATCACAAGTTGCTGTATCGTTGACTGCGTTCCAATCACCAGCTGTCCAACTGGATTGTCCAACAACGCGGCAGTTGATTTCAAGAGTACTTGGAGGTGAATCCAAATCGCGTTCAGACACAGTTGCTGAAATGTGTATTACATCAGTTGAGGTAATTGCTGAAGATGATGCATGCAATTCCCATTCTTCTTCAGTTAAATCATATAACCAAGTTTGGTCAAACACATTGTCATTCATGCCACCAAACAAAACTAATTTATCACTAGTTTTATCAAAAGTCATACCTGAAAGCCACATTGCATCAATACCCCAACTTGTCATTTTAGTCCAAGTCAACTGAGCCAAATCTAATTTCCATAATTCATTGGAATAATCAATTCCTGAGTCAAATGGATTCTGAGCGATTCCACCAAATATGTAGGCTACTTGATTTTCTCTATCAATAGCAGTTGCCATTCCGGCACGGCCAGTGGGGAAACTTCCAGATAGTGACAATTTGGACCAAGTGTTTGTTTCTCCATTAAACATCCAAGTCTCATTTGAGAGATTTTTTCCGCTATCATATCCTCCGAAAAGGATGGTTCTATTCCATCCTTCAGAGAAGAACATCGCAGGATTTGATATGCCACGTGGAGAGTTCCCTGCGCTAAGATTTTGCCAGACGGCATTACCGGGATTGAAAGCCCAGGTTTCGTTGGTGTAATTACCTGAATCAGCATCCTGACCACCGTACGAAATGTATCGTTGGGAACCTGAGTCCCATGCCATTGCTTGAGAACTCATCCCTGATGGGCGAACTCCTTCCGAATAGGATGTCCATGAAGAGGAGTAACCATTCCATGACCACATAGTTGGTTCACCAGTATCACTCTCTCCAACCAATAAGCCACTGGCTACTCCATCACTAGCAAATGTGTTAGTTCCAATTGAATTAGGTCCACTCCCGCCATTTTCCCATTTTGCTGTATCATTTAAGTCAAGAGTCCACATATCTGAGAAATTACCGCCGCTCCATCCAGCCGAGAGTACCGTTTTGTTAGTTTGATGGTCATAGAATAATACGGGTGAAAAGCGTCCTGCAGGTGCATCTAGTAAGGTTTCTTCAAGGTCAATAAGATAGAATTGGTTTGCATCAAGATTTTCTGAAAGATATGAATCACCATCTGATGGTTGGTCTGGATTATTTTCCCTGCTGGATGCCGCATACCAAATTTCATCCTCACCTTTGAGGGTTAAATCTAGGAAAGGTGTGAATTTGTTAATTGCGTGTTGTTGTTGTTCTGACTCGGTCATCGTAGCATCACCGTCAAACAAGTTGTCAAGGAATGACTGGTCATCTTCATACTGTACGTGGTTGGCACCTACAACCTCTAGCAGTTGCCAGCCACCATTCCACTGCTGTAGTAGTGGTTTGATATGTTCATCAATTGGCGCAACTGTATCTACTGTACCAGTCAGAAATAGTGAATGGGCTGGATTTGCTAACCCAATCGCTTGAATATTTTCGCCTATGTCATCAATATCTAGTCCAACGCCAAAAAGTGCCCTAGGTGGTTGGTATTGCTCTGAACTGAAAACCGAACCCCAATAACTGCTCACTACCATTGCTAGTCCAGCACCTCGGCCATGTCCTGAAACACCCCAGTGGTCCATGTCAATGCAGCCTTGCGCACCTGCTGGCCCACGATTTAAATTTCCTGTTAGATTGATGAAGCCGATAGCTTCAATCAATTGGACATGGTCTAGAATTCCTTGATAGGCCTCATCACCGGCCCTTTCTTCTCCAATTATAACCACGAAATAACCAGCCTTTGCTAGTCCCTCACCTAACCACGAATAGTCATCAAAACCTTCACCATCATCAGCATGGAAGGCGAGCCAAGGATAAGGTGCCCATGCACAATCAATAGGCTCATCTTCACCCGGCTGTGCAGAAGGGTAGTATAGGCGAATATCCTTCAAGTTGTTCTCAGAATCAACATATCTAGAATCTTTCCAACCTGGTGAAAATCTTTCTGGGCTTACAGGTGCGGTGAAATTTGAAGATTCTTCATTAGATTCAGCAGTTGCTGTAATAATCATCGAGGTCAAAATTGCAGTGACAAGAAGTGCAGATAGCACCAATGCCATGCCCTGATGCCTCTTCATTGGTATTTGCTTCAACCCAATTCCCTTTGAATGAGTCGCCGTTTAGTTCATGTTTCAAGCAGAAATAAGAATATCCATCAGTTCGCTAAGTGTAGGTAAATCATCTGCGGCTGGTGGGTAGTAAAGATGTGCCCAGCCTTGAAGATGTTGGGCTGCTAATAGCCATCTTCCATCCAAAAATAGGCCCCATTCATTTTCGATAACTGATTCAAATTCACCATCAGAATAACTAACTGAGAGGAAAACAGGTGCGTCTATCCCTGCTTCAATTCGCTCACCTTTGATTTCCGGGGTTGAACCTGCTGGATGGTCAAAATCAATGTGAAGTCTTCGCCCGACATGGTCGCATACATCTCTTGGGTTAACTATGGAATCTTTCCACGGCCCTCGGGGTGAAAGATTACGTCGCCCTTCCTTCCACCATATTTTCCCTCCTGCTTCAGTCCATGCAGCGGCGCATGCACGAGCGGTTGAACCACCTCCTGTCATGCATAGTAACGGTTGCTCCAAGTCATCTGTCAAGGTAAAATCAAAGCCAAATTCACCAGCAACCATCAACAAACCTGCACCATCGGTGTTGGCTGCATTCCATACATGG
Source organism: Candidatus Poseidoniales archaeon (assembly GCA_012964335.1). GTDB lineage: Archaea > Thermoplasmatota > Poseidoniia > Poseidoniales > Thalassarchaeaceae > MGIIb-Q1. The sequence continues at coordinate 11,449 of DTUF01000035.1, read as the reverse complement.
CCGTCATGTCGCATTTGGTTTACCGATGCTAACATTGGCTCACCAATTGTCCATTCAGTCCCTGAGTCTATCGGAAGTTGGTGTTTTAGCGGGCTAGTGATAGAAAGCCAAATTTCTCGTTTTCCAGGATCCGCTCCCTCATCTTCCTTGGCTATGGCAGTCATCTTTGCATGACCCCACGCTAATGCATCAATCAATGAGGTGTGGTTGATTTTCTCACAGGTGTGAAAAGTGATTGTGTGGTTATGGTGTTGCAAGTACTGAGCGACTTTTTTGAATAGAAATGGTGTCAATGAGTGACTGATTGGATTACCAGCCACAGCCGCGCAGACAGTGGGGCCCTTTGCCATTAGTGGTCCCAAACCGGAATTAGTGAAAAGACCCACGCTTCAATGTCAATTACCTAGATTACTGAAAACCTACAAATTTATCAGGTTTGAGAAATAGTCTAAAAAGGCAAACTGAAATCTTATTTCAGCCTTCTAAACATAATAGTTTCAGTATCAAAATGATGAAGACTTGAATACTTATTGACAACACGAGCCAACATGCCAAGCGACCTCGAAATTGCCCTCGCCGCCAATCCTATTCCAATTGAAGAGGTTGCATGGAAACTAGGATTAGGAGTAGAAGACCTTTGCCCACAAGGAAATGGAGTGGCTAAGATATCGTGGGAAGCGCTCAAGAATCGTAGTGACAAGCCGAAAGGTGTACTAATTTTAGTTACAAGTGTCAACCCTACTCCTTTTGGTGAGGGTAAGACCGTTACAACCATCGGACTTAACCAAGGTTTGAATCGTATTGGCAAGAATGCTGTTTGTGTTATCCGCGAACCATCAATGGGTCCTGTCTTTGGAATAAAAGGCGGTGCAGCAGGTGGGGGATATTCACAGGTCCTTCCAATGGAGGAGATTAACCTCCACTTCACAGGCGATATTCACGCTGTAACCTCGGCTCACAATCTTTGTTCAGCTATGCTTGACAACCACCTTCATCAGGGGAATAAGTTGGATATTGACCCATCAAGAATTATTTGGCCGAGAGTTCTAGACATGAATGATAGGTCACTTAGGAATTCTGCGATAGGTCTAGGGGGTGCACTGAATGGTTTTGCCCGTGAGGAGCGATTTGACATTACAGCAGCTAGTGAGGTAATGGCAATTCTCGCGTTGGCTAGTGATTATGTGGATTTACGAAAACGCCTTGGCGAAATTGTAGTTGGACAAAATCGTGATGGTAACCCAGTAAAAGCCGAAGATATCGGCGCTGCAGGCCCGATGTCAATCTTATTACGAAACGCCTTGTTACCAAATTTAGTCCAAACTTTAGAGGGTGATCCCGCTTTTATCCATGCAGGTCCTTTTGCAAATATTGCACATGGCAACTCAAGTTTGATTGCTGACAACCTTGCCCTAGCGGTATCTGATTACGTTGTAACCGAGGCTGGCTTTGGTTCTGATATGGGTGCAGAAAAAGCGATTCATATTAAGGCCGCTGCGAGTGGTATTCCACCTGACTGTATAGTTGTCAATGTCACAGTCCGTAGTATGAAGTTACATGGTGGTGGATTCTCTTCATCAGGAGGTCAACGTCCATCAAAAGAAGAATTGACCAAAGAAAATGTGGATGCAGTTTCTCGGGGAGCGATGACAAACCTATCTCGGCATATTAGGAATATGAAGCGATTCATGGTTCCTGTAGTAGTCTCTGTAAATCGCTTCTCAATAGATTCAGAAGCAGAAATTCAAGAATTACTGAAATGCGCTCATGAATGTGGTGCTGATAACGCGGTCATTTTCGATGGTCATCAACGCGGCGGGGCAGGGGGAATTGACCTCGCTCATGCGGTCTCAGAAGCTTGTCAAGATCACCTAGCAAATGGCAGACCATTTGAAGCGTTATTTGACAAAAAAATGGGTATTGTTGAGAAAATGTTACGGGTTGCGACAATGGTTTATGGGGCTGAATCAATAGACTTACACAAGCAGGCAGAGCGAGATCTCAAACTGATAAAGAAATGGAAATACGATAAATTGGCTGTTTGCATGGCAAAAACACAGTATTCATTCAGCCATGTTGCTAATGAAATCGGCGCTCCCAGCGGCTTTACCTTACCAATTATGGAGTTACGGCTCAATGCGGGGGCTGGCTTCGTCGTTGCTGTTTGTGGTGCTATGATGACCATGCCAGGGCTGCCGCGAAGGCCAGCAGGAATGGACATGGATATTGATGAGGATGGCAACCAAACCGGTATTTTTGGATAGACGCAGCCCCAAGGTGAAATCAACAATAAAGTCTGTTACTTGAATCATTGAATTAGATTCAGCATTTTTCAAGCAATCTAGTTTGGCATTACTATCCAAATTGCAACAACTAGCAAGGTAAATGCCAATCCGAGATTCAGGGCTTTTGCTTGTTTCGGACTTGAGAATATTTTACTCAGTGTTACACCTGAAACAGTCCAAGTTAATACTGCACAATATCCAAACATTCCATTTAATCCTACAAGTGAAACTTTTGAGATGAAACCGTGACCAAATGTGGCACCAAACGTAGTCATCAGAACTAGAAAATGAATCCAAGCCTTACCATTGACCATTTGGAGAACCAAACCCGTTCTGAATCCTAGAGGTTGTTCGGTATTTTCAAGCGAAGATGTTGATTCAGATTCCTCTGAATTTAATTCTTCTAGTTTCGTAGTAGCCATTTTGTAGGCGAGGTAAGCGATGTAGAGTGCACCAATCCACGATAGAAAAGTGAATACTTCTTCATTTTCTTCAATCACTGTTGATGCTAATCCAACTCCAATGCCTAGAGTTGACCAACCAACCACCATTCCTAGAGTTAGTGGGATAGTATTCCTGAAACCATGTTGGGAGCCGTGCGCAGCACATAGTAGATTATTTGGACCAGGTGAAAAACACATGGGCACTATGAAAGCGACTACTGCAGTTAGGGCAACAATATCCATTTAATCACCTTCAAGGATTTGTTTTAGATGGTTGCTAGTGCCTGCGACAGGTCATTCCATAGATCTTCAATATCTTCAATTCCAACACTCATTCTAACAAATCCTGGATTGATACCCGCTGCAATCCTGACTTCTTGTGGGACAAATATGTGGCTTGTATTGAATGGGCATTCGACTAAACTTTCAACTCCTCCAAGGCTAGTTGCTTCAAATACGATTTCAAGACTACGGATGAATTTTAATGCCGCATCATCCCCCCCATCGACAGTGAATGCTAACATCCCAGTTCCTCTTGGCATTATTTTTTGAGCTATCTCATATTGGTTATTTCCCTCAAGCATTGGGTGATTTACTGAACTAATCATAGGGTGTTGTTCTAGCCGTTTGGCCAGTTCCAACGAATTATCAACATGTATTGGCATACGTGCGTGAAGTGTACGCATTCCTCTCTCTAGTAGGTAACAAGCGTGTGGGTCAGGGCAGCCTCCGAAGTGTACCTTTTTAGGAAAAAGAGTGGCAATTAACTCAGCGCTGCCAACAACTGCTCCACCAATAATATCCGAATGTCCTCCAAGATATTTGGTTGTTGAATGTATAACCAAATCACAGCCCATTGCAATTGGTTGAGTTGCCCACGGGGTGGTGAAGGTATTATCGATGATTAGCAATAGATTGTGCCGACTAGCAATATCTGCAAAGGCTGGGATGTCTGCTACTTTCAATGTTGGATTTGATAATGTCTCAATATACAGTATCTTGGTATTATCTTGTATTGCAGCTTCGTAGGATGATGGGTCAGTCATATCGGCAAAAGTAACTTCAATACCAAATCTTGGTAATTCATCAGTCATCAAGCCATAAGTTCCTCCATAAACATCTGGAGCGGATACACAATGGTCCCCATGTGAAAGAAGGCCTAGAAGGGTTGTTGAAATGGCTGCCATTCCGCTAGCAAATAACAACCCATCCTCAGCGCATTCCATGGCACATATTTTTTCTGTTGCGGCATCAGAATTAACGCTTGATAGACGAGAATACAGCAGAGTATGTTGGGCTCCAGCAGCCCAACCAGCATATCTCTCCTCAGTTAACTCGTAAGTTGACGATTGGAAAATAGGGGTGTTGACAGCCCCCTCGATGTGTTTGGTTCCTGAGTGAACTGCTTTTGTTGCAAACTGGTTGTCGGTTTCATCTGTTGCCATAGCCCTACGAGGGCTTAATTGACTTCAACAATACGCCATACAATGTTGATGTATGTCGGATAAAGAGTGACTTATGGTGTGGAAAACCGACTATATGACGGAAGTAATAAGAATAAGCCGCCGATACGACAATCATGCTTTTTAGTCAACTTGATGACAAAGACACACTAATTCTTGAACTTCTAATTGAGGATGCAAGGGCTAGCACAAAGAGTATCGCGGATCGTTTAAACATCCCTAGGGTGACGGTTCACGATAGGATAAAAAGACTTCAAGAGAGAGGCATTATTGACAAATTCACGGTCAAACTTTCACACGAAAAGCTTGGTCTTCCTCTGCATGGGTTCTTACTAGCAAATTGGGCAGGTGACAAGGCTAGGAAAGACCGTAGAAGTGTTGCTAAAGAGATTTGTAAATTACCATTTATTGTGGGTTGCCATATTATCACTGGTCAATGGGATTTTATCATTGAGGTAGTTGCCCGGGAAATGGATAGCCTTGGAGATTCAATCCTTGATGAATTATCAAAAATTGAGGGCATAGGTCATACTCAGACAATGGTGACATTCTACAGTTATACTGGTGCTGCCAGTGGCTCATAAGCTGAAATGAGTGAAGTCGAATACCTCGTATTTACTGTTATCCGCCACCATATTGTCACGCGAGAAGTTGAATAGGTGCCATGCAATAGGGTGAAATTGGGGGCACACGATGCAGATTCTAAAACGAGACGAAGACATGATGAAACTTCGTATTCAACATGAGGATGACCTTTGGGTTCTATCTCAATTAGTGAAAGGAAACAAATCTGCTGGGATGGTTTCTCACCGCCGTGACCAAACAACAGGCACTCAAGAAGGGGGGAGAGCAAAATCAGCAGAGCGAAAGACGATGTGGATTCAAATCTCCGTTGAAGATTCAGAGTTTCAGATATTCTCCGATAATCTAAGATTGCATGGTGTAATCACCGAAGCGCCGATTGACAAGGGCTCATTTCATACTCACAATGTTGGCCTAGGCGATGAGTTAGAATTGATTGCTGAGACAGGATGGAATCGTGCTGATGAAAAGTTACTCAGCGAAGCGGTACAAGATGGTGGTCGTGCATTAATAGCCATTGTAGTGGTTGAAAATGACGAAATTATTCTATTCGAAATTGCTTCTCATGGGATGCGGGATTTAGCCACCTTCACCCTTCGCGGTGGCGGCAAAAGAGAGAAGAGTTCTGGGGCTGTTAGAGATGGTTTCTTTGCCAAGGCAGCAAAAGAATCCTCTATGTTATTCAGTAAAGACGCTTCTCTCGTTGTTTGTGGGCCAGGTATGGCTCGCCAGCAATTTGAAAAATTATTGCGAATGAATGGCTGTGAACAGAAAATGCTCAATGTTGGCACCAATATTGGTGGTCGTCCTGCTGCCAATCAGGTCTTAGCCGAGGGTTTGGCGTCTGAATTACTTGGAGAAACAGCGATTGCAAAACAAACCGAATTGATAGAAGAGGCATTGAAGAGGATGGCAACAGATGGCCCTGTTGCGTACGGTTACGACATTATTGCAAAAGCACTTGAGGAAGGGGCGATTGAAACTTTGATTGTAAACTCTGAACTTCTAAGAGATGAGGAGAAGGTGATTGGAGATGAAACATGGATTGATTTCACCAATCGACTTGATGAAAAAGGTGCACAATTAGTTCAGGCATCAGATGGCCACGATGCAGGGCAGCAACTCAATGGTCTAGGAGGCGCAATCGCCTTGTTACGCTGGAAAATAGATTGAAAATGAGTTCAACATACAAGTTTTCCAATTATTGCTGATATCAAGCAAACAGAATATATGCACCGATTGCAAACATTGTGATATCAACAATGACATGGCTGACATAGGATGGCCATATGCTTCTATGACGCAAATAGAGCCAAGACCACATAACACCGCCTGAAAATACACCGATTGAAGCGAGAATTATTGCCCACCATGGAAACATTTCTGCAGTACCAAAGATATGATGTGATGTAAATGCCAAACTTGCTAGAATGACAGCCCATTTCCCGCCAACAAAAGTCTCAAACTTTTCAAAGATGAACCACCGAAATAAGTACTCTTCAAGTAATGAGTTGAATGTGACCCAGTAGACAAATGCTGCAAAGTATAGCCAAGGATTAAGCAATCCAAAAGGTTCAACAAAACCCCTAATTTCGCTATTATCAAGGCTATCGTGGGCTAAAACCCATGCGATAAACATGACGATACTTATCGCAACTCCGTGAATAATTCCCTCTTTAATTCCACCCTCGGGGCACGGGGATTTCGAAATTTCTTTTTGCTCTATTTTTACCCTCCAAATTGTGGGGAATCCAATCTGCCAAACTTTTCCGAGTATCCAAACTGCTGAACCAATAATCCCGCCAAAAGTGGTGGCGATGATAAGTGCAACAGTAGCTATTGGGGCAGTGAAAATCAGAGCCAAGCCAGCCTCAGCCTTTTCTTCCATCAGTTTTATTCACTGACTGGCTACATTTGAATTATTTGCCGGCATCAGCATTTTGCAATGACTTTCAATTCCACGGCAATAGTTGTTGGGAGTGCTGTAACAGCAACTGTCGTTCTTGTTGGCATTATTTCTGAGAAGTATTCCGCATAAACTTCGTTAAATCCTGCGAAATCTCTTTCCATATCTATGAGAAAGCAGAGGCAATCTACTACATTTGAAAGTGACAGATCAACTTCTTCAAGAATAGATTTGATGTTCTCTAGTACTTGCTTTGTCTGTGCTTTGATGTCATAATCAATTGGGTTTCCATTTTCATCCTCAATTGCACCACCAACAATTTCGTTAGTTTCAGGGTGCCTTGGGCCAATCCCAGATACAAAAACCAGACTTCCCACGCGTCTTGCGTGAGGGTATGCACCTACTGCTTTTGGTGCGTTATCTGAAAAAATAGGTCCATCCTTGTTCATCATGTTGCCTGCGGTTTTCTTACCTACAATAGAGCCAGCCACAGCACCAACTGGCCCACCAACTACAGCCCCAGCAGCAGCACCTATTACCCCACCAGCATGTGAAATCACTGAGGAGCCATATTCATCATACAAATCATCAATGACTTCTACAGGAGATGGCCATTCCTCTTTCTCCTCATCAGAATCAGGTTCTTCTTCCTCTTCTGGCATTAATTCATCCCCTTATCGAGAACATCTCTGTCACCAGAATAAACTTCAACATCATCTTCATCAAATTCTTTATCGCCAATTGAGCCGGCAGTTGGAGTAAGTTGGATGACCGCACCTCCAGATCCATGTAGTGCAGCGTATGCCAGTACCTCACCCTTGTAATTGTTTGATTGCCCCATGGTTGCTGCCATCCACCAAACTGGTTTGTAAGCCACCACTTTTTGAACCCTAATTTGGCCATGTATTTCGCGGCTTAGTTGGCTTAAATCTTCTAAACGACCTTGACCAAAGAACTCCATAATTTTCTGATTCCACTCTTCATCCTTGGCACTATGGATACGGTCGTCTTTCGGTTCAATATGTTCTGTGAACATGCGATTAGAAAGGGTAGCAACTACTACTACCACTGCTTTTTTCCCTTGTTGTTGTAAAGTATCTCTTGCGGCTTTTCCTAAAACAATTGATTCAGCTCGGTTTGAATAAACATTTGAGGAGACGATACAGGCTGGAATTCGGTTGTCAGGATTCAGTAGTTTTAGAGCAACGACTGAGCCTGTATCAATAGGAAACCCATCATAGGCGATGGTCCTTGAATGAAGCCCCCTTTCGCCACAATTTTCATTATAACCATGGGCAAAATCAGAATCCATTTTGAATTTGTAAGGCATACTGCCAAGAAAGTGAAAATCATCGTCAACATGTGTCCATTCAGGTTCAGGATGGGCCTGTATTTGATGTCCGATGACACTTGGCCATGTAGTTGAGTAAACGAGAATTAAATCTGCATCACTTTCTTCAATTCTCTGTCTTGCAGTATCAAAGGCTGAGCGTAGTTGCCCCCAACCCTCATTCTGTTCAGGGACTAGAAGTGGGTGTGGTTGAGGTGGCACATATAGGCCAAAGCAAATTGGAGATTCACTCAAAGTACAACCTCCCTAGTTTCAGGATTTGGATCCCATGCAGCAACTACATTTCCAGTTCCAATTACAGATTGATAACCATATATTTCTGCAGGATAATCAGGCATTCCTAATGCTTCCATCATCCAACTTATTGAGCCAGAATCAGTTTCAGCCATTGTCTGCTCAGTAAATTCAGGCATCAGGTCAATGACTTCTTGCATTTTCCCTTCACGCATTAAATCAATCAGTTTCATGTCCCAAACATAATTGCTGTGATTGTAAATATGTTGTTTTGACATATCTTCTGGGATAGGAGGCTCTGTGGTGAAATGCCGGTGTGAAAGACTGTGAGTTGAAACTAAAACTACTCGCTTATCACTCTCAAGGATAGCCTTACGACAGGCTCGGCCTAGTGCTCGAGCTTGTTCATTCATGACTTCCACAGAGTAATAGTGGCGACTACGGTTTGACGAGATAGGAACAATGGGTTTGTCCCAATCTCTGTTGAGCATATGTGCAGAAACAATAGTTCCGTAATCAATCCGGAAATCTTGGTTTTCCATCATCATTGTAACCATGCCTGCATCTTTGGCAGCATCGTGCATGGCGCGAGATAATTCTACGTCTACACCTAGGTCGTAGTTGAATTGGAAAAGATTCGGAAAAACCGGGTCTACCGACTTTGATTTGAAATGAGGAAGTCCAAGGAAGTGAGTTCCGATGTAGGTTTGCCAATGGGGTGTGAATATGACTAAAGCATCGTAGTCAAGAGTTTTGAGTTTGTTAGCTAGTTTTGCGTAACCCCATCTCAGGGTTTCCCAGCCGCCTTCTGAGTTAGGTTCATTTTGAGGCGGATTATCAGCATAAACCACGTGTGGTGGGTGCGGTGCAATACAACCTGCGACAATCTCTCCCATGCTATCACGATGAGGGAGGGGCAACCTGTTCATCATTGTTAGCATCATCCAAAACCGTCAAGGTTGGTATCTATTGCCGGTAGATTGTGGCTACGGTTGGCGATGAATCAGACGATGCTTCTGATACCATTGAAGTGAATGAGGATGTTACCCCGACGGATGATGAAGAAATGGTTACCATTCAAACACAGGCTGTTGCAAGGGAACAGATGATTAGTTGGCAGGTGTGGCAACCTGTTTTGCTGGGATTAGTTGCGGCTTTTCTGAGTAAATTCCTTTGGGAAGATTATGTTTACTCGGCAATTGGATTTGATTCGCAATGGTGGATAGATAATGGTTCCCTATTATTCAGCGGAGATATCTTGACATTCCTATTTGCTCTCTCCTCTCTTCAATGGTATGATAATTGGGGAAAACGAGCAAAAATGGTGATATCTACCTCTATTACAGTAAATTTTTGTCTGATGCTCTTGTTGTTTAGTGGACTTTTTTGCTGGCCTATTATCATTTTAGTTTGGGTTCTGATTACAGTAGTTTGGGGGAAATATCGGTTATCACCTTATCGAACCGGTATTTGGCTTGGAGTTGGCGGTGCGGTTGCATTAATCCTCGGTGGCATAATGGCGCACTTCGTATTATGAATTCCCGAATATGTTGAAACATTGGTTTGAGCAATTATTCGTTTTCACCGTTACTTGGCCACGCATGTGATGGGGTAGAAGTTAGCCAATGTACACCATTCTTCTTCATTCTCCAAAGTCGGTGAACTACCCAACCAGTAATCCATAGCGATGGGATTGATAGTAAGTATGCGCGAGTCAGGGTTTGCTCAGAATCTTGATAATTGTTGTCAATCTTGACTTCCATTATTCCCGAACCATCCTCCCCTGGGTGATGTAATATTGCTATGTGGTAGACTTTGGGCTGGCTCACCTGAAATTGGATAGATTCGCCTGGTGCTGCTTCAATTACGGCCCATTCTTCACTCAGTTCTTGCCAATTAATATGACCGGCATCCATCTGTTCGACGGAGTTTTCGGTAATGATGAGAATAACTTGGAGAGTTTCACTTTCATGCCAATTCGTGATGTTCATTTCAACAGATTCGTAATGACCTATTTTCTGAACAATTTCGAAAGTAGAATCTCCTGGTCCCAGTCTAAATGAGGGGCGCTCATCATTCGTGTCGGCTTGGTAATTCACTGCACTCATCAAAATTAAAACCATCAAAATAGTGACTATTCCTTCTACGAGTAGATGAACACGCCATCTTTTCAGGCTAATTCCTTGAAACAATTTACCGTAATCATTGCGGAGTCGAGGTTGAATTTGGTGAATGAAAAAAGCTCCTATCGCACCAACAATCATGCCTAGTGGAATGTCAACAATCCAGTGGATACCCAGATAGAGAATAGTGAATATGAATAGAATAGTGTTAGCTAAAATGAAAATATGGTATCTCCAGTGAGCCCACTCTCTCAGTTTGATTCCGCGCTCTCGACAATGCATCCAGTTTAGAAGTAAAATACCGAAAGGAATTGCGACATGGAGTGAAGGGACCGCATTATCTAGGGGGTCATGGCTTACATAGAATGCAGTATAAATTCCGTCATGGTAGAGGAGTGCTTTCATTCCGGGTATCCATGAAGATGTTACTTCAACATTGAAAAATAGGTAATATGGTACGGCAATAGCATAGATTAACAAATAATTCAAGGTCACTTTGTCCGTCATATCTCGTTCACCTGTGTAGGCATAGTAGACCGTCGTGACATAGATTAAGAATAGGTAAATGAATAGGTAATGAAAGTTTAGGAAACTTGTCAGGGTAGTGTTCTCAAAGGTTTGTTGAATCCATAAGGTTGGCTCTCCCTCAATAGCATATACCCAATCAGTCCAATGTCCGGTAGCATACTTGATCGGCTCATTCAGTTTGTCAGTCGCACCTTTCCAAATAATGATGACAATATAACCCATTATGTGAAGATAATATCGTTGGTCATGAATCATATCTCCAATTTTTGATAGTGGCATTCGCATCTCCTTTCGATGGAGTGTGAATAGCCAGCAAATTGCTGGAGTCAGCAGGAGAATTATTCCCATCATCACCCAATAGGGGCTTGCCATGTTTGTGGCGGCTCATAGAGCCGATTTGATGATTACCCCTGTTAGGATTAAATCAAGTACGAAGGAACGGGGCTAATACATTACCGACATTAGATGTTGGCAAAGAAAAAATCACTCTTCTTCGGATTTCCCATTTGGCATTAACTTGCTGAATACTATGGG
>DTUF01000034.1 GCA_012964335.1 Candidatus Poseidoniales archaeon | reverse complement strand
ATAGTGTAACTTACTTCGGTTGTATCATCAAACAATCTTTTTGCCGAGGCTTCCATAACTAGATTATCATCGTCAAGGTCATGAACTGATGCGATTTTATTTAGTCTAAGCGAACCTAGAAGTTCAACAGACATCAAGTCATTTATATCAATGACTCTATTGATTTCACCGGCTGAACAATCAAAGGCTAGCATCATAGTGCAATCTATCTCAAACTGAGGTAGGAGATTATCAGATTCTGCGTTAACTTCTGTGATAAGTGTTCTGTCCGGTAATGTAACTGTGATTTTTTGTGGCGTCTCTTCAACACCATCAATTTCTACAGCAAGAGCCATTCCCTCTTCAACAGATTTGTATCTTAATGTTGCTGGATGTTCCGCCTTCATTTCATCAGTGAATTTGATGTCTTTCATATCACTATCATACCATTCTGTAAATGGTGATATGGTGGGTATTTCGATATATCCATCAATAGTTGGCCACCACATTCCCATCGCTTCTTTTGGTGCGGCATTTGGGTGTGTTGATTCATCTTCATTTATCACATCGTCAACTGTTTCAATACATCCTGGTAAGATGCTTGAAAGTAGCATCAATACAACAATTGTCAGGGCCGTTTTGGTTTGACTAAACTTAAACATTAAAATCTCCTTGTTACTTCTTATTCATATACTTTGACTAGAACAATTTAGGCTTGATTTTTCTATCCGCGGGGTCTTGGGTTTGTAGCCCCTAGACTTGCAATATTATGCTGAAGTGTTGATTCTAGAAACAGAAATAATTGGATTCGTTCACAAACTGCACTGTTAGCACATATTTGTTGTTATCAAAAAACTCACCATAACAATTCGGAATAGGTCCGCGCTCCCGGACTTGAACCGGGGACATCCTGATGGCTGCCAAATACAACCGTTGTATTACGAGTCTACAGTCAGGCACTCTGCCAACTGAGTTAAGCACGGGCAAGCCGCCGAGCGCCATCTCTCATTTGACTATTTCCGGCCCTAATTCAATTTCACCTCACTCCCTTACACACAAAGTGTGTAGTCAAACCCAACTTTTCTATTCTAGAAATTAATTCAACTCGGCCTATTTATTCTGCTTGTGGCCCTCATGAGGGGGTCAAGAATCGGCCTGTATAGGTGAACACAGACCGACAACCGTTTATACCCTTGAAGTAGCGAGTTAGTGTCTGTAGGTAGTGAGAACGGTGAAGTCCATGGATGGGGGACAAAGCGCGGCAAGTGGTGAAGACTACAGTGGAATTGTTGATGAAATACGAAAGGACATTGACACTGGGCCGACAACAACACTTCTAGATGACGAGTTAGTTGCATTCGGGGTTCCAAATCCACGTCTCCTGATTTGTGGTTGTGGCGGTTCTGGCAATAACACGATGAACAGAATAACTCACTTAGGTGTTGAGGGTGCAGTCACCGTCGCGATTAATACTGACAAACAACATCTTGACCACACGCGGGCGATGCAGAAATTGCTAGTTGGTCGTCATATAACCAGAGGTCTTGGTGCAGGGGGTGACCCAAGTATGGGTCGTAAGTGCGCTGAGGCGGGCCGTGATGTAATCTCAAAAATTGTTCACAACGCCGATTTAGTTTTCATTACTGCTGGACTTGGAGGTGGAACTGGGACTGGAATTGCTCCAGTGGTTGCTGATGAGGCAAAGCGAGCTGGAGCACTAGTTGTAGCAATTGTAACAACTCCTTTCCACGTTGAAAGGAGACAGCGCATGCAAAGAGCGCTTGAAGGATTGGAGCAGTTGCGAAAAACCTGCGATGCAGTTTTGGTTTTAGACAACAATCGACTTCTTCACTATGTGCCGAATCTTCCGCTAGATGAGGCATTCAGCATTATGGATCAATTAATCGCTGAAATTGTCAAGGGAATCACTGAGACAATTACCTTGCCATCACTCATCAATTTAGATTTCGCAGATGTCAGAGCCATCATGGAAGATGGCGGTGTGACAATGATGCTCTATGGAGAGTCTGACCGTGGCGCTGAGGAAGTTGTGCACGAGGCAATGAACCATCCACTTCTTGATATTGATGTGGCTGGGGCTACAGGTGCGCTCATCCATGTAACAGGTGGGCCGTATATGACACTTGAACAGGCTAGCCAGGTGGTTGAACTAATGACGGGCAGAATTGCGCCCGATGCTAATGTGATTTGGGGTGCGCGTCAAGATCCAGGGTTTGGTGATACCATCAAAGTGATGTCAATTATCACCGGCGTTGCTAGAGACAGACTCTTGGAAGAACAGATGAGTGCTGATAAGTTGGGTGAAGCGCTCGGCTTGGCTCAACAAGGTGATGCTGGAAGTAGATTTGGCTTCCAGCGCTTCGATTAATCGAAGTCAAATTTCATTGCCCTAGATATTCTCACCTGCAAGTTTTACGTCAAATCAATGGTTGCTTGATATAGGGTTGGAAATCACCCCTTTTGCCGCTTAAGGAAGGGGGGAGAAAGAGACATGGAGAATGATACAAGAACAACCGTACAAATCGCAGATGCTTCAGGGCACGCTGAGATGGAACTAACCAAGGCCGAGACGATGAATGTAATCGCACAGAACCAGGGTGCATGGGTATTCGCAGGAAACCGACTAGTACAGCCGGCTGAACTCGAGCAAGCAAACTGGGCTGATGTAGGCACTGTACAGGTGATGCCACCACTAGTTGGGGGACAAATCTGACACTAACAAGACAAGCTAACACGTTGGGTCGGGGGTGAGAGTCCCCGGCCCGGCACTAACAATCACAGATTCTAACCGAGGCGAACCGCTGATAAAGGGGCAGTAGGTCGGCGAGTCGCTAAGGAGGACTTGAGCATGTCAAAAGGGCTGTCGCACCATCTTCGCGAGACTTGGAAAAGGCCGAAGGATAACATCCCGGCTGACTACCGCCGTGAGCGAATGACGCAGTGGCGTCATGAGCCTGTTTTCCAGCGAATTCCTAAGCCAACTCGTATTGATGCGGCTCGCCGTGTAGGATATCGGGCAAAGCAGGGAATCACAGTCGTGCGCACTCGAATACGCCGTGGTGGCCTGCGTAAGTCTAAGATTAATGCAAAGCGTAAGCCGTCAAAGATGGGTATGCGCAAGATTACAATGGCAAAGTCAACTCAGCGCTTGGCTGAGGAGCGTGTTGGTAAGAAATATCCAAACATGGAAGTCTTGAACTCATATTGGGTTGGTCAAGACGGTAAGCAAAAATTCTTTGAAGTTATTCTAGTGGATCCTAACCACCCAGTAATCAAAGCTGACAAGCAGTTGAATTGGGTTGGAAACAGCCGACATCGTGGGCGAGCCCACCGTGGTAAGACCAGTGCCGGTAAGCGAGGTCGTGGATTATACAACAAAGGTAAGGGTGCAGAGAAATTACGCCCAAGTCTGAAGGCTAACCTCAACCGTGGCAAATAACTGAGTTTGACTTAACTCAGCGGCAACTTTGATTGACCTTGCCCATCCGTTGTGTTACAATGGCGGAGGCATTAGTCACGACTTTGCGTGGTCTTCCAGTTTTTCTTCCCGATGGGAGAAGGCTTGGAATTATTCATGACATCGTTATTGAAGTAGACCATTGGTCAACTTCTCACCTATTTGTGGTAGATTGTCCAGAAGAATTAGTTGCTGGAGGAGTCCATGTGGCAGTGCCTTGGCATTGGGTGCGAGGTATCGAAGATGTGGTTATTCTTCGTTGGTTTCCTCCAACCCCAATTCCTGAAGACCCCGTGAACCCTTGATGAGGGATGAGCCTCTCCGAGAGTACGGTCATCATGTTTGAACTGCATGTGTTGGGTACTTCGTCGGCCCGTTTTTCACATGACCGAGCCGTTTCTGGGTCGTTTGTGATGACTCCCGGCGGTGCAGTTTTGGTAGATTGTGGGGAAGGAATGCAAAAACGCTTACTTGACCAAAATCAAGCTTTGAAGAAGAGTGGTTTGCAAATTCGTAGTCGGATGGCAAAAGTTCGTGCAATTTTGTTCACTCATGGTCATCTTGACCACTGTTGGGGATTATTGCCGATGTTGCATACAATGTCATTGGATGGTCGTACTGAACCACTTACTATTATCGCTCCGACCAGCCAGAAGGCTGTTGCGTGGGCGCTGAAAAATCCTGGTGATTCGCCGTATGCGGAGAGCGGCGTTGATTCAACAGATCTAGCAATTCTGTTCCAACAGTGGCAGTCTCTTGGCTCAAAAGATGATGATTTCGGTTTCAAAATAGATTGGGTGCTGTTGCCAATTGAGCAGAAATCTCCATTTATATCACCAATTCAACCTCTTGACAACGTTGAATTGATGGTTGTCCCAACGGAACATGGGATTCCATCTTGTGGCTGGCAAATCACTAGCAATCAAACGAAGGGAAAATTTGACCGCGCTAAAGCCGATTCACTATCTCTAACGACCGAGCAAGTGGGTGCACTTGCAGGCGGCGAAAATATCACAACAGATTCGGGCCAACTACTTGCTAAGGATTTCCGTGGCAAAGAGAAACCTAGGCGTTCATTACTAATTTCAGGGGACACCACAGGAGATGTGCAAGCGTTTGGTGAACTCGAAACACCCCCTGATTTATTGTTACACGAGTCTACTTTCCTAGAACACAAGTCAGAAAAGGCAAGAATGTACAATCATTCAACCACCCACGATGCTGCTCGTCATGCTGAAGTTTCTGGTTCTCAAGTGTTGGCATTGACGCATTATAGTTCCAGTGTGGACGACATATTAGTTGTTCAAAATGAAGCCCAAGAATTACACAAAAGGTCAATTGCCTGCAATGATGGAGATGTTTTCACCATTTATCGTAATGGCGAAATCACTGTCCATAGGCGTTGCGAAGATTGGAAAAATTACTCGCTTTGAAGGAATGATATGGCTACACCCGAAGGGTGAACCATTGAAAGGGAGAACAGCGGCACAACTTATGATGCGTTGGAGCATAGTCGTCTCAGTCGCCCTCTTAATGCTACTTGGAAGTATTGTTCCAGTAACGATTTCTGATGACTTGAATTTGAATAATTTCCACCAGCAAGCTGGTGCGAAAGACCCACCATGTCCAGCAACAAATGTCAGCAGTCTTCCACCGATGGTGAACCTCTCTGACCAAACATGTTTGCAAGTTTCATTAGGCACTTTAGTTCCTGGCAGTTTAGTTTCAATACAAGCATCGGTAACAGGTAATTCACCCGACTTGCTAATCTTCGCTGCAAATTCAGTAGGTACTTATCTCAATGGCCAATCTTACAGGACTTCTTCTATTTGGGAAGCAGATGCATCAGTAGAGTCACTTTCAGGTGATGCTGAATGGCATTGGGAAGTTCCAACAGATCGTTCGGAAACAGCATGGTTTCTAATCCTTGATAATCTTGCACACTCAGGAGACCAAGGTAATGGCGGACAGGGCGGCGGTGATTCTTTCATCACAATCTCAGTTACTTTTCCAACTATGTCATACTGGACTCTAATTGACTCATTACAAGTCCTCGCGCCGGGAAGTCATGTTGCTCTTCTTGGACCATCTGAACTAACTCTAGACGCGGGTACTCAAGTTTCAGTAACTGCCCTTCCTCTCTCTGGCATGGGGGATTTATTCATCCTAACCGAATCTCAGAAAGATGCCTACTTGTTGGGTGGCGGTGGTGCTTTTTGGGTGCCTGGTACTCAAATGCTTTCAATATCAACTGCCACTTCACAGCCTTGGATTGTGCCATCTGATTTAGCCGGAGAACCTCTCTATTTATTCTTGGATAATGAGGCCGGTCCAACTGGTGGTGGAGATGGTTCGTCTGCCTTGAGAATTACTGTCAGTGTTGTATTATTGCCGGTTTTAAATCCAATGATATCCAGCGCTGACGATTTGAACGATGTTGATGTGAAAGAACAGACTAGTTTTGATGTTGGTTCAACTCCTAATCTTTCACAACAGGCTGATTTGAGTCAGACAGAGTGGGATTTTAATGGAGACGGGTCTACCGATGCAACCGGAGAATCGGTAACAACAATGTTTTCAAGTCCTGGGAATCGTTCAGTAAAAGCAACAATTCATGGCCCTGATGACAGAATCAGCAGCAACACAATCGCAGTAACGGTGATTGATTCTTCAAATCCAAACTCTTCAATTCTTGGTTCTAATGTTTGGCAGAGAGATGTTGACGCAAGTTTCACATTGACATCAACATCAATAGATAATTGGCAAGTTGTTAGAGAAGAATGGAGGGTTGATGGTGTCCTAATATCCTCTTCTACAACCTCACTACCTTCATCCTTTACGCACGCAATTAACACCACGGGTGAACATATTGTTGAGTTAACAGCGGTTGATGGGGCTAACAATATTGACGCTACGATTGTCACGATTATTGTGAGAGATGGCACAAAACCAGTAGTAGGTGACATTGTAGCTAATGATACAGTGATGGTCGGCACTGCAATGACTTTCAGTGTTAGTGCAAGTGACCCAGAATCAGAATTGTTGAGATATAATTGGGATTTTGATAAAGAGGTTGATTCCGATGGAGATAGTGTGACTGGTAACGATGTTGACGCTACAGGTTCTACAGTATCTTGGTCTTTCAGTACTGCCAAACCAACTTATGTTACTGTTACTGTTACTAACGATGAAAATGACTCAAAGACAGTTCAGATTCTTATTGATGTAGAGGCTGACCCGACTGCTCTAAGTGGTTCTTCATCTCCGCTGAATAGTTTTGCCCCATTCATCATTTTAGTGATTGTTGTGCTGCTAGGTGCTGGTGGTTGGTTTGCATGGAGAAAGCGTAAAGAAAATCTGCACCAAGAAGCAGTTTCTCTTGCTCAAGCAGCCTCAGAAGAAGAGGCACAGGTTCCTGAACCAGAACGTGATGATCAACTCACAATGTATGCACCTGCGGCTTCTCAATCCGGTGGCTATGGCGGTGGAGGAGATGACAGCATTGCAGCACTAGCCGGAGCCGGTTACTCGCAAGGAATTGTATCTGAAGATGCTCTAGCGGCGTTTGGGGAGGATGATGAGATCCTAGAAGTTACTGAAAAAGACCCAATCCTTGATGACCTTGATTTTCTCAGAAGTAAAGATGCGAAACCAGCGACAGAAGTTGCAGCGTCTGAGCCAGAACAACAAGCAGTTGCAAGCAAACCGGAAGGAAAAGTCGCTAAGGGCTCATCGGGCATTGCTCTGCCTGATTCCGCAGGAGTTGCAACATCTCGCCAACCTGTTCAATCTAAAGCAGAACCTGTGCAACAGGATTCTCCAACA
Source organism: Candidatus Poseidoniales archaeon (assembly GCA_012964335.1). Classification (GTDB taxonomy): domain Archaea; phylum Thermoplasmatota; class Poseidoniia; order Poseidoniales; family Thalassarchaeaceae; genus MGIIb-Q1. The sequence goes on along the minus strand of DTUF01000034.1, from coordinate 26,570 downwards.
GCTAAGCCTGTGGCTGAACCTGAACCCGAAGGCGTTGATAGTACAACTGTGAAAGCCTCTTGTCCTTCTTGTGAACAGATGTTTGCTGTTGATATGCCAAATGACATTGAACAGGCTCTAGTGGCTTGTCCTAAGTGTGACCAACGAATTCGTCTTGAAAAATAAGTCTGAAATCGTCCTCTATGAGGACGAGTTACTTTGGCTAATTCTCAGAATGCAAAAAATGACTCAAAATTGATTCAATCAACCAAATCGTTCAAGCAACATGAGTTAGTAAATTGCTCTATGGAGGAGCCAAGCGTCAGATTGTTAGTTGCCGGACCTCGCACATCTGACTCAAAAATGGGGATTTTAATCACACTCATCATTTTACTACCGCTTGTTGCTCCAATTAGTACTGCATCTGCTGAATTACAAGTCAGTGCTGAGGATTTTGATATTCTTTCTCAACTTGATGCAGCGCTCGAAACTAGGGCTAGTATGGTTGGTAATGCAGCGGTGACAACTGCTGCTAGCAACGCTCTTGACCAAGTACGATTGGAAGAGCGATTGAGTGATGCTAATGACCCGTTATCCAGAATTGATGAGAGCATGTCAAATATGGTGATGGTTGATTCCACCCCTCCTGTACCCGTGCATCCAACTCCATACGAGATGGTTCTGAATCCGGATGAACACCCCGATGAATGGGCCAACAATATTTGGGGTACTCTACTGACTGCCGATAATTTTGTCATTTGGACACATTTCAAGACAGATACTGGGCAGGAGTATGACCATTACGAAGAGGTAGATTTTTCAGAAACTGGCCTTTTTGCTGGGGGAATAATAGGGTTAATCACTGGCTCGAACCCATTACTTCATGAAATTTCCATTGATGACGATTCCACTAATGACATTGAGGTTGGTTTCACTGTTGATACCTCACAGAGTGATGGTTGGGGGACTGAAGGAAATCCACCAACTACTTTGTGGGTTGAACCGACTATTGAATTCTCTGTAGTGGCTCTTGATACTCAAGCAACTTTGTGGGACCATATTGAATTCCTTGAAGTATCGCTGATGAAACAATTTGCATATTCATTGAATCCTCTTGGAGAAGGGGAGAGTTATGTTTGGGTCATTGACAGTCGATTCACGATGATGCCAGAAGATTTTAGCTTGGAAGTAGGGCTTGAGAGATTTTGGTTTGATATTACTGAAGCCACACTATCGTTCTTCTCAGCATTAATTGGAATCATAACTGGACCTGTAGATGAAACAGGAATCACAATCGCATCAGTAGCCGCGCCGTATGCTATTCATGTAGATAATGTAGGGCAAACAGATTGTCCTGATGATTATGATGCCGCAACGATGTATGGTGCTGAATCTAGTGTTCATCGTTGTACCGTAGGTATTGGATTTGGTTATGTTCACTTTGACGCACCAACCAATGCAGGGGATAAAGAGACCAGCGAATTTGCTTACATTGATATTGGGATTCATCCTGTTGAAATGAATGTAGTTCTACCTTCTGTTATTGATTTAGTATTGAGGAATGACGATGTTCTAACAACCTCATTTGGAGTAACAGGGGAGGGTGGATTAGACACGATTGAGTACTTCGCTGATGAGAGAGCAGACCTACATTTACACTTCCACGAAAACCGTTCTAACCATGTTTCTGCACCCGGTGAACCTTATGGGAATATCACAGATTCTCAAGGTTGGCTCAGAGGAATGCCTTCTGGAGAACTTCCCTCAGATGAGGTATCAAAAATTTTCCGCATGCTTGGTAGTGAATCCTCGCCTGAATTACCAGGACAAATGCCAGAAAGAGTTTCGATGATACTTGCAATCAAGAATTTCAGTAAAGACACAACTCCTAATACGGCTGATTCCACTTTACCAGTTGACCCGACTGACCCACCAAATACACTGGTAGTGTTATTTGCAACTCAGTCGGTTACTGAAATTGATTATTCTTCTTGGTTTCAACGAGAAGGCGCAATTGATGATCACCGCCGATTACGTATTCATGCCACAGATTTACCTACTGGATTAGTTCTGCAAGGGAGTTTCCAACTAGGAGGTGGTGAAGCAACTGAATCGGCAATTGGTAATGCCCAATCAGACCCTATTTCAGCACTATTAGATGCAACAATTCTCAATATTGTTGATGTCTTCATTGATATTGGTAATATCGTGAACAGCATTCCAGAAGCAATTGTCGACATCGTAGGGGGTGATGGGGCTGGGACTGGAACAGGCGGTGAAATCTATCTTGACTTCTATACTTCAATTGCTGCAGACCGACAATTGATGAGTCTTGGAATGGCGCACATAGAATTGGGCTCTAGTATGCAGCCAACTACAGATGGTCCACATGTGATTATGGCAAAAGACCTCGGATTAGGTCTGGTTAATGGTAGGCAGGGAATGGTTGAGCCATTGGTGCCTGTAGCAGTGAGTATCCAACTTGATGGACTAAAGTCCCTCCACATTGTGGATGATGCATTAGTAGAACAACAACTAGTTTCACTTAGATCTCAGGGCGGTGACCCATTACGATTCATCTACATGGAACATGAAGCAGGGTCGTTGAATTCTGAAAATTACCAGTCAGTCTATGTTTCGAATCAACCTGCAAGTTTGGACTTATTAGTTAGCGAAGGCAATCTTACATGGGTAAGTGATAGAGGAATAGATGAGATACTCTATAGTGGGCTCGCAGGTGCGCAAAGACAAGTTGTTCTCATTGAGCAGTTTCCTCAAAATTTCAGCATGGGGATGGGTTCAACAGTTGATTGGGCAGGTGATACACCAATTGGTGGTATTACAATTCAGATGGGTAATGCAACTGACTTGCGAACAATGGACGGGGACCACTTCCAATTCTGGCAAAACATTGACACCAGCGAAGCATCACTTTCAGCACACATTAGCGGGATATCAGAAATTTCCTATTCCGAGCCAGTATTAGAAGGAAGTTCTGGTAGAGATGGGATGCCAACAGCAACTATAGTTACTGAAGGCGGAAATGATTTGGCAATAATGCTCAGAGACGAAACCGATTGGGACCAACCTACATTGGGTATTAATGGAGAGATATTGCTCAGTCCTTTACCAGCCCGTTTGGAAATTGCAATCCCGCCATCAGATGGCGAGAATCAGATTACAATGCCAACGTTCTCAACTGAAAACGGTCTTGGGGGAGTTGGATTCTTCCTTGCAGGATTTTCAGATGTTGGCCGCGGAGTCAATGATATTCTCAGCGGTTTTGCAACTAGCATCACAGGTAATGGTTCAGATAGCGAAGATTTCTCTGTTGGGATTAATCTAGAAACTGCTTCCCCATTTGACTTAATTATTGATATTCGTCAAGGAAATATGCCATTAGAACAGCCCGATTGGGTTCATGGTATGGCAATGAGAGCTGGACAGCATGAGAACAGTACAGCATTTCATTTACTCGCTTGGTTGCCCGACCTCCCTCCTCAAACCAATATTTTCGTAGATTACACCAACATGAGTGTTCGTGACAAATATCATGTTGAAATTGATCTTTCAGGCTGGGTGCCCACTCGGGAAGAGTTCATTATTGATGTGAAAGGATTTGAAGGTCAAGACTTCGCTCTCACAATGTTTGGGTTTGAGATAGGGCAACAGACCTCTCTAAAAATGGAGATGGATTTGGAACGAATTAATGATCTAGTTATTCCTGAAATTCAGTTGACATCTCGATATGAAATGTCACATGAACTTGACTTTGTTCACGCGATGTTACTTGACCGAGAGGGGGCTATTAGGTCCGAGGTGTTACTCAACGATATTCCTCGCTCGGTTGATTTTAATGCAGCACTTGGTCAGAGAGTTCATCTCTCAATGACAGTGCCAGAAGAAGTACAAATCAACAAACGAAGTGTTGAGTCAATAATGATGCAACAACAAGTATACTCGGAAGGGAAGTGGTGGCCACTTACGGTGTTTATTCACGAGGTCCCCGGCACAATGACTCTTGATGTAAGGCCTTCTTTCAATTTTGATATCACCCAAGATACTAGTTTCCAAGGTATGCCAACTCTAGATTATTCATCCTCTGGTAAAGGTATGGATTTGTTCATGACAGCCGCTGGCAGAGCAATAAACAGTAGAGGAGATATGTTGTTGCTAGCCGAAAACATGCCTAGTCATGTATCAATTGCACCGACTGAAACTTTTGGTCTGTCCGTGTCAACATCTGACGGTGGAATCGGGCGCATTTATGTCAAGCAAACAGATGTACCTGCATCTCCAGGAATTTATATTCAACAGGTTGAAGCGATTGGTGAAAACTTGCAGAGTGCAACGGTGGAAGCATATTGGATTGGAGATACTTATCCTATCGTCAAGGTGAGTGATGTTAGAGGTGGTAGAATAGCCGCTATTGCGAGGGTGCAAGCAGAACTCGGCGGCCAAACTTTTGACGCAAGGGCCGTTCTCATAGATGCCCAAACAACTAGTTTCATTCCTTCAGCCTCAACAATGGGTATTAACGGTCTGACTAGCGATTTATCACTACTAAACGCAGTGCCCGGTTTTGATAGTTCGTCAACACATTGGCTCTTCCCAGAGCCACTTTCAACTGCTGTAGTTACACTGCTGTTTACGATTTTCTGAGGTATAAAAATGGCTAAGGAACAACCAGAAGGCGTCTTCAATTTGGTTGGCGATTCGGACAATCCAACCCTCGAAGAAGCAGATCTTAACGAAGGCGAAGAATTAGTTGATGTTGCAGGGAAAACTTTCTCAAAAGATGAGGTTGAAATAGCCCATGGAGCACTAGAAAAAGTTAGGGAAGTTGGTGAGAGGGTTAGCCAAGTGATAACCCCACTTAATGTGGTACTGGCATCAATTTTCATGGCATTTTTAATTTTTACAACATTCGCAGTTGTATTTTGGGTCGTTCCACGTGATGCCGTTTCTGTTGACTCAGTTTACATGCAGAGTGGCCCAGGTCATGTGGTGATGGTTGAGTTGCATAATTATGGTACAAAACCGATTACCGATGTGACGCTTACAGTTACATTTACTGATGAAGATGGTGAAGTCTTGAATTCAACACGGTTTTATCGGGCTGAAATTGCAGCCCATACGTCAATTGCTGGTGATGACCTTGAGTTGGTAATTAGTGGAGCCACTGTATGGGCGAATTATGAAATTGTGATTGAACTTGAGTATTCATACTACGATGCTTCGGATTTGAAAGAATCTTGGAGCCATGAAGTTGGTGATTGGACTAGTGAGTATTTCACAGATAAAACTGAGCGACATTGGCTGTAATGCAAGAACAACCCACTGAACCCTAACTGATATAGAGGCTCGGTTGTCCCCTCTAGAGGAGGGGACATGATGTCAAACCGCTATCCTGCATTATTGATGCTGATATTGCTTCTTTTGATGCCAATGGCCTCACTTCTGCCTAGTAAGGCAGAATCGGGAGATTTCAACAGCAATGAATTGGGTACAATTGAATATATTTTGATTGAACCAGATCCAAACAGTATTCGAGGCTTGAATAATTCAATATTGACTGAGGGAAGTGAACAAATACGTACAACTGAAGCCTCAACGAGAATTGGAATCTATGATTCAAATGGTTTGAGATTAAATCAAGTAATCCCCCCTTCTCTAGCAATATCTCGATTTGATATGGCTATGGTATTAGTAGATGGGGAAGTTGGTTTGTGGACCGCCCAAGAAGAGATATTCTCAGTCAAAGGGGCAGAAATTCGGGCTTATATTCCCCCTTCTGGATTCTTAATTCAAGGCGATGCAACCACTCTGCAAGCAGTAAAATCCCTCCCTTCAGTAGTATCATTACATCCAGTGCCATTAGCAATGTTTGTCTCAGATGATTTGCTAGATGATTCAATCAATGGAAGCGAATATATTCGCATTGAAGGTTGGCGCTCAAACATAGATGGTTCACTTATTGATGGTATTCAACTTGCTGAGTGGAAGTGGAGTGTTAGCGAGGTAGCCGAATCAGAAATGATAGTTGAATCAAATCTTGATGTTGGTCGCTACGAAGGCTGGGTGGATGCAAGTGACATACCAGTAATAGCTGCAAATCCGGCAATATCCTGGTTAAGAATTCCACCAGTTTTTGAATTACACAATTCTGAAGCAAAAGGTCACATGAAAGTGTCATCAGTAGTTTCTGCGTTTGGAACAACTCTCAATGGGAGTGGTCAAATTATTGCAGTTGCAGATTCTGGACTTGACCAAGACCACGGAGATCTGAATGGCAGAATTAACGCGGTAGTTTCAGTAGTAAGTGGTGACTCGTCTACCGAAGACACACATTCTGGCCATGGTACTCATGTTTCTTGCACAGTTCTTGGTGATGGGAGCAGAGGAGGGTATTCCGGAGTTGCTCCTGAGGCTAACCTCTATTTCCAAGCAATGGAAAGAGATAGTGATGGGCAGTTCTACTCACCCAGCATGAACTATCTCCTAAATGCGGCTTACAATAGTGGTGCAAATATACACACTAATTCGTGGGGTTCTCAAACTAATTATGGTAAATATACAACTGATAGTGCTGATGTTGATGATCGGACTAACCATTACGACCAATATTGGTCCTATGATGGAATGGCAGTATTGTTTTCAGCAGGGAATGATGGTAATGGGGCCGGTACGATAACTCCACCTGCAACAGCAAAAAATCAGATTGCGGTAGGTAACCATCACAACCGAGGTGGCGGCGCTCCTGATACATTGGCAAGTAGTAGTAGCCGTGGGCCAACTGAAGATGGCCGCATTAAGCCAGATGTGACGGCACCTGGCGCATGGGTGCGCTCGTGCCGCTCTCAAGATGCAACTGATACTTCTGGCTCAAGTTGGTCGAGTCAATGGTATTTGGAATACTCAGGGACGTCGATGGCTGCTCCAAATGCAGCAGGGGCATCAGCCCTTATTCGTGAGTATCTGATGGAAGTTGCACAACGACCAGAACCTCAGGGCGCTTTGGTGAAGTCATTACTTATTCTAGGCGCAGAGGATATGGGTACCCGAAATATTCCAAACAATGACGAAGGCTGGGGGCGTGTCAATCTGCAACGCTCATTAGCAGCCATTGGTGATACTGGGGTTTGGGTTGATGACCGTAATTTTTTGCGTAGTGGAAACAACCGAGATTACTCATTCAACCTCACACATGGTTGGCAACAACTGAAAATAGTTCTTTCATGGTCTGATTATCGTGGTAGTACTTGGGCTACTGACCAGTTACAGAATGATTTGGACTTGCTAGTCACAGCACCGGATGGCACGACCACATATCTCGGGAATGTCTTTGAAAATGGACGCTCAATCTCTGGTGGGACTGCTGACGATGTCAACAATGTCGAGGTGGTTTTGATTGACCAAGCCCAAAAGGGTGTTTGGACAGTAAGAGTCTCGGATGTTCGTCACGGCGGGCAAAAATCCGAGCAGACCTACGCTTTGGCAATTCGTGGTGCTGGGGTTGACGATTTATCACCCGATGCAGCGTTTGTAGACCAGTCCTTTTCACTCTCTGACCCAATTCCACAAGTCAATGCAGAGGTGACTTTCACTATTCAAGTATCCAATATGGGAAGCCGTGTGATGGATGATTTACAGGTACGTGCAAACGCAGGTGGTCAGATGTTGAGCACCCAAACCATTAGTCTTGGTCCCGGTGAAGTGAAGGGTTTGAATTGGCAATGGACTCCCGTTTCTAATGGAGATAACGACATCATCATTGAAGTAGACCCAACAGATGCATTCGATGAATTGGATGAGGGAAATAATGTCTTTCTCATGACTGTAGGTGTTACTGAGCCAGGGGTTCGCATTACCACTCAAAGCGTGATTGAAAGAGTTAGAGATTCTACAAGTAATACAGCTCAATGGAACCTAACTATCAGAAATACAGCATTGATACCAACCAATGCTACAATTTCTGTTGAAAAGCCTATTCGTCAAAATGACGGCCAGCAATTCACTGATTGGTTCCAATCATTTTCCCAAACAACGTTCTCTCTCAACGGTTCACAATCAGTGGATGTTGGGCTTACGATGGTACATCCATCTCCACCCGAGCCAGGGATTTACCAATTTACGGTGACTGGAAGAGATGTTGATAACGGAATTGACTATCCAATCACACTGACATTAGATGTTCCAATCTTACCCGGATTTAGATTTGACAATCTTAACCAAATGGCTGTGTCTCCGGTTGAAAACACTTCATTTAATGTGACGATGTATAACGAAGGGAATGGCCCTCAAGGCTGGGATTTGACTCTAGATGCCCCCTTTGGTTGGCATCTTGGTTTTGATTCACTTGGCTCAATTTCCGGCTCACCATCAGCGTCATCTGGTTACCTCGCAACAGCTAGCACTCAGATTACGAGTGTAACTCTAGTCCCGCCGTCAGATCAAATGGTCTCTGCTGGTACTCTACTAAGTGGTTCTTTGACTGCAGTTTCACAACTTGATGACAGTTTGACGTGGGTCCTTGATTTTGACTTCGTTGTCGCTGGCTACCGAAGTGCAAGTTTACTGAACGAGTCAAGTTTTGGGAGTTTACGACCTGATAGCCAATTAAACCTTAGATTCACAATAATGAATGAAGGGAATATTGAACTTACATTGAGTCCAACGGTTGAATTGCCTGGCGGGTGGGCGGTTTCTAATCAACTTCCAACCATGACCTTACAACCGACCGAAACAAAATCACTTGTCATCGGTTTGCAAGGAAACGGAGTAGCCGCGGCAGGCCCTATTCAATTGATAATGTTCGATAGTTCCGGATTCCGCATTGAATGGGCTGGCTACTTGGATGTTCAATCAGTCCCTCAGCCAAGTATCAGTTTTGATGAGATAATTTTAGCAGATGGTTCTAGGTCTTCAAGTATATTCGGCCTAGGAGACCATGCTGTAGGTATGCCTGGTTTCAGGTTGGTTTGGCTAGTAACAAATAGTGGTTCCCAACCTTGGACTCCAATAACTCAATTGTTACTGCCATCAAGTGCATGGACTGGAATGTGCGATCCAATACCTGAAGTTGCACCAAGTAGTGGTCAACGAGTCGAGTGTCTAATTGTGATGCCACCTAGTACTGATGCCGGAAGTGAGCCAGCGGTAACCATGCAATTAACAATAGACGATATCCAAATATCAGATACTGTAACTCTGAAAACTGCAACCACGAAGAATGTAATGTGGGAAAATTACGTTGAGCCAGAAACTATTGTGGAAGGGGTGAAAACGGCTTTTTCAATTGATGTTGTCAACGATGGTAATGCCCTCCTCTCTCATCGGATTGGAGTTACTGGTCCAGAAGGTTGGGTGGTCAATATGGGGAACGGTGACATGGTTGAATTATCTGCAGGCGAGGCTCGTACTTTAACCATTGAAGTTATGGCAAATGAACCGGGTCTTGGAACCGTTGTTGTCTCTCTTCTTTCTGCAGATGATGTTTCAGGTTCTTCGTATAGCGTCGAATTAAATGTAACAGATGACCCAAATCGGGAAGTCAGTTCAAGTGGCTCAACGATACAGATTATTGGGGCAGTGATATTGTTGCTTTTGATTTGTGTAGGCGGATTCGTTCTTATTTCAATGCGTAAACAAGAAACCTCTTCTAATATCAATCTAGGAAAGAATACGGGAAATTTACCGATACCAACTCCTAATTCAGCGGGAATTACTTTACCACCACCTCCAAATGGGGTCTCAAAACTTCCTTCACCTGTGATTAATGGAGAATTACCCCCACCTGTAAATGGCTCATCTATGGCACCTGCCGATTCACCTGTAGAAGATATTGCTGTATCTGACAACTCAGTGGCTCCAAGTGGAGTTGGCACTTTTCCTCTACCTCCACCACCTCAATCACAGCCAGTGCAAGCACCGCCAGCTGATGCGTTTGAAAAGTCAGATGACGAGGCCAAAGTTGAACCGGAAACGGAAGGAGATACGATAGAAGAATCAAGTCAATCAGATTCTCAAGATGATTCAGATAATAGCGTGAATACGGCGGCCGACGTTATCGCTTCAACCGACGAAGAACCAAAGCCAGAACAAAACCAAGAATCAGACCCGAACCACAAATGTTGGGTATGTCTAGATATTCTTCCAACTAATGGTTGGCAAGCCTGCCCCAAATGTGGAGCACGCTACCATTTAGGGGATTCTGAATGTGGTATCTCCAAACTCTCAAATTGCCGAAATTGTGAGGCTAATGTATCTGAATTTGTGAAGGTGTAAAGAGAAATGACAACCGATGCACCTGAAATTCAGAATAGCCGCATATTCATCAAGGAGGGGTGGGCTTCGCCCACCATGCGTACGAGCCGGTGCACCTCTCGATACGTGGCAATATTGTTCACTTCACTGATGTTCCTCACTCTTCTTCCAACGGTATCAGCGAGTATTGGGGTGTCTGTTTCATCAAGTCCAATGGCGCTAACAGTTAACCCTGGAGAAAATGGTTCTTACACCATTACTGTCTCTAACACAGGTGATGAGGATATGGCCGTTTCACTCACTACTACGCAAGCACAGGATTGCACAGGATACACTTCAACAATTGAACAGATTCCTGGTCAGATATCAGGCGGGGGTTCTGAAACAACAACTCTTACCGTGGCTCTTACACAAAATGCTGAAGATAGTTGTGAGACTACCGTAACAGCAACAGCGACAGCACCTCTAAATGCACCAGAAAATGGTGATGTGATTGTTACTACAACTGCAGGTGAGGGTTCGGGAGGGGCGATTACAGGCGTTGATTTGACCGCAGCAAATCCTGATCGCACATTCAACGGAAATAACCCTATGACATGGACAGTAAATGTTGAGAACACTGGCCAAACAAATGAGACAATCCAACTATCTTTTGAGAGTAACTCAACATGTGAATCGGGTCTATCCCCATCAGTTGACCCATCTGTGGTGTCAATTGACAGTGGTGAAAGTGAGGTTGTTACTGTCGAAGTTACTGTTCCAGAAGGAACCGAGGCTGGAAGCCACTGTTTCTATCTCAAGGGTGTTGTGACAACGCCTGCAACTCCAGAGCAGTCGTCTGATTTCATCAAATTATTCCTTGAGGTCCCAGAGATGAAAGAGTGTAGTGCTTCGTTATCCGTTTCAACCGTCTCAATTGATCCTGATGAAACCAGGAGTTATTCAGTCACTTTCTACAATGATGGAAATACCGATTGGACAATAGGATTCTCTGTTAACAGTCAGAAGACTTGGCTAACAGTAGATGGCGGTTCAACTCAATTACTACCTTATAACAATGGTAATGGCCAGTCAACTTTCCAGTTTGATGTAACTCCAGATGATTCACTTCCATCTGGAAGCATAGTAGATTTCAACATCATGGGCCTTGATGGGTCTTCACAGAAATGCAGTGCATTATTCCAAGTAGAATTGGGTCAATCTCGTGGCGGAAATATACAGTTAGAATCCTCAAGAATCGACAACATTGAACCGGGGGCAACTCGTTCAGTAGTGGTTACTGCATACAACCTTGGTAATGGACAAGAGACATTCACTATTGGTGTGGGCACCCAAGCGGGATGGGTGGCCCAACTTGATTCAAGTTCCATCGCTCTAGAAGGGCGACATTCCTCTGGGTCAAACGGAGGTGTTTTGCTTGATATTACAGCACCTGAAGATGCTTTGGCAACTGATGAACTGATTTTTGATGTAACTCTATTCGCTTCGGATGGTTCACCTTATGCTACAGATATTCTCACGGTCACAGTCGCAGCGCACCGCTCGATGAGTGCTAATATGCCAGCCACTGAACAGTTTGGAAAGACTGGCGAAACCTCTCGTTTCCCAGTCACTTTTACTAACACAGGAAATATTCAGGATTCATTCTCTCTAAATGTTTGCGACCAGCCACCATCATCAAATCCTAATCTTTGTGATACGCCAAATTGGCCAGGTCGATTTTCAGATTCATTGGGTTCAGAAATCACCAGCGTTTCATTATCAGCGGGTGCCTCGGTAACAGTATTCGCAGAATTTACTGTTATCGGCGAGGATGAGTTTGAATCTGAAAATTTCCAAATTCGGATTAAAAACGTCAATGATGGCACAGTACAAGAGAGATTTGATCTGAAAGTGATAGTATCAAACCACATCTATCGTATGGGCATGGCACTACAGTCACCCGGGGAAATTCCTGATATGCAGGAGATTGAGTTACCTCCACTTGGTGAGGTGGAAGTATGGGTGATTGTCACTAATGTAGGCTCTTCTTCTTACACTGAAGAGGCGATTATTTCAGTAACTGGAATGGAAGCTGAAACCTCTATTGATGTATACTATGACAACGGAACCGTAGTAGATGGGAACATAGAGTTGGAGAAGGATGAATCCGTTCTTTTGCGGCTTGTAATCAAGGTAGAAGATGGCGTTTCAAATGGTGTTACTGGATTGATTAAAGTTTCAGCGTCTTCAAGCCGCAACGCTGCCGATTTGTCAACTGTCAAAATTTCGCTTTCAATTAGGACTAATCATGAGATTGCCTTTGAGGTTGACGGAGATGTTGCTTCATCGATAGTTTATGGTGAAATTGCTCGAATTTCAGTCAACATCACTAATGGTGGAAATGTAGAGGAAACTATCCGTTTATTGAGTAGTAATCCTGTACGGGGATGGGCTATTGAAATTACCGAAGAAGAGATATTGCTTGAGCCAGGCGAAACTAGGTCTGTAGAAGTGATTGTTAAGCCTCCAACAAATCTCATGCAACCAGATACATTTGAGTTTACATTGACTGCAGAACCAGCATCTTCCCCAGTATCAGCTCAGCCAATTGACCTCTCTGTAACAGCCTCTCCTCCAACTGGATTATTTGGTAGCGGGGACAACTTGCAAGTGATTGGTCTAGCATTCCTTGGATTGCTGGTTTTTGGTGCAATTATATCGTCAATCCGGGCCCGTAGAATTGAATAACTCAGTAAGATAATTGCACATTTTAGCCCTGAGTGAAAGATGTTACTTGCGAGTATAAAAGAATTATACAGGTCATCAAATTCTTTGATTTTACTTGGTTTAAGCCCCTACGGGGCTCTCCGGACTTTGGTTATGCTTATGGGGTCCATGCAAGTCGAGAAAACCAACGAACAGTGGTTCGAGGGTGTGTTAGCTAGTTGGTAGTTGAAAGTGTACCTAGTGCTTACCTCGGACTTGCGATAATGACAATAGTTGGTTTCGGCTTTCCATTTGGTGCATTTTTGACTTCAAGATTTCTTCGTCCAACACCTGATCCAAGCAATCCAAACAAACTAAGTTCAATACTTTTAGATGGACTTGAATCCGACCATACACTATATTCTCGAGGTGACTCAACTTACGAGTGTGGTGCGAATCCAATTGGCGATGCAATGATTGATTTCCATTTCCAGTATTACTGGTATGCAATCATTTTCTTAGTGTTTGATATTGCTTTTATGTTCTTAGCATTTGGTGGTTTATTAGCCATCAATGCACAGCCAAATGCACCTGACACAATTGAGTTGGCACTCGGCGGTTTAGTCACAGTCGGATTTTTCCTAGCATTGATGTCGCTTGGGGTTTGGTATGCATTCCGCAAACGAGGCAGGATTTACATCTGAGGTGACCAAATGACAGATGAAGAACAGAGTTATTCAGTATTCAACAGTCAAGCCCTTATTGATACAGTTGGGGATAGCGCCAGTGCTGGATTAGAGGCAAGTCGTCTAAAGAAATTCATCAGCGTTCTAGGTGGTCGTTTCTTTAACTGGGGACAAAGAAAGTCATTGTTCCCCCTTCATCTTGGAATCAAATGCTGCGCATTAGAGATGGCTGCTGCTGGTGGTTCAAGATTTGACGCAGAGCGATTTGGAGTATTCTTCCGTTCTTCTCCTCGTCAATGTGACGTTCTTATTGTGAACGGCCCTATTTCCAAGAAATTTGCTGACCCAATTGTCCGTTTGTGGGAACAGATGCCCGAACCAAAGTGGTGTATTGCAATGGGGGAGTGTGCTATTTCCGGAGGACCGTATTATCAATCATACAACATTCTTGAAGGTGTAGACACTATCATTCCTGTTGACGTTTACATTCCAGGTTGTCCACCTCGTCCTGAGGCTTTGATTGATGGCTTCCAACACTTGCGGAAGAAAATCATGAGGATTGGTACAACGCCAAGTACGAGTAGAGACGATGATGCTCCAATCATTGTTGGTGATCAGTGAATAGGGAGGGGTATACTGTGGGAATGAAGATTAAAGCAGAATACGCTGAAGAGGCAGCTCAACAGGTTGTTGATGCAGCAGAGACTCGCTGGAGTGGTACAAGTTTGCATACAGAAGTACGCCACCATAAGAGTGGAATGAAGCGGCCATATGTGTTCATTAATTGCCCAAAAAACCACTGGCGCGCAGTCGCAAAATGGCTACGTTTTGAGATGGGTGCTGACCACTGTTCAATGATTACAGGGACGCACTGGCCAGAAGGCCCTGATGAGAAGAAATGGGAAGTTGTTGCCCACTTAATGCGTATGAATGTCATCAATCCACCTGAACGAGGTGGCTGGACTGAACAAGTAATCCGCGATCCTGCTATTTTACAGAATGATGATGTGCCAATGGAATTTGAAATCAGCATCTCAATCCCAGATACAAGGAAACCTTCAGTCCCGTCGGTACAAGAAGTATGGATGGGTGCTGATTGGAATGAAAAAGAGACATGGGATTTAGTTGGCATAGAGTTTGATGGCCATGAAGGGATGCGTAGAGTATTGCAACCTCATGATACACCAGTCGGATTTCACCCTCTTCAAAGGGAACATAAAATTCGCTACCATGATGCTGAAATCATGTACGATGATATGCAGGGCTTTGGACGTAAACCGGCCGATGATGGCAAGGTAAAGTGAGGTGGGAATATGGCAGAAATGTGGATATCTATGGGGCCTCAACACCCCATGACTCATGGACTTTGGACTCTCAAAGTCAAGGTTGATGGTGAAACTGTTGTAGATACTATTCCTGACCTTGGTTACATTCACCGAGGTGTTGAGAAAATCTGTGAGTCACGAGATTTCACCAAGATTACAACTTACTGTGACCGACTTTGTTACGCGAGCGCAAACACATGGGCACACTCCTACATTTATTCAGCAGAAGATTTGTTGGAAGTTGAAGTTCCAGCCCGCGCTGAGCACATCAGAGTCATTGCAGTTGAATTGCAAAGGATTGCTAGTCATTTGATGTGGCTCGGTGCGTTCTGCCCAGATATTGGCAATTTAACCGCCTTCGTATGGTGCTTGAGAGAGCGCGAAATGATGATGGATTTACTTCAAGAACTCGGTGGCTCAAGACTACACTACAATTTCCCAAGAATTGGTGGTGTCAAGAGAGACCTTCCAATTGGATTCGCTATGCGAGCTCGCAATAAACTAAACTTATTCCTTGATAGAGTGCAGGAGACAGAACAAATGCTTGATGAGAGTACTGTTTTCCTAGTCCGAACTCAGGGCGTAGGGTACGCAAAGCCCGAAGAGATGGTCAATCACGGAGTTACTGGGCCTAATGTTCGCGCTGGCGGAGTCAACTATGATGTACGCTGGGCACACCCATATTCTGTATACGATGAACTTGACTGGGAAGTTTCAGTTGAGCGCCCATCGATTAAAGGAGCAGATTCCTACGACCGCTATCGAGTACGTGTAGATGAAATGCGCCAAAGTGCGCGTATGTGTTTGGATGCTCTTGACAAGATGCCAGGTGGCGCTGAAACTCATTACACTGAGGGCGACCCTATGATTCTCACAAAAGCGCGCGAACGTGCCGAAGAGGGTAAGACAGGATTCCATCACTTTGAGGATAGCCGTGGTGAATCAATGTTCTATCTTGCTGGTGGTGGCGACCAGCGAGGAAAGCATCCTTACAGGATTTCAATCCGCTCGCCTATGTTTCTTACAATTCCTTATGCTGCAAGATGCATGATTGGTCACAAGGTGGCCGATATCCCAGCAATCATGGGTTCTTTTGACCCATGTATTGGGGAGACTGATAGGTGAGGTGACAACATGGAAGATTGGGTAGTTTTTCGTACGTGGGTTGGTGATCTGACTCAAATGATTGCTGACAATACCGTTGGCAAAACCTCTCTTTCTGATTACTCAGATGGAGTGGCTATTTTGATGACTGAGACCATCATGGCGATTACGGTTTTTGCAACTATCATGGGGACAATTCTTGCCCTTCTTTGGATAGAGAGGAAGTTCTTTGCTCGTATAATGGACCGTCGTGGTGCAACTATGGCTTTGCGCTCACTTTGGGTTGGTGAGGGTGGAGAACACGTTGATTGGTATGATGATTTACCATTTGGTACAGGAAAACCAATTCGATGGTTGAATAATTTTTTGAACGATAAAGCTGGAAATGCATCTGAATATGAAACAGTTCACCGAACTAAGGATAGGGGGTATCACGGTGTTTGGTGGCTGTTACCAGGTATGATTCAAAATGTAGCAGATGGTATGAAATTCATGACAAAGGAATGGATTGTTCCAGCAAAAGCGGACAAATTCATTTTCGAAGTTGCACCATTCATTATCATCACATCTACAGTGATGATTTTTGCTTTCATTCCTCTGAGTTCTAATATATATTCAGCAAATCCTGAACTTTCGTTGCTGTTCATGATGGCAATTTTTGGCATCGCTCCATTTGGAGTCTTCTTTGCTGGTTGGTCCTCAAACAACAAGTACACGTTGTTGGGTGGAATTCGCTCAGCGGCTCAGTTGACTGCATATGAAATTCCATTATTGGTGACTGTTCTTTCATTGGCAGTTTTATCGGGTTCGTTAAACATTATTGAGATTGCTGAATTTCAAATTACGTCAGGCGTTTGGAATATTTTCCTGCTACCTCTTGGAGCCGCATTATTCATGATTACGATGGTGGCAGAGGTTGAGCGAATTCCGTTTGATATGCCAGAAGCAGAAGCAGAACTTGTTGAAGGCTGGTGGACTGAATATGGTGGTATGCGCTGGGGCTTGATGTTTGCAAGTGAATATCTTCGCTGTTACGCCGCCTGTTTGCTCTTTGCAATCTTTTTCCTTGGCGGCTGGGAAATGCCATTTGGTGACACAATCACCGGAATTATTCCTAATCAAGACCTAATACTTGGGGCGATTGGTGTAGGACTGATAGGCTTAGCCATTGGACTACGCAGTGAATATCCGGTTCTCCTCGCCCCGATTCCATTAGTATTCATTTCATTGATACCACCTACCGCTTGGCTATTGTTCAAGGCATGGTTCATGTTTGCAATATTCGTTTGGATTCGAGCCTCATTACACCGAGTTAGATCAGACCAAATTCTTGAATTTGGATGGCGGTGGTTGCTACCACTCTCGTTGGTAAACCTAGCAATCGCATTTTGGCTTCGACTTTCAATTTGGCCAGGCGATACTTGGCCACTTCTCATTCCAGGATTAATTACTGCAATTGCATTAATTCTCGTTATCATTCTAGGAATGGATGAAGATAAATCTGCAATGGAAGGCAGAACCCGACCATATTCGGTTTATACCGAATCAAAGGGTCCAGCCTCGCCAAGGAGCCATGATAGGTAATAGGAGGTAGTAAGTATGCCATTTCACCCACACGCACAACCGAATTTCCGCAATATGGTCATCAGGCCAATGTGGATGGCTTTGAAAGCAGCCCTCAGAACAATTCCATATGTTGGCAGTCATAGATTTTTGGCCGCTCACGGGACCTCTGCACCTTACCACGCTCAAGAAGCCCAGATGATTGACGAAGGGACTGCGGCTCGAATTGGAGAGAACCACCCAAGTGTTGGACAGAGATACGCGGTTGACCGCGAAACATCTTCAATAGTTCCCTATATTGAGCGCCCGGTTACTGTAATGTACCCGTACGAGAGACTTGAGGACCTAGAACCTTGGTTATTCGTTCCAGGAAATTACAACGGTAGAATCGGTGTGATTTGGGAAACCTGTACGGCTTGTAAAGCGTGTGTGAAAGCTTGTCCAAACAGTTGCTTGCACATGGAATCGGAAACACGAGTCAATGTTCTTGACACAACCGAAGATGGTGATGAATGGGATGGTATGGGGAGTGAGTTAGAAGTTGGCGGTATGGCTGCTCGTCGCAACGAAGTTGATAATTCAGATTATAATTTAATGCTTGAACATAATGCAGTCCCCCAAGAATACGACTTTGGTTCAGTTATCGATATCACTGGTGATACTGCAACAGTACGCTGGGATGGCGGCGGTATGGAAGAAGTTCCAACGACTGATTTGGCGCCAGCAGAAGTTGATATCATGTCCGGGCGCATTGATATTGGGCGATGTATGTTCTGTGGACTTTGCATGGAAGCATGTCCATTCGAATCCTTTTTCATGACCAATGAATATGATGGGATGTCAGGATATTCTCGTGAAGATTTGTGGTATGATGCGGATAGAACAAGAGTTCTTCCATCTGTTCACCAAGAGAGGGTGGATGCAGAATTAGTGAAGCGGGCTGAAAAGGAACAGAAGAAGCGGGCTAAGGCAAAAGCAAGAGCGGAGGCTTGAGTACGATGATGGCAGATTTACTAGAGCATATTGCATTTGCAATTTTTGCTTTACTTTCAATTGCTGGCTCACTTGGTACAATTTACTCAAAGCGAATTGCTCACTCAATGTTTTGGCTTATCGTTTGTTTCATGGCAATTGCGGGGGTTTTCATCCTTGCAGGTGCAGAATTACTGGCTGCAATTCAGATTCTAGTTTACCTTGGTAGTGTGATGTTAGTGTTCGCTTTCGGAATTATGTTAGCACGCCGAACCATACAGGAAGGTGATGCTTAATGCGTTTGATTGACCATATTGTCCGCCTAATGGTGGCCGGAATACTTGCTATACTACTGCCGATGATTGTGTATCATTCTATGTGGGATGCAAACTCAAGCACAGCCGGTCTGTCTACCTTTGAGTTCGCCCGTGTAATGTTGACCGATTGGGCAATTCCTGTAATTATCTTAGGTGTCTTACTATCCATGGCCATGATTGGCGCATCTTATCTTGTCAGAGATGAGAGAATTGAAAATTTACTTTGGGAACAGGAGGGTGAGAAATGATTCCACCAATGTATCTTGCAAGCCTTGGAGCTATTCTTTTCTGTATTGGATTGATGGGGGTGTTCACCAGCAAGCACGGAATTATCGTGCTGATGTGTGTAGAGATAATGCTCAATGCAGTAAACCTCAACTTTGTCGCTGGTGCTCTGCACTATGGTGATGTAACCGGATGGGTTTACACTGGGATTGCTATTGCGATTGCAGCCGCTGAAGTTGCAGTTGGACTAGCGATATTCTTGGCGGTCTTCTCAACTAGAGAGACCATCGATTTGGATGAGGTGACGCTGTTAAAGCACTGAGGAGGGATTACAATGACGGATACAAAAACCTCAGAAACGCGTTTCCTCCCAATTATTGGGATTTTCCTACTATACCCATTCTTGCGTATATTCCTTGGTGAGTTCATGACAGGCACTGCATATACTGCTCTTGATTCAGCCTTCTTGATTCCTTTATTGCCAATTGCTGTATTCCCAGTGATTGCAATTGTTGGCCAATTATCAAACGGAGAAGGGTGGTGGAGAGACCAGTTCAAAGAAGGGGGAATAATTGCTCTTTGTACTCTAGCAATTTCCCTTTCATTGACAATCTGGTTAGCCATTGAGTTCTTTACTAAAGGTGCAAGTTTCCATGAACCACTTGAGTGGGGATTGTTTAACTGGTTCAGTTTTGATACCATTGGCCAAGATGCTGCTGGAGATTGGGTTAACATCCAGATTAACAACTCATTTGGTGTTGGTATTTGGATTGACAATGTCTCAATAATGCTTTTATTCGTTGCATCATTCCTTTGTTTCCTAATTTGCTGGTTTTCAATTGGATACATGAATACCGACCCAGTAAACAAAGACCGCAATCATCGCTTCTACGCAAAGTTTGTTCTTTTCACTGCTGGAATGTTAGGTATGGTTCTAGCAGATTCTTTCCTTTGGTTGTTTATCTTCTGGGAGATAATGGGACTTTGTTCATATCTGCTGATAGGATTCTACTATGAGCGACCAAGTGCAGCTTACGCTGCTAAGAAAGCATTCTTGACAACAAGAGTTGGAGATATATTCCTCCTAATCGGTCTGCTAATTATGTACGATATCTACGGCTCTCTAGAGTTTGCAGTTATCTTTGCCGATCCATCAATGGGTGGTGCTGTTGATGTTAGCATGCTACGATGGGCACTAATCATGATGTTCATCGGTGCAGTTGGAAAAAGCGCACAGTTCCCGCTACACGTTTGGCTACCTGACGCGATGGAAGGACCAACCCCTGTATCCGCTCTTATCCATGCGGCAACAATGGTAAACGCTGGTCTCTATCTGGTTGCTCGATTCATTCCATTCTTTGATGTTACAACCCATGGACATGGTGTTGAAGGATTGTCTGATGTGGCGGTATTAATCGCTTGGATTGGTGGAATTACAGCCTTTATGGCTGCCTTGATAGCATTTGTTCAAACCGATATTAAGAAGGTATTAGCATACTCAACAATGAGTCAATTAGCATATATTTTCACTGGTCTTGGTGTTGCACTCTGGTTTTACAACCACGGTGAGCACCACGCCGCGGTAATCGCATTTGGGGCTTCAATGTTCCACTTGTTTAACCATGCAATGGCTAAGGGAATGCTGTTCATGGCGTCTGGTTCGGTAATTCATGAGATGCACCACGCACACCATCATTTAGCACATGGGGATGATGGAGAACACGACGACTTTGACCCACAAGATATGCGAAACATGGGTGGTTTGGCCGGGAAAATGCCGATAACAGCCACAGCAATGGCGATTGGTTCAGCCTCCATTATCGGCCTACCGTTGATTGGTGGTTTCTGGTCAAAGGAAGGAATTGTTGCTGAAACCTGGAATGCTGCTGCATTACACGGTGGAACCGAATTACTAGGTCCAGCATTTTTGATTCTTCTTACTGCAGGTATGACTGGATTTTACATGACAAGAATGTGGATGATGACATTTGCTGGGAAACCAAAGACAGAATTTGCTGACCATGTTGAGGAACAGACACCTTGGATTCCAACTCCATTGGTGACCTTGAGCGTTATTTCCCTTCTCGGAGGATTCTCCTTAGCAGTTCTCGGTGCAACGAATTGGCTTGGGGAAGCAGAAGCGCTGGGGACACTTGTTCACGAGCATGGAATCGTTTTGGCAATTCTTGAAACACTTGTGCACGCATTCTTACCAACTGAAGCATTCCTATTCATGGTCACTTGGATTACCATAGTACTCTCACTAATTGTTGGGCCTGCAATGGCGATGCGCATTCATGGTGGTAAATTGAAGGATGGTGATAAAGCACCCCAACTAATTGCTTGGATCCCAACACTATCATCTAAGTTCGGCCACGCTAATGTTGATGAATTAGCAAATTCTGGTTTGGCAGATGCACTGCACCGCCGCCTTTACTTTGACGAATTATATGAGTGGGCAATATCAAAGACAGTCATTCCTATTTCACAGGCTTTCACCTGGTTTGATACTCATGTCATTGATGGAGCAATCAAAGGCATTGAATATGGTAGTCAGAAGATAAGTAGAGATGTTCGTAAGGTTACTACAGGCAGTGCATCAGATTACATCCTAGTTGCTGTGATTGGGATGTTTAGCATCCTAGTATTGTTGTGGGGGGTGATTTGAGTGGATTTGATGATGTTTGGTAACCCGTTGACACTGCTAACTCTTGGGCCGATAGTAGCAGCACTTGTATTCATGTTCTTAGCATGGGCAAGTCCTCCATCAAAGCGTGAAGAAATTTCACAATACATTCGCCTTCTCATCTTTGCTTTCTCTTTGTTTTTGTTATCACTTTCAACTTTGATGTTCTTAGAATCTTACAGTGGAATCTCTTGGACTTCAATTGGATTAAACAATTATGTTTACGATAACTGTGTTAATGCTGAAGTCGCACTTGAAGCAGGTGGTTGTGCCCTAGTTGACGGATTTGGTGTTTCATGGCATGTGGGTGTTGATGGTCTTTCATTCCCAATGGTTTGGCTCACTACACTACTAATTCCAGTCTCAATGTTGGTTGAATGGAATGCTAAGAAAGGTGCTCAGTTCCACAGTCTTATTCTGTTGATGGAAGGCGCTCTTATCGGCGTGTTCGTCTCACTTGACCTATTTGTGTTCTACACATTTTGGGAATTAACTTTGATTCCGATGTTCTTCCTCATATTGCTGTGGGGTGGCGACGACCGCAAATACGCGGCTCAGAAATTTTTCATCTACACATTCACTGCAAGTGTGCTAATGTTGCTTGGAATATTGGTAATGTATTACTTCACCCGAGTTCCAGTGTGGGAGGGAAATATCACAGGTCGTGCATTTGATGTGACTTTGATGGCCGCTTCTTCTAATCAGTTGGGTTCCTCTTTCTTAGGTGGATTTGGTATGCAGAAAGCAGTATTTTTGCTACTACTGGTAGGTTTTGCCGCGAAAATGCCGAGCGTACCATTCCATACTTGGTTACCAGATGCCCACGTAGAAGCACCAACAGCTGGCTCAATGCTTTTGGCTGGTGTTATGCTAAAGATGGGTGCTTACGGATTTATTCGAATAGCAGTAGAATTACTTCCCGGTGCATTGGTTTACTTCCAATGGCTAATTGTTATCCTTGGAATGGTAAGTCTAGTCTATGGAGCACTAGTGTGTCTAGGTCAGACTAATCTGAAACGAATGGTTGCTTATTCTTCAGTTTCACATATGGGATTGATATTCCTTGGTATTGCAACTATGCAGCCGCTAGGAATTGCAGGGGCAATTTTCATGATGCTCGCGCACGGAATTATTTCCCCACACCTGTTCGCAGTTTGTGGTGCCTTCAAGCATCATTACCACACCTTAGAAATTGGTTCAATGCGAGGTATAGCCAAGCATTCACCCTGGTTAGGTGGGCACATGATGACCGCTTGGATGGCGAGTCTAGGTTTGCCATTGATGGCCGGTTTCGTGGCTGAAATTGCGATAATGATTGCATTCTGGATGACATTCGGTTGGCTAGTTATTCTGCCGGCATTGACTCTAATCATCACCGCTGCTTACTACCTATGGAGTATGCAGAGAACAATCTTTGAGGGTGGGGAAGAAGGAGAACTACCAGAATCTCTACACGGTGAAGATCCAGTGGATATCACTTGGCATGAGAACGCTGGAATGATTGTGCTTGCAGGATTTGCAGTGTTACTCGGAATACTACCATTCATCTTCTTTGACATGATGTCAGCATATTCTGGTGAGTTTGTATCAGAAATTCTCCTTGATGTATTGAACGAGGTGAGACCATGAGTATGACGACTCTTCTCTCAGACCCGCAAACTGCGACTGCGTTGTTACCAGAATTTACATTAATTGTGGGGATTGTGTTGATGATTCTAGTTCCTAACTTGGGTAAGGGGACTTTCAGAATACCACTTCCAAATACTAATATTCGAATTCCTTACTTACTAGGTGGTGAGAGGTTCACCTTCACTTCAAGCCCAAGGATTCCCGGAATTATCAGTGTACTTACATTGCTGTTTTCAACATCGTTAGCTCTTTGGAGTCAGATGGAAACACCGCTATCGGGTTCGAATGTTTGGTGTATTTCAACTGCTGGAGAAGCATTTGCATCCTGTGCTGGAATGGCTGACCCAACTCTATTACAGATTGATGGATTCAGTCGGCTTGTTGAGATAATTTTCTACGGCTCTTTGATGCTATGTGCAGTTGCAATGTGGAGTCGCATGCCGGCTACACCTCGGTTCATGATTCACGCTCAGGTGTTGGCGGGTAGAAGAGAGGATGAGCGCATTCAGAAATTATTGGACAACCGACGTCAGGTTGACTTCCACCTGTTACTACTAATGGTAGCACTTGGAATGTCAGTGGTTGCGTTAGCAAGCGATGTCTTCGTGCTATTCATCGGATTGGAATTAGCTAGCCTTTCATCATACGTTCTTATTGCGTTCATGAAAGAGAATGAAGAAGCCCCCGAAGCGGGTATGAAATACTTCATTCTTGGCTCAGTCACATCAGCAATCGGATTATACGGAATCTCTTTGCTATACCTTTGGAATGGTAATTTGCAGATGACTGACTTGGCAGCAAGTTGGCAAGCAATGGATGGTATTGACCCAATGGCATTGACAGGAGTCGCATTTTTGATGGTGACAATTTGTTTCAAAGTTAGTGCGGCACCATTCCATCTTGCAACACCTGATGCTTACACTGGTGCTGCTAGCCCAGTTGCAGGGGTTTTGGCAACCGGTTCGAAAGCAATGGGATTCGTGGTCTTATTACGTGTGTTAGTAACAATTACCATGCCGGAAAGCGGCGAGGCTTTCTGGGTTCCAGTAGTTGGATTACTAGCAGCCATCACTATGACTTGGGGTAATTTAGGAGCGCTTTCAAGTAATAATCCAAAAAGAATGCTGGCCTATTCATCGGTTGCTCATGCTGGCTACTTGTTGGCGGCAGTTGCAGCACTTGGACTCAACCAAGCAAGAGCAGGCGACCACGTGATTTCAGAACTCATCGTGGCGGCAATGTTGTTCCACCTCACAGTATTGGTGTTGTTCAAGTTAGGGTCGTTCCTAGTCCTCTCTATGTTAGAGAGTGAAGGAAGAGGTAGCAAGTTGGAGGATTTGTATGGTCTAGCCAAGCGAGAACCACTTTTGGCGACAGCACTATTCATCTTCATGTTGGCTTTAGCAGGAGTTCCTCCTCTGGCAGGTTTCCTCTCAAAGTTACTACTTGTAAGTGGTATTATTGATGCTACTATTCACACTTCAATGAGTTTTGATGATGGGATTTTGGCAACATTACAATCGCTACACTGGGTGGTTTACCTTGGTCTTTTGGTGTTCCTTAACAGTGCACTTTCACTGTACTACTATCTCCGTGTGGGATGGGTGATGTTCTTTGAAGACCCGCCGACTCGTAAGAGATTGGTCTATGCTCCGTTCTTGAGAATAACCATCATGCTATGCTTGATTGGCACACTGGCGTTTGGAATAGGGCCACTAGCTGACCACTTGATGGGGCTTGTGAGTAATGCTGCAATAGCCTTCTTTGCTTGAAGAAAAGCTCCTCTGAAATCACGCCTTAGGCGACCCAATGTTCGGGGACGGGTTCAGGACACCTCATGCTCGGGGCTTCTGTGTGCCGTTCATTTTCTGCTTAGATAAGCACAATAACATCCCTTGTGTTCGGGTACAACATGAAGAGTAGTGGAAAGTGTCCAAAATGTGGAGGTGCAGAAATATCCGTAATCAAGGGAGAAAAAATGAAGTCAACTAGTAATGCCCCCGCTTGGTTTCAGGACACTGATTTCCATTATTGTATGCAATGTGGTTACAAGGAATCATACCAACGTCTCGATGTAGTTCCGATAGTTGAACAAGTCCAAAAGATGCAACAGCAAATGGTAATCGTTGCAGTTGTAACTGTAGTCCTAGTTGGGAGTGCTTTGTTCCTTTGGTATATGTTGCGGCTGGCGTAGCCATGATCTCATTTTCCCTGGGCATAGCGCACCCTGTATCCGAAAACATAATCTAATGATAATCATATCAACGGTTATGGAAAGCGATGGTCTACCTGGATTTGAATTTTGGTTGGGGTTGGCTTCTATATTGTTAGCCTTTTTTTACACTTATAGAAATCAAATTATTAATCACCAATCTGAATTTGAATAGCTAATTATATCTGCGGAGTTGAGCATAGGGTAGTCTGTGTGCCTGACCGCTGTACTCCATTCAACACCCGATTTTGACCATGATTCAGGGGTCGAAAGAAGATCGGGTCCACTGCCAGTAAACAAGGGGAACAGTGGTGCGGATGCTTCGAATTCTGATAGGAACAGTGTTCCTAATGGTGACTTGAGCGCATTGGCCCTTTTTGGAAAACGCTCTGCAACCCGACCCCGAAGCACCTTGCAGTGGTCCCGAGTTGACTTATTGTCCAGAGTCATCGGATGAAGATGTTGAGCAAATCCTCTAATGTATAATGGGCATCTCAGGACATGCGCTCACGACCCTTGATGCCAGTGTCCCTCGCACTACTCATGCTGCTCGGTTCCTTCGGGCATGTGATTCCTTCAACTGATTCAGATGGTGGAGAAGGGCAAAGCGAAGGCTTAGACGAACCTTTTGATGACTTGACACTGGCACAGAAACAAGCCTTAGGCGACAGTCCAGTGCTCACTCATGTCAGCGGACGGAACGCGGAACAAACTGATGATGGAATGGCTTGGCAGTGGGCGGTCAGGGCGGGCGGTTCAAAATGGGAGTATGGGGGTGGCATATATGAAAGTGGCAATGATATTTCCCTTGATTCTAGTGGTAATTCCATCATCATCGGAAACTTCTATGAGAGCGCGAGTTTTGGTGGCAATGGAGTCTCTAGCGTTGGAGAACATGATATTTTTGTCGCGAAATTG
>DTUF01000033.1 GCA_012964335.1 Candidatus Poseidoniales archaeon | reverse complement strand
TCACTTCAATAAATGAAAATTTCATCAATCGGACATATGAGGTAGAAGGTGATGGTTATTGGGATAATAATACCGCTAACACCGTGATTTACAAAATATATACTGACAGCACATGGGGTATGATCCAACACTTAGAAGCGACTGACCTATTGACGGGTGATGTTTCACGACGTTATAATGCAACTTTTGCTTTCACTTCTGAAGGAAATCTGATGAAGATTTATGAATTTGAAGAAAATGGTATTCTGACCCCCTCTGCCTATAATCGAACCACCGAATATTATTATGATTCTGAAGGAAATCTGCTAAGCATTGCAAGCAACTTTTCAACAACAGGTCCCAACAGTTTAGAAGAATTTACGTATGATTCTGATAACAACCTCCTCAGCTTTATCAAATACAGAAGTTGGGACTCAGATACTAGTTCATGGGGTGATTACCATACTAAAAAAGTGCATATTTGGGAATAAACCCACTAGATTGGAGAACGCCTTCAAGCGGTTTTTGCTAGTGAAATTCTGACTTCATCGAGCCTTGCTCTCGCTAACTTGTTATCCGAGTCAGCATCCAAAACTTTGCGCCATGCGACTTCTGCATCTTGGAAATCTTCCCGCTCATGGTAAATTGCTGCAACTCGAAGTAATGAGTCTACATGTCGGGGAGCAAGTTTTGCGGTTGTCTTGAAATCAGCCAAAGCGCTGTCTGCTTCACCCATCTCAAGATACAACATTGCTCTCTGATAATACCCTTCAGGATAATCAGGATTGAGGTTCAATGCATTGTTTAGAGGTTGGAAAGCCTCGTCGGCTCTTCCCTGAGCGAGTAGACACGAACCAAGCCTAGTAAGGGCCACTTCATTCTCCGGTTGTTCTTGGAGAACTGCGCGAATCTCTCTCTCTGCCTCATCAAAGATACCGTGTTGGATTAGTGCCTCACCACGCCTTAGTTTAGCAAGCAGTAGGTTAGGGTAGGTCATGAGTAGCCAATCACAATCGTCCAGTGCGGTTTGCACATCCTCAGCCAGCAAATGTAGTGTGATGCGGTTGAGTCTCGCCCTAACATGGTGCGGGTTTACCATCAATACCTCGTTAAACCTATCAAGTGCTTCTGAGAGACTGCCTCTCTTAGCAGCCACTAATCCCTTCACATACGGGATTACAAGTGATTTTGATTCTGTGATATCCGCCTCATCAATTAATCGAGCAGCATCATCAATTCGGCCTTCATCCACTGCAATTAGGCTCTCTTCAGCAGCAATCATTGGGTCATCCATCAAACGGCGAGATCTATTGAGTGAGATTGTTGCCTCATCAATATCGCCTGCCAAACGCTGACAACGACCAAGACAAAGCCATGCTAGACCACATTCTCTATCCGATTCTAATGCCTCTCTAAATGTCGCTTCTGCGGCTGATAAAATATCTGTGTCAGAATGGCCAGCATCCCTGTTCGCATCATAGTCTGCAAGTAGAAGCCTACCTTTCTGAATATGTAGTTCTGGGCCACCCCAATTTGGTGCATCTTCTATCACTGCCCATGCTTCTTCTCTTCGACCATTGAATGTGTGCATCTGTGAGATTTCTGAGCGAATTAATGAGTTTGATGGGTCCTTTTCAAGAGCTGATTCCAACCACTCAAATGAATCTTCAGAACGGCCACTTTGTTCCAATAATTCTGCTTTAAGAAGAATCATTTCTGTTCCTCCAGCATCTAGGGCGCAAGCGTGAACTGCTGACTTCAGGGCTTCTGCTAAACGCTTGGGTTCACTACACAATAGTTTGGCCAATAGAGCCCATGCTTCACCGCTTTGCCTACCACCTGGAAGTTCTAACCCCGATTCCACGGAATCAATTGCCAACAATGGTTCTTCGCGACGACGATGAATTCTTGCCTTCAGTAGATATTGGTCAATTGTTGGGTTCTGTTCTATTGCCGCCTCAACAGCAGCTAGGGAATGATCTGAGGAATCCCCTTGTAATCGCTCTTTCAATCCAGAAACAAAACTATGGTCAGCAGGAGTTGCTTTGCCTAGGGCCTCCAAGCGTTGTACATTGCGCTCTGCGGTCTCTGGTCGCAATACCGAAAGACGTCGAAGTAGTTCAACATCATCTGGGAGTTGTGATAATTGCTCATCAACCCAATGAGCCTCTTCTTCAATATCTGCAGAATCTTTCGCTAATGTAGCAAGGCATCGCATTGAAGCCAAGTTTCCTGGAGCGAGGTTACTTGCGACTTCCTTGTAACACGCTCTTGCCCAAGCATCCTCCCCCAACTCATGGGCTATCTCTCCTAAACGGCGAGCCTCCAAAGCAGTAAGACCTAGATTCTTGGGGCCGTGAATATCTAATTCAGTGAACAAATCAAACAAACGGTTTGCTAATGCCATAACTCCTGAATCTGGCTTCTCCTCTGCTTGAGTGAAATCACCATCCGTCGGGTGGGTTGCCAACATTCCCCTAATTGCAACCAACAATTGTTCCGCTGCTTCTCTAATGCTTGGTGAACCAACCTCTGAATCTAGTGATGCCTCCAATCCGCTGATTGAATTATGTGCTGAAATCAAGCCTTTCAACTTTGGTTGAGTGTGGATTAATGCGGCGCAATCATCTGATAGTCTACCAACTTCATCAATTAACAACATCATCTGTGTTGACTGACCTGCCCGTTCTGCAGCGGCATCTCGGCTATACCTTCGGAAGTGCCCATCAACTTGAATCATCCAGAAAATAATGCCTCCGCCAAGTAGTGTTCCGAACAAGGTCAACCCAATTTCGAGCGGTGTCATAGACACCTCAGCCTACTGATTGCCTACTTGATGTTGACCCTCACTCTCCCGTAGGGAGAGCGATTTCACCACCCTCTACATTTTTCCGACAATACCCCCTTATCAGGCCTAAAGAGGGGAAAAATTTGGGTTTTTTGATTGAAGATTGAAAGTCCTCATCAAATGAATTATCTCAGCGTAAAAATTTCAAACAAGGGAAATTTAACCCTATTTTATTACTATTTGACCCCTTGGGGTCAAGGGAACTATTGACAACCAACAGCGGACTCGCTGAAACGGGGATACCTCTTGGAGAGTGGTGACTTACTAGCCGAGCGTAGACAGCGCTGGAGTAATCAAGGCTTTGACGCTGATGCGATTACTTCCCATCTAGAAAATGTCGGTGGTAACATTTCAGAATCAGTTATCAGGCTTGAAAACGCGATGGTAACGGCACTTTCACTACGTCAAAAGGTTGCTAACTGGCCAACTCAATGGCCAGAGAGAGATGAATTATTGGAAATTCTACGAGACCCGACAAACTTGGAAGTTGGAGAGAGAAAATGGCGTGAAGTAATCGGCAAAAGAAGACCATGGGTTTTCACAGCCAAAGATTCCCAGCATAGTTGGTCAAGAGAAGGCAGGAGTAACGAACTAAACGAATGGCTTGAACGATTAGAAGCGATTGATGAATCAATGACACCTTACTCAAACGATGTTATTTCAGCGATTGAAAATGTTAGTACTACCAACCATATTGAAGAGGTTGTTTCAAATTTAGAACAACGTCAAATTAGACGTACCGGAATTCTTGAAGGAATGGTTGAACATTTACGTCAAGAGAGAGGTTGGGCTCTTACTGCATTAAGTGGAAATCTACAGGAAAGGTATAGTGAAGTAGATCGCATCCAAGAGATGGATACGACTCTTGGGGATATTGAGGAAGTTGTTGATGAAGTGATTTCAATATTTGATTCTGATGTGGCAAGGAATTTCCTTGATAAAGCATCATTAGCACAGAAAATGGAAGATTCAGCAAGACTAAACACAATTAAAGAAAATGCTGAACAGACAGCTACAGACTATACCACCAGACTAACAGATATTTCAGCCTGGCTTGAAAAACTTCGAGCAAGGGGGTTGCATATCAATGCACCAACACACCCGCAACCATCTGACCTTCTAATCCTTGAAGAGCGATTTGACGATATTGAAAATAAGGTTGCCAGATTAAATGATTCTTGGATAAAACTTGATTCGTTATTGACTCTTTTTCCCGAACGGGCTGGGGATGCAATTGCTTTACAAGGCCAAGTGGAGAGGGTTGAAAGTATTGAAAATTTGCTTACAATTCTCGAAACTAAGAGAGATGAGAGAGAACAACAATCGCGGGCTAGATTGAATTCCTGGCGTGAATCTGGATTTGAGATAGAACCTCTTGTAACATTGCTCAATAATCGTCCTAGGACTGGTTGGTTAGCAATTGATGAACATGCTAAAAAAATTCAGGTCTGCAAACAGATATTAGCAACTGTAGAAAGCATTGATGTTTCTTTTGATGGTATTGATGAAGTAGATGATTGGCGGACTAGAATTACCTCTATTGATGTTGATTCTGATGATTATGAGTTAATTCAAGAAGGTGTTACTAAGAGACTAAGGCGCAATCGTTGGCATCGTGAAAAATTGGATACTGCACGGGTTACAATGGCAACATTGTGGCCAGCGGAAATAAATCCCAACGACCTTACATTATCAGAATATGAAGAAGTCATCATGGGTTTGGAATCCGGTGAAAGTGTTGCCAAGATTGCTTTTGATTCTACTGAACACAGAGTTGATAGATTGTTGTCCGCAACTATTGCAGAACTCGATATGTGGAGGCAGGAGGGCTGGGATGTTTCCGCCCTTGATGAATTAATTGAAAGAGACCATGTTGAATTATGGATTCAACTACCTAATTTAAGAGAGGCTATTTCTAACCATGATTATTTGATTGAAAGATTGTTAAGACTACCATTTGAACGTGATGAAAAATTGTTACGAGAAGTGACTGAAAACTCAGCTCAGCCCGACCAGTTAACTAGGCTCAATGACTCAATACCTGATCTAGCGAAGCACCTCTCTGCTTTACCAGCAAAAAAACCTAGAAACATTACTCTTTTCAACCCTTCACCACCTCAAGTATTCGCAAAATTACATCCAATGAAACCCATTCTTCAACCTGTTGCTGAATCTGAAAAACCTGCTAAGATTGAGGTTGCAGAGCCTATTGAAACACTACAAACTGATGCCACAGAAGTAATTTCCACACCTGCTATTGTTCAATTAGATACCACTTTGGAAACTAATGATGAGGATTCAATTATTCCAACACCAAATATTCCTACCGTGGTATGGAATGATGGAGTAAATGATGTGGAAACCCCACTAGATTCAGATGATTCAACTTGGGGTGTGTTGCGGCAAAAAATTGGTGCACCATTGAGCGCTGCACCAAGAGATGTAAGGGTTCAACGATTGGTAAGATTGTGTGAATTATTACGACCAAAGAATGGCGAACAAAGTGAAAGTGAAGTGAGATTATTATCTAGGTTAGACAGAGTCGCTGAACAACTACAACATTGGACTATTCAGCGACTTGAAAGGAGACACTGCCCGGTAGAAGGAAATTTAGCAGACACTTCAAAACGGTTGGCTGAGAAGTTAGACGAAATACCTGGACCTGGATTCAATTTACCTCGGGGTATTGATGATGTGAAATTACCAAATGTTGGTGACATCGATGCCATTACAGAACAAGTGAGGCGATTAGAAGCAACTGCAAAGTTACCACTTGCTAGAATGAAGGATGTTGCTAATGTAAATGCCTGAATGATTTTACTCACTCAAATCTTGAAGTAAATCAATAGCTTCATCAGTACTGATTGAATCTTCTCGTGGTGCCGCTTCAACGTCGTAACTACTAGGCTCCTTAGCACTTTTAGGAGCGA
The DNA here is from genome assembly GCA_012964335.1 of Candidatus Poseidoniales archaeon. Taxonomy (GTDB): domain Archaea; phylum Thermoplasmatota; class Poseidoniia; order Poseidoniales; family Thalassarchaeaceae; genus MGIIb-Q1. The sequence goes on along the minus strand of DTUF01000033.1, from coordinate 103,038 downwards.
ACGGGTCTGGTGCCATTTTCGTCATTCCAATTGGCGGGGGAGGTGGTGGCATCCCATCTGGTGCTATTGCGGGTTGCACAACTTGAGGAGGTGCTGGTGGTGGAGGAGGTAGTTGCTGTGTTGGGGGTGCAGGTGCAGGTGCAGGTGCGGGTGGCGCAGGTGGTGGAATCTCGGTTCTCCCTGGTGGAGGAGGGGGTGCTGGGAGTTCTTGACTTGTGGCTGATTCGATTGGTGCTGGCTCCTCATTAACTATCTCCATTGGTGTCGGTGGGGGGGCGGGGGCTGGTGGAATAACCACTTCAGGCTCTACCACTGTTGGCTTTGGTTCTGATTCAACAATCTGTTCTTCCGGTAGTTCTACTTCGGGTATTACAACTGGAGTTGGGGAAGGTGTGGGGTGGTTTTCAGTCATTTGAGCCGGTACCGTATCATGGTTGGCTGGGGGTTGAGGTGCCGGTAAAGCCACGGCTGCTGTTGGTGGGGTAGTCTCAACAAGTTCAGTAGCCACTGCTACTTCTTGGGTTACTTTGATTTCAGCCGCTCTATTTTCTTCTATTTCTGCTGCTTTAGCTTCAACACTACTACCATCTAATTGCTCACCACTAAGCATTTGTTGCATCGTTGAATCAATTTCATCCATACTGAAATTCATTAATTCACGATTAGAACCATACCTGTATAGAAGTAAGTGGTGGCGACCGGCGTTAGTCTCAAAAAACAATAATTCGGGATCAAATAACTGAGCTAATGAAAGTAATGCACCTGTCAAGAACAAAAATGAGCCACCACTGGGTGTAAGTATCAACGAAATAACACCAATCGCAGTTATCACCCACCACGCGTATTTTCCTCTATCGAGCCAGTCAAAGCGATAATGAGAAAAACCTGTAAAGGCTGTTTTCTGAGTCATGAACCTATCTTCAATAATCATTTCCTCGTTATTTTTTTGAGTGCATACCAAACGTAGTAGTTTCCCATCATCAAGGAGAGATAGAATCTTGTTTCCCGTTGCCGACTCCCGTAGGACAAACTCGCTCTCGTCCTCATTTTGAGATGCATGAACTGGAACTAGAGAATCCTGTATAGAAATTTCCCCACTAGAAGGGGCCTCCGTAACACTCTCCATTATTACTCCAAACGCTGTCGCTCTTATGAAAGAGCAGGCCGGGTTGAGGTGTTGTTCTACTCAGAAATCTGAGGTGGCGTAAACAGTCACATCTTCTGGTGCCTTAACATCCATTTTTGGTACAATCACAATATTGATTCCACTCTCTGCCACCATTTCCATCAGTTTAGTTGTTGCCTTTGTCTTGATGACTAGCGCTTGTGCTCCTTCTGTTTCACTTGCTTGGGCGATAGTGTCTTTGACACTAGCCGCTTCAGAAACTGAACCATCTTCTAGAATAATAACTGCTTGATTCGCCTTCTTAGGCATGTTCCCTGCCCATTCTTTTACTTCATCAGGAATTTCTATTTCCTTTGATGCGCCATTGACTGCTCCTTCAGTTTTTTCAATTTTAGTGATAACGCGCTTTGCTGGTTCTGCTTGACCTAGGTGCTTACCAACTACTTTCTTTTCCAAATGTTCAACTTCTCGGCTTTCTGGTGCAAATGCAATGTGAGTTAGTTTGTCACCAAGTACTCCGGCTAATTCTAATGCAATCATTCGGCCACCACGGTCACCGTCTAAGAATGCCTTAACCATTGATTTATTCTCTACTAATTCAACTAATGAACTATCAACACCAGCACCCATTACTGCAATCACATTCTTTATTCCGCAAGATGCTAAATTAAGAACATCGTTGCGACCTTCAACAATAATCAAGGCATCTGATTCCTCTACATTAGGTCCACATGTCATGCCTGTATCTTTGTAAGTAGTAACTTCGCTAGTGGTCAATACACTACGAACTTCATCAATCAAATTATCTGCTTCTGTGTCACGTTGCCTAACGATATCAAGAAGAATATCCTTTGCACGGTCAACCATTGAAGTTCGCTTTGAAGAGCGGATATTAGAGATTTCCAGCACCTTCAATTGTGAAGCCGCCGGCCCAATCCTTTCTATTGTTTCAAGAGCAGCCCCAATAATTGCGCTCTCTACATTCTCAAGAGAAGATGGGATTTGAATTACTCCGCTAACTTTTCCCTTAATGCTATCTAGATCGACATCAATATGCCCGATGCGCCCAGAACGCTGTAATTTTCTCAAATCGAGTGCTTCTGGCATTAATCCCTCTGTTTGCCCAAAAATAGCACCGATGATGTCTTTTCTACGAGCTTGGCCATCAAGTTTGACGCTGACTCTAATCATGTATTTTGCATTGCCTGATTCTTTCATTTTTCTCAGTCCTTAGGTATACCCTGAACCGCCACTGGGGCCGTTTTTCTCGGAATCGAGCGTCTGTGCGCCCGGTGATTGGGACAGGTGAACCTGTAAATTGGCCGAACTACCCTTCCTTCAAGAACCCACCGGACCTCTAGTCAAGGTGAAAAGGTGAAGCCTACGTGGTTACATTATGCCCGTAGGCGAGGGACCGGTACGAACTCGTGAAGTTTACGCTACTGTAATTGAAGTTCTTCTACGAGATGGGGTTCTCACGCGGGAAGAACAACGGTTAGCTACTAGATTGGCAATACTTCTATTTAAGAAGGAAAATGACTTGAAAACGCTACCAGGAGAAATTTACAATACAGTGATTGCGGGTGATGTTGTAAATGGTGGTGAAATCATCAATAAAGACGAGAGGCTACAAATCTATGAAGAGATGTTTGAAACCGCTTTTGTGAACGCCTCATTGAGTCATGATGAAATGGCGGTGATTGCAATATTGCGCTCTGGTTTACGAATTACAGACAAGGAACACGAACTCGCTATTGAGATAGTGAAAGGTACCTTGGAAGAAAGTGATGACCCTAAACTTCTTCAGAAAGTCAAAGAAGATTTAGCAGGGGTGATTGACCTCGTTGGTGGCATGTTTGAATCTCTTCGACCGAAACGTTGACGTAAGAATTCACCAGAATATCGCCTAAACAGCCAAAATGAACATGAACACTAGGGTATACGGCAGTACATGCGTTTTCTTGAGCCTGAGGATCCCATTGCATTAGCGGCTCTTGAATACCTATTAGATAGAAACGCTACCGATATAACAAAACTGCTGGAATGGTTGCCTTCGGCCCAAACTAAGCGAGACCGATTAGCAATTTTACAACGGGCTAACAGTTTGATGGAAGAATTAGAATATGCTGTCAACCGAATCGCCGAGGTTGAATGAATGGTGAAGCAGACTGTCGCCGATGGGGCAATCATACTCGCTGGTGGTCCCTCAAGTAGGATGGGGGAGCCAAAGGCGCTGGTTGAAGTAGAGGGGGAGGTAATGCTTCTACGCGTTGTAAAGGCGCTACAAACTTCTGGCATCTCTCAAGTAATTCTCTCATTCAAGAATCAGGAACAGGCTACTGCAGTCATTAGCGCTCTCCAGCAAGAACCTCGGAAATGGCCACCAGTTATTGGAGAAGAGGAATTAGCAGTGAGAATGGTATTTGATGACGATTTGAATCAGAATCAAAACTCAGCGGTCAGAGGAATGACTGGCGCGGTTATCGTCGCCCACCAACTAGGATGGGAGACTGTACAGATGGTTCCTTGTGACGTGCCATTCATTGACTCACGCCTGTTTCCCCTCCTGTATAGCAACTTGACAAAACGCGGGAATTGCGCTGTTGCCCAGTCTGAATCTGGTATTGAGCCGTTATTGTTCTGCGCCAAGACCGAAGCACTCAATGGCGCTCTCAGCGATATGAATATGGCAGCACACGAGGTGATTACGAAGATGGGTTCGGTCGAGGTTGGACCGGCTGCATGGAAGGCTGCTGGAATCACCAATCGCTGTTTTACGAATGTTAACTCAAAAGAGGACCTCAACTTCCTCAATTGATTCGGAAACGGCCAGTGTCTGCAACTACTCTGCCTTCGGCAATGGCGTCGATTACCGCAGGGTAGAGGTGGTGTTCAATCTCCACTCTCACTCGCTCACCAAGAGAGTCCTCGTCTTCTCCGAGTTGAATCGCAGTAGTTTCGCTAGCAATTAGGGGGCCATCGTCAACACCCGCACTCACGAAGTGCACCGACGCTCCCGCAGTGGTCGCTCTAGCGGCCAAGGTATCCCTAACGCCGTGAGCACCTGGATAGAGGGCACCATCATCTCCCCATGGGCTTGGATGGATATTGACCACTCGTCCGAGCCGTGGGGTCAAAAAATCTGCAGTCAAAATACGCATGTATCCACTACAAACAACCATTTCAACTCGGTATTCATCTAAAACTTCTGCAACAGCCTGTTCGTGTGCTAATCTGCGAGTCCGAGCGCCATCAGGACCAACTTGAAAATCACTTCTAGGTTTTAATGGAACACATATTCCAACTACTCCATGTTTGGCTGCTCTATCTAAGCCCTTAACTGCTGATTGATCAGATATCACAACAACAGTTTCATGGGAGCAATCATTTGATTCTTGATGTTGTAAAAGTGCTTCTAGACCTGAGCCTGAGCCTGAAATTAGGACACCCAATCTCAAGGGATTATTTGCGGAAGAAACCCTTGGAAGAATGTACAAGTCAGACATCTTCGGAAACCCCCGTTCGGCCTAGGATTACCCTTAACCGATATACAAAGCGAGCGGGCCACCGCTATTGAGCGAATCGGCCACTTTTTAACAACGGTTTATGGCGGCCACATTAGGGGAACATTGGATGGTCGTGGAATTGACAAGCGTGGATGCGATTGTTGAGCAATATTCGCGTAAATCTACACCTATGAAAAGACGCTTGTATGTATTTATTGGATTAGTTTTCATCGTTTGTGCTATTATTGGTATTTGGGTACCGGGTTGGCCAACTGTTTCTTGGGCTGTTCCAGCTGCTTATCTCTTCAGTCTTTCAAACGAGAAATTATTTCGATGGACATTGACAAATCGTTGGTTTGGCTCTACATTATTTGACTACTACTCCACAGGAAAAACGCTACCCAAGCACGTTAAAACTTGGATAATTGTGTTCATTACTGTTATGTCTGCAATTTCTATTTGGATTACTGACCTCGCAGGTGACCCTGGGTACGGCCAAGTATTCATTGCTATTGTTTGGTTAATTGGTGTGTGGTTCATCAATTCTAAAGTAAAAACCCGTACTTGAGACTCTACAAATTGCTTTACGGTTGCTAATCATAGTGAAATCTCCATGAGTATTATATTGAAGTGGTTCCAGTAACATACTATGAAAAAAGGAAGTTTGGCCCTTATTGGGATGATTTTGTTGGTTCTGATGCCTGGTTGTACCACTCCATGGGGGTATGGAATGGCAAACGAAGAAGCCCGTGAAAACATGGAAATGAAAAATCTAGGTATTTTTGATGCAGATGATGCCGAAGATACTGCAACTGACGATTCTAACGACACGTTGATGAGAATCGATTGGATTGAAGGTGGAGATGATTTAGATTGGAGAGGTGTACAACTTATTTTGAGTATTGCAGACGAGGTATATTATTGTTCAATCAACGCAAACCAATCATGCTTGATTCAACAACATGGTGGCGATGATGATAACCTATGGGAATTTGGTGAAATTATATTTATTTTCGAGAATGGTGAAAATATTGCCGGCGCAAGTGGCGGAGTGGTAGAAATTCATATTTCATATGAAGGCAGTAAGATAATTGGAACAGATTCAATATATGTTGTTTGAATTAAGTTATTAATCCATTATTAATGTCTGAACAATCGAACCCCTGTAAAGAGCATGGTCATTCCGTGCTCGTCTGCAGCGTCAATTACCTCTTGGTCGCGAATTGAACCACCTGGTTGAACTACGCTAGTTATTCCTATCTCGTGTGATGTATCAATACCATCTCGGAATGGGAAGAATGCATCTGAAACCATCATTGCCCCTTTTGCTCGCTCGCCAGCACGACGAGCTGCGATTCTAACTGCTTCAACTCTGCTAGTTTGGCCCGGACCAATTCCAACTGTTGCAAACCCAGTTGTTGTAGGTTGAACAAATACCACACAATTAGACTTCACCTGAGCACAAACGGTCACGCCGAACTTAGCTAAATCAATTTGACCCGCATCAGCAGATTTTTTGGTCACTGATATGACATCTGCCCAGTCAATTTGAGGGGCGCCTTCTTCTTGTGCTAACCAACCACCATCAATTTGTCTCCAACGTAATACCGGATCTAGTGGGGTGAAATTATCAAAAGTTAGCATTCTACGATTCTTCTTCTCAGAAAGTAATTCCAATGCTGAATCTTCAAATCCTGGGGCAATGATGCATTCAACGAAATGCCCTCCAATCGCTTCTGCTACCTCAAGTGACACAACTTGATTGAAAGCGATTACACAACCAAAAGCAGATTCTGGATCGCTAGCAAGCGCATCGTTCCAAGCCTCTACTTGGTTAGTAGAAATGGCAACTCCACAAGCGTTTGTGTGTTTTATGATTACACAACAATGAGGCCACTGACTCCACTCATCCCCGCTCACAGAGCGGGCAAAACGTAATGCTGCATCCAAATCAAGATAATTGTTGAAAGATAATTCCTTGCCGCCATGCTGGTTTGCAGATGCCAATCCTTCTGGCATTTCCCCAACTCGTGAAGTGCCAAAAAAACCTGCCATTTGGTGAGGATTTTCCCCATATCTTAATCGGTTTAACTGACCGCCTGAAATCAACAATCTCGGAGGTAAATCGCCTTCTAATTCAACCCCTTCAAAGCGTTCCGCCAAAGTAGTTGCTAATGCCACATCATAAGCCGCTGTTCTCTGAAATGCAGTCAGAGCGAGCCTTTGTCTTACATCTAATGGAACCGACTTTGGGTCACCGTCTGTCTGCTGTAGATGCCCTAGAACTTCATCATATTGGCTAGGATCTGCCATCACCAAAATATCAGGATGGTTCTTCGCTGCGGCTCTGATTAATGTTGGCCCGCCAATATCAACCATCTCGATTAATTCATCAATTTCAACCGGTGGTTGCCGCGCAGCAACCTCCTCAAATGGATAGAGATTTACAACAACCATGTCAATGCGTGGATATCCGAGTTGAGCTAGGGTTTTTGCATCATCTGGGTTGTTTCCACGGGCAAGAATTGGTGCATGAATTGCTGGGTGAAGAGTTTTGACTCTACCATCAAAAACTTCTGGGTGGTCAGTGATTGAACTAACATCATCAACCGCTACCCCAGACTCTCGTAACAGACGAGCAGTGCCACCTGTGCTAACTATTTTCCAACCCATTGCTTCCAAAGCTACTGCTAAAGCAGTGACTCCTGTTTTATCATACACACTAAGCAGTGCACGAGGTGAATTAATGCCGGTTTTATTCGGCACTTCGGAAGATGTCCCGGGTTGAATAGAGGTGTCCATCAATTGAACCCGTATTCATTCGACGGGGCAGCCGTTATTGAGTTTTGAGGCGAGGAAAAATTTGCTCTAATCGTCCTGTTTTTGCTACTAATCGCTTTCATCAAGTGCTATTTCGAGTAGTGAAGGACCTGTGGACATCCATTCTAACCCCTCTCTAACCCATGCCCATATCTCTTTCAACCGTTCATTATCTACTCCGGCATACTTTGCAACAATTTTGATGGCTGCGACTTCAGAAGAATGTACTTCGCCATCTGCCGCAGCAAGAAAAATACCATCTCTAAGTGCTAATCTCAGAGTTTTTTTGTCCATTTTCTTTATCGTTTCTTCAACATTATATTCATTACGTAATAAATTTCTAAATTGTGTACGTAACCGTGGATTTATCAACATCCTAGCCATTCTGCTCTCAAAAAAGGACATTTCTTCATCCCTAAGAATGTTGTCAGCATTAGCAATTATTGCTAGTACAGTCATGTAATCATCCCTGTTGACGACGAGGAATGCATCTGGATGTGAGGGTTTCATGGGTAATTCGCCATTTGTATCCTCATTGAATTATGTTTCGGCTATATATTTACTAGCAAACTACCCTAAATAATTAAAAAACGAATGAACAAATGTCATCAGATTGATGAGGGGGTTAGTCGCCTCTTGCACTGATAACTTGGTCACAGCGAAGCAGAGTGTTTGCTGTTTCAGTCGCCGCCATTATACCATGAAGTATACTTTCGGCTGGCTCAAGAACTTCTAACATTGATGAGATTGAACCATCTGGACTAACACCAGCGGCGACCATGTTTTCTCTTACTGCTGAACGGAGTTCAAGCAGCGCGTCAAGTGGGTTAACACCAGCATTCGCAGCTAACATCCATGGAATCATCTCAAGGGCTCGGCTGAAAGCATCCATACCAAGACGACTTCTGTCTGCAATTTTTTCTGCCGCCTCTTTTACTGCTTTTGACGCAATCATGTGTGATGCCCCTCCACCAGGTAGTAATGTGCCTTCACTAAGAGCCAAACTAGTCGCCCTGAGAGCATCATACATCCCTCGAATTGTCTCTTCCGCACCCATCGCTCCCCCAACAAGAATTGTAACTAGTGGGCCTGTACAATCATCGAAGATAATTCGGTCTTGAACTTCATCGGTTGCTAAACGGCGTTCTGCTTCAAAACGGCCAACTAATCCCAAATTATCACTACTAAGGTCATCAAGATGTTCAACTAATTTTGCACCACTTGCTTGGGCTAGATGAACTAATTGAATATGGTCAATATCATGTATGACTACTTTTCCAGCTGCTGCAAGTCGATGAAGTACGATTCGATCAATGTCTCCACTAGAACAAATTATTTCTGCCCCGGAAGTAATGATTTTATCTGAAATTTCAACCAATGTTTGTTCATGAATTTCCATGAATTTTTGCAGGTCTTCTGCGGATTGTAATTCTATCTCGGTATCTCTTTTTGATTCCCTCTGCTTGATATCACAATTGAGAAGTGCAACTTTGGCATTTTCTCTAACTCCAGCCATTCTCTCCATGGGAATTCGCTGTCGCCAGAATACTCCCGCAACCATGCGAGTGTCATTTATTGTGCTATCTTCCAATTTTTCAAACAAAACATCTTCCGCTTCAGTGCGAATACCTGATTCTGTTTCATGAGTCACTTTTCTAAGTGCTTCCACCAGCATTGTCGCAAAGCGTGTATCAGATCCTGCTGCACGCCCTGTCAACGATGTTGAAGCGACCTTCTGTAACAACTCACTATCATCTGGTGAACAATTGATTACATTCTCTTCAAGGGCTGAAGCTGCGATTTCAGCAGCCATCAAATAGCCATCAACCACTGTAAGTGGGTGAACTCCTTTTCGAATTAATCTCCCAGCCTCATCAAGGAGAGCACCTGCAAAAAGAACGGTTGAAGTCACTCCATCCCCAATCGCGGATTCTTGGGTTTGACCCAATGATACGAGGAGTTTAGCGCCTGGATTTTTAATCAATAAATCATTCAGCACCCTTGCACCATCAGATGTTACTGCAAATTCACCATTGGTTTTGTACAATCCTTTGTCCAATCCACGCGGCCCAAGTGTACCCCTGAGTATTGAGGAGAGGGTTTTTGCGGCGTGTATCAACTTCTGTGTTACCTCTACACCAGAAGTCACTCTAGTCTCTTCGCTGAATATTGGAACTGGCCCTTGTGTACCGTCAACCATACACTCACCCAAATTGTCTGACCTGCGACCCCTTGATGAACCTTTGAGATATTTGAGAGGAGATAAATTAACCAATTTTCTAATTAACGGCGTCTTCCTTTGCGTTTTGCCCTTCGGTCTTTCTTGGCACTATAGGACTGCTCCCATGCCTTTCCACCCATGCTTCGTTCAACATCCATATCATATGAACTTCGGAACTTATTTTCTGGTGCTCGGAAACCACGGGGCAAATCACCTGCTGATTTGATTGAAACTTTGACTTCATATTGTTCTTCTAAACCCTTCACCGTTGAACCACCTTGGCCAACAAGGACGCCTATTGCTGAATCATCAACATAGACTTCTACGCTTGCACCGGAGAATTTTACATGATGGATTCTGATTCCAAAATCTTCTGAAAGGCGGTCTTTGAGTTGAGCTGAAGCAAGGAGTTGCATTGGTGACATTTCGTCTCCAGACGATTGTCCATCTGCATCAACAATACATATTTGTTCACCAAATGAGAAAATTTCGTTCAAAACTTTGCCATCGGGATATCGTTTCACTAGGATTACAGGCCTAGCCAAATCAGATTGCATTCCTGATGGTGCTTTGACTGCCATTTCTAATTGTAAAACTTCACCAATTTTACCCTTTTCAACATGAATTACTGTTGTTAATATCTGCGCTAGAATCCCTAATTCAACCCGCCCAATCATTCGCTGAATCGCTTCTAACGCAGAAGCTGAATGGGTAACACCAAGCAAACCAAGACCTGCTAAACGGCAATCGCCAAATACTTCGAAATCTTTAGTCTTACGAACTTCATCATAGACGATGAAATCGGGTCTTGCTAGGAACAAGATGTCTGCGGTCAATTCCATTGAGCCGCGTGAGTGTTCATCTTCAGCTAGAGGAGCATATTGGGTTACTCTTTGGGGCAACTGCAAATCTCTTGGGCTTTCCATTGTTTTGACAACTGCGCCCTCGCCGTCTAACCAACGAGCGATTGCGCTTGCAAGTGTTGATTTACCTGAACCAGGCATCCCGCTTACTAAGGTCCCCTGATTTTGTAAATCTGCAATCAATTTCAGTAGGTTTTCGTCTAAATCGTAATCATCAAGGTCTGGTTGCGCTACTGGGCGGACAACAATCATTTCCCACCCATCAGAGAATGGTGGCCAAGAAATTGTTACTCGTAAATCCCCAACTTGCATCACTTTGCAACCATGGCGATCAATTTCTACAAAGCAATCACTACGCGTGTCACTATTTTGCTCAAGAGTGATTTCCAAACCTTGGGACATCTCTTCAATTAGTGAACTGCTAAATGGCTCCATCTCAAGTTCAACGACTTCCAATTCAGTAATGTGGCCACGTTTAACGCGGGGTGGGCAATCAGCTTTCATAAAAATCGTACTGACCGTAAGGTCTGAAAGCAAATTTTCCAGTGCATCTGGAATTGATGGGTGGTCGCCAAATTTTGCCATAATTCTCTACTCAGATAGGTTCTCCTTCAAAGTTGGTCATACACCAATATACGAGTAAAACCGAAGAGATAGTCATTGATATTGCACCAATAAATGGGAAGCCGAAAGTACTAGACATTACCACATACAATATCCCACCTAGAAGGATGAGAAAAATCATATTTCCAATCGTTGCTACTCGCAAATCCAACCCCGAAATTACCTCGTTTCGGTTTGCTAAAAGCCACCACACTAAGGCAAAAATACCAACTAATGTGACATAACCCACAATCATTCCAACTGTTTGACCAAGTGCTGAAACATAGAGGTCGTACAGCGGGCCGAGTAAGGATTGCGCTATATTCATGTCTCGCCCCACCTGTGTCTGATTCTTGAATGCTCTCTCCAATTATTTGAAAAATTACTCTCTGCCTGCTGCCTTTAGTGCTGAGGAAACCATAGTCACACCCTCCAAACCCACTTTTCCTGATGCAAACGGTATGTCATTATTCTCCCCATTTACGTGTGAGATGAAGGCTCTCAATTCTGCTGTCAAACTTGGCTCACCAAGTGGTAATTCAATGCGTTCTCGAGGAGCCGCATCAAACCCTCCCCACTGCTGCCCATGAGCGTTATTGGGGTGGTGGTGAATCCATAATCCTGAGTGGTCAAGGTAATCAATAGCCAAAGATGCGTCCTGGCCAATTATTCGCAACACCCTGACTTTGCCTTGGATTCTGCTTCGCCATGATACAGTTACTACTGCTGAAACACCATTTAGGTTGCCTCCTGAATTTTCTGGGAAAGCCATCTCAATGATTGCATGGTCCTCAATTTTTGGGTTGTCAGAGGGTAAAGCCAAACAATTTATTTTGTTTGGTTCAATATCACCCATCAAATCCTTCATGATGTCCATATCATGAATTGCTAAAGCCGCAATAACTCCAATGTCTGGTCTTGGCTCCCTCACGGAAAGGCGGTCTGATTCAATGTGAAGAATTGGGCCAAGTGTGCCGTCGGCGATGAGTTCTGCTGCTTTGCGCACAGCAGCGTGATATCGGAATAAATGGCCAACCATCAAGACACGGCCAGTTTTTTCTGCACAATCTAGAACTTCTTTGGCCTCCTCTTCACTCATTGCTAATGGTTTTTCAACTAGGACATCAATCCCTTGTTCCATCAATGAAATTGCTAATGGAGCATGTTGAGGAGTTGGTGTAGCAATTGTTGCGGCTCCAACCCCTAGGGATTTGAGTTCGTTAGCATCTGTACACCACTGACAATCAAACTCTGATGCCATACCTTCAGCACGCTCTGCATCAACATCACATACAATTAGATCAGATATTATGCCACTTGATTTCAAAGCGGCAAGAGTACGGACGTGGTTACGCCCCCAATAGCCGGTTCCGACCACTGCTATCTTCAAACTCATTGACCGGGCGAACCTGCCCCCCTCTTTCACGCTACCGGAATGCCCTTTTGATGACTCAAGCCGGTGGTTTGTCTGATATAGGGTGAGTTGAAGCGGAAATCATGGTCGGGCTGTTAATTGCTGCTGTTCGGGACCTGGACCCTCCAGCCGGTGGTGCCGAGATGAGTCTCGCTACACTACTCAAAGGGGTGTGCGAGCCTGGACCACTTTCTGAAGCTGAAGTCCTCTATTTACCAAGTCATGAAGCGCCTCATGTCGACCCTGCGCTACTTCAACAAGCGTGGCGGGCAAAAATATTCCAATCCAATGCACGCGGTGAAGCAACTCTTCTCACCTCAGATTCAGAATTAGAAAGGATAGGTGTTAATCTTAAAATTGAAGATTTTTGGTCAGGGATTGCTTGGCGTCTTAGAGGCAAAAGTGGACAACCAAATTCATGGTTTCAAAGTCGGCATTTGAGAAACTGTAACAAGAAATTTGCCAAGCTATTGAAGGTGAAAATTGCCGAGGAAAAGGAACAAACTGAAAGGAGTGGGTTGCCTGTGATTGGTGTCACCCAATTACATTGGTCAGCAGGCGCGTCAGAAGTTTTCAAAGAATTGAATATCCCATATTTGGTTTTCGTGAGAGATGAATTACAATTCATTCAGCCTGATCTTTATCGGTCAAGTTTAGAGGGCGCTGCCGCAGTATGCTGTGCAGGCGAAGGGTTAGGTCAACAAGTTGCTAGCACATTCAAAGTAAAAGCCATCAGAAATGTTCGCCTACCAGTAGATTTCGCAAGCAGGTTTGGAACTATTGAAGAAATTGAAACAACTAGGGCGGCGGGACTTTCAAATCGTGTTAAAAATAATGATATTGACATCCCAAGAATTTCAATTGTCGGTGTGACCCCTGAGAAGGGATATGAGTTCTACCAACGCCTTTTACCTCATCTCTCTAGCCTCTGGCCAGAAGCACGGATTGACGTTTATGGGGGTGGCGCTTACGCTGAGGAATTGGGCAAGTTTGACAATACCACATGGCATGGACACACTTCTGTAAGTGAGGTCTTCAGCCGTTGTGATGTTCATCTCCTAACAGTAGTTTCAACTGGTTCTTGGGGCCGAGTCATCAACGAGGCAGGGTTGTTTGGTGTTCCCTCTGTTTCGATATCAATAGGTAGCCAACCTGAAGCAGTTGGCGAGGGTGGAATGATTGTTGACAAAACAGCTGATTTGGATGCTTGGGTTAATGCCCTACGTACCACATACACCCAACGAGAAGAGTTGGGTGAATTAGCAAGGAAACATGCTGGGATTGTTGACCATCGGCGTTCTATTGCTGCCTTTCGCTCGGTCATCAAGGAGTTCTCTGAGGGCTTGTGATGGCTTATACTGAAGTCTCATTCGACGAGGCTTCTGCCCTTGTTAACTTAGCAAACATTGCTAAATTAAGAGAAATAACACCACTTAAGGGTGGCTGGGCAAATTCAAATTATTTAGTCACCTTAGCAGATGAAACCGAACTGGTTTTGAAAGTCTGGGATGAGCGCCCCCCTGTGGAAGTTGAGAACATAATTGAACAATGTTGTTGGCTGGAAAAGCATGGGGTTCCTACACCAAACCCATTAATTCTAAAAAATGGTGAAAGAATGGTTGTCAAGAATGGGCAAGCGTGGATGCTAATGCCGTTCGTGAGTGGTGGATGGCTTCCTTCAGACCCTAAATCACTCTATGATTTGGGAAAGGTGCAGGCAAATCTGCACAAGGTACCAATTTGTGATGGGATTTCTTCAACTTTTTCAATTGGATATGTTCTTTGGCAACGAATTATTGATGATGCAAAGAAAAATAATACTACCACACCATTTATTGAATTGTTGCAAACAGAAATGGTGGCATTAAAGGAAAGTATTCCAGATGATTTACCTCGTGGAATTATTCACGGGGACCTCTATCCCGACAATGTGATTGGGGTAGAAGGTGAGGTGCGAGCAATACTAGATTTTGAAGAAATTTGCATTGAATCACTAGCTATGGATTTGGTTACAACATTCGTTGGATTTGGATGGGAAGAAGGTCTGCCTGACAGTGAATTATGGCATTCGCTACTTGCCGGCTACGAATCTGTTCGGCCCCTGAGTGATGCTGAAAGAGCTGCGCTTCCCGACCTACATCGATATTCTGTATTGGCTGTTGCAGCATGGAGGTATTGGCAATTCGTCATAAAAATACCAGGAACTGAACACACAAATAGGTATGTTGAGATGGTTGAACGGCTTGACAAAACTCTCCCATTTTGAGTTGAATTTACCTGTTTGGTTATTCATTCTGTTGCCATTTCTGAATCTTCTTCAGACATTTATTTTAGTTTTCTAGCTGGATTACCAACGTAAGTGGCCGATTCGGTGATATCTTTGGTAACAACAGCTCCTGCGCCGATGACAACATCATCGCAGATGGAAACAGGCATTATTGTAGCATTTGTGCCGATTGAAACTCGGTCACCAATATTGGTTTCATCCCATTGAGTTTTAT
Organism: Candidatus Poseidoniales archaeon; assembly: GCA_012964335.1. Lineage (GTDB taxonomy): Archaea > Thermoplasmatota > Poseidoniia > Poseidoniales > Thalassarchaeaceae > MGIIb-Q1. The sequence goes on along the minus strand of DTUF01000033.1, from coordinate 87,984 downwards.
CGCCTCTTGCTGGGCCTCCGATTTTGAATGGGTCGTTGATGAACTTCGCACCATGGGAAATGAAACAATCTTCACCAATTGTTACTAACTCACAGATGAATGCGTGCGATTGAATTCTTGTTCTAGCGCCTACAGTAACATCTTTTTGAATTTCAACAAACGGCCCGACAAACACGTTATCGGCAATTTTGCAACCATAAATATTGACTGGTTCGATGACTGTGACGCCTTCTCCGAACTCTACATCTACAATTCCTGATTGGATGCGGCGGGGTTCCCCCATGTCATGTGCCTCAAGCGGTTGACACTTCAACGCCACGCCCGAAAGATTGACTGTGAAGGGGTAATGGCAGGACTTGGAGTGATTGCGTGGGTATTGAAATTGAGCGAAAATTTCTGATTGAAGATTCGTCGTTACTACCCTCACTCGGAAATGGAGTAAAGATGATTCAATGTTATCTGCCGTCTGAGGTTTGGCTAAAGTATTGGCCCGGAGAAATTAGTGAATTAGAACAGGTGTTAGCTGACCCACTCTCTGCATACCGATTTCGAGTGCATGGGAATACCGCTATCACCACGGCAAAAAACCATTCAGATGGACCATCAAGATTGGAGTTTGAACGCGAAATACCAATTGAATCTGTGCTTGAAATTGTTCGTTCCGGAAAATATCCAAGCGTTGAAAAAACTCGCTACAAAATCCCAACAAATGATAATTTGTTTTGGGAAATTGACTTTTTTGAAGGGAAAAACTCGGGCTTAATCATCGCTGAAATCGAAATCCCAACCCCCGATTACCCAATCTCCAAACCAGATTGGATTAGTCGTGAACTTACTGGGCAAGATGATGTGTGGTCCAACCAGGCGCTAGCAAATTTTCCGCGCCCATTTAAGACTGAAATGACTTGACTGCAGAAATAACCTGCTCAACTTCCTCATCAGTTAAGTGGGGATGAACTGGAATTGAAACTACACTCGCACAGATTGCTTCGGTAATGGGTAACGAGCCCTCTTGGTGTTGTGGGTGACTCTCGTACAGCGGTTGGCGGTGGCAGGGGATTGGGTAGTGAATTCCTGTTGAAACACCTTGCTCATCCATGTGTGCCTGGAAATCTTCACGATTGTCCACTCGCAAAACGTACTGATGCCAAGCGTGTAATGCACCTTCACGAATTGCTGGAGGGCTGGTCCATTCAAGAGATGAAAATGCCTCATTATATCGGGCAGCAATCTGATTACGGCGAACAACCCAGTCATCTAGGTGTTTGAGTTGAACACGACCTACCGCACATTGCATTTCTGAAAGACGAAAATTTGAGCCAAGGAAATCATGACGATATTTATCCAAACGGCCATGATCTATTGCCATACTAATTTTGTCCGCTAAATCTTCGCGGTTTGCTAATATTGAGCCACCATCACCACCAACTGCCATGTTCTTACTTGGAAAAAATGAGAATGTTGCCAAATCCCCTATGCTACCAATTCTCTGACCGTTGAGTTCTGCACCGTGAGCTTGGGCTGAATCTTCAATCAATGGAATATCGTGACTCTTTGCGATTTCAAACACGCGTTGTGAAATTGGTTGCCCATACAGATGGACTGCGATGATTGCTTTTGTTGAGTCTGTAATTGCCTTCTCAACTTCATCGGGACAAAGTGTGTGATAATCTTCCTCAACATCAACAAAAACAGGGGTTGCGCCAACTTGGTCAATACAAGTAGCGCTAGCAATGAAAGTGTGTGATGGAACAATTACTTCATCTCCATGCCCAACATTGAGTAGCCGCAATGCTGCGATTAGTGCGGTTGAACCATTTGAGCATGGGGTTCCTGCGAGAGCGCCGCAGTATGCCGCCCATTCTGCTCCAAATGCTTTGGAATGAGGACCTTTTATCCATCTTCCTGAATCAAGAACGTCGCTTACAACCTCTCGCATCTCATCATTGATGAACATTCGACCGAGCGGAATTTTATCAGCCAAAGTCTCACCTTCTGAGTTGCGCGGGTAGGTATTCCCTACTTGAGCAAGGCGGAATACAGACACTCTCACACACAGTAAATATGCATAACCGTTGAATTGAAATCAAACTGTTACTCCGTTCACCTTACGCAGGGGTTGCCAAGCTTGGTCAACGGCGCTGGGATGAGGTCCCAGTCCTCAGTGGTTCGCAGGTTCAAATCCTGCCCTCTGCATCAAAACACACACTTGACTACACCATAATTAGGTGGTTATCTGTTATTTACGAACAGTGTTGAATTGAAATATCAGCCCACCTCGCGGTAAGTGGTGAACAGGCTGACTGGTGACTCGGACGTAAGGCTCGCCCATGGGCGACATGTCTACCTTGACTACGTCAATTTCAATCCTAAAGTTGAAGGTGTAGATGATTGGGTATTGTCACTACTGCGGTCAAGTGTAAACGAATGTGGCGTCAAAGAAGTACACGCTCATTGTGAGGTTTTTAATGGCGATGAAAGCCCTCCTGGATTTGCTGCAATTGTACTAATTGATGAGAGTCACGTCACCGCACACTGTTACTCTGAAAAGGGGTGGTTAGCAATTGATGCTTTCACTTGTGGGGCCCATGACCCAAACGATTTAGCTGATGTTATCCATGCTAAACTGATTGCTGGTTGTGAAAACTTGAAATTAATGAATCGTAATGTGGTCCAACGTTTTCTCCACGATGATCTATCCCAAAACAAGGAGTGATTAGGTGTCTGGTGTACGTCAATTTATTGACCGAAATTACCACCATTTCAATTCCGGTGCACTAGCTGATTGTGTTCGTTCGCTCGAGGAGTTTCTTAGCCATGGTGGGAAACTAATTGTCACACTTGCTGGGGCAATGTCAACCGCTGAAATCGGCCGCTCATTAGCACCAGCAATTCGTGCAGGGTTGGTCCACGCAATTTCATGTACAGGCGCAAATTTAGAAGAAGATTTGTTCAATTTGATTGCTCATGAATCGTATGAAAAAATAGATTGGCGGAATCTCACTGCTGAAGATGATGTGAAATTGCAAAAAAGAGGATTAAACAGGGTTACTGATACATGTATTCCGGAATCTGAGGCAATTAGGGTAGTTGAAAGCATACTTTTGCAACAATGGTTGAAAGCAGAAAAAAATGGCGAAACCCACCCACCCCATCATTACTTATTTGATGTAATTAATTCAGATGATATTGAATTTCAAGCTAATCCAGAGGATAGTTGGTTAGTTGCAGCACAACAAATGCAAATCCCCATTTTTACCCCAGCATGGGCTGACAGCACATTGGGAAATATTTTCTCCGCTCGATTAATAGATGGAACAATTTCAAGTGACAATATCATCACAACTGACTTACAAAGGATGGGGGATATTGCTTCTTGGTACCACGAACAAGGATATTCGCTAGGTATTTTACAAGTCGGAGGAGGGGTTGCTGGAGATTTCCCAATTTGTGTTGTACCAATGTTGCGACAGGACCTAGGTGATGAGGTTGAATTATGGGGTTGGTTCGCACAAATTTCCGAATCAACCCCCTCCTATGGTGGGTATTCAGGCGCACCCCCAAATGAAAAAATAAGTTGGGAAAAGTTGGGTATCAACACCCCACGATTCGTCATTGAATCTGATGCAACTATTGTTTTACCATTGATTCTGTGCTACCTTTTGGAAGGTTTGGAAAATTAAATTAGTTTTTTATTTCAATAGTGGTTCGTGTTTCCGTTTGTTGGTGGGTTGTTTCCGGATTCCGAACCCTTATGACCTGAATGGTAGCCGGGAAAATGATGGAAGATTGGAGTAGACGCCGTAGAGCGGGCGTCTTGGTTCGTAAAATATCTCCAAATTTTCCTAAGGCTATAGCAAATTATTTTGGAACTGGGCCAACAGATGTTGATGCTTCAATTCAAGCCCATGATAATTATGTAAATTGCCTCCAGGATAATGGTTTGGAAGTTACTATCCTTCCTAGCTTAGCAGATTATCCTGATTGTTGTTTTGTAGAAGATGCCGCTGTTATCGTAGATGGTGCGGCGGTAATCTGTAATCTTGGCCACCCGAGTCGCCAAGGGGAAGTTGGAAGTATTGAAGAAGCTCTTTCTCAACATTTGGAAACTATTGTTATGCCAGAGGGGACAAAATTAGATGGTGGGGATGTTGTTTTTTATGACGATTATTTCCTCATTGGTCGTTCAACACGAACAAATGCTAGGGGTGTCGAATTTATGGAAAATATATGTCATAAGAGAGGGTTCAAAACTTTTGTTTTTGACGTCCCATCGTCTACACTTCACCTTTCAACTATCTGTTCTTCACCAGCACCCGGTATTCTAGTCACAGCAGAGGGGCACTTGCGTCCAGAACAATTTGATGGGATTACTGCCGATATAATTTGGGTGCCAAATGAAGAATCTTACGCAGCAAACACGATTGGATTTGAAAATGGGTGTGTAATCGTCTCAGAAGGCTACCCGAAAACTGCGGATTTACTATCTCAACATGGATTCAGTGTCACAACTATTGACATGGAGCACATTCGTTGTGCTGACGGCTCACTCACCTGTTTACGTCTATTCTTCAGATAAAAACGCGCGCTCTGTCAATCGTTGGGTTCAACAGGGAATTGTTGTTCGCATTGTTAATGCGCGTCAAGGCGGTGCTACTCACCCTGCTCTTTGCGACCTCTATGTTTGCTGGTTGCTTGGGCTCAGATGATGCAAACTTACCCAGTGCTGATGACTTGGATGTTGGCGTCCAAACATTGGTTGGTGGGATATTTCAAAATGTAAAATTCTCTGCCAGTAATGACTTGTCTGTCTATATCCCTTATTTGATCATGAACCCAGATAGTGGGTATGTGCAAAACTCTACAATAATTGATATCAAAAAAGGAAATTCAGTTGAAGTTTCAATTCTTGCTCCGCCGCGGGCTGAAATTGCATTATTTATGATAGGTGAACTAGGACGTACTGATTGGCCTACAAGAGAATCAAACATCTCATGGAATACATGGATTGGGAAAGGTGGTGCAAACTCTCCCTCTGATGGGGGAATCACTCGCGTTGTTGGAGAAAATAGTTCATTTAATACCATCAATATGTCAACTGAAAATGGCGGCTCTGTCTCATTTCAGAGCTTTTCAGTGATCAGACCTTCAGCACCGGGATTTGGACCTGATGCTGGTGGTGATTTTGCTACTGGAATAATGAATGGTAGAATGGTTTACGACCGCTTACATGAGATAACTGATCCAACCCCTGATGCAACAGATATTGATAGGAGAATGGGTTATTGGGACCGCTGGGCGGGCCAGGGAAATCCAGCTTACGAAGATGCTGCAAACTACTTGGTTGCTGAATTAGAGTCCTTTGGATTAGAAGTCATTAAACATCGTTTTGAATTCACTGATTTCTTCAGTAAACAAAATCCTGAGGCACTAAATGTGTGTGGTTATCGTTGGGGTAAAGAAGTGCCAAACGAGTGGTTGGTTTTTGGTGCTCATTTTGATATTGCCCCTCCAGCAAATAGTGCTCTCCCATTCCTTGACCCCCATATTACGGGAAGTAGAACTTATGGGACTCGTGTAGGTGCTTATGATAACACCGCGGGAACAAGCATGGTGTTGGAAACTGCAAAAATGATGTCTGGTTTTGATTCAAGACGGTCCATGGTTTTCTGCCTCTGGTCAGGCGAAGAGGGTGGAAAGCGAGGAAGCGATTATTGGACTGATTTCTATGTCAAAGAAGACCACCCTGAAGTAACCGTTACCAATTACATCAATTTGGATATGGCTGGAGTAAATTGGCCAGGTGGTGGTGGTGCACCACATGGTGACCCTGAACCATCTATTGACGAAACTGGATATCCAAAGGATGAGGAAGTTTGGCCGATGCGAGTCTATATCGGGCCAACCGAATCTTTTGAAAATCTAAGTCAAAAAGAACTCGTAGGATTACAAGAATGGATTGGTTCTGATGCATTGGGTGTTGAACAACAGATTGGTACATTGGAAGGTGCTGGTTTTGAAGAAAATACTTGGAAATACAATTCTTGGATAGCTGCTGACCGACCAGAGATTATCATCTATGAAGACACTACTGCACGCTCAGATCATGCCGCGTTCCAAGATAATCTAGGAACTGTGACAATCGGTTTTGGTGGTCTTGTTGATGGGTATTGGTGTTACCACCAAGTCTGTGACACATTAGAAGAAATGGAAGATTGGATGGATACTTCTGGTAAGGATTACGGTGAAGATAATACGGGTGTAACTAACCTAGTAAACAGCCTTGATTTTATTACTTGGTGGGCTGTTTACTCATTCTTCCATCTTGATGAAGCACCGATTGAAAATACCTTGCTCTGATGCAAATATTTTAACTGCATTCACAAGGTAGGCAGGCCTGCAATAGTAGCAACAAGTGTAAATGCATAACCATTGAAAACAGAGGCTACCAGTGCTACAGTTATTGCCATGAAAAGCCAAAAAATGGGTTCAGACCACATTTTCACTTTCGCACCATCAAGCGGCCCGAATGGAAGCATATTGAATGCCCCAAGAATTGCATTTCCCCACATCCAGAATATTATTAGTTCAACTAAAATATTATGATAAAACATTGAGAGAAGTAAACCACCTCCAATCATTCCAATGAAAAATAAGGTGATATTCGTTGCTGGTCCTGCTACTGAAATTATTCCATTTTCTTTGCGACCAACCCTCCCAGCGACCATTACTGCGCCTGGAGCCATGAATACAAAGCCAATAGCTAGGGCAATGAGAATTCCAATCTTTAGACCGCGGGGGTCGGCTCTAAACTCCGCCCAGCAACCAAAATGACGCGCCACATATTTGTGAGCCAACTCATGAAGGATGAAGGCGGGCGCAAGGGCAGCAAGTGCAAACATCATACTTGAAATTAAACTGATTACTAATACTCCCAACGGCAATTCCAGCATACCGAAAATACCCCCATGTAATACAATAGAAATTGCAAAACTAAAGGCAAATGTTGCCATTGCTAAATCCTTCAATTCACGTTGTGAAAAGTGAAAAAGTGAGCCTTCGTGCTTAACAACTCTAGGACCACCAACATCAAAGAAACCTTTGAGAAATGGCTCAAATGGATTTGGTTGCCCAGGCTGAATTACAACCCGAATATGCTGGGATGTGCCCTTGCTTGCAGGCTGATTATCATCTATCTTTGCAAAGGGGTCATCATCCAGACGAGACGCCCTTGGGTCCCTAGCCATAGTGTGGCGAATTGTTCAGCCTCTTTGAGGGTTCGCAAGCCGGGAGAGTTGAAGGGGGGGCAGTGTGTGCTGGAATTTGATGTCAGGTGTTAGAAGGGCAATGCTCGAGATGGGGTTAGCCACTTGTTGCGTGCTCTGCGACGCACCTGATGAAGCGGGTTCGAATCGTTGTCGACAGTGTATAGCCACACACAAGGGTGTAAGAGAGAGGGTTTCTGAATTACCAGCACAATCACTAGTAAGCCAATGGTCCAAAGAATTGTTTCAGATGCTTGCTAGACCTAGCGCCTACGAACATGATGATACTCACGGCGAGTGGATGACTGCGTATGCACAATTATTACATGGCCAATCCAAAAAACCTCGGGCCACAACTCAAGAAGATGTTGCGGCTGCTTTTGAAGCTGCTCGGCAGAAGAAAAGGATGAACACATTAAGAGAAATGGCTAACCAATCTAAATGGAAAGATGTCGAACCAACTGAAAAAGAACTACATGATTTATCACAAGAATTACCAACAGATATTGTTGATAAGTCGGGCATCAGGACGGTTCCTAGTAAAGAAATAACCCGAGTTGACCGTTCCGAGCGCCCTGGTGAAGATCATGAGTTAACTGCTAGAGTGCAAGCAAGTGCTTCAAATCAAGATACACCTGATGATTTGAAAGATTTGATGGTTGACTTGAAAGTAGGGGAAAAACGTGCTGAAAAGAAGCAATGGAAAGATATTGTTGACGATGTTGAGGATCTTTTTGATTAAATTATCAAAGGTTCTCTTTCGCATATCTAACGCCATTCTCAAACACCGCCATACCTTCGCCTTTCCAATCATCACCAATCTCTTCGCGCGTCCATGTAGCACCAAGCCACTTTGAATGGTTAGCTTCTGGATGTGGCATTAGTCCGAATACTAATCCTGAAGGGTCGCACACACCAGCAATATTGCGCATGCTAGCATTTGGACATAATGGATAAGATAAGAGTTCATTTGATGCGCTAGGATACTTGTCACTGGGATCAATATACCGTGCTACAATCTGTTGTTGTTGTTCGAATTGGTCGAGTACAGACTGGTCTGGAACCACAAATTTTCCTTCACCGTGCCTTACAGGTGTACGCATACGAGACAAACCCTTTGTCCAGATACAAGGGCTGTTTGAATTAAATTCCAAACTCACCCATCTATCTTCATAATGGCCTGAATCATTCAGTGTAAGGGACGCGGTTTGTTGTAGTGAAACGTCATCATCACCAGGTAATAATCCCATTTTTACTAACACTTGGAAACCATTACAAATCCCAATAACTGGTTTGCCATCTTTGACGAATTGTCGAACTTGTTCTCTTATTCCAAATCGAAGTCTGTTTCCAAGTAAACGCCCACTACCAAGGTGGTCGCCAAAGGAAAAACCGCCGGGAATCGCCATAATATGATAATTTTCTAATGAATCGTCGCCGTTAACTAAACTATTGATATGAATACGGTGGGCTTTTGCCCCCGCCATCTCAAACACCGCCATAGTTTCTAAATCACAATTAATTCCGAATCCTGTTAGGACTGCTACTTGAGGGATTTCAACCATTCAAGCACCACCTCCGTCTAGGGTTGCTTGCCAAGATTGTTTGAGAGCAGACATGCTGGCTTCGAGAATGGTTTCACCAGATAGTGAAATGCTGATTTCATCTCCGACACCAACTTCACCTAATCGGAAACAAGCGTTGCTTACCATTGCTGCTTCAAATTCGGCACTCTGTTCAGCCTTTACACTCACTAAAATACGGCCAAGGCTCTCACCAAATAACATCCCCCACTTGTCAAGGCCGTTGTTATCACTGAATATTTCTGATATGTCAACACTACAACCAGTGTCAGCCCCAAAACAAGCTTCTGCTAAAGCAACAGCAAAACCACCGTCGCTACAATCGTGAGCGCTGACAACTAACTCTTGGCGCATTGCTGCTGTAAGGTCACGATAAAGTGCAAGATTCCTTGTGGTATCTATTGCTGGCACTTTACCACCAATTCCACCACCACACTCGTCTCTAAACATCGTGACTAATTCGCTTGCACCCAATTCTTGGTGGGATTGCCCCAGTAAGTAAATGATATCGCCGCTATTCTTGAAATCACTTGAAACTGCTTTACGAACATCCTCATGATTACCCAACAATGTGAACAATAATGTTGGAGGAACGCTTATTTTTTCTCCATTCATTATCACATCATTTTTCATAGAATCTTTTCCACTAATACAAGGTAATTGATAAGCCCTACAAACATCATCTAAAGCCCTGTTAGCGCGCACTAATTGGGCGAGTTTGTATCGGCCATCGGGAGTCTTTTCAGATTCAACAGAATCGGGCCAACAGAAATTATCCAATCCCGCCATCCTATCGAGATCAACGCCAACACAAACCGCATTACGAACTGCTTCGTCAATACAACCAGCAACCATTGCATAAGTATCAATATCTGAATATCTAGGTATAATTCCACAAGATATCACGGCACCTTGTGTTTCACCATGTATTGGGGCAATAACGGCTGCGTCACCCGGTGCATCGTGATTCACACCACAAAATGGTTTGATTACCGTCTGAGCAATCACCTCGTGGTCGTATGAGCGAACCCACCACTCTTTTGATGCGATGTTTGGACGGGCAAGAAGACGGGATAGAACACCCCCCATTTCTGTTGCATTCACATCTGGATATGATGGCTCTTCATTGGTGGGAGGTATCCATTCGCTCTCAAGTTGTAATTGGGGTACCCCATCGTGCAGGAATTCAATTGGTAGTAACGCAACTGTATGTTCACCGTGTAAAATATGAAAATCCCCCGAATCGGTGAAAGTACCCACAGCAGTTGCTTCAACTTCGTGTAAACTAGCTAACTTCTCAAACTCTTGACACTCTTCGGGTCTAACGCCAACAGTCATTCTCTCCTGAGATTCTGAAACTAATATTTCCCAAGAAGAAAGACCAACTTGTTTGAGAGGGACTTGTGAAAGGTCTACTTTAGCCCCACCAGTTAACTCTGCCATTTCACCAATACTACTCGAAAGCCCACCTGCGCCATTATCTGTCGTGACTTGAAGAAGGCCATCGTCTCTGGCTTTGAGGAGCATATCAACCATCTTTTTCTGAGTAATTGGGTCGCCAATTTGAACTGCAGAAGATGGGGATTCTTCGGTTAATTCTAGGCTAGAAAACGTTGCACCGTGTATTCCATCACTACCAACACGCCCACCAACCATGTAGATGACATCACCCGGGCTGGGGGTTTTATCGTGGCTTTCCCTGCCATCTGCTAAACGACGTGGCATTATCCCAACGGTACCGCAATAGACGAGTGGTTTACCGAGATATCTTTCCTCAAACACCATCGCACCATTGACTGTTGGAATACCTGATTCATTACCACCCGAACGTACGCCTGCATGAACTCCGCGAAATACTCTATTTGGGTGAAATAATCCCTCTGGTATTTCTCCTTCATAATTTGGTGGCCCAAAACAGAAGACATCTGTGTTTGCGATTGGGCGGGCCCCTAATCCTGTTCCCAAAATATCTCGATTAACACCAACAATACCCGTCATCGCTCCACCAAATGGATCTAATGCACTTGGAGAATTATGAGTTTCAGCTTTAATACAAAGACTCCAATCAGGATTCCACTCTATTACTCCTGAATTATCATGGAACAGACTTAGAAGCCAATCAACTTTCTTGGCAATGTCAAAAGTCGGCTTCATAATGTGTGTTTTGAATAAGGAATCAATGTAGGAGTCTTCTCCTGTTTCAGTGTCTACATGATGAATTTTTGCTGAGAATATTTTGTGCTTACAATGTTCTGACCAAGTCTGAGCAAGGCACTCTAATTCTACATCTGTTGGGGCCATCGGAGGTAATCCAACTTTCTCCCTTGTTGCCCTCACTGTTGGATTTCGGAAGTGTGCTTGAATTGTTTGCATTTCTTCCAAATTAAGAGCGAGTAGGCCTTTTTCACTAATTTCAATCAAAGTATCATCTTCAACCTCTAAATCAATGGTTGCTGGTTTACCAAAAATATTCACTGGTGGTTCAGGAAAATCAAGTGATGGCCACTGATTATTTGCGCATGATGATTTATCAGATATTATAGCTCTCTCAATCATTGGGTTGTGTAGTTGATTTGCAAGCCATTGACAGTCGACATTATCGGGTAGCCCATAAAATGTGTAAGTCATGGTAGTGGATACTTCTGCATCTATTGATTGTGAGGGGAAAAGGGTCTTCAAACCGTCAAGGCCTGCTTGAGCAGCATTATCTGTAACTCCTGGTTTGAATCCGATTTGTATTGCAGCGTCTGGTTTTTGCGAGAAAATATTAGAGTCATTTAAGATATGCTGATTGACTACACCATGCTCAATGATTGGGTCGCAAAACAAATCTGAAATCATTTTCTCATGGTGTGTTTCGTTGAAATTTCCCTTCACAAGATAACCCGTAATTGAACGTACTTCTGAAATTTCTAAACCATGGTCAGAAGATAATTGTCGGCGGATAGATTCTCCTCTAGTATCCTTCAATCCAGTTAGAGATTTGGGGGTCACTTCAACTCTTTGGGGTTGTGATGCTGTCATCTCGACCACCTCTTCTGATTGTGCCGTCTTGCCGACCGTCCATCAATGAAGCGGCTGTCAGCCCTACAGGGCTGATATGTTCTAAAGTGCTTTTTTCAAGTACTGACCTGTGAAAGAATTGGGGTTTGTGATGATTTCTTCGGGCGTCCCAATTGCGACAACATCACCACCACCATCACCACCATCTGGGCCTAAATCAATCACCCAATCCGCACTTTTAATGACATCAAGATGATGTTCAATTACAATGACTGTGTGCCCATTTGAACGAATTCTCAACAAAACTTCGATTAATTGTTCAATATCTGAGAGAGCGAGACCGGTTGTAGGCTCATCAAGAATGTAGACTGTGTGGCGGGTTGTGGGACGATGCAATTGGGTTGCTAATTTTACTCTTTGAGCTTCCCCGCCAGACAGTGTTGTGGCTGGTTGGCCAAGACGAATGTAACCCAAACCCACATCTTGTAGTGTTTTGAGAATACGATGAAGTTTTTTGTGACTCGCGAAGAATTCGCATGCCTCGTGGACCGTCATATCCAGTACGTCTGAGATGGTCTTCTGTTTCCAAGTTACTTCCAAGGTTTCTCGTGTGTATCGTGAACCTTCACACACTTCACAAGTTACCCAAACATCAGCAAGGAAATGCATTTCCATTTTAACCGAACCCGCACCCGCACAAGATTCACACCTTCCACCCCTTACATTGAAGGAAAATTGACCTGGTTTGTAGCCTCGTTGTTTCGCTAATGGTGTAGTAGCAAACAACTTTCTGATTTCATCAAAACCCTTCGTATAAGTTACTGTATTGGACCGCGGTGTGCGGCCAATTGGTGATTGATTGATGACGATTACCTTGTCAATATCATCAAACCCAGACACACTTCCATGTTTACCTGGTGTGCTTTCACTGCCATTCAATTCGTGCAACAGAACAGGTGCAAGAATATCAGAAACTAAAGTTGACTTTCCTGAACCTGACACGCCTGTAACTGCAACCATACATCCAAGTGGAAATTTGACATTTATTCGGCGCAAATTATTCGCCTCGGCACCAACAACTTTCAACCACTCTCCGTTGGGTTTCACTCTTGAGGATGGTACAGCAATCTTACGCCTACCCGCTAGATATGCTCCTGTCACACTTTCTTCATGTTCAAGTAAATCCTCTAATGGTCCACTAACGAGAAGGCGACCCCCTTCACGGCCAGCACCTGGCCCAAGATCCACTAACCAATCTGCTTGGCGAAGGGTTTCTTCATCGTGTTCAATTACCAGTAATGTGTTTCCTATTTCACACAATTCTCGAAGGGTTGAGAGAAGGCGTTGATTATCACGCGCGTGCAGGCCAATACTTGGCTCATCAAGTACGTAAGTTACTCCCGTCAAACGTGTGCCAATTTGAGATGCTAGCCTAATTCTTTGACTCTCACCACCTGAAAGAGTGTTTGAACGACGGTCTAACGTCAGATAGTCAAGACCCACTAAAGCTAGGAATTTTATTCTTGATTCGATTTCTTTGAGCAATTCACGAGCAATGAAAAGGTCTCTCTCCCCTAATTTCCCAGATTTACTAACTGAACCACTTGTTGATGGTTCTCGAGCCAACTTTGACCATATTTCTTGTTCTGAATTACCAAGTCGCCAGCGCTGTAATATCGCTAAGGATTCTAGTACTGTTGATTGAGAAAGGTCTGGTAAAGATAAGCCACCAACAGTAACAGCCCTTACTGCTGGATTCAATTTTTGGCCATCACATTCAGCACATGGCTGGTCAATCATGTATGATTGTAAGCGGTTACGATTACGTTCACTATCTGTATCGCGATAAGTTCGCATTAATCGTTTATACACCCCTTCCCATGGTTTCACCATTTGGTAAACGGAACCCTTTTCGCTTTCAAATTTGAATTTGATTTCTGTTGAACCAGAGCCATTTAAGATGATATCTTTTGCATCATCATCTAATTGAGAAAAAGGTATATCTGATTCAAAACCATATTTTTCAGCTACCTGACACATTTGATTACGGTACCAACCAGCCATCATTGATGATTGAAATGGCTTCACACAACCACCATCTAGAGAACGTTCTTCATTCATCAATAATTCATACGAAAAAGCTCTATCAACACCCAATCCTTGGCAAGATGTACAAGCTCCTAAGGGGTTGTTGAAAGAAAATATCCGTGGTGACATTTCTGGCATGAATGAACCATGAGTTGGACAAGCGAATTCTTCGCTATAGGGGATTACAGCCCCCTTTTCAGTAGTGGATGATATTGAGCCTGTTGGTAATTTTTGGGGTGTATCACAACCAGAAATACTCTCAATAGCGACTGTTCCTCCACCAAGTCTCAAACCAGATTCGACTGCTTCTGTCAAGCGTTGACGATTTTCGCGTGATATTCTTAATCTATCTATTCTAATATCTATATCGTGGCGCAGGTTTTTTTCCAAGGTTGGTGGGTCTTCAAACTCTACTTCCCTTCCATTCACCTTACCAAACACGAATCCTTGTTCCACTAATTGTTTGAACAAATCTGAATGAGTCCCTTTACGATTACGGATGGTTGGACACCACACAGCAACCGCATGGCGTTCCATACGCCATTCAATATCATCAACAATCTCCTGAACAGTTCGACGAGCGACTTCTTTACCACATTCTGGGCAATGAGGTTTACCAACTCTAGCATAGAGAAGACGTAAATAATCTTGAATTTCAGTTGTGGTTGCAACGGTTGAACGAGGATTGTGAGAACCTTGCTTTTGATCGATGGAAATTGCTGGGGAAAGCCCTTCAATACTATCACAATCAGGCTTTTTCATTTGGCCTAGAAATTGTCTAGCATAAGATGAAAGTGATTCTACATATCTTCGCTGACCCTCTGCGTAAAGTGTATCAAAAGCAAGACTGGATTTACCAGAACCTGAAACTCCAGATACTACAACAAATCTTCCTCTTGGAATTTTTACATCAATATCACGTAGGTTATGGGTCCTTGCACCTTTGACCACAATCCAACCATCATCATGGCGAGGTCCTGTACTTTCCTCGGCCATTTACACACCTCCGCTAATTGCAAGCGCGAGTTCACCGTTCTTGAATTGATGGTTTGTAGGATATAGTGGGTGTCATCTCAACCAAAGCGCATCAATAATGTCGCCCGATTTACCATCAACACCAATTGGAAGAAAAGTCAAGCCATTACAATTAACCATACTTCGTAAATTACCACTACCTTGATTTTTGGGGACATCACCAACAAGAATGTTACCCTGCTCTATAATTTGAATCCTGCGTAATGTGACTTTACTCTTTGTACCCGCTGCTGCTGACAACAATTTTACTCTAACTTTATCATACAATTTCGGACCATGGGTTGGATGATATCCACATGAATTAGAAATCCATGGAACCACAATAGAGAGAAATACAATTTGACTACTTACTGGATTGCCTGGTAAACCAAAAAGAGGTGTACCTTTCCAAGAACCAAACAACAGTGGGCCCCCTGGTTTGATTAGAACTCTCCAGAATTTTACTTCTCCTTCTTCTTCCATCAAACGACGGACTAAATCCCATTCACCCATACTCACACCACCACTTGTGAGAATTGCATCACATTCTGATGCGGCCAAATCAAATGTCTTTCTTAGACCATCTAAATCATCAGTAACAAATGGATATTTGACTGGTTCACAACCAATTTCCGAAACTAAACCCACTAAAGCCGTTGTATTTGATTCATAAATTTGGCCGGATTGTAAGGGCTGACCTGGTTCTACTAATTCATCACCAGTTCCTATAATCGCAATTTTTGGTGGTTTGATAACAGGGATTTCCGCGTATCCCATCATTGCAACCATCGCTAAATGTGCTGGTTTTAACTTTGAACCAGATTGTAAAC
This sequence comes from Candidatus Poseidoniales archaeon, assembly GCA_012964335.1. Lineage (GTDB taxonomy): Archaea > Thermoplasmatota > Poseidoniia > Poseidoniales > Thalassarchaeaceae > MGIIb-Q1. The sequence continues at coordinate 72,201 of DTUF01000033.1, read as the reverse complement.
CAACTTCACCTGCAGTTATGTTTTCTCCTTGCTTCCTTATGAAATGAGGGCGAGCGGGACCGTTGATAGTAACATATCCATCCATGACAACGCTATCCTCTATCATAACGATTGAATCTGCGCCTGGTGGTATTGGTGCACCAGTCATTATACGACATGCTTGGCCATGTTTTACTTCTATTTCTTCTGAACTCCCAGCTTGAATAGTGCCAATAATTTCTAATTTAGAATTGGAATTTGTGCAATCCGCTTCTTTCACTGCCCAACCATCCATTGCCGAATTATCGAACCGTGGATCATCGACCATTGACTCTAATGATTTAGCTAACACCACATCATGAGCATCTGCGAGGGATTGGATTTCTGTCCCAAATAAAAGAGGGATTTCATTGGCTAATTCAATCGCTCGTTCAATAGACACGCCCACCTCCATGGTTCTGCGAGCGTGTAGTTGGCCTTGAGTTAGTCGCCGAACATATCAAAAATAATTGACGGGAGGGGAAGACGTGAGTGGTGTTGAATTTACCTTTTTGTTAATTGGCCTTTTTATTATGGCTATATTATACTCTAGTGTAGGACATGGAGGGGCGTCTGGTTATCTTGCAATTATGTCTTTAACATCATATGGGTTAATGGAAAGTGCTTGGCTAAAACAACACGCCTGGTTCTTAAATATCATAGTGGCAAGTCTTGCTTTTTATTATTATAGAAAAGAGGGTTTTCATGATATTAAATTAACTATGCCATTTGTTATTGCAAGTATACCAATGGCATTTATTGGGGGGTATTTGTTTATTGATGGGGCTGCATATGATTTACTACTTTCACTAACTTTAGTGTTAGCTGCTTGGAAATTGTATGGTACTATGTCATTTGATGAAAAAGAAAAAACAACAATACCAACATTTCAACAAGCAATTCCATGGGGTGTTGGAATTGGTTTAGTAAGTGGGATTGTTGGGGTTGGAGGTGGAATTTTCCTTTCACCAATTGTTCTTTTGAAAAGGTGGGCAACACCAAAAAAAGTTGCAGCTACATCTGCGGTTTTTATTTGGGTAAATTCAATTGCTGGATTGGCTGGAGCGGGATTCTCGGGACAATTAGATTTAGATTTAGAAATATTGTTTTCTTTTGCATTAGTTGTATTAATTGGTGGTTTTATTGGATCTTTTTATGGCTCCAAAATTTCATCACAATCTACGATTCAAAAATTACTAGTAATAGTAATACTAGTTGCTGCAACCAAACGAATATTTAGTTTATTGATTCTATTATTTTAGAAACCAACTACATCTTCATGACCACATTCTGGGTGAGCACACAAAACCTTGTACTTGTCTGTCTTTGGTCGCGGAATTCTATTCATTGAGCCACACAAACTGCATTGATGTTCAACTTCCGTCACTTCTTCAATATCAGAACCACCATCAAGAACTCTACCAGTGTTTTGAGTTGACCAACCCACTTTATCCTTGTAACTCTCTTTACCTCTCATTTTTTTACTACGAAGAGTAAGTTTCATCTTTCGGCGTCGGCGGCGTTTTGGTTTGCCTGCCTTCTTCCCTGTTGGTTTCTTTGCCATGTTAACCATTTACTGCACACAGCCTATCCTATTAGATAATTGGCATAGAAAGAGTGATTGATTCTATAGTAAATATGATTGGCAGTTTTCAGGTTGATGGATGGTCATTCCCTCATTTTCTAACTCATTTTTTAATAATTCTTGGCCATCATCTCGATTCCCATGAAATAATATTACATCATCTGCGCAAACTTGTTTTGCAAAATCAACAAGAAGAGGATTATCAGCGTGATTAGAGAAAGAAAATTGGTCTACTTCTAAATTAATATCAACTAGTTTCCCAAAAATTTTCAATCGTGAATCATCAAGCATTTGGCGACCACCACTTCCTTCAGCTTGATACCCTGTGAGTAATATTGCATTTCTTTGGTCATGTCTCAATCGATTAAGATACCAATGTGCAGGACCCCCATCTAACATCCCACTAGTAGTTACAATAACATCTGCATTAATCGCTTTTTTACGATCAGATTTACTGGACACTAATCGTGCCCACCGCTTAATTTTTCTAAATACGTCTACATCTCTAATATAATCTGGGTGATTGAGGTAATGATTGAGTATGCGTTTCCCCATACCATCATAATGAACATCCAAATCAAGATTGCTTTCCCAAAGATATCTGAGCATATCTTGCCCTCTCCCATTAGCAAAAGATGGAATTAGACATGTACCTCCTCTTTCAACAACTTCTACAACTCTCTCAAGAAAACGTTGTACCTCTGATTCACGATCAGGTTGTTCTCTACCAGCATAAGTTGATTCAAGAAATAAAATATCACTTTTTATAGGTTTAGCACCCACAACACAAGGTGACGTTCTTGTATCAATATCACCAGACCATAAAATATTCCGTTCGCCTAATTGAATCTCTACCATTGCAGCACCAGGAATGTGTCCTGCAGGTAAAAAACGCCATTTCCAATCACCATGTTCAACCCATTCATCAAAAGGATGGGTGACAATTTGGTCTAGAGCTTCTTCTAAATCTCTTTTATCCCAAGGCAGTGGTTGTCCTTCTATTGAACTCACTTTGTAAGTATCTCTCCAAATCATTTCAAGGACATCAGCTGTTAACTCTGTACAATGTAACTTTGCTCCATGAGAAGCAACAACCCACGGAGCAAGACCAACATGATCAATATGTGAATGTGTTAAAATTACATCAGAAACCGGAGGACCTTCTTCAGGATAAGTTGGTGGTTTTTTAGGTACAAAACCATAATCAATTTGTAAACGAGTTCCAGAACTATCTTCAAGAATACAGCCAACATTACCAACTTCTGGACCTCCACCAAGAAAATGATAACGAAATTTTCCTTCTTCAATAGGACTCGAATCATAATTGGTAGTTGAACCTGGTGTGTAGAGAACCATATGAACGATTTTCCCGTGACTCCAATGTGTCATCAACCTTGGGTAATAATGGGTTGAGCCCCCTTCCTTTCCAGTAGAAAATTAAAAAGCCAATTTAGGAAATATAAATTTTAATTATTTCTCTTACTAACTATTATGTTCTGTCCGCGACCTGACTTGAACACGTATTGCTTTTCACACTAATTTACATACTAAATCTTGTGTTGCTTTTCTTTTCTTAGTGTTGCAGTGGAAATATAGGGGTGGGTAACATCATTGAAAGTGCAGTGTCGCTTCGACTACATGTGGCACGTATACCAGACACACTGTTTGTTGTTGATGAAACACGTTGTTTTGGCTGTGCAGCTTGTATTGCACTATGTCCAGTTGATGCATTAATTTTGGATGAACTTCTCGTGATCGTAGATGAACCTACATGTACACATTGTGAACTTTGTATCCCCTCCTGTCCTGTATTTGCATTATCTTTAGAGAAGGTTTAGTGAGAAAATGAAAATTGCAATTATCGGAGCCAATATATTTGGGCTTGGCCTTGCTCATTTATTACATGAAAAATATCATGATGATTATTCTATTTATATTGTAGAAGAGAGAGCAGAAATTGGTTTTCCTTGTTCAGGCTCTGGATTACTAGAAAATCATAAAAAATGGGTTGAAATATTAGATACCTGGCTAACATCCCCTACATTTTTACCAAAATTAAATCAAGAGTTTGGTTTAGCTTTTAGACGTGATTGGTTAGAAAAAGATCTAGCACTTTCTTTAGTAAGTAAAGATATTACAATTGATGTTCGAACAACAGTTGTTTCTCAAACCAAAACATCTCTTACTCTTGTAGGAGTTGGGGGTCGTTCTTCAATATGGGAAGGTGATATTGTAATTGATTGTCGAATAGAATCAAAATCAACTCTTATTGGTGTTGTTTCCAATTCTCCCCAAGAAAGAGGTTGGCAAAGAAACGATGGTACTTGGGAGGGGTGGTATGAAAATTTACCCACTGATTTTAATATATTACAAATACTCGACTCATCATCATCAATTATCACTGAAAATGGAATAGATTTTTCTCTTGAATTAGCGAAAAAGAATTTTGAAAAAATTTCAAACGTTTATTCTAATGGGTAATGCAAAAGGACAAGCCACCCCTCGGATGGTCTAATGTGGTCTTCAGAGGGGTCTGATTTGTTAAACTATGTTCACACTTCTAGTGTTGCTAGACATATTATTTTGATTGATCCAGATTCTCAAACTAGTGAAGAAGCAGCTAAAAGATGTGTTGCTGCAGTAATTGCTGGAAGTAAAATGATATTTGTTGGAGGTTCAACAGGAACTGATAGCAATAATGTCCATGAAACAGTAAAAGCAATTCAAGAAACCCTCGAATTATGTTCTTGGAATGCTTCTCAAGATTCTTCATCAGATTCTGAAATGTGGGAAATACCTGTGGTTTTATTTCCTGCTGCAGCAAATGCATTTTCACCCGCAGCAGACGGAATCACTTTCATGATGTTGATGAATAGCACATCACCAAAGTTTCTAATTGAAGAGCAACTAAAAGGCGCAACCCCGATAAAACAAGCAAATGTAACTCCAATTTCGATGGGTTATGTTGTTTGTGCCCCTGGTGGTAAGGTCGGCGAAGTTGGCGAAGCGAATCTAATCACAAAAAATGATATTGAACTTATTACAAGTTATGCAATATGTGCCGAATCTTATGGTTTTTCTACAATTTACTTAGAAGCGGGTAGTGGTGCTAATCAACCCGTTTCACCTGAATTAATTAGAGCAGTAAGAAAATCTTGTAACCTAACTCTGCTTGTTGGTGGTGGAATTAGAGATGGTAAATCAGCGAGCATAGCAGTTGATGCTGGTGCGGATTGGATAGTTACTGGGAATTTAACAGAAGGATTTTCAGATTCCCATGAGCTACAAACAACTCTTCAAACATTCATCACAGAAATGAATTCATGAAAGAACTCGCGCCAAACATTTTGTCAGTCACGAACCTAGAATTATTCATCAAGTTCATCAATATCTTTCAGAGCAGGTGCAGCAGAACCACCAGGTGAACTTCCTTCCCCCGGTTCTGGTATTGAGTCATCAACATCAATTCCTAACCCCTCACGTCTTGCTTTACTTTGTTCATGTGTTCGCAAAACACCAAGAGAATCTTGGAATGCACCACTAACTACACCCCTAGTTCTTTCAGATTTACGCAACCCATCAACTTCAGCTGCCATTTTCTCATAAACTTCTTCTAAACTTTTCAGTTCTGCTGTGCGATCTGACAAACCACCTTCAATATCACTAATCGTGAGTTGCATTTGTTGAATTCTTTCATCTCGCTCAAAGACATCCCTATGCAATCTCCTCTCTCTCCTTCGAAGAGCTTCATACTCTCTGTTTCTTTCAAGTAAGCGTCGTTTTAATTCTTCAATTTGCTCGACAAGATAATCATGTTCTGCAGAAATAGAGCGAGGCCCATCCATCATTCTCTGCATTTGCCCATCCAATTCTTTCAGGCGGAGATCTCTTTGCTCCAACAAAGACTTAGTTTGTGTTACCATTTCTCTAAGTTTGTCTCTCTCTTCTGCAACAGTGTTGTTTTCTATTTGCTCAGCTTCAATTTTACGATGTGCATCTTCTAATTCATGATTTAGGTGTCTGACTTCATCAGCAGTAATTGAAGTTAAACCAGCTTCAGCAGCCTTTTCCAATGCATCTACTAATTGGTCTAATTTCGCTTCTAATTCACCAATTATATTTGTTTGTGATTCTACTTTTTCTGAAAGGTCATTCTCATTCCGTTCCAATTCGTCAATTCTAATCGCTCCCACTGAATTAGCAATTGCTTCTTTTTCCCTTCTTGTATCATCAAGCATTCTTTCGAGATGAATAATTCTTGCTTCTCTATCTCTTAGATCTTCATCTACTTTCATTAAACGAGCCCGGTCTGGTGCACCCAATTCTTCTCGTTCAGACAAATCTAGTTCTATCACTCTGTTTCTTTGGTTTGAATTTGCTAATTCTTTGTTTGCAGAAGCCAATTCCTCCCAAGCAGTAATTACTTCATCAACAAGTTGTTCTGGCCCATATCCAGACAGCATTCCTGCCAATGCCGCACGGTCTATATCATTCCCTGCAGTAGCTTTTCCATTAGTGGTCTTCGCTGGCCCCATACTCAATCAAATACCCTATCGCGAGAGAACCATTCTTGAACTTTCACCTTGGCATTAGTCAAAGCGAGTCATTCTTGAACCCTTTTCAAGGTCACCGAATTAGCATTAACTGATTGCTGTATATTGGTCGTCTGGCATCACCATTGACAGTTTTAACGCACCATCAGCCACTCTTATCATTGGGTCATCAGCGCACCAAACACGCACATCACCAATATCTGCTAGTTCATCAGCCACGCGGTCGGCTAAACCACCAATTAATGAACCACCACCAGAGAGAATGATGTTGTTACGAAGTAATGATTGATACTCGGGATCAGCACCTGCCACAATTCCCTTCACAGTCCTTACAATATGTGGTATTAATTCTTCACATGCGATTTGAACTAAATCTCCAACATCAACAACTTGCTTCTTTCCATCAACAGAAAGTTCAACCATCTGTTCTTTTTCATCTCCACCAACATATGACCCTGCTTCTTTCCATTGGCGAACCATGTCTTTTGTTAATTGAGCACCAGTGAATTTCTTAGCAACCAGTTCCATCAAACGATTATCAATCCAATCTCCAGCTTCTGAGATTGTAACTTGGTCTTCTTCACTAGGGAATGTTCCATAGATACGAGCAACATCAGTTGTTCCCGCGCCGATGTCAACAACAATACTTCCCCCAATTTCATCAAGCCCGAACGCAACTGCAAATGGCTCGCTAACAACCATAATTGCGTTAACTTGACCACGTAGAATACTTACTAAATTGCTCTTGTCAACAAATGAAATATGAGATGGCGAACAAATTACACCAAAAACCTCATCGAATTCTTCGGGGTCAACTGCTTCAACTAAGTGCGTAACAAACGATTTTGCCGCTGCCAAATTGTTTTCATCATCTTGTGCCACTCCTGCTGAAAGAGGGTAATACAAATTACAAGCCAACTTATTTTTCAAAGCCTCGCTTCCAAACAGAGTATCTCTTTTCAAGAAGTTACGAGCGATGGGATCCTTAGGTTTCCCAACCACTGTCAATACACTTTCACTCGTTCCATTCGACGCAGAAATCGTCGATTGAAAAGTTCCCAAATCTATCCCGATGTACAGTCTCTCACTCATTGTCATCACCTATATGCGGTGCTACCGCTATTGGCAGGGAGTCGCTATCATGGTTTGAAGGTTCACCTTCAGTCATAAATTCATCAACTTCCATTTGAGTAGATATTTTATATCTTTCAATAATGATTAATCCGATTGTAAACACGACAATAATTATCATTACAGCAAACCAATACTTATCCAAAGAACCACCACCCTGCTCTACATTTACCCCTTCATCTTGAATTATTATTGACCAAGGAGTCATCGTTTCCACCTCTTCTCTGTCAACCCCTTTTACAGCTAAAGCAAAACCAATCTTATCACCATTCAATCCTACCACATCATTTTCAGGCCCCGTGTTTATTTGGTGTCCGATAATTCGCAATTCAAGATACTCAAAATCCTTGAGACTTTCAGAGGGTATGTGAACCCCCTCTATTGTCTCAACATTTTCTCTAACACCATCTCCAACCATATCATTTCCTAGGAAAATTTCCCCATCAGGCAAAGTAACGACAAGATCTAAATCATCTCGTGAATCAATATTTGGGGCGGTGTTCCAAACAAGACGGGCATCAAAATCTTCACCATTCACGAGTGGCATTTTCCAAACAACATCCTGCGTTGTTGAAAGGAAAGGACCCACCGCCCCCTCCCCCTTCCAGTGGTGGTTTGAAACAGAATCTAGTGGATTTCCCTCTACCCAACTTTCAATCATGCTTTGCCAATTATTGTCAACCATTCTAAATGAATCATGAATCCAAATATTTGTGGTGGGGTCTACAGTGGAATTATTCATTTGGTTGTTAAGATATTCGAAATCTACAAGATTTGATAGATTTGGGCGCCCCCATCCTTGTTGATTATCAGGAGCCACACCAAGCGTCAACTCCGCTTGCCTACCACCTTCAAGTGAATCTGCACTCAATACCATCAACGCTCTGATAAGTGGTCCCGATGGAGTAAAACCACTAGCCAATAATAGATTACCTTCTGTGAGATTATTATTAACAGATTCAGCCCAATCAGGTCTTAGTGAATTTGATGAAACTACTACCTTACTATCATTTCCAGTAATCCAACCAGTTTCAACCATTTGTTGTATAACGGCTGCAAAAGCCGCTGCTTGTGGTGTAGCCATTGAGGTTCCCGTTGAACTCCTCCAACCATCATTATTGGAATCATGTAACCCATCACCTTTAGCAGAAATTATCGTTTCTCCTGGTACAACAATAGTAACACCCATTCTTCCTTGAGCAGTTGATTGACGCGGGGTGAGCGTCCACAAATCATTAGTCCCGTCTTTTGCCGAAGCACCAACAGATACAACATTCAATCCATTTGCAGGTTCTAATACCTCAGCCCCAGTATTACCTGGTGCTACAAAAGAAACCGACCATGGTACTGAGAAAAGCCAAGAATCAAATTTACTTGTTCGCAGTGTGTATTCTGTACTGTCATCCCCCCATGAATCAGAGCGAATTACCCCACCATGTGAACTAGCTTCCCAAAATAATTCACCAATTTCTGGTATTTGCCAACCATCATCATCTACAACATCTTCAATCACAAGACGAGCCCCATGAGAAATCGAAGTCCCCTCGCCTGGGGTAGCATTTACCCAATCTCCTTTGTTTTCTGCTGAAAATTCCCAAATAGAGCGGCATGCTAAACTTCCTGCTACATGAGTTCCATGACGATAATTTTGATTATTCGGGGAATCCCAATCATCTATTGTATCGTTGAAGAAGACAATTTTTCGATGATTTTGTCCTGGCGTTCCAGTTGCGTTATTCCATTCACTACCCGAAGCGCCAGGTTCTGTTGCTTCGCGGAAGCAAGCATGATCTCGATCAATTCCAGAATCTGCATTAGAAATAATTACTCCAGAACCATCTAATCCAAACAACCATGCTGGCTGGCCTGAAATATTTCCGTGTTGCATAATTGCCGCAGCGATATCATTTCTTCCAACAGTTTCAAGCACTGGCTCTACCCAATGTATACCATGTACAATCTCAACAAATTGCCACCAATCCGAAAATGTATTGCTCGGGGTGATTTGGATAATTTCTGATAGTGGGGAGCCTTCCATTGGTGAGAAAACCGTTTTAGGATTCAATCCAATCATGTTTAAAGTGGTTTTAATCTCATCCTTTTCTTTTACATCTAAACGGGGTTCTAACACAACAATATATGTTTCATATTCATCTATTAATCCCCTAAATTCAGTAATTCTAAGTGGTATGTCTCCTTCATCAATAGGTGCCCACACTAACATTTCATGTGCATTTAATTGACGTAAAGGAGTCATTCCCTGTTCCACCAATGAGTTCCATCCTTTGACATCCCAAGGGTCGTCAGAATTGAGTACTATTTCACCGAATATTTGCTGTTCATCATGTGGTAATGGTGGTAGTGGGATAATTAGAATGAGTGCGAGGAAAACGACTCTAGGCCCTCGCGTCATGATTTTGTCACCTCCCGTCGCGTTTAAGACGACAACCCAAGTCGGCGGCTCAATGAAGGCTTACCGAGTAGTGGGAAAGTTCCCCAATGGAAAGATAATTCAGTCATTTACACAAGATGTTGTGGCTAATGATGAAGATGAAGCACGTCATCGTATAGAATCATCATTTGGAAGCCGGCACAGAGTCACACGCCGAGCAATGAAAATTGCAAGCATTGAGCAGATTGATCCATCAACCTCAACTGAACCAAAGGTAATATCGGCATTCCGTGAGCGAGCAGCCCCGCCCGTTGTTGAGACTGCTGCTTCATCCGAAGAAGAATAATCAACTCTTTTGTTGGTTAATTTTTGAGATAATCAATTTTGCGAAAGCGGTTTGATTCTTTTCTGACGAATATTCATCACGTTGCTTTTCTAAAGCGGAAACTCGCATTTTAGTAGAGTTTATGCTATAATTTTCAATAATACCTGCTAATTCTATTGCATCAAAATCCGGCTTTAACAAAAATCCACAATCCTCACTAACAATTTCAGGACAACCGCCAACAGCAGTTGCAATAACAGGAATGCCGTTTGCAAACGCTTCCATTATACTAACTGGTAAGCCTTCACTACTTGAGACATTAATGAATAAATCAACAGAATTATCTTGATAATATTCTAAAACATCATGGTGGGGTAGCTGGCCTAACAGACGTACCTCAATATTTTCACCCATATTTTTCAGAGATTGTTCAACATCATCGAGACATTCCCCACCCCCAATGTGTGTCCAAATCACATCCCGCGAACACATTTTCAATCCTTCAGCGATTAAGTGAACCCGTTTAACCGGCACTAGAGTGGAAACAGAAAGTAATCTCAATATTCCATCCGTTGAACTATTCACAACTTCACTGTTATCGACACCCAACCTTCCAACTGAAATTTTTTCCTTCACACTTGGGAATTTTTTGACAAGGTAATCAACGCCTGCCGCTGAATCAGGGATAATTCCATCAAGATTTTTCAATGATGTTGATTGAAGTGGTAAGTTTGCCATATTTCTCCTTTCAGAATAAATATCTCCCCCATGGCCTCGTGAAAAGGCAACGAGATGCTGATTGCGTCGTTTTAATTCTGCACAAACAGAGGCACCCCTATTCAACCAAAAAGAAGCACAAGCATCAACAGCTTTGATATCGGTTTTTTTCTCTATTTGATTACAGATTAGCCTTACTTGGGCGATTTCACCAATAACTTCCCTTGGTTTGAACGGTTTTGATAGCAAACTTTCTTTGCAAGAAATTAGCGGTCTAGAAATCCCTCCAACCAGTCTTGAGAAAGAACCACTTTTCCCCCACAATTTCCAAATTTCCTCTCTTAATTCTGTTAACACCTCAACATTTTCAGGATATTCTCTAGGTGCTCGGTCCCCATCAATAATTTCAGCAAGTGGGAGCAATAAGATCTTGTCAAAATGTGGTGCTAAATCACGTATTTCCCTCGTTAAAAACGACTCACCAGGGTGATATGGCCAACGGTCGGTGAGATATAGAAGTACAGCCATTTAATCACCTCCGCCAACCTTTGTTTAGCCACTGCTCAACCTCTCCGATGTGTTCGGGGGTTTTGAGGCCAACCACCTCTTCAGGGTCAGCAATTGCAATTCCCTCGACTCCAAGACCCGCTTCAAGACAACCCTTTGTCATCTCATTTGGGAAGCCTAACTCTCCAGAGTTTGTGTTATATCGCTTATTTTCTTCATCATAAAGGTTTGAATGTAGTTCGCCCAACACTTTTTCCAATGCGTATTTACTACTCCAATAACCACCAACATTTGTTTCACCAAAGGTTGGCATTTCAGCGTTATCAAGATAGGTTTCTATTGAACCAATAACTTTACCCATTTCATCTCTAATTAATGGCGCATAGGGGTCTTTCCGAAGAGTGGTTGGCAGAGTGAACCCTGCCCCCGAAGCCAAATGATGCGCCAAAGCAGCTTCAATTGTTGTAGTTCTAATCAAAGGTTGAGTACCAAATGAGACATACACTTGTTCAACTGGGGATAACAATTCATCAATAATACAATGCACAGCATTTCCCGTTCCCAATGCTTCGTGTTGGGTAACAATTTTCACACCTAAGCCAGCTAAAACTTCCTCATAATCAGGTTCTCTTCCTGGCGGAACAACAACTAATATTTGCGAAAAATTTAGTTGTGAATTAAGTAGTTGTTGAATGACAAGTTTAGTTGAAGGCACCTCATTCAAATTTAATAGTGGCTTATGTGTAGCAATTCCGTGTTCTAACATTCGACTACCTTTGCCGCCACACAACAATACCGCTGCTAGTGGCGGCGTTGAATTATTTAGTGTAGGCATCATCTCTTTAGCATCAATTATTGATGCGGCTGGTCCAGCAGAGCATTCTTGGATTCTCCCCTTGCCTAATGAAGAGAGGTCAGCGTCATTGTCAGTTAGTAATAGTAGATTACCACCAAATCCAGCCCCCATTACTTTGATTCCATGAACGCCAGGAATCTTTCGTGCTTGGTTTGCAAATTGATCCATTTCGCGGGTTCTTATGTCATATAAATCACCAGCATCAACCCATGCTTCATTCATAATGTTGCCAATTTGTTCAGCGGTGCAATTACCGCTTGTTAGTAAGGATTGCATACGTTTACTCCTATCTAATTCACGCATTGCGAATCTAAATCTATTCGCCACCTTGATTTTAAAATCAGTCTCAAAAAGGGCAGGATACATTTTTTCAAATACAACACAATCATCCAGCCAACGGTTGGTTATATCCTCCCGAGACATTTTTTCAGGTAATTCTTCGGCCACCTCTCCCCAATTATCTTGCCAATCTTTTGGTACTAATCTTGGGATAACTTCGCGGGCCACGAAAGCAAGTTCGTTGAAAGCTCTTTTTATCTCCCCACCCTTCTTTGATGGATGTGTAAACAGCGTTGTAAATTTCACACCACCCATCTCCTTTGGTAATTCAATTGCTTTTTGGGTAAATGGATTGAAGGTCAATCTCAATACAGAATCACTACAACTGTACATCATTGTAGCATGGTCCATCATGCCACCTCTAGTGCCACAAAACCATTCAGCCTCAGCAGTAGTGAACGTCATGACTTCAGCATCTGTTGCAAGTTGATTTGATAATCGAATTGCAAACATCCCACAAATTGCTAATGCGGAGGAGGAAGAAGCCCCAGAATCTGGTGGGATAGTAGATGTGATTGACATATTGAATCCAAATTTCACTTCTTCAAACATCTGTGTATGTCTAACAGAACCCATCACATAATTTGACCAATTTGGTATTGGTGCCCCCAACATCTCAAGCCATGTTAACCACTCATCACCAATAGGGATATTTTCTCCTAAATTTTCTTCCCATGGGTCAAACTCCTCATCCATTGAATTACAATAAACAAACCCATCATCACGGGGTCCAATAACTGCGGTCATAATTTGTGAATCGCTTGCCATCACAACAAGTTCTGAGGTAAACCCAGGCCAATAATCGGTGTGGTCCGCGGCCAAACAAATTCTAGCAGGAACCTGAATTACCCAAATTGGGCCTACACCATACTGTTCTTCGTATCGTTGAACTGCGTTCACAACCTCATCATTTTGTCCTCTGAATAGGTGGATAATTGTCGTGGAGTTTCTTGCTCCAATCATTGCATCGCACCTCTCGTAGCTTTGAGAGATTCTTCAATCATATTTTCAACAGACCACGTTGGAGTCCAATCAGCATGGGATGTGATTTCAGAATTATCAACATGGCCTGATAATTCAAAATTTGCCGGTCCAATAGTTTCTGTTTTACAATCAGTTCCAGTGGTGAATAATTTAGCAAGTTCGGTGACAGTGAGGGGCGACCCCCCACCAACAGGAAGAAACACATCAGTGTCAGGCGCACCCATTGATGCAAGTTTAACTAACAAGGAAACCAAATTTTGAACATGAATCAAATCCTTGGTTGCTAAACCATCACCCATTATACTCAGTTTACCATTTTCATGAAGTTGTTTGGCAAAAATACCAACAATTCCTCGAGGCAAACCGTCTTGGCCAACCCCTTGAACACTCGAACAACGCAACGCCGTAACCGTATGTTTTGATGATTTGAAAGCCTCTTCCATCTCGACTTTCCCCTGCCCATAATCATCAATTGGGTTCAAAGGGGAATTACTAGTAAAAAACGGCAACCCATTTGGATAAACTCTAATTGAAGAAAGAGCAAGGATGTGAATGTTTTGCATTGGTTCAATAATCTCAATCAAACGATTAGCAAGATTTCTGGCTTTTTCTCTCATCTCCCCACTATTTTCATCAAAATTTGATGGCGTTGGATTTGCTAAATGAACAATCGTATGGCAATTATGTCTATTGATTAAATTGCGGACTTCTTCATTTGTTGAATTTCTCAAGTCTATTTGAAGTCCATTGTTACCAAGCGCATTCATTAGATGAGAACCAATGAATCCGGTCGCCCCGGTAACGCCAATCATAATCTCACATCAATCAAGGCCAAGAGCAACAACACACTCTTCAATATGCTGTGCTAACTCATCATTAGAAAATACTGAACCGCTACTTGAATTATAATCGTCAAGTTCAATTTTTGACAACCCAGTGCTAGGTTTCCAGTCACCAACTGGGGGTGCGACAATATAGTGTGAATCCGATTCCCACAACCGACCAATTTCGTCACTAGTCACTAGATCTTCATGCAACTTTTCAGCACGAATAAGTCCACGAACATCTATATCGAAACCAGATGCAGCAAATGGCATTCCTCTCATTACTTCTACAAGTTGTTTGAGGCTAAATGATTTCATCTTCAACACGAAAATTTCCCCCCCAGCACAAATGTCAACGGCATCAATCACCAAAGTAGCCGCGTCTGGTATTGGCATAGCAAAACGGGTTATATTTTCATCTGAAATCCAAATTTCTCCTCTTTCACGAATACCCTTTATCATTGCAGGGATAACTGACCCCCTGCTTCCAAGAACATTACCAAAACGAACACACGCGCAGTTAGTGGTGCCAGTTAGATTACCATCGATAGTCAGTTTCTCTGCAACATATTTGGTTGCCCCCATCGTTGATGTGGGTGCGACAGCCTTGTCAGTTGAAATGGTCATCATCACCTTAGCCCCATTTTCCTTAGCCATATCAACAACATTTTGAGTCCCCAAAATATTAGTTTTCACCGCTTCGGTTGGGTTTTGTTCACAAATAAGCACATGCTTTAGCGCAGCAGCATGAATCACAATGTCAATTCCACCTACAAAAGCCCGAGCCAAAGCTTCCCTATCTCGCACATCTCCAATGATGAAAGTGATGTTATCGTGCTTTGCAAGTTCTTGCTGGAAATAGAAGTGTTTAGAGTCATCACGTGAGAAAATCACCACATGAGAAGGGTTACGGTTCAACAATTGCCGAACGATTTCAGAACCAATTGAACCAGTCCCACCTGTTACTAAGACCCGGCTCCCCTCTATGCGCATCTAACTGTCCTCCAAATCATTGAGTTTGGGTATTAGTTATGGAGATAACCCACCGATAAACCCTTGGCGACGCCTTCATGACCCTTGGGCGTGCCGAAGCGAACGAGGGAGAGCCATGAGTGACGCCGCGGAATTGCAACGATTGGCCCGTCTTGTAGAGATGTACAGGCAACAATTAACTGCGCTTGGTGAGCAAATAGAACGCCTTAGTCAAGCATCAGTTGAACACCAAGAGGTGATACAGGCCCTTAAATCTCTTGACGATGAATCATTACCAAGAATCATGATTCCATTAGGTTCGGGAACACAATTACTGGTAGATCAACCAAATAACCCAGGTGTAGTTGTTGATATTGGAAGTGGGATTCAAGCCGAAAAAAAGGTATCAGAAGCAATTGAAATATTAAAGAAAAGAATTGCTGACATTGAAGAATTAATTTCTACATTACAATCAGAATTCAACGATACGGAATTGAAAGTAAAGGATTTAGCAGCTAAATTCACAAATGATGCAGAAGAACTACAGGCTGAAGAAAATGAACAACCCTCTAAAGAAGAGACAGAAGAACCAACCTCTTCCAAAACCACTCCAAAGCGCCGGAGGCGCAATGTATCGGGCGAATTGACATTAGACGATTGAAGTGATTTGATGGGATTTTTTGACAGATTTCGCAAACGCGTGAAAGAGGTTGCTGATGATACAGACCTTGATTCATTAACTGTTGATGAAGACTCTGAAGAAGCACAGGAAGCAATCGCTAAACGTCAACAAATCAAAGAAGAGCAAGAGAAACAATCAGAAACACCGGAAGCAGAAGTTGTGACTTCATCAGATGATGATTGGGAAGATGTTGAGGAAATTGAAGCAATATCCGCGCCCCAAGTAGAAGAGGAAGAGTGGGATGATTTGGAGGATGAACCGATTCCAGAACCAATCTCTCCATCACTTGACAAAAAACAACGTAAACGTCTTGAAAAAGAAGCAAAAGAGGCCAAAAAAGAACGCCAACGCCTCAAAAAGGAAGGGTTTGATGTTGACCAAGAAGTTCGTCCCGATGGTTCAAAAGTAGACTTGCAAATTATGCGTTCTACCACTGGTAGGAAGTTGGTTGAGGTGAAGAGTGCACCACGTGGTTCCACTGGCCCAACAGCTGTTGAAACTGAAACTGGAAAAACCCTTGAGATTGATCTTGGCGGGGGGGTAGTTGAGACTGGTGGGAAAATTATCAAAGGCGGAGAAGCACTTGATGCCATGCTCGAAGAACTAGAACTTGTGATGTTAGAGGCAGACATGGGCCGAGCATCAATTGAGGAGGTAATTACAGCCCTTCGTAACGAGTTGGTTGGCAACCGTCTGCGGAAAGGCGCTGACCTTTCCAAAGTAGTTGAAGCATCACTAAAGAGAGCACTTCGTACTCTGCTATCTGCAGGTTATTGGGACTTTGATGCAACAGTAGACTCATTGCTAGAATCCGGTGATTTACCAGTTGTAATCATGATGGTGGGAGTCAATGGAACAGGCAAGACAACGACCACAGCGAAAATTGCATACCGCTTGAAAAACAAGGGCCGAAAAGTGGTCTTAGCGGCATCTGATACCTTTAGGGCAGGAGCAATTGATCAATTAGAAATTCATGCTGAAAGGCTAGATATTCGTTGTATAAGCAGCCAGCGCGGTGGAGACGCAGCAGCAATAGCTCGCGATGCTATTGAACATGCTAAAGCCCGGAAAATGGATGTAGTCATAGTTGATACCGCAGGTAGAATGCAAAATAAGTTAAATTTGATGGAGGAGTTACGCAAGGTCCACCGCGTAACAAAACCACACCTTGTTTTGTTTGTAGGAGATGCATTGGCCGGCAACGACGCAGTTGAACAGGCCAAAGAATTCCAAAGAATGCTCAAGTTCGATGGCGCAGTTCTGTGCAAATTAGACACCGACGCAAAAGGCGGGGCCGCGCTTTCAATCGCTCATGCCACAGATAAGCCAATTGTGCTTGCTGGGGTTGGCCAAGAATACGATGATTTGAAACAATTTGACCCTGATTGGCTGATTGAAGAGGTTTTTACATAAGTGAAGATTAGCATGTTTTGAAGGTGATTAACAATGGCTGATGAATTTTTACAGAGCGAAGAAAGCCAACAATTCTTTGGTTTAATCCAAATGTTACAACGCTCAGCCCTAGTTGCGCTTGGTAAAATGCCGGACCACGAAGGAAATCATTCAGTAAACATCGCAGAAGCAAAAGCGGCCATTGATTTGATTGCAGTTATTCAGAAGCGAACTGAAGGAAATATTGACGAAATGGAAACCAATTTGCTCAAAGGAATCGTTACTGAAATGCGTATGACATTTGTGCAAGCACCCAAAGATATTGCTACCAAAAAAGCCGAAGAACAAGATGCTGAAGAATTGAAAAAGACTTTCACAGAACCATCTGAAGCACCTGCAGAAGTACTCACTGATGAAGTGAAATCAGAAGAGGAATGATACCGTTCCTTTGATGTGTACAACAATTGTGGCCTGTAAAGGAGGGGAGCCAATGGTCCGAGTTACTGAAGTCACCGATGAAGAAGCCCCCCTCGCGCTGTTAGTTGATAACAACGAGATGGCATTATATCGCATGAATGAGATATTCCGGCAGAGAAATTATCGTATAATAGAATGCAAAAACGGAGATAAAGCAGTTGACCTTTTCATCACGGAGCAACCCGATTTAGTCATCATTTCTTTGGATATCCCAGGCCTTGATGGTCATGTAGCAGCTTTAGAAATGAGAGAATCTAGGCAGGACACAAGAGTCATTTTTACCACACCACGAAACAAGTTAGAGTTAGCTGAAGATGCAGCATTTAGTGCCGGCGCTGTTGCATTACTTCAAAAACCGGTTACTCAATCTTCAATAGATGAGGTTTGGGATTTGGTTATGGGAGACATACCAGATGCACCGGGGATTGAAGATCTTGACCAGTTGTATCCAGATGTTGATGCTGATGTTGAGGTAACCATTGAATTAGATGGGTTACCCGAACCCCCACCCCCCTCTGCTTTACCGGCATTGGGCCCACCACCTAAGCGAAGAAAGAAGGGTAAAAGATTGTTAATGCTGGCAATATTGTTGTTCTTCGGTTCTGCTGGAGCGATTAGTTATGGGTTGTATACTATGGGATATATCCCATTGTAGTCAGAATTTAGGTTCATTCAACAACGATTGTTGGTGTGATTCAAGTTGTGGTTGATGGACCTCAATAGGGGTATTCAGTACATTGAGTGGAACTAATTGAACTGGAACATAAGGTACAACAACAGAACCAACAGGAGCATCAGTTGAAGTTTCCACTTTATGTGACACACTACTCAGTAACCCAGGGTCACAAGCGGCAATTCTTGCGTCTAATTGGCTGTGAATCCAAACTTGCCATCCGGCGACTAAAATGAGTCCAACAGTGATAGCAGCGGCAACCATCCACAGCACAATATCACCTTCCCCCATGAGAATTGGAGAAGCATAGACTCCTGTCAATCTTCCGCTTCAAAGACCACTGCGCTGAAGTAAAGCATTCCAAGAAACATCTGCATACGATTTTGCCGCCTCAGTTGGATTGTCCGCGCGATGAATTCCGCTTCCAACAATGATTCCATCAGAACCCGCTAAAACTGCTTCAGTCGGGTCACCATATCGCTGACCAAGTTCAGCATCTCCGGTTACTAGATTAACACCTGGTGTCCAAATCATCTTGACTTCACCAACTTTTTTACGTAATTCTGCTAACTCATCAGCCCGCGAACCATTGCCAATGAAACCAAAGCAAGCAGGATGTTCTTTTCCAGCTTCAACAACAGCATCAGTATATCCTGGAATCTCCAAAAGATTGCCAGCACTACTCATCTGAGCAAGCAAAAGAACTCCACCATGCCGTCCAACATTTCCCCACCCTTCAGCCATTCCATCAAGTACAGATGGACCAGAGATTAAGTGAGCAGTCATCAAGTCAGCCCAAGAGCGAGAGTCATACACCCCACCCATTTGGTCACGAGCAATTTTACCAATATCACCATGTTTCCTATCTTCAAATATTAACATGTCAGCGTCTTTAGCCTTATTACAAAATTCAGCCCAACTTTCTGCTTTCCAATCTTCAACTAAATCAACATGAGTTTTGAGCGCCGCCACATATGGGCTAACATCCTCAAGCAATTCAGTTAGGCCTGCCATAGTATAGCGGTCAGCCGCTAAGACCACCATGCTTTGTTTACTGACTACAGTTTCCATCCATTGCCTTGCTAGTGGATTAGGGTTTGAATTCCATCGCTCACCCCACACTTCGCTAGGTTGCATCAAGCGAGTGGGCAGGGCGACATCCCTCAAAGTTTCCTCATGCCCAGCTATTGTCAATAATTGGTGGGATTGAGTCAATTATTGATTCATTTATTGGTCTGAACACCATTGATAACTCTTGTTTTGCTGGAGTCGCATCATATGTGCAATGCCGCCGTAGTGACTCCCTAGCCCATTTCATACTAATTTTTGGGTGAAACATAGCCGCAATCAAGCAGATAGAGTAAGGAAGAACCCCCTTTGGCCATTTTCTCTCTGGGTAAGCAGTTCGTAAAATATCAGCCACATCCTTCATCCACATGTCGCCACCAATTACCAAATATCTACCGCAGGGCTCGCCTTCAGTCAGTGCTCGAACGTGTGATTCAGCAACATCTCGAACATCTACAATGTTGATATGAACTGGAAGTGATTTTGGCATCGTGCGCTTATACAGCGCTTCAATATACGAAAGGCTACCTCCCAAATGTCGCTTTGATAATGGAGGACCAAATACAACACACGGGTGAATGGTGACAAGCCGAGGGCGAGTATTTTCATCCTTGTTGGCGTGCCATTCTCTGACCAATTTTTCAGCACCAGCCTTGGCTAATCCATACGCATTATTCTCAACAGTCGCATCATCAGCCCAAGATTCAGATGTAAAACAAACTCCATCTTCATATTTTGTTGGCCTAATAGCGGCAGTAGATGAGGTGTGAACAAGTCGTTTTACAGAATCTGTTGCATCAATTGCATCACAGATATTTTGAGTACCAATTAATGATGGGTCCACCACATCTTTTTGCGGGTCAGATTTACCGACATAAAGAGCAGCAGCAGCGTGTATCACATCACTGCAACCAGCGACCGCAGCATTTACTTCATCAGCATCAAAAAGATCCATTTTGACAACATCTAGTGAACCACCTTCGCCAATAGGAAGAGCCAGTAAATGGTCCACCCTTTCTGGGTCATCCGGTGCCCTTAGTGCCGCACGTACAATTCGTCCCCTAGCAAGTAGATTAGCAACAATGTGACTACCAATATATCCACTAGCACCGGTGACCAACACTACTTCGTCCATTGCCACGCGCAATCCTTGTAGCATGAAAACCCAACGCCACAGAGTCTAGAGTAATTCAGCAACAGAATTCACCACAACGGCTGGAGTTTGTAGTGCTGTTTCTAAATCATCAAGAGTTGCTTCACCTGAAAGAACGAGAACACCAACAGCACCGGCACGTTCAGCCATTTCCATGTCAGTGTAAAGGCGGTCTCCCACCATTGCACACTGTGAAGGTTGTAAATCCAATTCCTCAATCTTGTGCAGTATCATTCCAGCGTTTGGTTTGCCACAAATATGAGTTGGTTCAACCCCCGTCGTAGCTTTGAAAAGAGCGAGATAAGCGCCAACATCCGGCAGCTCCCCATCAGGAGAAGGGCAGACCATATCAGGGTGTGATGCTACTAAGGGAACCTTATTGTGAAGGTGAATTGATGCCGTTGCTAATTTCTCATAATCAATTTGAGTGTCATAGCCAAGTACTACGTATTGAGGCTCGTTACTACGTGTTGAAATCCCAACCGCTTCAAGCATTGAACGCATCCCCCCGGTACCAACGAGGAAGGTTTCAGTAACCTCTTCATTACCTAACCAGGAGAGTAGGTCGTGAGTTGAGAGTAACACATCATTTGCTTCTGCAGGGATTCCAAGTCCATGCAATTTTGCCAAATATTCAGCAACAGATTTTGAGGAATTATTTGACAGAAAGAAGCGTTGAATACCTTTTTTTTCACATCTATTTAGAAATTCAAGTGAACCATCAATTAAGTTATCTCCAAGATAGATGGTTCCATCAAGGTCAAGGAAAACTACCCTAATTCCATCCAGTGATTTATCCATTCTATTACCTCAGAATAATAGTAATTTTATAAGATTCCAGGTGCTCTTCATTTCTTCTTGTGCTTCCTTCGATGAAAGAGATTGTTCTAGCATGTCTTTGACCGCAGCCTTCTTATTCGCTTTCTTCAGAACCCAATTCATTAACCAAGTTTTTCTCACCATTTTTTGCATTTTGAAACTGTTAGTTAATTCAGCCCCAAGAGTTTCCCATAACTCTTGCATATATGCGTCAGCAACTTCTATTGGTAATCCATCCGCATGTTTCTCTTTATCAAAAATCGAAACAGCGATTTTGGAACTAACAAGGGCATTTCCAATTCCTTCTCCAGAGAATGGATCAACGAGTGAAGCAGCGTCGCCCACACAAATTGCACCAGCCATGGCCGAGCGCCGGGGTTGGAAGGATGGGGCATCTTTTCTTGGGCTCCCAAATGGTAACTGATGCCCCTTTCCACTTCCTTTGATCATGGTTGCATTCTTGAATCGCTCTGAGAAGACAGGGTGCTCCTCAATTACCCACTTTTGCAGTTTCTTAAGTTTCACTGATTGTTTATTCATCTCATTGATGACCATACCAATTCCAACATTGACTACAGTCTTACCTTCATCATTAACTCCAACAGGGAAAATCCACCAATAACCTGGAATTACCTCTTTGATGAAATGTATTTCAATTGGCATTTTATTACCTTCACAACCCCCAACATCAACCCAATATTCACGATATGCGCCACAATAGTGCAGGTCATCTCGCATCGGTTCATTATGGCAGATTTCAGTAACGGCTTTTGCTACTGGGCAGGTGTAACCACCAGCCCCGATAGTAAGTGGTGCAGTAAAAGTGAGAGGATCATTTTTTGAGCGCTTCCCTCCAATAGTTCCAGTGACTCCAACTATTTTCTGTGAATCTCCTTCGCCAATCACATCAACATTTGTTACCGGAAAATCTTGAATTACCGAGCCACCATTTTCCAACACTAAATCATTCGCCCGGGAGAACATCATGTAGTCAAACTGTATACGGGGTAGAGCATAACCAGCCTCTTTATTTTCAATTTCTTCTTCGGGCAACGAGCAATGTATTTGCTGACCATTTGCAGATGAAAATACAATTCCAGTTACTCGGTTGTGTGGTGTAGATTCAACTAATGGTTTGACTCCAAGTTCTTCGACGTGTTTGAGGGACTTTCCACCCACTGCATCGCCGCAAATCTTGTCTCTTGGATAGACTGCCTTTTCAAGTAAAAGTACGCGACATCCATCTATTGCTGCATAGGCCGCGGCAGCAGAGCCACCAGGCCCCCCCCCCAACAACGATTACATCGAAAGATGAACCATCATTTGGCACATCCCCAGTGATGATTGGCTTGGTCCACGAAGCCTTCATCGTTTCACCCTTCCAACCTACGCCCGCACATCGCCCTTCAATGGTTCGCTTGATTCCTCTTTTCAGATAGCGTAGATTGATGCACTACCTACTTCCCGCTAATGATTGATGGCGAGTATCGTAGTAGTTACCACCACTCTGCCAATTGAATGGTCTACAGAACAAATTACAGAGTTGAAAACGAAATTAATATCTCAACAATTAGCGGCTTGTGTTCAAAGTGAAAAAATCAATTCAACATATTCATGGGAAGGTGAAATTGTGTCTGAGGATGAATGGCGTTTAACTATCAAAACGACAATCAATCGTCAAGAATCTGTAATTTCAACTTTAATTGAAAATCATCCTTATGAGGTACCACAAATAGTTCACAGAATTGAACAATCAAGTTCAGAATACTCTGATTGGGTTAAAAAACAGGTTGGCGGATAAATGAACTAGAGAACCAGCTCTGGTAGATTTTCCATAGTACCAGTAACATTCCGTAGAGATTCCATAGCCTTGACATAATCATCACTACCTTCATCATTGATGATAATCTGACTAGCTTCCCATAACGATCTTAGCGCTGGCACCCAATCCCCTCCAAGGTCGCGAACTGTTGGTTCATAGTGCCACGATTCCCCCTCATCTTTACCATGAACGCAAACCCATGCCCAACCCATTGAAGATTTTCTCCCCCCACCAGATTTCCTAGCCATTGTTGTGGTTTTTCCGACCCCTTCAGAGTGGGCTCTTTTGATTAATGAATCAGCAAAACTAAGTGGTGAAGGTAGCGATTCTGAATCGTAAGGGAATTTCCTCATCATTCTTACACTACTCTGTTTTTCGTCAAGATTTCTTAAGAATCCGCTGAAGGCTTTACGGCTGTTCAGTTGTTGTTCATAGATATTTTCGGCCTTATCTCCAGTGAGGTCAAACATTTGCTCAAGGATATCTAAACCGCATTTACCCCACGCCGCTTTGAGCAGGGAATGGGCGCTATCATCAGCCATGAGAACCACTTCGCTAGCCAGCCAATGTGCTTCTCCAGCAGCATCTACTCTAACCCCACCATCTAACGCGTCAATTAATATTGATACAGCTTCTAACTCAATCTTACTTCCTTGCAGGGCTTGTAAGAATCCTTCCTTATCATCATTTGCAAACCAGTCCTCTTTGAGTACTAATCCTTCTTCTAATTCTTCACAAAAAGCACTGTGAAGAAGGGTTTTAAGGCCAGCGTCAGGAATTTCTAGACGCAACCAGTGTTGGATTACTGTAGCCAATGAATCCATTGTTTCTTGATTAATTTCCAAGCCTTCTGGCCACCCATTAGGACGATAATTAGCTTCAACTTCCATTATTTCAGATAATCGCGGTGGTGACATAGTAAGAGCAATACTTTGCACAAACGATTCCTTGTTTTTTGCTAATTCATCAAGGCTAATTTCAGCGACCAAGCCATTTGAATAATTCA
Organism: Candidatus Poseidoniales archaeon; assembly: GCA_012964335.1. Lineage (GTDB taxonomy): Archaea > Thermoplasmatota > Poseidoniia > Poseidoniales > Thalassarchaeaceae > MGIIb-Q1. The sequence continues at coordinate 47,906 of DTUF01000033.1, read as the reverse complement.
TCACTATGTTGCTTGCACTATTTCCCGCATGCCAAACCCCTTCATCATTTATTTCAAATTTTAAGGGCGAAGAGGAAAGCCCTTCGGTCACCCATTCTTCAGGTGGTGTTGGTTCAAGCCCCGTGCAAATCAAATCCTTTGACCATGAAAAAAACCAGTAACCTGACCTTGCTAATTCTTCCCATGCAAGCAATCTAAATCGAGTATGGGTGTGCATCTGCAAGCCGAGTAAATGAGCAGGCCTCCCACTACCACGGCGAATAAAGGAGGAGGAACCGTATACGGGATGCTTGAATATCGCCACGGTTTCAAACTCATCTTCATGTGCAGCTGCTAAACAACCAGCAAATGCTCGAGCAATTAGGTCCCCCTTTCTCGCCGCCATCCGTTTGTGCAGCCATGACCTATCTTCTCGTTTATTGATGACTTTCTCAATATCTTTAAGACAAGCTTTTAATTTATCTGGCCTACCAAAACCACGAGAGGTTCGACCAGAAATTGTAGGGAGAATTGAATGTGGCTCTTCTAACATAACATCTAGGTTCTTTCGCAAGCGTTTTTGTACCGAATCAGAAGCTCTTTTCGTGCCACGCATTCGTATTCTCTGTTTTTTCTTACCAGGGAATTCTACTTCTGAAGGTCCAGCCATATTAGTTCCCCGCGAGCCTCCGAGTCACCCATCTCCCTTGAGGGCAACGGCTCTCATTAATTCCAACGGGATAGCGCTTCGGCCTCTAATTCATCCAATCTTCCTGGAATAACAACGCAATGAATTGACCCATCATTGATGGATTTCACATCATCTAAAGTACCATAAAAAATACGTTGTTCAGGTCGCCCCATATCACTGCAAAGAACAATTTTCCACTGTTGAATATTTTCACCCACTTTTTCAGCAGAGCGCCGTAGTACATCAACAGCTACAGCAGGACTCATCGGTTTTTGCTCATCAATACCCATCCCTGTTGGGTCTAGGTCGAGTAGAACAAGAGAGTGTAGGTCACGCTGTAGGTTATCTAAAATTAATTCAAACGGTGAAGTAGCGAGGTAATCACCGTAGGGATATGCCAGTGTAACTTGCCTACCAAATCTGTATGATTGCAAACCAACCGCACCAGTAACAATTGTTGTAATTGAAATTCCATGAACCACATGGCAGGTAATTCCAGCAGCCTTAGCCCTTAACTGTAAATCCACATGAGTTGTTGCTTGCAATGGGTCCCCAACTATCATCAAAGCAACCGCAGATTTACTAGCAAGTTTCAATAATTGGTCAGGGTTTTCAACATCTGGCCGCATTAGCAACTCATATTCACCCACCATATCGCTAAGTTTACCCTCTTCATCTGGCGGTAATAATGCGGTATATCCCTCTAAAAACCGATATTTACAAGATTTTGCGGATTCAATAGCAGCAGTAGTCATGGCTGATAAATCCCCTGGTCCTAGACCAATTAACCACAATCCGGAGTCTAATTCAACCATTACCAATCCTCCGTCATCGTCAAGCGAGCAAGGCTTCTCGCGTGTTCGAGACAGATGCGTCATTTGAGGGTACCGAAGCGTCAAACGCAGTCTATTTTAGAGTGCATCAATGGCTATGAATGGGCCCCTGAATGGTCGAGAGTCATTAGTGATGGAGAGTATCGATTATTACCTCTAGGAGATAATTCACCAAGTCAACTTCCCGAGTCTTTGAGTGATTTTGAAGTAGTACAGGCAGAACAACCCGAACGACCCCCTCAACACTGGTTAGAACACCTACCAAAGTTCCTCGATGAGCAGACCATCACCCTCCACGACGGGGTTTGGCCCAATGCCCAAGAGCCACTTGGAGATATTTTGGTTTTCAAAATTGAAAGGCAAATTGAAGAGTTTTCTCAAGCTGTTGCCTTAGCGAAAATTAGCCACCATAAAACCGTGCGCGCGGTTTTTCGTGACCATGGGGTAACAGGTGAATTCCGCATCCGAGATTTACAGCCGTTGGCGGCAAGACTAGATGGGGAAATCCTTGATAAGAATGCAATCGAATCACTTGCAGATGTTACTAGGGAAAATTTGTTGGTAACAAAAATGCTGGTGCGGGAATTTGGTGTTCAAATCCAGATAGATCCACAATTAGCATTTTTTTCACCTAGGCTACAAGGTGAGCGGGTGAGAAATGTTGAGGCTGCTAAAAAACTCAGGGAGATGTTAGGCCGGCCGCTAAATATCGCAGATCCGTATTGTGGTGTTGGCCCTGCTATAGTCCATTTACTACAAGTTGACGACTTGGTTGGTGATTTGCTTGCAAGTGACTTGAATGGAGATGCAATTCCACTTCTTGTCGAGAATTTGAGCCGCAATGGAATCAAAGTTGAGGCCAGCCAAATTGATGGCTTAACCACCTTAGCAGACGGCAATTTCGTTGGCATCCAAGACGCGTTGGAATTAAAAAATGATGAGCGGTTTACTGGCCAATTTGACATGTTACTCGTCAACTTACCGCATGACACAATGAACCATTTACCACACTTGTTGAGTCTACTAAAAAGGGATTCACCCACCTTGGTTCGTGGTTGGCTTGTCACACCTGAGAATGAGATATCAAGACTCCAAAATGAGTTACAAAACCTGCTAACCCCAACACTTGAAGGCCAACAAATGGTTGAGATTACTCCTCGTCGGCAATACAGTTCATCAGATTGGCTTTGCCGTTTTGAAGCGTGGTTGAATTTCCCCCTTGAATAGAAATTTTTCTCCGGCGAAACAGGTATTAACGCGCGGGGATTCTCCCCGTTGATGCACCGAGCACTGTTCTTAGCGATTCTAATGTTGGCGGCACCGCTTGTAGCACTCTCAATAAACAATGAGATGGCGGATGAATCAACGGTATTAGGTGAAGATGATGAGGCACTTAACAGTGCGAAAGTAGCTACTAATCCGCTTGGTTGGGAGTGGGTCGCCAAAGATACTGATGCGGGTTTTGTCTGGACACGAAGTGTTGAGACAGATTCTTCTCAGAATTCCTATATTGCAGGTATTTTCAGAGGAGGTAGTCTTTCTATTGACAATCAACATGCACTCAATGAAGGTGGATTAGATGCATTCGTTGCTAAATTCGATTCAAGTGGTAGCGTGCTGTGGCTCACATCATTCGGAGGCGTTCTAAATGAATACGTTGAAGATATGCTTGTTGATGGTTCAGGAAATGTTGTTGTTGTCGGTAGTTATGATTCTCCTCAATTCAACGCCAGCACTGATGTATTGACTAATTCGGGAAGTCGAGATGGATACGCAATTCAAATTGATGCAAGTAATGGTGCGATTGATTGGGGCAATTCAATCAACGGAGCCGGATTTGACAACATCACTGGTGTGACAAAAGATTCGCATGGTCATTTTGCATATTCTGGTTGGACGGCTAGTCCCACACTCACTGTGAACGGAACCGTTCTCAACAATAGTGGGGATACAGATTTCCTCGTTCTTTGGGGGCTTGCTAATGGAACTTGGGACCAAGGGCGAATTTATGGTGGTGCAGGTAAGGAACAGGCACATGATATTGTAGCCGATCAAAATGGTAAGGTAATGGTCGCAGCCGAATTCTCCACCCCCTCTCTAACCCTTGACCAGACCACAATTTCTCATGGGGGTGGCACTGGTTCAGACAGCCTTGTAATGCGAGTTGCTCATGCAGGTGTTGAGTGGGTCCGCAAACCAATTTGTAACTATAATGACCGAGCGTGGAAACTCGATGTAGATAGTGCGGGAAATGTATTCGTTGTCGGTGAGTTAATGGCTAACACCTCAAATTATCATTCGATTACCTGGGGCTCAATTCAAATCAACAACGGCCGAGATTATGAGTCTGTATATGTGGTAAAATTCTCCAATGTAGGAGCAATTGGATGGGCACTCGAAACTCAAGGTTCTAGTAACTACAAAAGATATTCGAATCCTTCTATCGATGTATTTGGTAGTAAAATATTAATTGGACTCGTAGCGAATTATTACTTCTATTTCCGCGGTAGTTCAAACAATAACCAAATTAACATAGAAACGAACGGTTATGACAATGCAATTGTAGTTGAATTGACAAATACTGGTAGCGTGGTATCTTACTCTAATTATTGCATTAGGTCTGGCTTTGCTACAATCGATGATGTTGCTTGGGTGGATATTGGGAGCGCCTATCCAGATGTTGTTGCACCAATTAATCACCAAGCCCGCCAAGATTACGATTACAATGTCTATTCTGATGCACCTGCGACCACCACATACCAATACTCATGGTCTAATGGGCGGCCACAATCTCAACGATTCTACAAAATGATTGGTCATACTGGCACAGAAGATATCATTGATCTTGAACCATTGAATTCAACAGCCACCGTTATGATGGGTGTCACAAATTCATTTTCTCACAATCTTCGCTTCGGCAATGACGTCCTTGGTGGAAACACATCCATCGCTGACCAAAGTTTCACCTCAACTCAATCACGCTTGTTCTTGGCCGTTGCTAGTGACAACGGAACTTGGACTGATGTTGCTCAAATTAAGATGGGGGCGAGAATGAGTAGTTCAACAGCTTCCAACACCAATGAGAAGGATTTCGCGGCAATGGCTATTGGACCGAATGGAACGATATGGGTTGGCTTTCACTGGAATGGTTGGGTCGATATCTCTGGTCTTACAAGTCGTAATAGTGGTTCTGGATTCATGGTTGCAAGTTGGTCCCCTGTCAATGGTTGGATGTCTGCTGATACGATTGGATTCAGCACCAGTCAATATGTCAACCTCGACATCGCCGTAGATATGAATGGTGATGTGTTTTTTTCAGGGGCTTGTTCGGGTACAACCACAATACATGGGACACAATTTACTGGTAGTGGTAGTTGGAACATCTGCATCGCCCAGCGCCATGCGGCAACAAGTAGTTGGATCAACCTTCATCGCTCTGGACCTTCAGGTACAGCAACTATGGAAGTGATGACAGAGCATCCAAATGGGGGTGTGGTGTTTTGGGCAAAGTCGGGATATTTTAGTAATCCAAGTGGCGGGACATCATATCCAGGAAATTACCCCGGTGCACTGATTCGCCTCATTCCTAATAATTCCTCAATGTGGTGGTTGGGGGCTCCCACCTGTTCCACCTATTGTATCTTCATCGAGTCTATTGAAACTACATCAACTGGCGACATCTATCTAGCAGGCCATTTTGAGAACTCGGTATCATTCCCTAATTGTTGCTCGGTGAACTCTGGGGGGGGTAGAGATGGATTCGTCGCGAAATTCAACAACAGCGGTGTTTGGGATTGGTCAATTGCTCTTGGCGGGGTATCTAATGACTATATTTACGACATCAACATGGTTGGGAACAGTAGTGTTGTAGTAGTTGGGGAGAAAAACGGTGTAATCAGTGTTGGACTTACTACACTCTCTTCAGCAGGCACTGGCTTTGTTGCTATGGCCTCTACATTAGGCACATGGGAATGGGCGGCACAACCGACTGGTAGTGCAACCGTCCGACAAGTTACCGCGACAGGTAATGGAACGGTGGCTGCAGCTGGCCAATTACATTATTCAACATCTGCTCGAACTTTCGGTCTTGATTCACTTAATTCATCAGATGGTGATGACATATTTTTAGCGCGCATGAGTGCGGATGCAGATGCCGATGGAATCACAGACAACCGCGACAACTGTCAGCAAATTTACAATCCGAGCCAGACAAATTATGATGGCGATAGTCAAGGAGATATTTGTGATGGTGATGATGATGCAGAGGGTATTGCAGATTCAGTGGATAGTTGCCCAATGGGGGTACTAGGTTGGACCTCAAACAACACCACCGACCACGATACAGATGGTTGCAAAGATGATGTTGAGGATTTGGATGATGATAACGATGGTCTTCTTGACAGCAATGATGCATGCATGGCTGGTACCCTAAACTGGTCTTCTAATGGCACAACCGATTATGATACAGATGGTTGTAAGGATTCTAATGAAGATTTAGACGATGATGATGACTCGGTCAACGACACCGTAGACTCTTGCCCCAAGGGTAGTTTGGGCTGGATATCAACCCCTTCAACTGATCATGACGGAGATGGTTGTTTAGATAGTGTTGAAGATGTTGATGACGATGATGATGGAATTAGAGATGAATACGACTCCTGTGGCCGTGGTGAATTGAACTGGACATCCTCTAATATCACTGACAATGATGGTGATGGCTGTCTTGATGCTACTGAAGACCTCAATGATGATGATGACCATTACCAAGATTACGATGATTCATGTCCAAACGGTTCTGTTGGTTGGTATTCTGGAAGTATTACAGATTACGATGGAGACGGGTGCAGAGATTCAGATGAAGATTTGGATGATGATGCGGATGGCATTCTAGATGTAGATGATAACTGTCCAACTGGAGTGATGGGGTGGGTTACTAACCCCACTGTGGATTTTGATGCTGATGGCTGTCATGATTGGAACGAAGATTCTGATGATGATGGTGATGGTATTTCTGACCTAATTGATGAGTGTTCTAGGACATCTGCAGGAGCGAGTCCCAACGCTGAGGGATGTGCTCCAGGGCAAATTCCTGATGGGAATGGTGGTGGAGGTAGTTCATCAGTGAATTATACTGAGAATAACACCTATGTCAACAATACATATGTGAATAACACGTATGTGAACAACACATACCAAAACAATACATTTGATAATGAGACATATCAAAATCAATCTTTCCAGAATAATTCATACAACAACGATACTTTCCAAAATCAATCTTTCTCAAACACTACGAATCTTAATCAGACGATAAATGAAGGTGATTTAGTCAACAATAGCGGGGAGCAGCAAGTAGAAACAACACCAGAAGGAGAAACATCCACCGGATTGACTTGGTTACCCTTAGTTGTTGTAGCGTTGATGGTATTGCTCCTCTTTGTTCAAGCATTACATCTTGTAAAGAAACCAATGGTTCCTGCAGGGCCGCCAGAGAGTATGTTAGTAGAACAAGAATTGTTTGATGAAGTGGATCATACTGGTGTGGTTGTTGATGAGCAAGAAGATTTTGAAATAGAAACTGAAAGGAGAGTGAATTCATTACCTGAAAGCGAAGTTTCAGGCACACAAGAAGTGAAAGGCCCACCGCTTGTGGTTGAAAACCCGGTTATTTCAGATGGTTTTGAATGGGTTGAATGGCCAGAAAGTAGTGGTCAAAATTATTTCAGAGAGGTCGGTACAACCGATGAATGGAAAACTTGGCCTGTAGAGTAATTTACATTATTTGGGATATAGGAGAGGGAAGCCCCTGAAAATACAACAAAAAACCACGTGGCGCCCCGACCGGAATTTGAATCCGGGTCGAAGCCTCGACAGGGCTTCATGATAGACCACTACACTACCGGGGCTAAGTGAATGGCTCGGCCAAAGCCAACCTGTATTTAATGAGAACCCAACTCGCCGTAATGAGAGACATGGCCAAGAAAGGAGATTCATCACCCAGCGCGGCTGATAATGAAGAAGAAAAATCCTCACCAAAAGGGCCGCCTACCGGCCCACCGAGTGGGCCACCAAAAGATGCGCCAATGGGGATGCCAATGGGAATGTTTCCAGGAATTACTGCCAGCAGTGCACCACCACAACGAACTGCCGGAACCCCTCTTGAAGTTCAACAAAATAATGCAGAGCAAGAATATGATACAGAGTCAGGTGCTGATGTTGATACACCTGTTAATGATGATGATGATGAATTTTCAGATGAACCCCCCACCCCTTCAGTAGATATTGGTGGTATGATTGGTCAATCAATGGCAGCAACACCAATGTCAGATGTTGAGGCTCTTCAGGCAGAAAATCTTTCAATGCGAAATGCGCTAACAAATGCTACAAGTATAATCAATGAAATGGATACTCAACCGATGCCGCCAATAGTTGGGGATGGTTTTGTAGTTCCAGCCCACGTTGTTAGTGATTTTGTCAGAATCGGGCGCCAATTACAACGGGATGGTCTTTGCTATGCAACTGTTGGAAGTATTTCCACACTCTCTCTTGATGAACCAAACCTTGTTCATATCACCAAAGAAGGATCTCCTCTAGGTCAGTTAGATGAGCGCCACGTTGCCTCAGGAAGACTAGGTGAAATGGCACCCCTGGATGTAGGAAGTGCTTGGAAAATTCACACAATTTTACTTGCAGTAACTTCACTTGAGCATAATGGTAGTGCCGCTTGCGCACACCTTCCAGCCCCTTACACTACTGCAATGTCACTTGAACAGGATTTGTTTGTTCTCCGCCCTTCCGACCTTGCAGGTAAGCAGAGATTTGAGTCAGTTGTGATAGTTGATTCTGATGATGTATCAGAGGATGATTTCTTGCGTCAACTTTCAGAAGGATTGGCGCAATCAAAATGCAAAGCAATCGTTGTCCGAGGCGGCGGGGTATATGCTGTTGGCGCTAATTTTAACGAAGCCTGGGATAATGCCGCGGCGATAGAACACAGCATGAAAATATTATTCTTAACTCGCCTCGCTGACATAGAATGAAAGCGGCAAGTTCATTGAATTCAGGCAAGCGCCAAGAGGTTGATAGCCATGGATGCGCCTCTCGTTATTGATGTCGTTGATAACGGTGGGCAGTGGACTCATAGAGAATGGAGGATGCTTCGTTACCTTGGAGTAGACACTCAAATAATTCACAATGACACACTTTCTGGCGATCTTAGAGAACTTGATGGCTTACTTCTTTCAGGCGGAGCCGCACGTGTAGGGTTGACTGGCAAACTAGGAAATTGTGCTGAATTACTTGAACTTGAATTACCCATTCTTGGCATTTGTGCTGGCCACCAGTTCATGGCTCGACATTATGGTGGTGATTGTGGAGAAGCAGAATCACCCGAGTTTGGGGCGATGGAAATCACTCTCAATGACGGAGGTGGAACATTATTCAAAGAAACTCCAGAAACTCAAGTTGTTTGGGAAAGTCATAACGACGAAGTGACAATAGTTCCAGATGGATTTTTCATTACTGCTAGTAGCCCTTCATGTCAAGTACAAGCGATGGAAAATGACGATGGTAACCGCTTTGGTCTACAGTTTCACCCAGAAGTGAATGATTCAGAATATGGTGCAAAAATAATGGAAAATTTTGTTGAAATATGCCATCAATCGCGTAATTAAGACTTTCACTCAAAGGGCGAGGTTGAAAAAGGGCGGGCCGGTCGGCGCCTTCGTATGGAGCGAGTTTACACCTTTCTAGACGACCGAATGTTCACCTACCGGTGCATCAACATCAACTGTAAAGAGAACCACCGAATCAAAGGGTGGACACAGTGGATTAACTGTGAAGCATGTGGTGCAGATGCTCTACCAACAGAAGTTCTCTACCGTTGCTTGAAGTGCGGTGCTTTGGAAGCTTTTAGCCAAGAGAAGAATGGCGTGTCCTGCCGAAGTTGCGGTTTCCGTATATTTGTCAAACCCCGTCGCTCTGGTACAGACCCTGAACAAGGTGGCGAAGGCGCGTACAAAATGCTCAAGGCAGATTGACAAAGGTCATCTATTGTCACACCCTTTCACCTTTTGATGGTGAGGCGTGAGTTGGTGTCAAGTGGCACCCCGTTTGAACGAATAGCAGGCTATTCAAGAGCGATTAGGGTGGGGGATGTAATCCATGTTGCGGGAACAACAGCCACCGATTCAGATGGTAACGTACTGGCTAAAGGCGACCCTGTTGAGCAATGCAGAATTATATTTGGAAGAATTGAGACTGCTTTAGGGAAACTGAATTCATCACTAAACGACGTGGTAAGAACTAGAATGTATGCAACGAGGGCAAAGGACTGCGACGAAATCATGCGAGTTCATGGCGAATTCTTCAGTGATATTAGGCCAGCTTCAACCCTCGTAGTTGTACATGAGTTAGTTAATCCAGAGATGTTGCTTGAAATTGAAGTTGAAGCATTGGCTCAATCCTAATTGGTTAGTGAAAGCATGTTTGATTGGATATCATCCATTGTGGCGTCCATGTTCGGAGCCGGTGAAACGGTTGAAGAAATCCTAGAGGAAGAGTGAACCACAATTGATTGGCGGAGTAGGCTAAACAAAGCAATCCCATCGCTGAGTTCAAAGACTGTGGGCCTAACACCTGAGTTAGTCCTATGCCGAGTTGGTTAGAGAAGCACGCTCCTCGCCGCTTTGATGAATTGGCAGTTTCCAAGCAAGTCAGGCGTGCACTTACTACTGTCAGTCTTTCAGGAAGCCCACCACACCTGCTGATTACAGGTCCAGCAGGAGTTGGAAAGACTGCGGCATGGAGATTAGTGGCGCGTCAAGTTTTGGGGCCGGGTTGGAAATCTACGGCCCACGTATTGCAAGCAAGAGATTTAGTTGGAACAGCTGGCGCGATGCAAAAATTTGAGGATTTTCTACGCCCATCTGGAAGAACATCAAGAGATACATTAGCAGGCAGAACAAGCTTGGAGGCGTTTGATCGCTCAATGTGGGAGACATCAGAAACCGATGACCCACCACCAGCCGGGGTGGAATTACAACCACCCGAAAAAGGGGTAACGCCAGTCAGTCGTTTAATTGTGATAGAAGATGCCGACCATCTCGGCCCAAAGCGACAACCATATTTGCGCCGAATGATGGAATCAGATTCAGCAACCTCGCGATTTATTTTCACTGCTAGAGCACCAAGTAGAATCATGGATGCTTTGAGGAGTCGTAGTAAACACGTTCGAATTGCATCTGTCGAGCCGGAGCGAATCGAATCAATTCTAAAACAAATATCAGCCAAAGAAAGGGTTGAGCCAGCACCAGGAATTCTTGGAGACATTATTCATGTAAGTGGCGGTAATCTCAGAAAGGCGTTATTCACTCTAGAACTTCTCACACGTACGGACCAGATTGAGGACCGTTCTTCAGTTCACAAGTTAGTAGCAGCATCTACCCTCCAAGGTGGGAGATTAATGGTGGAAATGGCTCTGCGTGGCCGCATTATTGAATGGCGGTGGGAGACCGAATATGGTCGTAAGAAGAAGGTTCTATCTGGTGCAATGGCTGAACTTGACCGCCTAATGGGAGAGTTGTCTTTAGACAAGGATGACGTGGTATCGCAATTACATAGAGTCCTTACTTCTGGACGTTTGATGTTACCATCAGAATTGCAAGGAGAACTTCTCAATCGTCTTTCAGAGTGTGATGCGCGACTTAGTCGTAGTTCGTATCCTCGGATTCAGTTTGAAAGATTCCTACACCAAGTTTCTGAAGCAGGGTTACGGCATGGTATGGTAATGGCTTAACTGCCACAACCGTCATCTAAGGTGGGCCGGTCGAATAGTCGGGCGCGTGGCCCAGCTGGATAAGGCGGCGGCTTCCTAAGCCGCAGATCGCGGGTTCAAATCCTGCCGCGCTCGTATCAAATACCCTCAGTTGCAAACTAAGTTGTAGAAATTAAATTGTTGTCAAACCCCACAGCGTCTCGTAGAGACGCCCGGCGCGGGCTTTATGATGCGGCGGCTAGTGGAGGGCTTTGATGGAAGCTTGGGATGTAGTTGTTGTAGGCGGCACTGTAGCCGGATTACGAGCGGCTATCGCGGCTCATGATGCTGGGGCATCGGTGACAATTTTAGAAGAGGGTGCAATAGGCTCAGGCGGCGCATCAACATCAGTTGAAGGCTTTGCTGTATCACTAAACGAGACCAATTATGATGGCCATGCAAAGGATACAATTGCCGTTGGATTAGGTCAATGTGACGAAACAACAGTACGTCACAGAACCGCTTCTGCCTTTGATCATCTAGCAGAATTAGAGCGTTGGGGGCTTGTTCTCCGCCGCGGAAAAAATGGCTTACCGCTCCTCAGTTCCGGACCAGGTCAGACTCAATCACGAGTAGCAACAACTGGCGATACTACTGGCCGAGAATTGCATTCACTCCTTGAAGAGCAGTGCATGAAGCGAACGATTTCTAGAAGGGGGGATATGCAATCACTTTCCCTTGTAACTGAATCAAATGAAGTAACTGGCCTAATCACCTTAGATGTACAGCGTGGTGAAATGGTTGCATTGAAGGCAAAATCACTAATTCTAGCCACTGACGGTTTTGAATCAGCATGGAATGGTGGTAGTGGTGGAACAGGTCTTTGGTTAGCTTCCGATGCAGGAGTCTCTCTCAACAATCTTGAATTTGTAGGCTGGAATCCTCTTAGCATGCAGATGCATGGCCTGCAACTACCATTTGCAATCTTAGACGATGGCGCAGCGGTGCGTTCGGCTTCAGGTAGTGACATTGAATTCTCATCTGAAGGTGGCATTTCCGAAGCCTCCCAATCCCTACTCAATTCAGGCGAACAATGTGTGTTGGACGCCCGTGTCCTAACTCGAGGCACTCCTGTGTGGTATGGTGATACCTCAGAAAGAGTATCTTCACGTCTTGGGGGTCAAATGAGTGAGACAGTGATTCCAATTTCCCCTCAAGTTTCAACCACGATTGGTGGTGTTCCTTGTGATAAGACTGGAAAAGTATCTTCGCACGCTGGATTATTTGCTGCTGGGGATTGTGCTTGTAGTGGATTCCATGGTGCTGACATGGCTGTTGGTAACAGGTTGTTAGAATCACTTGATGGTGGATCTAATGCAGGTGCTTCTGCCGCAGAACATGCTGCAGATTCACAATTTTCAGATTCTGATGCGATTGATTCCGCTTTGACAGTAGCAGCAGACCGCTTTGGTAAATTATTAGCGGCAACAGATTCTGGAATGACAAGGGGCCAAGTGTCAACCCAATTGAATTCAATTATGTCGGATTCAATGGGGGTAAGTCGTGAAGGGACTTCCTTGACTGGTGCTGCAGAACGACTTTCACAACTTGCTGAGACACAAATCACATTATCAGATGAGAGTCCGGTAATGAATACTGAATTAGTTGAGGTATTTCGTCTTGAAGGAATGGTAAGAGTCTCCCAAAATGCGGTTGAGTCAGCAATGGGTCGAGTTGAATCGTGTGGCAGTCATCAACGCAGTGACGAGTAATTCGTATTCATTGAATAGCCGCAATGTTGACCATCTCTGCCAACCTGCGACAACCATGCGACTACACTCAATTCTAATCATGCTGATGATTTTGGGTGTATTTTTTTCAGGTTGTGTTTCCCCTCCAAAAGAAGAACCGTGTGAAGAGGGGCTTTCAACAATAGAATATTTACCTGACCCCGATGGTGTGACAACAGCTAACATTAGATTGGCAGATTTAGATGGTAATGGGGTGGATGAAATATTCTCAACCCATCCTTTGGATGGGACAATTACTAGGGTAATTTGTGACGAAGACGGCTGTGTTGAGCAGGTGTTCAGCGATGGTTTCATTGCTCCAGTTAGAACTCATATTGTGGATTTAGATGAGGATGGTTTCACTGATATCATCGTTGCAGATATTGGTATTCTCCCTCCCGCAGACGAATTAGTTGGTAAAGTCGTGATGTTGAAAGGACTTGCAGACGATGAGTTTCAACCGATTACATTGATAGATGGAATTGGTCGAACAGTATGTGCCGAATCAGGTGATTTTGACCTTGATGGTGATTTAGATTTAGTAGTCTGTGAGTTTGGCAATCTAGAGGGTAGCTTATTCTGGTTAGAGCAAAGTGAAAACAATACTTGGGTCAGACATAATATCGATGAGCGCTCAGGCGTAATCCACGCATTCCCATTTGACCTTGATGGTGATGGAGATTTGGACATCGCGGTCTCTCTTTCTCAGGTATCAGAAGAAATCAACATTTATCGAAATAATGGCGAGGGTAACTTCACGAAGCATTCTCTGGTGAACGAAGATGAAACGTTCTACGGAATGTCTGGATTAGAGGTAGTTGACCTTGACCAAGATGGTGATTCAGACATTATTTATTCTAATGGTGACACCCTTGATATGGATTTACCAGCAGAAATTGACCCCCATTCTTATCATGGTGTGAATTGGTTAGAGAATGATGGCTCAGGGGAATTCATTCGTCACCGATTAACCAATGTATGGGGTGCATTTACTGGTCACGCGGTTGACATTGATGATGATGGCGACCTTGACATCGTGGTTGGAACGTTACAGATTACAGAGTTCTTTCCTGGTTGGGACCGTATTGATATTGTGATATTAGAGAATGATGGCAATGAGCAATTTACTCGCCACGAATCCACTCAAATTTTGAGATATGTAATGACATTTGATTCAGGTGATATTGATGGTGATGGCACTATTGATTTGATTGGAGGGAGCCACCGTATTAGTTGGGAAGGGCCTAGTCACAAAGGTATCGAATATGTGTGGACTCCTCCCGGGAGTTGTGCATAATGGAGCCCAGTTTATTCAGTAAGATAATCGAAGGAGAAATCCCAGCATCCTTCATTTCTAAGAATGAGTTATGGGTTGCATTTCTTGACATTAATCCACGCGCAGAAGGCCACACACTCGTAGTTCCGGTTGAGCAAAAGCAGAGGCTTAGGGATTTGAGTAAAGAGAGCCAACACTCTTTGATGGAGGGCGTAGCAATAGTTTCAGAAAAGTTGTGTAATCATTTTGGGACACAGGATTGCACAATTGTTGTTCATGATGGGCCAGCAGCGGGTCAAGAAATACCACACGTCCATATTCATGTCATTCCCAGAAAACACGGAGATGGTGGCAAGAGTGCATTGGCTATGTTCCCCAACACGCCTCCACCTGGCTCAGTAGACCCTGATTTTGCTGCGCTAGCAAATCTTGCAGATGAATTATCCGAAAATTAAACACCCGGCGAATTGATGGTTTGATGCTGTCTCCGAAGGTGTATGGAAGAGGGTGTTGACCATCGTGGCGATGAATTACCCCCACTGACAAAGCGTTCAAGCAATGTAAATCTTGAGCGTATTCTCAAATATCACAAACCTGATTTTTCTGATACCCATCTTACAACTGCTGGTTTTTGGCCAATCATCCGCCAGATGATGCAATATGGTCATGATCATGTGATGAGTAAAACTTGGTACCATTATCATGGCGAAGATCCCAACGATGGACCAGGGGTACTTGCCGTTGCATGGCACACTGCAGGTTTGATAGATCCACTAGTGATAGTTCTAAAAATAAACAAGCCATTTGTTTTCGCAGGTCGACAAGATGTCCTAACAGGGCCTATTATTGGTTGGTGGGGTAGGAGAATGGGGGTCCAACCATTGCTTCGCCAAGCAGAGAGATTGAGAGGGTTTGTTGATGATGAAGTAGCAACCCGTGTTAATACTGCAAGTATGTTGACTGTTGCATCAAAACTCGCTCATGGTCAAGCATCAATATTGTTACCTGAAGGACATTCCCACAGCGAGTCCCACCTTATCCGTTTACGAACAGGACCAGTTCGTTCAGCCCTCAATGCTGCAGCCTTAGCAAGAGAAATTGGTAATGATATTCCAGTAATTTTACCGGTAGGACTTACTTTTCGTGACCCTCACGCGTGGTTTTCAGAAGTCTTGGTTGAATTTGCTGAGCCTATTCATCTTCCTGAACTTCCTGATAAAAACCATGGAGCTAAATTACTCGCTGGTGAATGGGTTGAGCCGGATAAAGAAACAACCATCAGCGTTCGAAATGAGATGAGAGATAGGTTAGGTTACTTAACCCCTGATGCTCCCGATATTGAGACATGGCGAGCGTGGTTATTGCTTGGTCACCTTGATGCTGGATTAGCAGGAGAACGCTTGACTACTTGGCAACAAGAAGTATTACACGGGCGCGAAATCCGCGACCAAATGCGCGGTTCAAAAAACAAAGTATGGCATGGGCCAGAGGCGTGTGGCGAGGAGGATTTAGCGGTCACTTCAAAACTAACTGAACCGGCGCGAAAAGCCGCTAAAACACTTCATGAAATGGGGCTAGACGCGCGCGCAGCCCACCCTACCTCTGCCGAGATAAACTGGAAAAATATAGCATTGGCATTGATTCTCATACCTCTAATCGCTCTTGCATTACCTTTCTCAATTGTTGGTAATGGTATTCAATCTCTCATTGGGTTCTTGCTTGCTAAATTCAATGGCGAAGCGGTTGATAAAAGAACAACTTTCCATATGATGTCAAACCTGCTTGGCACCGTCTTTATTCGCCCACTAATTCACTTTGGCACAGCTTTGGTGTTATTGCGGATGGGTTATTTCCCAGAATATTCAGCTTACATTATGGTGCCAACCCTCTTTCTTTTCCTTTGGTTTATCACCGATGTGAGTTCTTTCGCGTGTAGGGCCTTTCTTCGTATTACTATTGACATTAGAAGAAATTTTCACACATATTCATCATCCCGTACAAAGGGTTGGGATTCTCTCAAAACTGAATTTGATAATTTATCTGAGATGCTCGGTGCGCTCAAATAGTGTGCCATCCTCACGACTTCTATGAGTGGTGATTACGAGGCCAATATACGCGATTGGCTAATCAGTGAAGGGCTTGAGGTCAGGGAGCGACCCGACCAGCGCGCTGATTTTCATCTGATGGTGCGTTACCCACCAACACCACATGGTCACGTGTTCAATATCGCATCACCAAAACAGCGGAATTTGGTAGTAGTATCAACAGTCACTCAAGTAGATGCAGGTCAACAAGATGCAATGTCTAAGCGAAGTGAAGAAGACGATTCTGGTTGGGAGGGTTGGTTACACGAAAGCCGCCTTCACTTAACCCGTAGTGGAGTTGATTGGGTTTTACATGTTCGAAATTCTACAGAGAGTCCACCCGGCCCACTTCAAGCGTTTAATCTTAGTAAACCAATTTGGACAGATGGATTGAGTCAAAATGAGTTGATGCAAACACTTCGTCATTTATGGCTCACAAAATTAGCATTAATCCATGAAATAAAGTATTCATTTGGCCCAGGGGTTGGTAAACCCGGGCCGGTTGATGACTGGCAACAACAGCAAGGAGTACAACGTTTACCCCCACAACGAGACAATGTAGTGTCAACCGATGAAGGCGGTTCTTTCGGTTCTGGTTTTGATCCATCAGAATGGCAATGAAAGACGAAATAATCGTGGTTGAATCTGTTGATTTAAGGCTTGATTTTTTATTGGATAATTTAAATCAAAATTTGACCGCAAAGCGTCGCGGTTAAGTACCAAATCTATGACATTCACGATAACACAGTAGTGATACTGAAGGAGTCGATAAAAATGAATGACACAAATAAGAGTGTGATGATGGTTTTACTGATGGTGATGAGTAGCCTTTTGGCAGGCTATTCACCAGCAATTGGAGATGTAGAAGCAGCCCAAGTGGTCATCACAGATGCAGTACAAGTGGTCGATGGTGGCCAAGTGAATGATAGAATGGCGGCAGTTGATTCTGACGCAGCCGGTAATATCCACATTGTGTGGAGTAGGAACACCCAACATTTGTTTTATACAATGTTAGATGCAAGAGCGCAGACAGTAATTTCTGCAACTCAGATATCCAATACAGGTGCTCACCGTGCATGGAACCCAGATATTGAGGTTGATGACAGTGGAATGGTGCATGTTGTATGGACTAACACTGCTGGTCAGCACTCAATTGTGTACACTCTCCTAGACCCTTCATTCCACCCTCAAGACGGTTCACCGGGTGACGATTCAACTCTTTCAATGATTGATGATTTCATAGTTAGCCAACGAAACCAAGACAGAGGATGGCCAGCCATAGCACTCGACTCGCTTGGCTCAGTTCACATTGTTTGGCAGGATTCGTATGAGCAACTTGACAAATTTTACCAACAACCACAGATATACTACACAATGCTAGACATTGACCTCTCTACCCGAGAAGCAATAACTGCAATTGATGACACCCTACTAACACCAATTATTGGTCATAAAGGACATCCAGACATAGCTGTTGACGCGAACGACTTCGTTCAGATTGTATGGGATGATACACGTGGCGGAAAAGTGGAATTCGCAGCACCAATTGATACATCAGGTTCAATGTACCAAGAATGGGGTGACATGTGCACTGTGTTTTATGGTGGCCAATGGTCAAGCGGTGGTTATTTCCGTGGTATCAAACCAATGCTGATGGATGCAAACATCTCGGTTTACGAAACATTGTATCTTCTCAGTGGTAATACTCCAAGTGCTGCTAGTGGTGGCACTTGCGCAACTGCTTATGCAACCGGTGGTTCAGGTGGAAATGTTCGCCCAACCGCACTTGGACTTAACCCATCTGATCATTCAGGTGGTATTCGAAAGTTGACAGAAGTTGTCTACGGTGGTGCCGCAACGAATCTCCCTTCAGATGGTGGCTACTACTCTGAATTTTGGGGCCCTGGTTCAACATGGGCTTGTCTATCATGGAAGGATGCAGGTGGTAATGTACCTGGTAACCCACCAACTCAGCGCGACCACAAATGGAATCCTAATGCAACTAAGATTGTAATGCCGATTTCTGATGAAGGACCATATGGAGGTCACCCAATTGACCAACAAGATTCACAGAGCATTAACGAAGCACACGACGCTTGTGTTCTTGCTGGAGTAACCCCAGTTCCATTGTATTCTGGAAACAACCAAGGTGTCGCTTCTGCAAGTATTGACATGGCAAAATGCCCGAATGGACAAACATCAACAGGGCCGAGAATTTGCCCCGGCTCAACCATTCGTAATACGGATGCAGGTGGGCAAGCCCATGCTTTCCCGTCCGGCGGTTCAAATTCAATGAGCCTTCTAGTTGAGGCAATGATTTATCTTGCTACTAACAACTCTCGTGAAATCTATCTAACAGTTCTAGACCCTCATTCACTCATTGATAACCCGCCAAACTCTTGGGGATATGGGGACCCAGGACATTCAGTCACTGGAAACTCATACTATGAGAGAATCGGCCCATCGGTCGACTCTAATGGAGACGGCAGCCTTGTCGTGGTGAATGATACCAGAATCACTATTGATGATGCATTCAGTCTACATCCATCAATTGCAATTGATTCAAGTGGAAACACTCACCTTGCTTGGATGGATGCTCGCGGTTATGGATTTGACAAAGATGACAACTACGAAGTTTGGTACTCGCGCCTAAGGCTACGTGGCTCAAGTGAATGGAATGGTGTCCCTGGTGGACTACCAACATATGGTATCAAACAGATTTACGATTACCCAATTTCTGAATTTGAAGGTAAGAATAACATTCCACCATCACGGCCATGGGGTCCATCATCTTACATGCCTTCTATTCTTGCAGACGCACAAGATAACATCCACATCGCATGGTTAGAGAATTCAAATGTAACTGCTGGAGAAGAAGTGATGTATACTCGCTTGAATCACACCAACGATGCATACCCAGATGGAATTCCTCTCAACTCATTGGCTTCATACATTCTTGATGAATGGGAGCCAACTCCAGTAACAAAGTGGGCATCTGATAAGTTAGGTCCCAATAGTGGTCGTGCACCTGAAATGGGACAACCACCAGCATTTGCAAACGACCTTGGCAGTGGTGCACACATGGCATGGTCTGACACAACAAAGTGTGATGGTTCTTCAAACAACAACATGTACACGATATGTTATACACATATTTTGACTGGTCAAGTTGATGTTTTCCTTGAAAACGGAGAAGCTGATTGGTTACACATTATTGAGCCTGGAGAAGAGACCATCTTCAATATGACAATCAACAACACAACACCTGGACCAGTTGACTTGGTTGCTGACACATATTCTGTGAATCTCAGCATGATGTGTATTGTACCGCAAGAAATTGCTGAAGCACACAGTATTTCTCAACAATGCAACTCAGGAAACTGGACCATGACGATGTTCTTTGCTAACAACCACACCGCAATCTTCCCAGATACAGATATTTACCTAAAAGGTGGAGAGTCTGCGAGAATATATTTGAGAGTAAGGGCGCCATCAGTTTATCAGGCACATCATGACGAAAATTCGTATGTTACGGTTTCAGCGGTATCTCACAAAGATCCTGCTATTCGTTCGGATAGATTGACTCTGACAATGATGGATGTGGTTCACGGAATACAACTTGACACCTCGCACGAAAGGTCCGATGTTGAACAGGGTCAAACCGCAATTTTCTCTATTACCATAACAAACATTGGAAATGTGTTTGACAGCTTTGCTTTCTACGATCCAAATACGATTGAAGGGCAACAAGAATGGTTACTTCCATTTGGTTGGCAGATTCGGTTCCCTCTACAAGTATCACTTGATCCCGGCCAGTCAGTTACTAAGAATCTCGAGATTAGCGTGCCAACGACGCAAGAGCCTGGAACATTTGCCCTGTTCTTGAAGGGGTGGTCAATGGGAGAACCGCGTAAGTCTGTTGCTTCAGGTACAATGGATGTATTGGAATTGTATGTTAATGTCAGCATCCGCTCAACCGGTAATATTGTCTTTGAAATCTATGATACTACAGAATATGTGTTGCCAGGTGATTGTGCAAGTTATGACATTGATGTCATCAAACACTTCCAACCAGGATGGATTGTTTTCACAACACCCGGAGCACCGGCAGCAAGACCAGTCGAAATACCAGAACATGTTTGGAGAGAAGAACACTGGACTCTTACAGTAGACTTCGCAAATGCGCCCGGTGGCAATTCAATGGGGTTGAATGAACCTAGACACTGGGGTACTATCGATTATCCATATACTGTAACAGCGGTTGTATGTGCTCCTGATAATGCAAATGCAGGACTCGGCCCAGCATTGACAGTTAAGGCACATTTGTCTGGTGCAAGTAGAGTTTCAGACTCAGTGATTCTGTCAACTAATGTGATTCATGTTTATGATTTGGAATCTTCTGTAGTTGATATGGCACCGCCTTACGAGTATACAGTGGACCCTTCAGATGAACTTGAGATACCTATCATCACTACTAACAATGGAAATGGTGCTGACCGTTATGACGTACGTGTCGCACGTGTTACCGACCTAGCATCTAATGTTGAGGTTCTGTGGGATGTAGATGTCCCAAGAGGCATACTTTCTGAGTTACAACGTGGACAATCTGAGAACATCACAGTAACAGTCGATGTGCCATTGATGGTTACAGCAGGTGCTTATGAAGTAGTTCTAGATGTATTCAGCGAAGAATCATATCCAGATGCAGCAGGTAGGCCAACCCGCTTGCGTGATTCAATTACACTGTCAATTACAGTTAACGAATTCCATGATATGCAATTGTTGTTAGATCCATTTGTTGAGTCAGATGTCAAGACAACAGCACCAGGTCGAACAGTGAGATTCAATCTCAATATTACTAACAATGGAAATGTCCCTGATAGAGCAACTCTACACAACCATACCATTGACCTATCTTCAGGTGTTTGGAATGAGCGCCCAGGCATGAGTCACTTGGATAAGTGGCAGGTTTCATGGGCGATAATGGATGGTCAGTTTGAAATCCCTTGCAGACAGCTTGGGGTCGGAGAAGAATCACCTGCAAACGAGTGTGTGCGCCATGCAGATGGAACTTGGATTCTACCTGAAATGGCATCTTATACTACAATCCCAGTAGTTGTTCTTGTTAACATCAGTACTGAGGCAGCATTAGGTAATCAGCAACTTGGTCTGAAAGTTCGTTCTTTCTTTGGTAATATGATGCAAGATGGTGATACCGATGATAGTGAGTCTTGGGAAGGCGAACTATTGGATACTAACGAATTAATTGTCACCATTCGTTTGCGAGCACCAAACCTACTATTTTTGGATGTATCTGCAGGTATAAAATCTGCAGACGTTGGAGATATGTTACCAATTGAGGTACAAATCATCAATGATGGTAATGTTCACGCTACTGATATTCATGTTATTGTCTGTCAAGACCAAACTAAAGATGATGTGCGTAAGAATGGATGTGATGAGGAGAATGTCGCTTATAGACAAGTTATCGGTGCGCTTATGCCCCCTGATGCTGCAGAACGAAACGATCCTGCGGTGATTGTTCTTCTTTATCCAGTCAAGGCTGGAAATCACGATATCATCTTAGTGATTGACCCAGACAACATGATAGTTGAGTCAAGTGAGCGTGACAATATTTTCGAGTTGGAGGGTGGTTTGAAGTCTAGTAATGGATGGATTGACCAAGCAACTGAAACACTTGGTGCATGGGGTGTACCGGGAATTATTATTCTACTAACATTGTCATTGCTTGCAGTGGCTGGATTAGTAATGCACGGCCGCCGTAAAGAAGCTCTTGCGAAGGTTGCAGAGCAGAGTAGTCTGTTAGCCACAAATGAAATGTTCTGATTGAACAATACTACAGCCTCTTCCCCACTCTTCATATGAGTGGGGAAGAGTGCCATATGCGATGATTTTAGTTCTAGTTTTTAGGCTGAATAGAGTATCATGTTGCACCGCTCTCCTTTCAAACATCAAGCGTGTGGGCTAATTCATGAGCGAGGACTTAGGGCAAACACACTCGCCCTGGCCGAAGCGACTTTTTATTGCTGGAATCATCACTTTTATCCTTGGAGCAATAGGTTTAGCGATTACATTACCATCAATTAACGATGGTCTTGTTCCCGATAATTTCAATGATGCGGTTATTGAGCCCGGAGCAACAGTTGAGGTCAATTTAACTGGATTACGAACTTATTCGTTATTTCAAAATACTACAGAATCTAATGAGATAGATGGTTCAGTCACTATTCTTCAAGATGGGGAGGAAGTGGAACTTCAAGAGCCTTCAATTTATTCTGGTGTTGGAGAAATGGAATATGATGGTGGTGAGATCACATATTCAGCGATGGGTTGGGTACAACCATCTGAAGCCACCACAATGGAATTTATTTCTAATTCAAATCAAACAATATACTTGGTAGACCAAAATAAGATTAGTGAAGAATTATTAACTCATCCATCATTCCTTTCTTCTTGCTTCTCACTAGTAGTTTCAATCTGTTTACTTCCAGTCTCTATTGTCCTCTTCTTATTGAGGAGGAAAGATGTAGTTAACTCATCAAATGTAACTCTAAAAACATCAGACGGCAGACAGCTAAATTTGCAGATGGAGGGACTTACTAATAGCGGCGCAGTACTGACAACTGAACAGATTTACGCACTTGCTAGATTACAAGAGAGGGCCGGTCCTGATGGTAAAATCACAGTAGATATTCAAATGCCAAGTGGCCTGGCTTCAAAGTCAGTACCACCTCCCTTTTCGGACCGACCTGACGATAACTCAACCGATGCAGTAAAATCCTTCAAGGAAAGTGTCAAAGAATCTCAATCATCTGAAATTCCAGTCACCGAAATAGACACAGAATCTTCAATCACACCATCAGAGGATGACGGGGAAAAGGCACCAAATTGGAAGGATTGGGACGAGGGTTGAATTCCCTCAATTATCAAGATCCTTACCAACAGTTCTAGCGGCTTCCACCGCATCATCTGGTAAGAAGAACAAGTCCGGTACAGGTTCAGGGAATGTGTCATCCCAAAACCTCTGAGAGCGGGCCCAAATTTCCTGTGAACTGCACCACTTGAGCCACTCATCTATCCAATCACAGGTGGCAATAACTTTCTCGTCCCCATCTGCATTGTCTCTTAATACGCGATTCATCATTCCAATTATCATTACATTGGCAGGAATGAGTGCATAAGTTCCGAATGGATTGCGTTCGGTGTCAACGGTTCGTTGTTCCTTCCATAATGCCAAGAATTGGTCATAAATATAGCCAATTGAAAGAACGGTAAGTAGTACACCTGTTGCAATTGAGCCAAGGCCCCAATAGGTCATTGCAATACCGAGTGCTTCTTGTCCGGAATCAAACCTCCAACTAACATATGGCCAAATGAGTAGTGTGAGTGTGGTACACCAGAACACCATAGAAATGAGTGTCTGGGATTGTTGTAATCGCCAATACTGACGCATGAACCACTTCTTCATCATCACTCTCGCCTCTAACCCACCCCCTTTGATGCTTGTGTGCTTCAGTCATACAACCGTTGGTTTTTCTGACTATCAATTCCTCGCGGGTCTCAAGAGTGTGAACCTCTCCTCGCTACTCGTGGGGGGCATGGTTAGGGTACGCGCTGTGCTTGTTGGGTTAGGCCACAGAACGGCTTGTTATGCTTCATATGCACTCCAGCACCCTGATGAAATGGAAGTTGTTGGATTAGCTGACCCCGATGGCGATAGATTGGCAAATTTTGCGGAAAAATATAATATTCCAAGCGACAAGTGTTTCTCTTCAAGTCAGGAGTTAGCAGCCATTCCAAGATTTGGGGATATTGCGATAAACGGAACGATGGATGAGGCTCATGTTGAAACAACAATTCCTCTTGTAGAAGCAGGATATCATGTTTTATTGGAAAAGCCAATTGCACCGAATTCTAGTGAGTTGAATTTGCTTGATGCTGCAGTTACCAAGGCTGGTGTCAAAGTTGTGATTTGCCATGTTTTGAGATATGCTCCGTTTTACAATGCTATTCAGCAGAGGATTGTGGCGGGGGATATAGGTGAAATTATCCATATCCACTCAACAGAAAACGTATCTTACCATCACATGGCTGTAGCATTTGTAAGAGGGAAATGGAATAGACGTGAAGTAAACCCCATCATGTTAGCAAAATGTTGTCATGATTTAGACCTTATTTGTTGGTTTAACAGTGGCATCAAACCGACTAAGATTTCTTCAATGGGTGGTCGTCATTTCTTCACTACAAAAAATGCCCCTGAAGGAGCAGGGGAGAATTGTTTTGATTGTGAGATTGAGCGTGATTGTCAATATTCAGCAAAGCGCCATTACATCGATAATGATTGGTGGTCATTTTACGCCTTAGCAGGTGAGAAGAATTACGAGCAGGGTGAGGAAAACGATACTAAATCATCAGCAATTCACATTGCCGCCACCGATTATGGGCGTTGTGTTTGGCATAGTGAAAACGATGTTGCAGACCGTCAATCAGTTATTATTGAATTTGAAAACGGCTCAATCGCAAGCCATGATTTAGTCAGTAACAGTTCTAGAGCAACACGTAGATTACAAATTGTTGGAACAAAAGGGGAAATTTTTGGCGATATGACTAGTGGTCAGTTTACATTATGGAAACCAGCTGCAACGGATGGAAAAGAGTATACCCAAGAGGTAGTAGATACAGGAGTCAGTGAAGACATGCACGGTGGGGGTGACCTACGCCTTGTACAAGACTTCTTGAGTTTGGTGAGGGGTGAGCAACCATCTCTTGCAACCACGTCTTTGAGTGATTCATTAAACAGTCACAGAATCGCTTATGCTGCTGATATTTCAATGCAAGAATCGAGAATTGTTGACTTTGATGACATATAATCACTTTTTGCAGGTGGGTTTTTACAAGGGGACTGATTACACAACCTTGGGTTGAATAGTGTGGTTGACTTTGACACTGCCTTGACAATTCTTGAAAATAAAGCCCGTCGGCAAATCCTAGAGATGTTAGTGAGAGAGCCACATTACCCACTTCAACTATCAAAACATCTTGAAATCAGTCAGCAGGCTGTGATGAAACACCTGAAGGTTTTGGGGGACGCGGGATTTGTTCAATCTGAGCAAGTTAGGAGCGACAAAGGTGGTCCCCCAAAGAAGATTTTTTCAGTAAAACAATCATTTTCTCTGCGATTAGATTTGGGGCCAGACTTGTTTCGTTCTGACCACAGAACTCTGCCGGTTGGTGGCCCTGTTAGGCTATCCTCTAGACTACCCGATTCAGCAATACCAGTAGCTGAAAAAATTGGCGGGAGGCGCAAAGTTTCAGTTGCTGAGGCAATGGAGTTAGTAGGCCAACTCAACGAAACGTTGGAAACCCTTGATGCCCAGAGAGACGCATTAATTGCTCTTCATCAACAAGTTATGAGCAGAGTATCTTCATCTGTAGATGAGAATTTCTCTCAATACGAAGAACGCAATCTTGTACACACCCTGTTAGAACGACCTCGCCGTCCAGTTGATTTGGATGCTTGGAGCGAAACCCTTCGCTTGGAAGTACCTCGGGCAGAAGCGATCATTACTGAGGTAAGAGAGCGAATGATGTATGAAATCGCAGATGCAGATAGAACAGTCATTATTGCTGGCAATAAATCCCAATTACCATGGTGGGCAGTTCTTGGAAGTGACGATTAGATCAATCCTAACTCAGCCAGTTTTTCTGGTAAATATGTGTCAGTAACGAAGTCAAGACCATACTTTGCTAAAGATTGCTGTTCAGCTTTTTTACCAAGGTCGAGCATCATATTGATTTGATTCTGCCACCAACCATCCGCAAACCTCGGGTCTGTTAATTCTGCTTTTAGTGCTTCAATATCTTTGCTAGATAAATCATCAGATGGTAGGTCATAAGCAAGAATATCATCAGCAGTAATTCCGAGATATGTTGCGGATGGTGTTGCTAGATATTCAGAGATGTGTGCAGTCTTAATGGCTCCATATGCAATACTGGCGAATATTCTGAACGACCAAGGGTCGCCGTCAAGGAATACAATTATTGGTAGATTCCATTCTTCATTCATTCGTTTCATAATTCTGCGGGTGGAGCGCGCTGGCTGTCCTTTAAGATGAAGCAAACCAGCTCGGTGTTCTTCGTCAAACCCGTTTTCAACTAATCTATCAAACATCCCACCTGTTTCTATTGCCATGATGAAGTCTACATCGTTTGCAATCAATCTCAATTTTTCTGATTCAACATTGTAAGGAACTCCATATCCAGAATCACCAACATCGTCACGAGCATTTATTCTCATCCAATCCCCTTTTCGATTCCGCTCGTTGATAGTGATATCTCCAATCATTCTAGCGCCATCTTCTTCTGGCCTTAGTTTGAAGTCCTCACGCATGCATTTCGTGACAATTTCAAGATCTTCAGCAAGGTTGTTACTTTCATTCTGACTGCCAAACTTCCCATGTCCCCAACCTTCAGAAATGTAGTACATCTCTCTCAGTGTTGAAGATTTACCACTGTTAATCATCTCCTCAATAAATTCAATAATATGCAAAGCCCTGAGTAATTGGTTGGCTGAACGAAGTGAAGTAGCATCACGAATTGACCTTTTTTTACCGTACTTGAAAACCCCTAATCGCTTATTGAACTCAATATTTTTCTTTGTCCTAACAGGTAATGACATTGTTGGAGCGGTTCCCCTCATCATTTTGTTATGCATTTCTTCAGCAACCTCATGTAATGATGAAACTACACTTTCATTCGTCTTATTTCTACTAGAATTCATTCTTCACCACTCCATTCCTTATCTTCAAAAAGTTTTGATTGCCTCGTAGAATTAGTGGGGTCATCTGTGATTTCTTCACGATTCAAAGTTTCACTATCCTCAGCCCCATTCTCCTCAATACCTTCAACCACTGTTGTTTCACTGGAAACGTCCCCCAAGGGGGAATTCAATGCTTCATCAAGTTCTGCCGAATCAAGGTCTTTAGAATCATCAATGTCAGACCCCATCACCTCGTCGGCCACATGTTCAGCAGCCACCATCTCTTCTTCTATTGCAGCCATTTCCTCTCTCCTAATTTCTTCAAGTATTTTCTCATCTAATTTCATTGCTCCGATGATTTCACCAGAACCGCGGAAGAACACATCAAATTGAGTCCAATCTCCTTTTGATAAGCCATCAATAGAGAATGAAATTTCCAAATTTTCACTCGGTTGCAAAGTCTCAAGTTTCCATTTTCTCAAACCTCTAGCTTCGCGCCTCCCCTCAATATTTTCGTTAACTATCTCTACGCCTTCTCGTTCAGGCCAAGTTGCTAAGATAGTATACTGGCGAGGACGGCTTGTATAATTGAATAATTTTATAGAACATTTTGTGACCTTTTCATTACTATCCCATTCAGACATTTCTTCTGAAAATACAGCATTCATAATGCTAGTAATGACTGGTGCCAAGTCGGGTTCTTCTCGGCCGAGAATGGCACTGCATTTGGCGCTTATTTCTGGTAGTATCACATTAACTAATTCAAATTTTTCGAGTGCCTTTTCTCTCTGCTTGCTCTTACGCTTGTGATTCCTCAAACCTCTTCCTACTTCTTGCAGAGCTAAGCGAATTTCGTTAAACACCTCTTCATTATCAGATAGCGCCTCCTTCGCTTCGCTAGTAAATTGGACATGAGTGCTGGCAAGATGGACTAGAATCGCGGCTGGGCCTTTAGGCACGCCTCTTCCTCCGGGGTGTTCAAGTCCATACTTCTTCCAATCAACACTTTCAATTGATTTTGTAAGGAGGCAACCACCTTGTTGATACATCAGTGGGACACGATTAGCAACTCTAAGGACTTCAACAGGGCTGTCTGAAGGTAAATCAGTGCCAAAAATTAATCCGACTTCAACCTGAAACGGATTCCCTCCCGCAACTGATGGGGAGCGCGTTACAGTAGAAACGAATTTTGAATCAATGGCTTTTGACAATCCTTTCTTGATTAGTAAATCTTCAATTGGCGATAAACAGTCAGTTGGTGGTGCAAGTAATTTGACCTTTTTGAAGGCCACAAGCATTGCTTGTGCTTCGGGGGCTGTGATGGAACCAGGCTTTCTTGATTCATCAATTTCTGATTTAAGTAGAATCTCTCTCGCTGCTCGCATTGAAACTCCTGAGAAATTATGACGCAAGAATGAAGTCATCTTTCTTTCTACAGAATCCCTTAGAAAACGTTGAAATGAGCCTATTTCTTGACCATGAGGATGAGGCCTAATCTCTTTTACAGGGTGTGGTAGTACATCAGTAACTCTCGGCCAATCTCCCTCATCAATGACTGCTCCATCTTCATCATAAACTATCAGAGATAGTGATGCGTGTGGATTGACTATGGAAGTCATTCTTAGATATTGATGAACACTCTGCTTTCCGCGCTGATACTTCGCCTTCATATGTGCTTGAACCTTAACACCGTGCTCAATGATTTCACCATCAGAATTGAACCAATGGTTTCTCTTTCGGTTACTTGAAATCGCTTTATTTTTCTTGGTGTCAAGTCCTATGTCAACATAAACTGCCGTCGCTTCTTGTTTGACTTTGGAAATAACTCGAGTCTTTTTTCCAGTAGTTAGTTGACTATACATCACGACGCCGGTAATACCGATTCCTTGTTGCCCTCTAGTTTGACGAATAGTATGGAACCGAGAGCCAAAAAGCAAGCTCCCAAACACTTTGGTAATTGAATCAGGCGGAATCCCTGGGCCATTATCTTGACTAATCATTACTAGTTCGTCACTCTTTCCTTTCACTTTTCTGATTTCAATATGTATATCTGGAAGTAAGCGCGCTTCTTCACAAGCATCAAGAGAATTATCAACCGATTCTTTTGTGGCAGTAATGATTGACCGATTTAGCGTATCAAAGCCGAGGAAGTGTTTATTCTTCTCAAAAAATTCGCTAATACTTGCTTGTTGCATTTTGCTACGTGTAGACACCATGTCTCATCACCCTCCCTCCAGTCCTCCCTCGGCCGAATGACGAGGGGCTAGTTAGCGGCAAAAACTCCCACATGCCCGACAGGTCATAAGGAGTGTGGGGGAAAGTTATACCAAATAGTATATTTTCAATCCGATATGGAATTGACAATATATGAGAACAGTCATTATTCAAACGGAATTGAATAAACTTGGTTCCCAAGCAACAATTTTCCCAACAAAAGCACTCGCCATCACTGTTAGAGGGCTAGCAAGGTAGAGCTTTCCGGGCCCTGACCTACCTTGGAAATTTCGATTGATAGCGGATACGGTTACTTGATCTGGATTATCTGAAACTCCAGGTCCCGCACCAATACAAGCACCACACCCAGGGTCAATCAGTTTCACACCAGCTTGAATGAACATTTTATTCCAACCCATACTCTCAGAATATTCTTTGACCGTTTTCGAACCAAATTGAATGTAACACTCAACTCCATCTGGAATAGTCACACCGGCTTCTAGAGCAGCCTCAACGACTTCGGCATAATATCTGAAATCATCTGCTTTACCAGCAGTACATGAACCAGCATAAGCGATATCAATAGGAATATCACCAATATCAGAGATGTTCACTCCATTTGTTGGGTCTGATGGTATTCCTTCGTCAGGGTTACCAGGATGGGCAACCATTGGCACAATTTCAGAGAGGTTGATGGTGAACACCCCTCCGTCATAATGTGCTCCTTCGTCAGGCAGTACGAAAGCAGCACGGATGTCCTCTTCGCTGAGGTTCTCGCGTCGTTTCAATAACCATTCAACCGTAACATCATCAGGCTCACATATCCCGGTTTTAGCACTACACTCGGTGGCCATATTGCAAAGAGTTGCTCGTTCATCCATAGAAAGACTGGCTAGCCCAGGTCCTCCAAACTCCATTGACCGGTCAAGAGTTTCAGATGTACTTGCGTATTTCAACAAAATGTGTAGAATAACATCTTTTGCAGTGCAACCTGGATTGAGTTCCCCTTCCAATTCGAAGCGTATAGACTCTGGAACATTTACGAATGCAAATTGATTGTAAGCGAGGTTAGCATATTCAGTTGAGCCAACTCCATAAGTCAGCGCGTTGGAAGCACCACCCATGCAAGTGTGGCTATCAGTTGCTTGAATAAAATCCCCCACATCAATAAATTCCTCTCTAGCAACTTGATGGCAAATTCCTGGGCTAATTCCATCTATTGCAGAATAATCTCGGACCCCAGTATGTTGCTGGAAGAGATTTTGCATATTTCTGAGTGTTTGTATTTTTTCTGTGAATGGGCCAAATCGTGGAACACCTGTAGCATACAGCAAGTGGTCCTCAAAAACTGCGAATTTGTTCGGGTCCGGTAAGGTGTAGTTTTCTCCATACTCATGCTTCAAGAATTCATGTACTTGTGCGGTTGTGAACTCGTGAGAGTAGCCGCCATTAACTGCTGCGAGTACTGCATTATGTGGTTCAACGTAAGCAGTTTTGCCATTAGTGGCGAGTAGCTTATTCGAAATAATTTTTTCACACATTGTCATGGGTCTTTGTTTACATTCAGGGATTGGCAATTCGATATTGCCTGATTTCAATTGTTTTGCAAAGGGGAATATTCCACCATTTTCAACGATGAGTTTTGTAATTGGATCGTATTTATCAATAAATTCAGAAAGGGAAAGAGTTGCTCCGTTTTGGAGTCGTTCCAGCATCTCGTGGTCGCCCATTAATTGACCAAGATTGATGTTATTTCTTTCATGAATTGGTGCGAAAGATGCGGCGATGACGATTCTAATTCCAGCCCACTTTTCCGCTTGGGCCGCAGTTTCTCTACTACTTCCAGTTCCTTTACGATGGCCAGAAACAATAACTTCAAAATTTCCATTTATCAAAGCGTCTTCTTCAAAAACACGTTTTCCATTGTGAATTAAACCCGCGTAACCGTTTTTTGCAATTTCGGCAGGATCATGGTCAAAACAAACCCAAGCAGGAGTCATGACATCGGTATTGATGTCATCCAATAATTCATCAACAGTAAGGTCTGACATCGATAGATTTAGTCCATCATACAATTGTTGGCGAATTAAATCTAAATTCTTGGTTAAAAATAAGACTCTCTTTCCAGAAGTCAACGTGATTTCTTGAGGCGGCCATATATCTGCCATTGTTCATCACCTGCCCTATGGGCAGAGACTCCGAGGTGACCGTCACTTATCACAATTCTCAAGTCAATATATAGATTCAATTTATCATATTTTATTAGGTGTAAATTAGCCGCTAAACCTTATATAACCCCGGCCGAACGCCGTTTATACCTTTCTCTTAACAATGGTAGTTGAGGTAAGTAGTGAAGTGATTATTTTGGCTAAAAAACAACCCGTACAAATTGAAGATATTGTAAAGTGTCCTGAGTGTAATAGTAGGAGCCTTGACCATGACCAAACAAGAGGTGAAACTGTTTGTCAGGATTGTGGATTAGTGATTGAGGATAATGTCATTGATCAAGGTGCTGAGTGGCGTGTTTTCAGTCCTGAGCAAGGTGATCAGAGGGCTCGAACAGGTGCACCCATGACAGTAATGCTGCACGATAAAGGGTTGTCAACTGATATTGATTGGCAGAATAAAGATTATTCTGGAAAGACAATTAATAGCAGATTCCGTTCTCAATTCTATCGAATGAGAAAATGGCAAAAGCGCAGTAGAGTCTCCAATGCGACTGAAAGAAATTTGGCTATGGCTTTGGCTGAACTTGACCGAATGGCAAGTCGTCTAGAATTGCCAAAATCAGTTCGTGAAGCAGCGGCTGTGAATTACAAGAAAGCAGTCGAAAAGCGGCTAATTAGAGGCCGTTCAATTGAAGGTGTTGCAGCCGCAAGTTTGTATGCTGCTTGCCGTCAATGTGGTGTACCAAGGACACTCGATGAAATCGGGCAAGCAAGTAGGACTGGCCGCAAAGAAATTGGTAGAACATACCGATTCATGGTTCGTGAACTTAAAATGCGAATTATGCCAACAGGACCTGAAGATTACATCTCAAGATTCTGTTCTGGACTTGGTCTAGATGCTGAAGTTGAAGCTAAAGCATACGAACTCATCAAAGCAGCACAAGAAAAAGAATTGACAAGTGGTCGCGGACCAACTGGAATAGCGGCATCTATCATTTACATCGCTAGTGTGTTGTGTGGTAAGCGTCGAACTCAGCGAGAAGTTGCAGAAGTTGCTGGTGTCACAGAAGTGACAATCCGTAACCGATACAAAGAACTCATTCAAAATCTCAATATTGAACTTGATATTTGAGTAACAATCAGCCGTTGATTTGATGCGTTAGACCCGTTTCGTGGATACTATGGAGGCACCGGCCCACACCGCCCGTCGCCTCCTGTTTGGTTTGGGATTGGCATTATTATTAGCCACAGCATTTGCTTTAATTGATGGTAGATTACCACCATCAGTTTGTGCTGAAAATGCTATTGAATGCACTGCTAGTAGCGATATTTCTTGGCTTGTCCCTGCCTTTACAGTAGTAACATTACTAGCCGGTTTTATCATCCATCTTGGAATAACGAAAGGAGTAAAATCGCCCCTTCTTCAGATGTTTCCTATTGAAGGGCCCACGGCCCAGCGCGAACGCATGATTAACGAACTCTCAGAATCACAGGATGAGGATGACCTTTCAGGTGCCTGGGCTAATCTAGAACAGGGTCTTCTAAGTTCAAAAATTGGAGAAGAAGAGTGACGTTGGGAACGGAAAGATAGTCATCTAAGTAGCCCTCGGAATGGTCAGGTGAGATGATGAGTGCTGCACCCCAAGACCTGTTTTATACAGCAGAGCATGAATGGCTTAGAGTTGAAGGAAATGAAGTAATTGTTGGAATTACTGACTATGCTCAGGATTCATTAACAGATATCGTTTATGTTGAACTTCCAGAAGATGGTATGGAAGTTGGAGAAATGGATGAGTTTGCAAGTGTTGAATCAGTCAAGAGTGTATCAGCGATTTTTTCACCACTTGCTGGGACTATTTGTGCAGTCAATGAAGAATTAGATGATACTCCAGAATTAATTAACGAAGACCCTTATGGTGAGGGTTGGATAGTTCGAATTACCATGCAAGATGCTTCCGCGTTAGACGGGATGATGAACGCATCAGCCTACCTTGAACAGATTGGAGAGTGAGTATAGTTGTCCTCTGCCTCATCAAGCGAGGTAGAATTGACAATCTATGTTGATGGTTCTTGTCAAGACAATCAAAACGTAACTTCGAAAACCCCTGCTGGATGGGGTGCTGTCATTGTTACTGGTGATAATCAACGAGGTAATGGAACCGGTGCGGTGGAAACTGAAATCAGTGGTTTGGTAATCACTGATCCTGAGACAAATGGGTTTCTTGGTGCCGAGGTCGGCTCAAACAATACCGCTGAACTCAGTGCTATTGCGCACGCATTACGGTGGGTTCTTGTTGAAGCGGGTCAATCTAAAATAATCATTAGAGGCGATTCCCAATATGCCTTGGAAATCGCACAAAATAATTGGCGGGCAAAAGCGAACAAACAGCTTGCACAACGAGTACAATCTCTTTGGGATGAGGTCTCATCATTACGACAATTATCTGGCGAGTGGGTTCGAGCTCATCGAGGTCATCGGTGGAATGAACGCGCTGACCATCTCGCTTTTCGTGCAATGCAAGGTGAGCAACCCCTTCCCCTTGAGTTTTGGAAACCCGGTAAAAGGTAGATTATTCCTCTTCATCTTGTAATGGTCCATTAATGACCAACCAAGCATATGCTGCATGTAAAAACATTAGACTAGCGTAGAGTAAAAGGATGAGAGGTGCGGGAACAGGGACTAAGAATCCATTCTCTGATAGAGTTTTTAACAATAATATTAGAGCAATTGCAGCTAGCCCATCTGCTGCTGAAACCCTAGCAATGTGTTGTGGTTCACACTGGAAAAATTTGAGATATGGTATCAAACCATCTTGATGGAATTGCCAGCGGTATTTTGCAACATAGACAAAACCAAGGCCAATGAGGGCAATAACTCCACGAGTGAAAGAAGGTTCTTGCCAAGGCCCTCCAGGTGTGTTCCAATTGACGAAGGATTGTCCAACGCAGATAAGGCCGACAATCAGTTGCCAACGCCATTCCGGCTCCTTTGCCATAGATATCCCACAACCTCTTTGCGCTTCAAGTGAGGGGTTCGGGGATAGGTCCTTGGTCGATAATATGTGCTTTCCAAGCTACAGCCCTCTCATGACTTCTTACTTCTAGTACAGACCAAAATTTGTCGAGTGAATCTGCAGACTTTGTGTGAATCATTTTACTAATTATTGCAAATGAGTCCGTATCAACATCTTGCATTCGCAGTAATAATTCTCTCATTCGAACACCTGCTACTTCATCATCTTCAAGCCATAATGGGACTAAGATGTCCAGTGAATCAATTCGGTCTAATTCAAGATAGTCTCGAAGGCAAGTTTGTATGAAAAGACGGCGAATTCCAGGGTCCTCATCCGTCGCAGATTTTTTTATCCGGCTGAGAAAAGCCTCTGAATCAATAGTTGCTAATTCTTTGAGGGCGGCAGTACCCGCTGACCGTGCGCCGGGGTCTTCAGAATTCGCGAGTTGGTCTAACGATGCTAATCCTACTTCTAGGGAGGTTCTAAGAAGTGAAGGGAGAATGTCTGCAAGAGCGAAACTGACATGTGATTCTAATCTAGTTTGTAGTGCTGTTAATACCAATAATCCTGATTCGGGATTTACCTCTAATAATCTTGGAACACAAGATACTAGTTCAGCAGCAACAAGCTCAGGTTGGGACCGGACCATCTGTTCAAATCGGTTTGGTAAAGCCATTTTTTCAACTAGAATTGGGCGCTCTAACATCAATCTCATCCATTTGACTAACAGAACTTTCCTCTCATCACTACCTTGGTCAAGAGCATCGAGTAACCAGTGAGCAGCATCAATTCCTCCTGAATTTTCATCGATGTTTAATTCGCCAGGGTCTTGTTGATTCCAATCTAATTGATGGGAGCCAGAGAGGGGGCGGGTAGGCCATCTTCCTGGAGGGTGTGTCATAGCAATGCTCTCTAGAATGTGGTATCCACGGTTTTCAGCCAACCCATCTCCTTGGCTGAATAATCCATTTGCTAGAGCGATTCCTGTATACCAACGTGTTACATCTGGTGCATCTCTATCAAGCGCCATCGCTAGCCAACCTTCACAAACCCCAAATAGAATTCTTCTTGCGACTTCAACGAGTCTTCTGAGCAACCATTTCTCACCCTCTTTATCTGGGTCAGAGGTAAGCGAGAGACGATGAGGAATCATCGATTCACGACATTCTTCAAGTAGGCTGTTAAATTTCGCTCGGTCAACCTTGAACAAGCCTTCAACTTGTTCAATTATTTGAGCTGTTGATTCGGGTTCAATTAGAGGTAGTTCCGAATCAACGATTGCAGGTGGAGGTAAAGGCCAATTTAGGACTGAAATCACCATCAAGTCGCCCAACATCTCTAGACAACGAGTGTGAATGATTTCAGCAGTTTGTTGCCTTTGTCGGCTAGAATCCATTTTAATCCCATCAAAATGTTTCACGAACAATTTTGTGAATCTTGTATGGGAGTAATGCACGGTTTACAGGAGTAACTTCTAACACTCTCGCATCATCTCTTCTTCGAATATCTTGTAAAAGGGGATGTCGACTTTTTTTGTGCAAGGTCAAAATAGTTGGTTTATCAACCTCAATTGCTTCCCTAACAATTTCCACAAATGCTTCCGACTCAACAGAAAATTTTCCTATTTCATCAATCACAATTACCTCGTAATTATCCATAGCATCTTGAATCGCTGGAACCGCGACATCATCAAGTGCTTGAGGATTGATTCCAAGTCCAAGAATCCTATTTCGTGAATCAATCTCTTTGTGAGCAATCGTCGCTAATTCACCAGTTTGGATATTCATGCAAGAATAGCCTATCCGGGATGTTCCATCCATAATCGGAATGGTTTTCATACCTCCAATAATTCGATGGTTGCTAGAATCCTCACCTCTACCTCTTAGTTCGGAAGCGCGCTCATTTTCGAGCATCATTACAATTTTTTCCATTACCGCACTTTTACCAGCGCGCGGCAAACCGGTGATACCAATTTTTGGATGTAGTCCCATATTCTCTCACCTTTCTATACAGCATCCGCCGATGTTCCCATGCCGCTAACCTATACGAGGGTGGTGATAGCATTAATACCTGTTCCAGTAATTAGATTCCGGAAAACGGAGGAAAAACCCCTCTAAGGGGCCGAGATGCCTTCTGAAACCCAATTTCAATGAGAGTAGATAAATCAAATTTTCAGTGGATAAGATTGTATTTTACAACTTAAATTCAATTCAACAAATCAAGTATTTCATTCATCAGTTAGGAGTTCATCACCAGCAATTCCCATACCAACTACGTTACGACCTTTGGCAAGCCAGTGCCATCCTTCTGTGACCCAGTCGTACAATTCATCTAACTCATCTATACTGATACCAGCAGCCTTTGCAATTCGCTCTAGAACCACCACTTCGGCTGGATGATATTCTCCATCAGCCGCAGCTAGTAAGACAGAGTCACGTAGAGCAACTTTCAATGTATCAATTGTAGATCTTTCTAATAATTCCTCTAAATCACCTGTCTGGCGTAATTTTTTCCTAGTTTCGGCTCGAACTTCTGGTTTCAACAACGCTCTACCCATGAATGCCTCCAGCGCCGCCATCTCCTCGCGGACAAGCGCACCATCTGAGTTTGCTACAATAGTTAGAAGTTCAATATAAACTTCTTTTTCCATCGGTGAAAGCATGTCGATGGCATCAGGCAGCATGCCACTCATTTCTACACCTCATTCAACGTTTAGTAAGTCAAGACCATCTTGCATCCAATCAAAACCGGCCATGACCCAATCAAGTAAACGGTCAATAATTCCTTCATCTAAATTGAGATGTTTAGCGATTGCTTCCAAAACAAGTTGCTCACTTTCGTCAATGCTGCCATCAGCCGCAGTCATCAAAGCAGCATCGCGCAAAGCCAATCTTCCAGAGGTCTCTCCAAGTTCATCTAAACACTCTTCTAGAGTGGGTGGGTTTTTCAGATATGTCCGAACTTCTTTCCTTTGTCCAGGCGAGAGAAGTGCAGTACCGAGCCGCTGTTCAAAAACGGTCATTTCGTCGATTGTAACTTCATCATCAATTTGAATCATGTAGGCGAGTAATTTCGCGTAAGCAAACCGTTCTTCGCGGGGTAACTCGTGCAAGGTGTCCGGTAGCATGGTTCGCCGAGGAGTGCCTTATCTAACAAACCTATGCCGGATGGATATCGGTGAAACAGATTCAATCATCTTGAGTTTCAACATCTGATGGTTTTCCAGTCAGTGTACCTCGTAGTCTTGCATTATCAGATTGTAGGGCATCAAAAATGTCGTACTTACAACCTAATTCTTCAGCCAAAACTCTCAGCGCATTCGAGTCCTTAGGTAGGCATTTTCCTCCAAAACCCCTGTGAAGCCCGAAGATAGGGTCAAGATGGGTTGGACCAATGGGTTGGGCCTGCTCGGCAGTGATGATGTCAGCCACGGTGGACCAGTCTTCCTCTAGCCCTTGGCAGATGTCGTACATTTGGTTGGCGAAAATCACTTTCATTGCGTAAAATGTATTTTTTGTGTACTTTACTAACTCTGCTTGGGTTGGTGTAACTTGGAAGGTTTGCTCTCTCTTTAGAACACCAGCCTCTCGGTGTTGTTGGAAAACTCGTTCTGCCACATCCGCATGGTGGGTACCACAAACTAAGATGTCTTGATTTCCAAAGTCTTCTAGGTGCCTGCGCTCAACCAAAAATTCAGGGCTGTAAGCAATTTTCAGGTGTGGATATTGTTCGTGATAGCGTTGAGTAGTGCCAGGGACCACAGTACTCTTGATGACGGCTGTAAAACCATCTGGGAGGGCATCAAGAGTAGCATCAACGATACTAGTGTCACAAGAGCCATCGGTTTCACTCATTGGTGTTGGAACGGCAATGTATGCCATGTCGACATTGTCTGTAACATCTGCGAGAGTAGTACCTCTTACAGGGTCGTGAATGAATAGTTCGTGGGCTTCAGAAAACCAGTGTTCAATGGCGCCGCCAACGATTCCTGCACCAATAATTCCTACCTTCATAGCGCGCCCGAGACGCCCATTCCACAAAAGTCTATTTCAATGGTGAATTTTGATAATCAGAATCTGAAATAGATGAAATCTACCGTTTCAGCAGGTCGCAAATGGAAAGTCAAAGTAAGGAGTATGCCAATTATCAAACCCCATACCAACGCGTTTTGTCGTGAAATCCATTCTTTCAAGCCACCCACTTTCCAACTTATGAAATGGCCAATAAAGAATATCAAACCAATCGCTAGAGTGAGGTATTTGATCTCTGGTAGAATCTCATACATTTCTCCTCTATCCCAATGTGCCCCAATTCCAACATAAGTCTTTAATGATTGGATCAACATTGATGTATCTTCAACTCTGAATACCAACCATGTCATGAAAATGAAATACTGAGTAACCACCCAGCCACACAATCGAGCAATTTTGGGTAACTTCTCAAAGAATCGTACCACCAACTTGACATTCTTCAATGAACGATGGATAATGAGTAATAATCCGTGGAGTAACCCCCAAAGTACGAAGTTCCACGCCGCACCATGCCATAACCCTCCCAACAACATAGTCGCCATCAATGCCATCAACATGACACGTTTTCCATGCCTACTACCACCCAAAGAGATGTAGAGATAATCTCGTAACCAAGTTGAGAGGGAGATGTGCCAACGCCGCCAAAAGTCCTGAGGTGAGTGGGCCGCATAAGGAGATTTGAAGTTCTCAGGTAGGCGAATTCCCAAAAGGTATGCGGAACCAATTGCGATATCAGTATAGGCGGAGAAATCACAATAAATTTGAATTCCAAATGCCAATGCCCCCCACCAGATAAGTCCGATGTTTTGCAGATGACCCCCATCAATGAAAATTGAATCAACATGAATTGCCACGTTATCAGCGATGACTAGTTTCTTTGCTAGACCGTAAACTATGAGGGTCAATCCAAAGCGTATCCGAGCAGAATTAGGAGTGAGGGTATTCTCAATTTCTTTTCGGAAGTGGTCGGCTCTCACAATTGGGCCTGCCACGAGTTGGGGGAAGAAGGCAGCATAGCAAGCAAATGAGAGCAAGTCATCGTAAGGGTCGTTCTTTTTGCGATAAACATCAATTGTGTATGACATCGTTTGGAAGGTATAGAATGAGATTCCAACGGGTAGTATTAGTCCAAAAGTGTCAATCTCAGGTGCGCCAGGTACTCTCAATGATGCCCAATTCCAGCTCTCAATAAAGAAATCAAGATATTTGAAAATGGCCAATAGACCAAGGTTTACGGTAAGAGATGCAATCAACCAACGCTTCCGAATAACAGGATCATCACTCGCGAAGATACGTTTTGCAGCGTTCCAATCTACCATTGTTGAAATTAGTAGTAGCATGATATGCCAACCGGATGCAAACCAGAAGAACACGTATGAACTGGCTAAAAGAATGCCAATTTGCCTGCGTCGCTTATTGTTGCCTATAGTAAAGGTGCAGAGAAATACTATTGGTAGAAACCAATAATAGTATTCAGGAGTAACAAAATCCATTCTTTCACCTCTAATTCAATCTTGTTGAAATGATTGAATCAATTACGGGAGTTACTCGTTCACAGAATATTTCCCGGCCATCACTATCAAGATGGTTACGATCTGAAAACGCTTCGGTTGGCCATTCATCCCAGTACATCTGTAACGCTGTAACCCCCTCAAACTGGCTATAGTGTGCATAGGTTTCGTTCATCCCATCTAGTTGGCTTGGCTCAAGATAATCATTAACCCAAGGGTGGTGAGGGGCACCAATCAAGACGACATCAATTGAAGCATTCAGTAATTCATGGATTGTGTAATCAAGAGCTTGATGGTTCTG
Source organism: Candidatus Poseidoniales archaeon (assembly GCA_012964335.1). Lineage (GTDB taxonomy): Archaea > Thermoplasmatota > Poseidoniia > Poseidoniales > Thalassarchaeaceae > MGIIb-Q1. Next base: position 7,480 of record DTUF01000033.1, on the reverse strand, counting down.
GGTTCCATTTGCTTTTGGATTGTAAACACCTTGCTTTGATTTTGCTGGCATGACCTCGTCAAAGTAAGCGCGGATTTCCTCCGTAGTTTTTTCATCAAATTTACTTTCCCTCCAGTTTGGTTTACTTAGGTAAGTATCCCATTCATTTGAACCGATTGGTGGCACGTAAGAATACGATGTCACCCCTAGTGCATTGGTCACATCGTCAATTTCTCGACTAAGGTATTCTTCTATCGCATCTCGTGTATATTCACTCCAAGCATCCATTTTTTCAGTTTGGTCTCTATCAATAAAAACCCTATCTTCGGGTTCGAGTATGTAGTACCAATCACCCATATGGTGAGGTGACATGGTCATTGACATGAGTTGGAACCTGAATTCATTATATTCTGCGGCCCCAGTCCAAATATCCCCAGTCCAACCCCATAGGCTATTGGGGCCAATTTCAATCAGTACAACATCCGGTTTCGCTTCAATCAAAGCTGGAACCTGCACCATTTCACTATATGGATAAGCGCCTGACATCGCGAAATTGTAGAACCTAGCGTTTGTGATTTCGGTCTGTTCTTGCATGCATCTGCCATCCATGGCGGCCATCAATACTGATGAACCAATAGCAACAACAGTAACTGCATTATCATCTGCTACAGTTTCATAACCATCATAGGTCATAGCAAATCGTCCATTACTAATTAGAGAGCCATCTAACAGAGCAGGTTTGATGAGTGCTGGTACGGTATTTGTTGAAAGATATAGTAAAACAAATGAAGCCACAAGAACAGACAGAACCAGGTCCTGACTTGGTTCAGGGGTATTCGCCCTGCAATCCCGTGGTGTACCTTGTATCCCCATCAATTTGTTCCTACCCGTAGTCAGGTGAAATAAACTGCCTGTCAGAATTATTGGATTTCCCACTAATTCAGAGTTTTGCTGAGTCGCGGGGTATTACTCAGTATAGGTGAGCCAAATGTGATGGGCTACCATTGTATTCATAGAACCAGCGCAGGCTGTGAGAGGTATGAAGCAAGTTGACCTAGCATTCTAGGGTTGATGATGATGGTTGATTGGAAGTTTTGGCGGCGCGGTCAAATTGACCATAAAGCAAAGGCTAGGAAGGCGTACAATAAGAAATTGTACGGTGAGGCAGAACCACATCTTAGGTCCTTACTCAAGGAGGGTGGCGATGATGCATGGGCTCTAGATGTGCTTTCGCGATTGCTGATGAATACGGGTCGCCATGACGAAGCTGTCGACAACCATCTCAGACTTGAGGCGTGCACAGAAGTCAAGAATGCACACTGGAATAGGCTACTTCGTTCATCAATCAACGCAAGAAGGTGGGATGTCTTCCTCGACTGTTTAGGTCGCACCACTGTGGTCGACGACACAACCCATGAATTAATTGACAGGGCTTTTCGTAACCACCATGATTATTCCTGGCAACTTCAAGTGATAGAGAAACTTCGGCCGATGGATTTGTCCTGGGCATCACTCAAGGGTCTGGATATCCTAATATCTTCAGGAGACATTGAGGGGGCTCGAAGAGAGATAGCGGTGTTGCAGAAGGCCGGTACCCCTTCTGAAGTGACCTCGTTGAAGATGGTCATGGTGCTAATCGAGTCGAATGAGTTTAATGAGGCAACCCAACTTGCCCTAACAATCCTTGATGATGATATATTAGAGGAAACCGAACTTGCGGTTGTAGATATTATTGTTCGGTTAGAGAGAAAGCGATTTGACTTTGGCTACACCAAACGAGCGTTGGAGGGTGTGTACTCAGCACTTTTGTTGTGGCCATCGCACCCAGGATTGCATGAACTGGCCTCGCGAATCCACTGGGGGTTAGCCGATGAAGTGAAAGTAATCAAACACGCCGCTAAGGCACTAGATAACCAGCCGGACAACTTTCGTGCGCAATCCTTCTTTCTAAGAGGATTAGTGAAACTAGGAGACATGGATAGGTTGCGCACCGCAGTTGATGCAGCCATCGTGTCTCATCCTAGAAGATATGATCCACACCGAATTGGAATCGACATCGCATTTTACGAGAGTATTGATTTTCCCGAGGTGTTGAGACGCTGTGACGTTGGATTGGAGTTCCGTCCCGACGCAATTAGGTTCAGCATCCAGAAGTCACTCGCTCTGGCTGCAATGGGTGAATTTGAATATGCTCAAGAGATTGCAGAGAATATGGTCAATGAATTCCCGGAAGACACAGATGCCAACCTTTGCCTCAGTCAGATAATGAGAGTACGAGGTGATGGAGAAGGGCAGATAGCCACTATCAATAATTTTCTTCAATTGAAGGGCTTGACCCCATTCCTAAGTACAGATTCAGTAAATCATTCCATAACAATTGGAAATCTAAGTTGTGAGCCTGAAAATGCGTACGTCAATGGCCCCCTCGTCTCTGTAATCATGACTACTTGGGGTAGAGACGAACTCCTCGACGTTGCAATCAACTCGATTCTAGACCAAACACATCGTAATATCGAACTCATTATCGTAGACGACAAATCCGATGACGATTGCTTTGACCATCTACTCTCGTTGGCTAATAGAGATTCTAGAATTAGGGTGTTCCAAGTCGAGGAGAACGGTGGCACCTACCTCGCGAAGAATTTTGGGTTGACCCTTGCGTACGGCGAACTGATAACATTCATGGACAGTGATGACTGGTGCCACCCCCAAAGAATTCAGAAACAAGTGAAGACACTCCAAACTCAGCCAGAAGTAGTCGCGACCATACATGACTACTTCCGAATCGAATCAAACAGTTCCATCCCGTTCCGCAATGGTATCGCAGTGAGGATGGCTTGCATCTCACTAATGATTCGAAAAGAGGCTAGGGAAAGAATAGGATTCTTCGATTGCTTGAGGGTTGGCGCCGACAGTGAGTACATCGAACGGATTCAAGCAGTTTTTGGGGTGGATTCGTTCGTGAGGGAAAACATCCCATCTATGTTCATGACCCAGCACGCAGCATCTTTGACTGGCGGAGGAAGGTTTCACATCTCTTGGCGCTCTATCACTGGAGACCGCTTCTTCAATCGAGGGTCGTGGATGGCTTGGCATCGTCGAGTGAAAAACGGTGAATCAGCTGGCTACGTCGCTCACCCCCAGCGAGTGAGAGAGTTTGAGGCGCCAGACGCAATGCTTGCCAGTCGACTCCATTGGACCCCCAATGTCACCCTATTTTCTGAGAGAATGTTAGAACGGACTAAGCGATGGTGGAACCCAAAGACGGTTTTACCTGTGAAGCATCTCTCTAGAAAAATCGCTGGTCGAGACTGGGCAGAAAGCCATGGGGTGAAGTCACCCGAACTCTATTGGCAGAGTGAGAATATTGGTGACCTACCCGAACTCGCAGAACTACCGAATGAAGTGACCATCAAACCAGATATAGGGTGGAGTGCGAAGAACATCTTTTGTCTGAGAGATGGGCAAAACTTGCTCGACCATCGGCGGTGGACAAGGCAGGAGATAATCGATTCAATCACTGAGGATGATTATCTCCAGACGCGTACAGTCATCTTCTTCGCCGAGGAATTGCTTAAACCAGAATCATCAACAGAAGGGGATTTCCTTCCTCGAGATTACAAGTTCTATTGCTTCGGTGGTAAGATTGCTATGGTACATTGTGTCCTACGCATCTCAAATGTCGACAAGCACCTGAATGTACACCACTACCTTGACGAATCACTTTACCCTGTTATCCAGAGGGTGATGGATGTTAGGGAAGTCCCAGACGAGCCATTCCCTTTCCCTGAATGTTGGGAAGAGATGCTAGATGATGTTCGAAGCCTTGGCTCAAAGTTAGGTTGTTTCATGCGAATCGACATGTATGCGACGGGTGACGGCCCAGTGTTTGGTGAATTTACCCCCACACCTGAAGGCGGTAAAGGCTTCACTGAATGGGCTGATAAGTACTTAGCAACATTTTGGAAAGGGCTTGAAGGTGATGATGAAGGTTCAATAACAGAACCACCCGAATGGATTGTTGAAGGGGGATTGATGTGAGCGACGAATCGGGTTCCAAAACAGCCCGACTGGAGCGGGAGTTGAATCGTTTGAGGTCATCCCCATCGTTACGTTTGGGCATCCACATCACTGATGCCATGAGAAAGCCGTGGCGAGCCCCCTTTCTGCTCGTTACCCTACCGTTCATGATGCTCAAGATTGGCCTTGAGATGCTTGGAAGACTACCCGCCTCAACAGTCCCAACGCTTCCAAATTTAGAGTCAGCAATGACAAACACGGTGGTAATGTTCCCAACCAACGGAGTTGGCTTTGGCCACTTCACTCGAATGTTGGCTTTAGCTAAGCGGATGAGGGGGGAGGACCCTGAATTGGAGATTGTGTTCTTTACGACAATGCCAACCCTACATATCTTGAAGGAGGCTGGTTTCCCTGCCCACCATGTTTCAGGTCCCAAGTACTTCAAGGGTCTAGACAATGCGAAGTGGAACGGACTGCTTGAAGAGGAGTTGTGTGTCTGCTTTGATGCCCACAGGCCATCGATGTTCATCTTTGATGGCGCCTTTCCTTATCGTGGTATGTTGAGGGCGGTCGCAGCTCAGTCTAGCATGAAGAAGATATGGATGAGGAGAGGAACCTTCCGCTCTGGCTCATCAATTCCAGTCGACAGCATATCTCATTTCGACTTGATAGTGCATCCAGAAGACTCGGTCCCACTCCCAGCAACTGAGGTAGATCATGGGGTCGAGACCCTTACATGTCCCCCAATCGTTTTACTTGATGATCACGAGTTACTTTCAAGAGAGGCGGCTAGAAGCAGATTAATGATTCCCAGTGACGCAATTGCAGTCTATGTTCAGTTGGGTGCTGGCGAGATTAATGACATTGATTCAGAGGTTCGTCTCACCGTTGAGGCGTTGACTAGTCGGAATGATATTCATGTAGTTCTCGGCGAGTCGATGATTGGTGAGCGGCTCGAAGTCTCTTTACCTCGTGTCCATATCATCAGAGATTACCCCAACTCAATGTACTTCGACGCTTTTGACGCGACTGTACTCGCCGGAGGGTACAACTCATTCCACGAGGTCCGCCACGCTAGCATGCCGGCCCTTTTTTATCCAAATATGGAAACAGGAATGGACGATCAGTTGGCACGCTGCAAAGTCGCAGAGAGTGAAGGTTGGGGCATAGTTCTCGAGGTCAGGTCAAAGGAATCGATATCAAAGGCGGCCGACGAGTTGTTCTCAAGAATAGGCAGCATCGAGGGGTCTTCAGTTGAAAGCGGCGCACTCTCTCTAGCGCGCCAACTTGCAACCTACTTAGATTCATGACTTAGAACCACGAACAGGTTTCAAGCCGACGGGAATTGGGCCTGTGCTTTCGGGCATTCCGATTTGCATGAGTCTGGTGATATCAAATCCAAGACTGGCGAGGGCAACGGCCGGGTGTAGGTTGAGTGCTACTCGACACCATGATCGAAACTCTCCATGATAGGATTGAGAACCCCATCCCCCCTCATCCTGAACTAACTCAGTCTGCCTTTCATCAGCCACTCGGAATTCGTCCCACAGGGTTCCATCATCTTCAGATTTTGAATCCATCTCCTCAAGCCAACCTTTCGGCCTTTGTATGCAGATGATTGGAATGCCCTGTTGCTTCGCTTTTACAGCAATGAAGACATCAGCCATTCCCGTTTCAGTGAAGTCGCTCAACCTCAACATGATAGCAGATGTATGGTAACCCAAAGTACCAGTCCCGATGAGGTTAACAAACGCATCACGAATTTGGTTTCGCTGGAATCCGTAGACTGTTCGCCGAAGGAAGAACCGTTCAATCGGCTGGTCGAAAATCACACCATGCACTCCGACTAGGGCGTGCCTCCCGTATTGCTCAATCTTCAGAATCATTTTCTGAATGTAATCGCGTGGGTATTCAATGTCATCATCAATAGTGAAGTGGAACCCTGGTTCGACCCCATCAAGAAAGTAGAATTTTCCATTATCTCTAAGATCGCCATCAGCCTCCTTTCCTAGAATTACGGTAATTTTCTCATTGATTAGTTCAGGTGGCACTTCCTCGTAATCATTCAGGTAGATGTTCAATCGGTCGACTTGAGGTAGAATCCTCTCGACTACCCTGAGCAACCTCTCTCTTCTGGGAGGGAATGAGGCCATTGAAACAGTAACGGCGTCATCTTGGCAATCGGAAAGGATTGCTAGCCTAGCCGGCACAGGGAACTTTCGTCTCGTTAGCGGAAAAGGCATCATTGGGGATGCCCCTTCTCTGATCTCATCATGCCATGACCTGTAGAAGTCAACATAGGCCTTCCGTGGTGAGGAGAGATGAGCATCCTTCAGACTTGGGTCAATGGAGAGAATTGCCCTATGGTTTGGGTCATTCGTCAGTGAGCCCTCTCGGTCTAGCGCTTCGTATAGCGGCCGCCTCAGATGGGCGATGCATCCGCGGCCGAAGACTAGTTTCAATCGATTCACGAATTCGTCGTCAGCCGCTGCACGGACAGAGTCGAAGTATCCCATTCTATCGAAAACCTCTGACTTTTTCCACATCAGCGCTTGGTAGGAGAGCCGTTGTCTAATGCCTCTATTCAGGATGATGCAGCCTTCTGGGTCTCTACGTAGATAGTCACAAGTTGCTGCAACTGCAGTATCAGATGAGAGCAGTGCATTCAACTCTTCTAGAATCCTTGTTGGGAGGGAGATGTCATCCGCATCTTGTGTAGTCACTACATCCCCTCTTGCTTGGCAGAACCCGAAATTCTTCGCGAAGTAGGTTCCTCGGTTAGCCACCATCCTAAAAGGTCGGATTCTTTCATCTCGTTCTGCGTATTTGAGGATGGTTTGGTAAGTTGCATCGGTGGAAGCATCATCGATGATGATGAGTTCCAGATTGGAGTGCTGTTGAGCAAGAATTGCCTCGATAGTTGGGGCTATGACATCATCAACGTTCCACGCAGTCATAACCACCGAGACTAGAACTTCAGGATATTCATCCTTCTGAGGCTCATCAAATCGCAACAGTTTCTTTGTCATCTCAACTATCCGAGTATCTTTTTTCACGTTCCCATGTTGGCCAAACTCATCTAAACCCCACGACCAATTGTTGGTGCCTACATTCAAAGTCCAAGTTCTATCTGAGTGCTCTATGAAGTAGCCACAAACGTCATCACCGTCGAGGGTGAGAGGCTTGATGACATCACCCTCTTTGAGTTCATCCTCATTTAGGGTGTCCCACGTGTTTCCACGCATTTCCGTCAATGTTGATTCCACTGCCCCGGGTACAGACAACTCACCCGTCGTTACTAGATTACCCCAAGGCTTCGCTTTCGACCAACCCCCATCTTTTGCTTTCAATAGCGGGTTCCCCTGTATCTTTCCCCCGCTAAACTTCTCACCAACACCAATGATACCTGCTTCTGTATCAAGGATAATCCTCCGTTGTCCAGCCGCTGCACCTAACGATAGGATGTCAGCCCCCCGTGTTT
>DTUF01000032.1 GCA_012964335.1 Candidatus Poseidoniales archaeon | reverse complement strand
TTCCAAGCGTTTCAACACCGCTCGGTATTCCTTCACAACACAGTTTGCAGAAATTATCATTCCTTCTTCTAATTCATCTAGGTCTGAGTGTTTTAGTGCAGATGCAATAATGGAGACATCAATATCAGTCCCCTCAATCTTCCCCTCAATGGTTTTCCCATTCTTGTATTCATCCGTAAGTCCAATTCCTGTGGTCCTTCTTACTCGATTAATCACTACTGAAACAGGCCATTCACCAGTCAAATCCTCAGACACAATTTTTCTTCGTTGGGTCGAGGTGAGTGAATCTCTAACTTGTTGTGCTAACAGGATAAATTCGCTTCCACGCTCATCACTCATTGGTTCAATTACAGGTTCAGGAACTTCCTCAGGTGGCGCTTCTTCAACAGGTTCTGATACTTCTTCAACAATATCTTCGGTTGATTCCATTTCTTCTACATCGTCATCAAATTCAGGCTCACCGATATCCATTCCTTCTACGAGGTCTCGCACTTGGTCTTGAATTTCATCTAGATTGACCTCGCCATCTTCCATGATGACTTCGGCTCTTTGCGATACACCAGCAATGGTAGCCAAACCAGCAGCAGCTCCAACCACTCCTGCCGCAACTCCAACTCCTGCAGCAACCTTGGCGGCATCAGGAATTTTACTTCGTGCCTTTTCTTCAACGGCGTCCATCTTGGTTGCGAATGCAGCGCGAATTTTATTTTGGATAGGTGCAGGCAAATTCTTGATTTGCCCCTCCATCTCTTGTTCGGCTAGCATTCTTAAATTAGAAATCTCACCACCGAAATCAGGGTCTGCTGATATTTCCTCCACCGCCTCAGCAAGGGCTTCTATTTCATCTTCCATTGGCCACACTTCCTCAACTTCTTTTTCTTCTTCCTTTGAGTCTTCTTTGAATGAGCGATGGTCGTGGCTAATCACAAAACCCTCAGTAGCGAGTAATTGGTAACCGTTATTAGCGAGAAAAGCCACTTTGTAATCACCAGCTTGTAAATTATGAGAGATGGCTATTTTGCCTTCTCTAAAGCCTTCTGTTGGGTTACTTTTCCCATTTACATAAAGCCAATTCCCATGGTGATTATGTTCATCTATGGGTGATTCTGAACGATAAATACCAATCCAATCAGTTGGGTTTCCAGGCCCATTTTTGAAGGCAACTTCTATGACTTCGTGGGAACCAAACTCATCTTGACCGAGGGTAAGTGACGGGCTTTCATCGTCAACCGAATCAGTTACCATGAGTTCTGTCAATGCTCCCGATGTTATAGGTCCTACGATGCCGTCTACAGTCAACCCGTTTTCAGTCTGAAATTTCATCACAGCACTGTGTGTCTGATTACCGAATGAACCATCTACACTAAGCGAATGACCGGCCTTATTGAGCAATTCTTGGAGTGTGCGAACATCATCACCTTTCATTCCAGGTGCAAGATTTCGCTGGCCAAATTCAATTGCCTCAACCAACTGTTGTCCTGCATTTTTTATACGATTACTAACATCAACAAGGATGCCGAATATTGGCATCACCCCTACTGGAAGCAATAAGAAAACCCACATGAAAATCCAGCCCCAACCATGTTCAAAGGGCATCATTCCCCAAGCATGAGGGAGAGTATATACCCACATCACCGCCCAAATAAGGCCACCAAATAGACCACCACTGAGAATTCCTGCAAGTCCATCTCGTTCAGGAATCGTCATTTGGGTAAATGATAACTTCTGACCCAATGAAACTCCACCGATGATTCCAGGTGTCATAACACATCCAAGGATGAAAGTATAGAGTAGAAGCCACCATTCTGAACCGCCGCAGTACTCAGGGCCGTTCCAAAAACCACAACGTAGTGCCTGTTCCAAGAACCAATCTGCACCAATCAATTCAAAGACGATTAAATACCCTGCTAAGGACCCTAAAATACTCCGCGATTCAATAGGATATTCATGAAAAACATCGCCAATGTCAATTGGCTTCCTTTCATAACCTCCCATGGTAATCCTTTGGGGATATAGGTTGTATGTCTTTCCCACCCCGTTTGATAATGAAAACACCCCTTAACGGGGTGTATTGGTTAGAATTTAACAATTCTCAAAAGGCAAAGTCTGAGAAATCTTCGTCATCAGCAATATCTGGACCACTCTTGGCTGGTGGTTTAGGCTTCGGCTCGGGTTCCGGCTCTTTCTTGACAGCCTTTGTTTTGCGAACCTTACGGGTCTCTGGCTTTGCCTGTGCAGTATCTGACCGACTCATCGCCATCCCAGTGTCTGGCTTGTCAGGCAAGCCCTCAGCGATCTCAATTTTACCTCCAAGCCTTGCCTTTTGACGTTCTTTGATAGTGTCTTGTAATTCACGGAGAGATTCAGCCTCATCCATTTTTTCCTGCATGTCAACTGATTCTTCAGTCTCAATAACTCCAGAACTACTTGATGAGCGAACTGAATGAGCACTCGGTCTATTACCATCCCTCATAACACTCTCAACATCAAAGTCCTCAAGTTCAATGCTCGGTTTTTCACTCAACTTTTCAGCCTTGATAACATCAGCTTTTGCGGCTCTGATTTTCTTCTTTTCTCCGGTCTCTGACTTTATTCTACGCATATCATGTTTGACTTCTTTCTTGACTGTCTTCGCAGCTAGCATTTGTGCCTCAGTCATCAACTCACGAGCGCTCAATTTAGCGCCTCGTCGAATCAAACCACTGGCCAAGAAAAAGAGTAATGCAGCCCCTGCAATTGAACCAAGAAGAAATAGATAGTATAGCCAACTACCGATAATTGGAACTGAATACGCGTTGTATGAATTTTCTTCATCAATCAAACCATGCTCACCAAGTGTCATTGATGTGACAACCATTGCGCCCCTAAAACCATCAATATTAGCTCCAGCATAAATTCGACAATCACCATCTTCTGAGACATGTACCTCACTATCACCCAAATATTCACCATCAACTAACCAACCTTCAAGTAATATTTTTTGGTGCCAATCTAATCCTCCAAACCCCTCTAGAATATTCTCATTGCCCGGAATCAATCCAACAATTGCCCAGCCGTCATGAGGGAATTTAGTAGCCGAGGTAAAACCTGGAGGGAGGGCTCGAACACTTACAAATGGAGTATTCCAGTCTTTAACTCCCTCAACTTTCCCTTGGGTAGGACGGCTTATTTCATCATATTCCCCCAATTGAATAATTACTGCAGATGTACTTACCATCTCACCTTTAGAACTAGATGGGGTTTCTTCCTGGAAATGCTTGGAGAGATGAAGCCATCCTTCAATTCGGATTGGCTTGTTAGTTGATGCCGTAGCCGCAGAAAAATCTCCATTACTATCACATCCAAGTAGATTAGCGACATCATCTTGGATGTCATAATCTCCAGTGTGAGTAGATATTGTGGCAGTACCTGCAGATTCGTTGACAGCGACTTCAATTCCATCTGGGCCCCACTCTTGCATGTCTGGAGAAACACAGCCAGCAAGCACCATACTTGCCATTAGAAGAATTGCAAGACCAGCGTGCCGCCCTCTTGCCATGAGTTGGCGAGGAGTGGCGGAGTTGATGACGGTTGCGAGCCTAAAAGGTGAAGCATTAGCGTAATAGTGAGTTAGATATGAAGTCTAAATGAGGGCTCGAATATCCTCAAGGAACTCATCGGGGCTCCAATCGGAGCCAACCCAAGCGACTCGCTTTTGCCCATTTCTATCAACGATGTAAGTGACAGTACTATGCCCCACATCATACACTTCTTCAGTAGGAGTTGGTAGATTGGAGATATTTGCATTGCTTGCTACCCAAGCAATATGTGGTTGGTGATGTGAAACTTCAACCGCGTCAATGCCTACTTGGCTTTCCTCCCATGCAGAGTTTGTTTCATTCCATAGATAGAGGCTCCACCACCAAGAATAGTCTGATGGCGCCCCGACACCAGAAATATTTTCCATGTAATGTCCATATTGAGAATCAGGTGCGGTGAAACTAACGTTATTCATGTTGAATGCATCTGTTGTCAAGTTGTAACCCGTTGCATTTTCTGGCAGTTGTGCGTGGTTTACTTGGTATTCAGCGGTGCTATTGTCAGGCATCATTGTGATGACTGAATGCATCATTGATTCTCCGTCTATATCATGGTCACCATCACTGTCATGTTCACTCGTATTCATCTCGCCATTGATATGCATATCAATCATTGAAGAATTGACCGCAACCCCCCAACTACTCCAGATACCCTTGAGTAGTTCAAAATCTGTAGAGGTAAGATGAGGCCAGTCGTATCCGTTATCTGTTACATACTGGGCTAGAACTTCAGGCGTATCTCGAAGAGGGTCAATAGTGATGGAGAGATAAACGACATCTTGTCCGTAGGAATCTCCTAATTCTCCTGCCATATAATTCATATTTGCTTCTATAATTGGGCAAACATCAGTGCAAGATGTGTATGTGAAAGCTACAACAACAACTTTTCCATCAAAATCGGAGAGTGAAACATCATTTCCATTTTGATCGGTTAATGTAAAATCAGGGGCGTCAATAGGAGGATTGTATTGATGACCGTTGAAAGAAATAGCCTCCTCATTACCACCCAAGCATCCAGCGAGTAACAGCCCGCTAACCATCAGGAGGACAACCCCTCTGCGCATAGTTAAAGCCGCTAATCTATCTGCTAAGAATGTATCTTGATTTTCAGTAAAATGCCTTCAGCAAATCGTTCTTTAATTTGGCAAGGTTTCAGCCCTTTAGGTTCAAGAATGAGAAGCGGGTCGGCCGCTTTGCTGCGGACGTCGCATAGCCTGGTATCGCGCCGGATTTGAAATCCGGTGACCTTGTGTCGCGGGAGTTCAAATCTCTCCGTCCGCGCCTTGAGTAAAACGTTAGACGTCTAACCATACCACGTCTGAGTAAAAGGGTGCGCTGATTGAGTCAAAAAAACACTCAGGTCAGCGCATAGGGGGAGTTCATTCGCATTCCCAAAAAGCATTAGGTCAGCAACCCTACGCCCAAATGATGTATACATACATGATAGTTGATGGTGATGTCAAGCCATCGGATGAACTGATTGATGCTTCAATAGAAACAATGCGTCACCTATTCCATGAAGAAGGCTATAGGGATTTCACCATTATAAAAAATCATGAAGGTATCATCAAAATTGAAGCAGATGCGCACCGCTGGCAGGACCTTGAAGAAATAGGAATGCGCATTGGTGGTGATGATTGGGCTTGGGTTCCAATCTCGTATATTCAAGCAGATGCTAGGTGGAAAGACTTTGATGGATGGCTGGATGATGATTTAGATGAATTTGATGGAGATTTAGATGAATTTATCAAATAATTCCGCCAAGTGAAAATATAGAAGCGGTTAGACTATCGTAAGTCATAGACCAACACGAGTCTTCGTGATGGCTACTTTACCAGAATCTGCACCAAGCAGGTAATGAATCAGGTGAAGCAGGGCTAGTCAATGCAATCACAGCTATCATGATGCCAATGAAGAAGACAGGGAAAAGCGCAGTCATTGTCAATATGTTACTGTCCTCTTCCATTCTAAGGTGCATGAATATGAAAGCGATACCAAGAAATTTGACAATACCAATTGATACAAGCACAAAAATAATCATTTGAGATGTTATTATTTCTTGTACAGATGCAGCCACAGCTCCAACTTCAATTACAGTTAGAATCATCAGCATGGCGAAATTCATATTGTAAGCGTCTTTTCCAAAAATTGTATGACTCATTTTCTTTCCTCCTTAATACAGATAAAATGCTGGGAAAACCAACACCCAAACCAAATCAACAAAGTGCCAATACAGACCGAAGTACTCAATCGATACTGCGTTACTTGGTGAGTATCCACCCTTGTGTGCTTTGAAGGTCATGTAACTAAGCGCAACCATCCCACCGAACACGTGAGCACCGTGGGTACCAGTTGCGACATAGAAGGTACTTGCAGAGAGACGTAAATTGGCTGTAAGGTGTTCTTCACCATGTCCTGAGCCGGCAAATGGGTAGGCAGTGTTGTGGATAGTATATCCATCTTCCATTAGGCTAGGTGCATGGAATGGTCCTATGTTGAATCCGATGAACCACTCAATCATCTTCAAGGTTAGGAACAGGGTTGCAAGCACTAGAGTTGCTGCGAGGTAGTTGCGGACCTTTCGACTGCGTTCGTCAGCATCCAAATCTTCTCTCTTAGCGGTTTGGAGGGCCATTACCACAGTGAAGGAGGAAATGATTAGAGCGAAGGTATTGATTGCTCCTGGGACTAAAGTATCTGGAAGCCCAAATCCACCGAGTGAAATGGTCCACGATTCTGAGTGGCTTCCAGCGATGAAGTAAGATGCTGGAATCCAGCAAGCATCACCAGGTGTGAATGGTACACCGTTAGAGAAGGTAGAATGGTTGTCAAGAATTGCTTGGCATGATTCTGTACCAATTCTGTAACGTATATAGGTTGAGAACAAGGTTGAGAAAACCATCATCTCAGACATTAAGAATACCCAAATTCCAACCTTTCGAATGTCAATATTTTTGAATGGAACTCCACTTGATTTCGGTTCATAGTGCCCCTCAAAAGAAATATCCTGACGCCACCATATTAGGAACCCTGAGAGGATTATTGCAAACCCAACAAGAACTATCGGTAGTGAGCCAGCACTGTAGATGGTGTTGTCCATCGTTTCATTCATTGCGAATGTAGACGCGAATCCGAATAGGAATACTCCTATTCCCAGTGATACAATGATTGGTGCCCAACTATTGTGAGGTGCTCCATGACTCCAGTCATGAGGCCCCCATGGGCTTCCGTGGTGTTCGTGATCATCGTCGTAGCTCAATGACTCACCTCCTCTTGGTCATCAGGGACCATCATTCTCATCAACCAATTCGGTTCCTTTTCCTCGTGAACATTGACATCAATTAGAGTTGGAATCTCGTCAAATGATGGCGTTGGTGGTGGGGATGTAGTGAGCCACTCAAACGACCAACCACCCCATGGGTCAGCTGGTGCTTTTTGACCTTTGATTAGAGATACTATCATGTTAATTATCATTAATATAGAAGAAAGCCCAAAGATGAAAGCATTGATTGTAATGAACATATTCCACCCTGCTGCTTCAGGAGGTAGAGTTCCAATCACATCACTGTATTCATTTGCCTGTAAGAAGTATGTGTGGTGTCTGCGAGTCATTCCCCAAAGTCCTAACTTGTGCATAGGCCAGAAAATTCCATTATAGGAGATGAAGGCAATAAGGAAATGGATGACTCCAAGCCGTTCATCCATCATGCGTCCAGTCATCTTTGGATACCAGTAGTAAATCGCTGCAAATAGGCCGAATACAACCCCTCCAACCAGTACATAGTGGAAGTGAGCAACTACGAAGTATGTCTCGTGCAAATGAGTATTCATTGAAATTGCTGGGAAAAACATTCCCGAGATTCCACCCAATGTGAAGGTGACCAAAAATCCTAGGGCCCACAAAGTGTGAGTTCGGTAAACTAGTGAACCGCGGTGCATGGTTTTCAGCCAGTTGAAAATTTTGATTCCTGTCGGAACTGCTACAGCCATTGTTGTAAGCATCATGACGAAACGCAGAGCGGGAGACATTCCACTTGTCAACATATGATGACCGTAAACAATGAATGATACAAATCCAATTCCCGCGAGCGCGTAAACCATTGAGCGGTACCCAAAGATGGCTCTTCTTGCACTCGTAGCTAATACTTCTGACACGATGCCGAAAGCAGGTAAAATAACCACATAAACTTCAGGATGACCAAAGTACCAGAATAAGTGACTCCAAAGAACCGGGTCACCCCCCGCTGAGACATTGAAGAACGCCGTCGCCACCGTCCGGTCAAGAAGCGCTTCAACCAAACCAATTCCAAAGGCTGGAATTGATATGAACAAACACATGATAGACACTAGAATTGACCAAGTGAAAAGAGGCATTTGCATCCAACCCATACCAGGTGCACGCATTGATGCAATTGTGGTAATGAAGTTAATTCCAGCGAGGGTGGATGACGCGACCAGCATGATTTGACCAGCAATCCACATGGTCGCTCCCGGATGAGTTCCAACCCATGATGTGATGGGTTGATATCCAGTCCAGCCAACATCAGCAGCGTTACTTGAGAAAATCCCACTCATCACTAAGACCGATGCAACTGGGTTAAGCCAAAATGCCATAGCGTTGATTCTTGGGAAGGCCAAATCTTTGGCACCAATTTGTAGTGGGACAATCCAGTTAGCAAATCCGTTGATCATGGGCATTGCCGCTAAGAAAATCATTATTGTTCCATGCAAGGTGAAGAATTGATTGTATTCATCTTTGGTTAAGAAATCGTTACCAGGAACTGCTAACTGAGTTCGCATCAATAGCGCAAGAACTCCGCCAACTACGAAGTAAAAGAGTCCAGCCACGAAGTAGAGAGTTCCAATCTTCTTGTGGTCTGTACTAGTCAACCAATCAGCAATCCAAGGTGCAAAAGCAGACCAACTGAATCCTTCAGGATTAGTTCGGTAGAAGACGTAGACTACAGCGACAAACAGTAATAGCATTACCAAAATAATCGCAGAGAAAAGAACGGTGAGTCCATTTGCGTCCTCAAGTGGTTCGGCTCCTCCACCCATTGAACTCATAGTGAAGGTTGACTGAGCCCAGTGGTCAGCATCGGTGGCTTGGTTATCACCGTTAACCGAATTGACAGTCAAGGTAAAACTTGATGTTCCACTTGTTGGGGAAGTCCATTCAATTGCCCAAGAGGTTTGGTCATTTCCACTTTCGGTGTGAGTTAACTGACCAGCCATTAATTGGGTTGAGTCATCGGATGATGCAAGGGTTCCTTTCGATGCAACTAAATTGAAGCCACCTGTATTGATTCGTTCAACAACCTCTGCATCAGCAGGCCCACCAGTAAAACCGACTAAGAGTGAGTAAGTCTGCGCAGCATTGTATTCGTCGGGCAGTTCACTGCCGTTTGCCAGTGTCATAAATGCTGACACGTCACTACTAGGACTGCCAGTGTGACAAGAACATCCGGTTTCAACATTAGAGATACCAGTTGGCCTTGCTTGCAAACTAGGGGCCAACAACATTGCAACCATTAGTACTGAGAAGATAGCGATAATTTTCTTATTTACTTGCAAAACAATCACCTCACTCGTGGACCACAAGGATTGCAGTCATGTATGCATGGTCATCGCCACAAAATTCGGCGCAATCAATGAAGAATTTACCAGTCAAATCTATTGGTAGCCAAATTGCAGTCTGAAGTCCTGGCACAGCATCTTCTTTTGCACCCCATTGAACGAAGAAAGGGGAATGGGTAACATCTGAAGAAGTTAGATCAATTCGATACATGGTATCATTCTTCAGAATTAGAGTGGTTAAACCAGTATTGGTATCAACTCCAACATCGCAGAGGTCGGTGCTTAATTCCCGGCAATCAAATTCCCAGTACCATTGATGGCCAGTAACTCCAACTTCAAAGTAATCAACACCCTCAACTCCAATTGCAGCGGGATCCTCCCAAACATCCGATGTTGGTCCAATGATGAGAATCGTGAGATAAATAATAAGAATAGATGGGGCAATAATCCACGCCGCTTCCAATTTTCCATTGTGATAATGTAATGGGAACTCCCCGACTTTGATATTATCAATATTTTTTGGCACTTCCCCGTCCTTTGAACGGTAGAAGAATGAATGGTGTATTTGCCATCCAAATACTATGATTCCTACAAAAATAGACCAGTTCCAAAATATCTCAAACAACTCATTGTATGAAGCGCCACCTACAGCCATGGAAAACCCTCTTGGTTCGGCCGTAAAGCGGTCCGTAGTTAAGCATTGGCAACACCTCACATATACTGTTAACAAAGATTAAGCATTTTTTTTAACCGAACATACACTTCCAATGTCCTTTTGATATATCCGCTAATAGCCACGGAGGTTGTATTTCACGGCTATTGTGGTATACTTTTTCCACAAGACAGGATATCGCAAAGGTTGAATTGGTAGGTCTGTATGCCTTGTGCTATGAGCGTGCGGGCGTTGGTGGTTGAGGACAACCAAGTTAACGTGCGTTTACTGCTTGCTTTGCTCAAAGGAAAGGGCATTACAGAGATTGAAATTGCGGAGGATGCTAATCAAGCATTCACCGCTCTTCAGACTGGTGAGTTTGATTTGATATTCATGGATATTCAGTTGCCTTGGACAGATGGATTACAGTTGACAAAAGCAATTCGCGACCATCCACTTGTACGTAAAAGTAGGATAATTGCGGTGACAGCATTCTCTACTCCAGAAGACCGACGTAAAGCGACAGCAGTTGGCTGTGATGCGTTTGTTCCAAAACCAGTTCGTCGTGCAGAGTTATATCGGGTGATTGATGAGCAGTTAGCAGAGCGTGGCAACTGAATCTTTTCTTTCAGATTGCCCTTTTTAATAGCTAGTTAACCGCTTTATTTTCATGCTTAACATCAATTCGAGGTTTAAGAAGTGATAATCATGATGGACATAAATGATGTTGTTACCCTAGCGTCATCTGGAGAAGTTTCAATTGTAATTGAACTTCAACCTTCATCTTCAAGTACAGAAATTTCAGGAATCAATGAGTGGCGTAAGCGATTACAAGTAAAAGTCACTTCACCGGCTTTGAAGGGGGCAGCAAACCAAGATCTCATCAATTTGATGTCAGATTTTTTTGGTTTGCCTAATTCATCGGTGAAAATAGATTCTGGAGCCAAAGATAGACGTAAACGAATATTACTTTCAGACATTTCGCTAGAATTAGTTAGAGAGAAACTTGACCAATATTTGGGGAATTAATATGGCGGCAGGAGGAGAAAGGATGACTCGTAAAAGCACTAACGGGGATCCAACTCGAGATGTACGTTTTGAGAGCGCTGGCCGCGCATTGGCCTTAGCCCGTGAAAGAAACCGAGACATTGAGCAAGGCGGTTCCTCTTGTCCGGTCTTAATTGAGGGCATTAAAGATGTCAAGGCATTAAGAAAATTAGGTTTCACTGGTATCATTGAACAACTGAATAGAGGTTGGGACCGTAGTCGTTTAGTGGCATATTTATTTGAAAAATATGGCTGTAATAATCCAAATGATGGCGGTCCAGCCATTATCTTATTGATGGATTGGGATCGTACTGGTGGCCGTATTCAAAATGATATGAGTATGCGCCTTAGAGGGATGGATATATCTCTAGATGAAGAAACACGAATGGAGTTGGTAAGGGCTATGAAACCAGAAGGAAAAACTGTTGAATCATTAGCCCCTTTTGCTAGAGATTTACGTGAAAAAATGAGTTTTCATGACCCCGATGGTTCTGATGGCGAGGAGTAATCCTCTAGTTGAATAATAATTCGTGCACTGAGTTCTGCTTGCACTCCCTCACGAATTTTCTCAAGATGAAGAATTCGTTCATCCAGTTCTTTTGTTAGTCTTGTAATTAATCCGTTCTTCATTCTTCTCCAACGGTCGTCAACATCTCTACCACCTTGTTGTTGGCGATAGACTGCAGCACGAATCTGTTCTCGCTCTCGTTCTATTCTTTCCATCCACGAGCGCTGAACATTATGGCGCAATTCGTCTAATAGAGGAGCTAGCCTCGCTCTTTCATCTTCCAATAGCCAACCATGGATTCTATCTAGAGCACTTTCAATAATTTCTTCATCGCTATCATTGAACATTACCCGCTCAACTTCCTCAAAGGATTTCCACGGGTAGAGTGGTTGGTTAGGAAGTGGCATGCCATCTTTGTCAAGTACAAGCCATCTCCGAACAGCGTGATTTGAGAGCCCAGCAACAATCCAATCGAGGCAGATTAGCGTACTTGCCTCATCCTCCCAATGTTTTGGCCTCATCGCTTTGAGTTGAGTAACTGGAGCAATCCCAGCAACTCTCCATCCACTGATGGTGGCATCTGGATTGGATTCACCACCGATTGGTTCACGCAACCATTGGATAATTGGATGCCACGGAGCAAGCTGGACAAGGTCAGTTCTGTCCTTTGCCTCTTCGCTATCAATTGCAACCCCAATAATGTGTGGTCCTGCAGACCCTGCTAACATTTCAATACGTTTTTGCCATCCGCTAGTCGACCAATCGGGGAGTGATTTATCAGCACATCTTTGGGCTAATTCATCAACACTATATTGACCCAGTTTCAAGTGCCAAAACCCATCGACTTTGTATACGCTTGAAGTTCGGTCTCGTTGCGTTAATCTTGCTTTTACCCAAGCAATTAATTGGGCTGGCTCAATACCCAATTCCATATTGATTGCATCTTCTCTCAACTGACGAATACCGGGGTCATTTCCAAGCCACTCTCGCTCTTCCGTTGCACGTTCAGTTAACCAGCGCTCACGTTTTTCAAGTAGTGTGTTAAGGCCGCCATCAACATTCGCAACTTCATCAGCATTGACGAGACTGTATCCGCTTTCACCCAAACGTTTGGCACGAGGATTGTTTAGTTCAGTTTGGGCGACAAGCCGCATGGCTTTACCAAGTAGTGGGTCAAGCATTCCAATTGAGTCTTCAAACAATCTGATTCTGTGGAATAAGCGGCCTAGAATTGCAGCATCTATTGTTCCTTCAACTGCTAAGTTGAGGATTGTAATTACATCTGCTTCTTGACCGAATCGATCAAGCCTACCAATTCGCTGTTCAATTCTCATTGGATTCCATGGTAAATCATAGTTCACGAGTCGATGACAATGCT
Organism: Candidatus Poseidoniales archaeon; assembly: GCA_012964335.1. GTDB lineage: Archaea > Thermoplasmatota > Poseidoniia > Poseidoniales > Thalassarchaeaceae > MGIIb-Q1. The sequence continues at coordinate 97,765 of DTUF01000032.1, read as the reverse complement.
GTTGGTCTAATCCTTCACTTCCCACTTCGCTAGAGAGTAGCACATCAATTTCACCATTAGCAAATAAATTGCGTAGAACTTCTCTCTCAAGCATTGGTGTTTGCCCACTCAGAACCCGACAATTGACTCCCTCCTCGGTTAATCTACGGTGTAGGTAGGCAAGGGTCCCAAGGAAGTGACTGAAAAGAAGAATTCCGCCCACACGGTCTTCTTCAAGGGAGTTTAGCATCCACAATTTCATCGCTTCAAATTTTGAGTCTTCATCTCCTAATTCTTCAGCAGCATCAATTAATTCGTCAAGGTCACCAAAGCGACTTAGAAGACGGTGTTCTGCTTCTCGGATTGTACCATCTTCAACTTCATCTTGACCTTCGGTTCCAAAATCAAAGGCCGCTCTTGCAGTTTCCCGCATTTGAGTTCGTACATGGGTAGAGAATGCTTGTAGGCAACTACTGGCCATTCTTTCGGGCACGACTAGTGCCCAATCAAACCGGTCGGAATCGGGATTTCTCAATTGCATTAACCGCCAAGTCCAGCGTCTAGCAGCCTCATAAAGTCGCCACTCAGCAGCACTCAAATTCACATCCAATGTAATAGCTTCTCGGGTTGCGAGGTTGAGGTCTAAATCTCGACGTCTTGTTCTAACAATTAATTCATTGAGCGGTCGTAGTTGGCGAATCAAATCAGCAACTTCCAACCGATTTCTTTGCAGATATTCATCTCGCCAACCAAGAGGGTCTGAGCAGATTTCAATCGCTTGAACCAGACGTGGGTCGTTGGTGAATCCTGGTGTCATATTCAGAATCTGTAGGGCTGCCAATGCCCCCTCAAGGTCTGGTATAGTTTTCGCGGTTGCATCAAGTGCAGTATTCAGCATCTGCATAGGTCTCATGGTTGCTTGGAATGAGATAAAATCAGGCCATCTGTCTGGTGCCAAAAGTGAAAGTTGTATCCACAATTCTTCGTTTGAGAGGTTGACGGGGGTTGCTGTTAGAAACAGTGTTTGTCTACTATGTAATGAAAGAATTTGAATTGCGTCGTGTAATCGACTACGAGGATTTCTGCAATGATGTGATTCATCAACAATTGTCAGAAGAAGGTCAGGAACTCCCTCCTCCATCAATTCTCTCAACAATTTTGACTGTCTGAAAATCCCATGGCTAGTGACTACAACGAGTGATTCCCCCTCACGAATTCTGTCCAAAGCCTGGCGTAGTTTTTTACCAGTATTTGCTTCGAATCCATCAAGGTCACAACGGTGATACATTTCTTGTAACCATTTCAGTCTTAACCCACCTGGGCAGATGATGAGAACACCGCCAGTTTCACCCATAGCGTGAAGGCGGCGCAAAACATGTAATGCTGAGATAGTCTTGCCTAATCCAACTTCATCAGCAATTAGTAATCCATCCCAATTACTAGAGGCAAGCCTTGCTGCTGGAAGATGCTGATGTGGCTGGTCCATCCAGCGACCGAATTTTAACAATGGACACAAATCAGATGGTGGAAATCTAATATCCAAGTCCTGACGAATTAGATTCCATTCAGCGGCGTTCAATTTTGCGCCGCTGGCGTCTTCATTCCTACTACCTAAATCGCTCAACAGTGTCCTACCGCAAAGCGACCGTTCTTGAAGATGCGCGAATCAATACCCTGAAACAGCCAAAAAACAACATTTCCCTCAAACCGGCACTTCAGTAAGAAGTACTACAAAATTAATTGTTTGTCGGCTCATTTGGTCGCCTTACTTTGGTAATTTCACACCTTGTTCTTTGACCGTGTTTAGTACCACCATCGTAGTAGAACGTTCAACTCCTTCAGTAGATAGAACGGTTTTGGTGAAGTCATCCAAGTCATCCCTGTCACTCACCCGTGCGAACACTAAACTATCCATCTCACCAGTCACATCATACACCGCGAAAACCCGATGGTCGTTTGCAATCAAGCGCTGCACTGGGAGTAATTCTCCTTTTACAATTCGCAACCCGACAACGACACTCATCTCCCAGCCAACCTTGTCAGCATCAAGAGTGACAGTATAGCCAGTGATGACACCATTTTCTTCTAATTTTCCAAGTCGATTTGACACCGTTCCTAGGGCAACGCCCACCATGTCAGCTAGTGCTCTCATTGAGAGTCTGCCATCTTCTTGAAGTGCTTCAATCAGTTGCTTGTCAGTTTCATCCAACTCCATTTTTCCACATCCGGAGTTTTCTCGCCCCACAGGGGGTTTTTGAACGTTGTTGACATTTATCTCACTTTTTTTGGTCAGATGAGCACCCTGGCTAGGGTAAAACCAAGATTACCACAACATTTTGTGAGTGTGAGGGGTATTCACTCAATTTTATGAACTGGCAATTTGAGGTCAAGAACCCAACCACCTAGTTCTTCAACTTCAACTTCCCAATGAGTTTCAGCCTCATTGATTTCTTCTGTACTTCTAAGTTTGACAGAAAAATTCCGACTTGTCCCTGCTGGAACTAATTGCTGCTTTGGTACCCTTGACATCTTCCACGGTAATGTTGCGGATGCGCCTTTAATTGTCAAGTCATACTTACCCGCAGTTACTTTTACTTCAGCAATCCATTCTTTCTTGATGTAGCGCAGTGTTCCAGTTAGAAGTGGAAGCCCAACTTCTCTTTGGTAATCTTGGCGCACAATAATAACAAGGCCAGCAACGATTGCAATTACCAAGATAATGACAGGGACCATGCGTGCAATGGTTGGCATTCTATCAAGGGTTTGAACCTGAGTATGGGCAATCCCAGAAACTGTTGCATTGAGGTCATCAACTAACAACACAGTCACTTCTAATCTCCACAGATCATTGATAGTGAATGGAATTCCATCTTCCGCTAAACGCTCGGAATCTATTACCTGAGTCCAGTTCGTGATATTTCCGGCGTCATGATAAAATGAGGATGACCAGCCGTAGTGGAGCACCACATCATCAGCAATTCCATTTCCTACGGGAGTGTGGTCAACAGTAACATACCAGCGCAAATTTAGTGACTCCTCCAAATCTTCTAATGGTTCAATTTCAACCTCTAACAATAGTCCAGCCGCTTGAGTAACATCAGAGGTGGTCGTCTCATCACTCTGTTCAGTGGTGACAATATCAACACTGAGAGTGAGTTTCGCCAGTGGAGATATCGCGGTAGCATTCTCAAGCGAATTTCCATTCCGCCATAGCGAGCAAGCACCCGCACCGAGTTTTTCTGCTCGCTGCTGCCCTGCTAAACTACCCCCCTCCCCGTGAATCCAGTTTAGTGACACATCACTATCTAATCGTTCAACTGAGTCAAAGTCCTCATCACAATTGCTACCATCAATAAAGGATTCAAAGACTGAAATTTCAGATTCAACTCCCTCCCCGCTAGCATTTTCTATGTATTGTGGTATCACGATAAATGTGAGATTAAGCAACAAAAAAGAGGCAATAATACCTGCTGAAAACCGATTCATGTCCCCACCCCAATGCCTAGAGCATAGGATACTAGGGTGCGTTCGCAATCTGGCAGCATCAGAGTCAGTTTTCCTCCTAGCCATGCCGGTAGCCACCACGTCACTCCTTGATGATTGAACCGTAGAACTACTCCACCAGAGGATTCGTCGCCAATGCTAGAGATGGTCTTAGCGGCATCTTCCTTTTCGGGTCCACCTTTTTGTAAAATTTCTTTGAGGAGGCTAGACTCTATTTCGTGTATACGACGTGATAATATTGCTCCGGTAATGTGCATCCCTTTAGAAGTAGGTCTCTGTAAAATTCCTTTGCGTAATTCCCATGTTGGTAGCCCAGCTTGCACCACTTGGAACGGATGCCAATGGCAGCCAGGAAGCCTGCCACCGCGCCTGAGCATTCTTTCACCCGCCCAAAACCAATCGTGAATCTCATTGCTAATTGTGTAGATTTTACTCCCTCGAGTAAACATTTTTTCATAGTCAGCCCCCCACTCTTCAGAAATGGTTTCTAGTACATCAGTGGTGGTTGGAAGTTCGTGATTTTTTGTTGGTGGAGGTGGTTGGCTAACTGGCCTTTCTGCCATTTCGCTAGTTGGCATCAATGCCGAAGCGACTTCACCGTCACCAATATGCTTGAAAGCGGCGACAAAGAATCCCCCTGAATCATTTTCATCACTCCAAATACGCCTACAAAGAGGCAGAGCGGTAGTGATTTCAGTTTCTTCAGGTGACAATAATTCCGCTCCATCCCCATCACTAAATGTCCCTTCTTCACCGCTTTTGCGGGTGAGTTGTGACCAAGTTGACATGCCATCTCGGCTAACTAGTCCAGGACATTTTTCATCGATTTCAGTATCAACTAATGTCAGGAATTCACAAGTACGCAGGATCTCAGCAACTACTGCTTCGTTTTCGATTGGGTCCATTGAACAAGTAGAGTAGACCATCCTACCACCTGGAGCGAGTAGCATTGCACCTTTTCGGACTAACGCGACCTGTAATGGATTCAATTTCCGACCAGCCCGCTCAGTCCAATTTTTCCACAGTTCAGGATTCTTTCTTGTTGTCCCGCTTCCGGAACACGGGGCATCAACTAATATTCTATCAAAGCCAGGATTTGGACATCGAGGGAGATGTCGGCCATCGTGACGAATAATTACCATCGAAGTAAGGCCAACTCGCTTAGAATTTGAGACCAATAAATTTGCTCGTCCCGGATTTGATTCATTGGCAACAACTACCCCATCATCATCAATTGCTTCACACAACTGAGTTGACTTGCTCCCTGGCGCCGCACACATATCCAATACATGATGGCCAGCCTTACAATCAAGCAGTTTCACTGGAATCATACTGACTGCTTCTTGCCGAGTTATTCGACCAGAATCATGCAGAGCGCGAAGAAGTATTTTTGCATCATCTGAAGGCCATTTTCCTCTTAGCCATGGCATCACCCAACCTTGCCCTCCACCACCTTCAGGTAACCAATCAATAGGCTTACCACCTAAAGATAGGAGAATCTCTCTTACCCATTCTTGGTCTTCTCGCAGGGGGTTCACACGCGCGGTTTCACTAAGTCTTGATTCAGCCGTTTCAATCCATGAATCAGTATCCTCACGCCATGTTTGCACAGCATCCCATAGGTCGCTTTTTGAAGGGTCTGCAAAGCCGAGTTTACCCATTCACACCACCCCCCTAACCGGTTGCACATACCTTCGTGCCGGTCCCCCTCCCTCAAGGGTTGTGGATGCGCTAACCCAATGAGCCATGCCCAGTGTCGGCTCTTACATGGCGGTTGGTAGTGGCGATGCTTTCAGCTTGCCCGCCACTCTGTTAACAGTCATTTTACTGTGGTCGTTTTTACAATGGTCTGCTCCTCTATGGTTGCCTGGAATGGCTGAGAAATATCCCGACAAAGCAAGATTTTACCGCCACTTTGACCGCAGTTTAACAATCCTACCAGTAGTATTGGTTCTGCTTGTAATCCTAGCTTTATTTAAGGCTCATTTCGCCCAAGATTTTACTCATGGGCATGTGGTGAATTTCGGAATTAGTAATTCATCCGCATGGCAAAGAATGTTGCATGGTCCAGCCAACACAGTAGGCTCACCTTGGTTAGGAATCATCATTGTTTTCGCTATTACTACCTTGGTAAAGGAGTGTTTTGGTAACTCTGGATATTCCTTATTTGATGAACAGGGGCCAGAACTACGTGCCCGCGTATTAAGATGGCATGGATTTCTATGGCCATTGATGTTGATTGGATTCATTCCTTCTGACGCATTTGCAGTTTACTCAGAACCGCAATCTTTCATCGGTTCACAAATCGCTCCACTTCGTACTTCACTTACGTTGATGTTTGCTGGGATTGGTCTCGGTATCTGGCCATATGCTGTGGCAAATTATTCACAATCTGGAGATTTGAAGGAAGGTGACAATTTTCTTTTAGCAAGTATAACTGCCGTGTTGGCATTATTTTTCCTCGTAATCGAAACTCTCCCATCACAACGAGTTGATGAGTTCGGTGAACTAATTGCTTTGGGCCAAATGACAGATTTCGCTCTTACCTCATCGTTGGTGGTTCTTTTATTGGGATGGCCAATTTTCTTGATGTTGTTGAGTAAAGTTCACGAAAAAAGAGGAGTTGCCAAAGGAAGACGTTGGCTTGGTTTAACGCGTTCTTTAACTCATACACTAGTTTTGATTTGGGTATCAGGCGCAGTGATACTGGAATCGCTTCCTCATATTGCTGGTTGGTCTAGTTCATTTTGGCTTTCATTGACTTTGATGCTCCCACTAGCAATCTTTGGATTTGTTGGGACATTGCTACCGATTGTGGGCTTAGATTCTAGACCGCGGCCCGAAGTGTGGGGTTTTTTCTTAGTGATGAGTCTAGCCATTCCATTCTTGACAATAAGAGAACCACTAACTTTAGTTTTGATTCCAGGTCTTTTCATGTCAATGACAACATTGCCTTTGCTAGCAACACATCCAGAGTTGCGTCCTAACTTACCTATTCAACGACGTGTGTTAGAATCAGTTGTATTAATTGGCTTAACGATTACAGCCTTATGGGGGTTTCATCAAATGTTCACAGGCGATACGGCTGCAATTTCATTGGCTATTGGAATAACTTTGATATTACCTTTAATCTCAATTTTCTTACTCAATCAAAAAATGGCAATTCCTAGTACAAATGTAACCAACAAGGATAGTAAATCCGGTGTTGAGGATTGACCTATCAAAATCACCTTTTCAAGGAGTTTTCCACCTGCAACGGTTATAGCACCGACAGTGCGCCTGCATTTCAGTTGACTGCGTTTTGTAGTCATCTAGATGGGATGCGAAATGACTGAAGAGAGTGAGCCAGCTGTAAAGCGACAAAAGAGGATTAGTCCACTAGCCAGAGCCAATAAACAGGCTTTCAAAGCGGCCCGAGTAAGAGCTGAGAAGACTTCACAAAAAATCAGTGAAGCGAAAGAAATCAGAACCCGGTTCAAGGATATTCATGAGCGTGCGGTAGAGAGTCAAGTTGAGCAAGGGCCTTTAGTTCCAGTTGAAGCACAAGTGGAGGTTGTAGAGGATGATTGGGTTTACCAGTCAATTGATGAAGAGACACTTCGAGAATTGAGTCACAGAGTAGTTCTCCAGACTAGTGCTGGCAAGCGCAAAGTTCTGTTTGAAACACAAAATCTCAATGAGGCAATGGATTGTGCAGCACGAATTGTAGAGTTCAGTGATGGCTGTGTTTTAGTAGAAACCGTTGACCCTTGAGTATAATTTAGGATTCGTCGCGTTCAAATAGGCGTGGCAGGTCGGGCGTTTTACATGGCAGTCAAGAAGGACAAGAAGTCGAAGGGGCCAAACATCCAGCAAGCAGCTGGGTTAATCCGCTACTTCGACGAAGAGTCAGATGATGCTTGGCAAATTTCAAAAGGCATGATTTACGCTGTCTGTATCGTATTCTCAGTTGGCGTTTACTTGGCTAACCAACCAAACCAGTGGGAGAACACTTGGATGTGGATGTGGGACAACCTGTTTGGTTGAATCAACTTCTAACATTATTCTTCAGAATCCGTTAGGTCAACGAAAGGGATTTCGCTTTCAGAATCATCGTTGATATCACTTAGCAAGTCATCTGCTGAGACATCGCTGGTTTTTGTAGCCACTTCAGCAGGAGTGATTCTATCTACTTCGTCTGGAAGTTCTTCATGGACCATAACATGCTCCTCTAATATTTCTTCATCAACGTCTAATGAATCATCTAGTAACAAGTCATCAGCTTCTTGGAATACAGTGCGCGTAACTTCTGTTGTTGGGTCAGCCTCAATCATTGAGGATTCTGCTCGTGCCAATGCTCGCTCAAATCCCGCGGCATTCTTGTCATGCAAAGCCGCTAAAGCAATCTCAATATGGCCACTTGCTTCTTCTATGGCACTTTCAGCATCACTTCGCTGCCAATTCTCGTAATCCATTTCTTCAAACTCATCAAGCCTCTTTGTTAGTGTTGTGAGCCGATCTTTGTATTTGTGTGCCTCCTCGTTCATTTCTTCCTTTGCGTACTGAATTAGGTCTTCCCACGCTTCACGGTGACCATTTGAATTAGTCCGAGTGGCTCTTTTCCACATTAACCCAAAAGTCGGCTCCCATGGGTTTCGTCCTAGAATTGCTACCAAATCAAAAATAAGTCGTGCGCGGTTTTCTAATGGACCTTCAATAATAAGTTCATTAAGAAAACAAGAATTAAAAAGTCCGAACCCCCAATACGAGCGGCTAGTGATTTCAATACGCAATAGTGAATCATTCGTAGTCATCTTCCAAGTCTGCTGGTCAAATCCGGGAGGAGATGTCAACATCGGGGGTTCATGTGCACCGAAACACCTCAACAATGCATCACTGATATCACCTAAGTAAAGGCTAGTTTTTCCATCTGGCCAGTTTAGATGACGTAATCGGTTCTCATCATCTACTTTCATTTCTGGCTTGCCGTGCTTTACTTGACACCAAAGATGGCTGTGAGTCGCGTCAATTCCGACTACCTCATCTTGCTCCACAGCCCACCCTCGTTAAGTTGCGTGCGCGGCTGTAGCATCATTGTTACTTCGCTATGATATGGTGGGTTGACTGTTGAAATATACTAGAATAGATTAATTTTTGAGACGAATTCTATCGTAAGGCTGAATAAAAGACTCGTTCCGTCCCGTTCTCATGGCGAAGAAGACGGGCTCGACAAACAATCGTTCCGCAGCAGCAAAGAAAGCAGCCGCAACTCGAAAAAAGAACGCCGCTGCCAAAGCAAAGGCAGAGGCTGAAGCAGCAGCAGCGGCAAAGAAAGCCGCAATCGCGAAGAAGGCCGCAGCAACTCGGAAGAAGAATGCTGCTGCGAAGAAAAAGGCAGAAGCAGCAGTTGCAGCAAAGAAAGCTGCAGCCGCGAAAAAGGCATCCGCAACTCGCGCAGCAAATACTGCTGCGAAGAAAAAGGCAGAAGCAGCGGCAAAAGCCGCAGCAACTCGGGCTCGCAAAAAGGCAGAAGCAGCAGCGGCTGAAAAAGCAGCGGCAGCAAAGAAAGCGGCAACCGCCAAGAAAGCCGCAGCAACTCGCGCTAAGAAGAAAGCAGATTCAGCAGCGGCTGAAAAAGCGGCCAAGCGAAAGGTCGCAGCAAAGAAGGCAGCCGCAACCAGGGCTCGTAAAAAGGCAGAAGCAGAAGCAGTAGAAGCAGCTAAAGTAGCCGCCACCGAAGCCGCTGCCGCTCTAAATGCCAAGCGAAGGCCAGGATTAATACTCTCAGTAGATCAACTTGATTCCTCGGTTTCTAATAAAATGCGTAAGAAAGTATCTACCTCTACAGAAGCACACCACATCAATGCGCGAGGAGACGCATCCAAAGTCATGAGTAAGGGTGTAAAAGCTAGTAGGGGTGCTAAAAGCACTTCAGATAAGCGTAAAAAAGCATTTTACAATCGCTGGACAGAAGGTGCAAATGCGCAAACTGTTGAAGAGTTCTCTTGGGTTAGAGAATTCACTTCATGATATCTTGATTCTATCACTCAATTTCACCGAACAGGTCGGCTTCCTGAGCCCTACGATAGACTTCTCTCAGAGTTTGGTCAGTGATATCGAGATAGACTCGTGTACTACTGATATCAGCGTGACCAAGCAATCTCTGAATGCTCACGATGTCAGCCCCACGTTCAAGTAAGCCAGTAGCAAAATTGTGACGCAATGTGTGCGGGGTTAATCGACTTCGCAAAATTCCAGCATCATCAGCCAAAAAATCCATCATCTTCTGTACGTTTCTTTGAGTTAGACGATGTCCTCGACCATTCAGGAATAGTGCCTTGTCATTTTTCCCAGTCCTTGAAGATCTGTGTCGCAACCATTTTTCAAGAATGTCTTTACTCCTCTTGGTGAAGAGAACTCGGCGGTCTTTGTCTCCTTTGCCCGACCACACATTTGCCGACATATCTTGATAATCCATGTCTATACAATCTAGCCCACACAGTTCACTTACTCGAAGTCCAGTTTCGAGTAGCACAACAACAATTACTTCGGCTAGAGGATTTTCTGATTGCCGACAAACTTGAATTAATTTACCTAATTCTTGATGTGTTAAAGTGCGAGGTAATCTCTTACTTCTTTGAGGACGCACTACCCAATCAGGCACCGCGTGTCCTAACCACTTTAAGAGGTGAGAAATAGCAGCCAGTCTAGCGTTAACAGTGGATGGCTTCAGATGTGAAATTGACTGTAGCCAGAGGTCCAATCTGCCATTATTTGGGTCAATATGGCCAACTCCTTCAATCATAGACATGTCCCCAACATCATTGGGATTGAGTTGACCTTCTTCTGGTATTGAAGTTGAAAGGTATTGTCTTGCAGCAATAAAGTAGGCACGAGATGTATGTTCACTCTTCTTCTCTGCTTTCAATTGTTGTTCATAGCATGACAGTAATGGTAAATCTTTCAGACGAGTAAGACGAGTTGGAAGGGTGAAACTATGGCCGACAATATCATCGCTGAAACGCTCAAGATATTGACGCGTTCCTGAATCCGCCCATGGTTGACCATTTTCGTCTTGTTTTTTTGACATTGTAACCTCTCTTCATCGTTAGTGCCACCGGGGTGACACCCATTCCCATCCCCTTACAGGGAACAGAGGTTGAACCACTCGTAATTATCAATGCTTCGTGTGTTGAGTAGTGTTATCCGCCCAACGTTCATTGAATCCAGAAAAGCCGCTCAGTAGGATTCATCACCAAACTCAATAGTTGAAGGGCTTACATTGTTGTTGTCAATAGAGTGTGAAATCCATGAGCCTAATTGTTGGTGAATCTTAGCAATTTCACCATAACAAATTATCTCATCACCCCGCCTCAACATGAAGGTTCGTCTCGGCTTCCAGATGTGCATTCCTTCGCGAGCAACTGCAAAAACAAAATGTTCATTGACATTAGTAAATACATCACCAATTTGTTTTCCATTTAATATTGGGTGTCGACTGATGTTTACACTGACAACTCCGTGCCCAGGGCGGCTGCGCAGAAGTTGGTCTAGTCCAATATTACTGAATCCTTGATTAATTATACAATGTTCAATGATTTCACCGGCTACATTGATGCCGGTCGCCCCCTCAATACCTTCTAATCCAGGAGAAGAATTTACTTCCAAAACTAGTGGTCCGCGGTTGCTTTCCAGCAAATCAACGCCTGCAACATCAAGGTTCAACAAGCGAGCTGCGCGGCGCGCAACATCAGCATATTCAACAGGTAATTCGATACTTTCAACAGTACCATTGAGATGAAAGTTTGAGCGGAACTCACGTCCTCGGGAACGCCTTCTCATAGCAGCAACGACCTTTCCTCCGACAACAATAACTCGAACATCACGTCCATGACTCTCTTCAATGTACTCTTGCACAAGTACATGGTGTCCTTCTGAGAGAAGTTTGTAGGTTAGTTCTCTAGCCCGTTCTTCACTGTGTACTAAGAAAACCCCACTTCCTTGGGTTCCCTCACTAACCTTCACTACCACGGGCATTCCACCTACCCTAGATAGTGCTCCTTCAACATCCTGCCAAGTTCTAACATGGCATGTGGTAGGGACAGGGATGCGGTTTTTTGTAAGCAACTGAGTTGCATGTAATTTGTCTCTGCTGTGGCTAATTCCGTCACTACTGTTGGCCACATAGACCCCAAGTCTCTCAAATTGTCTGATCAATGCAACACCATGGTGTGTAATCGAATATCCAATTCTAGGAATGACAGCATCAATTTCTACTGGCCAGCCGGCATTTAGAATGCGCGGTTCTTCATTCCCAACAGTGATGCTGAGCCGCATCGGGTCAAGAACTTCAACATAGCAATCCCGCTTTTCAGCTTCTTCCAAAAGGCGTCGAGTACTATACAATCTCGGGCCGCGTGATAAGATGGCCAGCCGGACAGTCATGATGTGTCGGGGACCTTCACCATTTTTGAGTCCTGTGGGTCTATTTTTCATCTATTTTACATTTTTTATTGACTGAAATTGTATTTCTAAGCAAATATCTAACATTTCAACAAAGCCTATCCTTTCATAATCAGGGAGGCGCTGCCGCTACCATGCAAACAGGTCCACCCGGCCCACCTAGTTCGGGACCAGCAGGTCCATCGAGCGCAGGACCGCCTGACTCACCTAGTCCAAGACCAACAGGTCCACCTAGTTCTAGGCCAAAAGGACCTCCAAGAAGTTCAGCGTCCTCTTCACTTTCATCTGGTGAGGTGATGGACGAGGGCGCATTTGAGAGATTAGCCGAAAAAAATGTGGTTCGTCAGGCTGAGATTGAGCGTCGAGAAAAGGTTGTAGTGTTAAAGAAACTTAGGAATGGCAAGCGTAACAATGTGATATTGTTATTGTTGTTAGTTGTAGTTTTTGGAGCCATTGCAGTGGCTCCTTTCAGCCAAGGAGATATTTCCAATAACCCCCATGAATTCAGTCAGGAGGTTGATATTCTAAACCGAAATGACCCTACTCATCCAGCCGCTTGGGAACAATTAGATATTGAATTGATGAGTACCAAAATATGGGACGGCAATGACGAGTTTTCAGGTTCAATCACACACGATTTAAATATCCCTGGGATTCCAATAGACATTGCTGGAGTAACCACAATCCCAGTTGATGTCACGCTAGTCAGTTACCGAGTTGATGGCGCAAACACTGGATTCCGACTTGCTCTATTCCCTTCTCCTTGTGATGAGATGTATGGACAAACCATAGAATCTCTTGAAGACCGGTACAAATATGGTTCAATAACACCGATGATTATTGGTAGTAAAATAAAGATATCTTTTGATGTTCCAGCGGGTAAATATTGTTTAGTCTTTGAATATGAGAATCCACCAGAGGTTCAGGGATTTCGAGCAACTATTGATGCAGAAGTCACACCTCGCTGGAACCTGCCATTATGCGCACCATTAGCCGCAATTTCACTGGTTCTAGCAATATTCGCTGGTGTCGGGGCCCATAAAGCAGGAAAAGCATGGAAGAAAGTAGCCCAACCGGCTTCACCTGCCAAAAAGAGTACCGAAGAAGAAGTCCTTGAACAGGCAGAGGAGGAGCGTGGAACAATGTCAGAAACCCTAGCAACTAGTGACACTGGTGAGGTTGATGCAATGGATTCCCCAACCCCAAGTGAACAACCAAGCTCAACACCACAAATTGATGAATCCATACAAGCTACTGCACCTGAGGTGACAGAGGCTCCTGCTCTTGTTGCTGAACCTACACCCGAAGTTGTTGCACCTGCACCCGAAGTTGCTGAACCTGCACCAGAAGTTGCTGAACCTGCACCAGAAGTTGCTGAACCTACCCCGGAAGTTGCTGAACCGGCACCCGCTCAGCCAGTTTACACCGATGAGGAATTACGTGCTTTAGGCTGGACTGACCAACAGATTGAGTGGCAACGCCAATCAGAACAAATGCAATAACTTTGATTCATCTTTACTGAACATCAAACCCGTGCGTAGCACGGGATTCTAGCATTCTCAGAGAATTGCTTGTCAATAGAAAATCGTATGTGTGCCCTGCTAAATACCGAAGGGGTTGAAAGCCCTAAGTGGCCCCAATGTGATTGGGTCACAGAATGGTCGATGATTCAATTCCAACTGCCGCGCAACTGGTTGGGCTCAAAGTTGTAGACCTGAAAGCAATGTGTAAAGAGGCCGGATTGAAGATATCTGGACGTAAGCAGGAGTTAATTGATCGGCTCTTAGAATCATATGCTTCCGAAGACGACGACATCTTACTGCTTGAGGAAGATGAAGATGAAACCAGCCAACAACCAACTGAGGATGATGCTGAAATTGAGGAGGAAGTCTTTGAGGCTGAAGTCTATGTTGCAGAATTAGACGTTGAATCTGATGACGACCTTCTCATTGACGATGAAGATGAAATTTTTGAAGCCGAAGTGTTTGAGGCCGAGTTGTTTGAAGAAGATGAGTTTGAACCCACTCCTATACGGTCTAGTCGTCCAAACCGCCTCACAGGTGGTTCTTTGCTTGGCACTCTAACTAGCAAATCAACAATAGCAACCTTACTTGTAATCCTCATCATTGCTGGTGGCGGATATTGGTGGTGGACCAATAATCTGGACCCATTCGTTGCTGAGCCAATAGAATATGGTGATGAAATGAATTTCGCTATCTCTAGTGGTTCATTCGATGTTGAAGGCGAGGATATGGTGCGTGAATTGGACAATCGCCTCAATGGAGCCCTATCTGAAGTCTGCGAGACATTCAATGTTGATTTCACTGGGACTGGAAATATAGCGGTAGCCAAAGGGGGGAATTCAGAATTACTCAATCCATCAGATACCGACTTAGTTGGCGTTGTGCAAGCAAGAGACGCATATGGGTTAACTTTCTTGGCAGTTGAACAGGAGTTAAATCATCAACTTTCAGCCACAGTATCATCAAAAACTTGGCTGGGTGACCAGACAGATAATCTCTGCTCTGTACCAGTTGGACCGATTTCAGGATATTCATTTGCCCAGACTTCGAAGTCTTGGACAGAGTTAACCAGCAAGGCGCTGCTGAGTACTCACAGCTCTGTCACACTCGATAATCAAGGTGAACAAACCGTAGTAGAAGCACTATCCTTTGGGGTGCCAGATGACACATTATCTGACTTAATGCCCGAACTTCTCCTTCCTCTAAAACCGGTGGAACTTACACCAATTTTTGGTAACTCTCTGCTCGAAGAAGGTCAGACTGGAACTAGTGGAAATTGGCGATGGGAAGTTGGTAGCGTAATTTCTGTAGGTGGTGAAATGGGCCTTCAGGTCAACATGGCACACACAGAAGTTGAGGGTTGTGTAGGTCGGGCCAATATGGTTCTCTACATCGTCCCATCATCCCCCTGGGCTGTTAAACAGCAGATTGACATTCGCCTTGAGAAGAGTCGTTATGACTCACCAGACTGTGGAATTTTGGCTGAATACATACTTGACAGGGCATTGCCAGACGGTTCTATCAGTTTGCAGTATACACTTGTGCGTACAAGTGATTCTACAGGTGAGGGGATGATTGATTGGCAATCATCCTATGGAAACCGACCTGGAAGCAATTCTGGTGCTCTATCAGGCGATGAGAATTGGGGTAGTAGCGGTCTGCACATGCCTGACCGTAGTGATGACAGGTCATGGCCGCTTGAACAGGCGATTGCCTGTATTATCAATCAGACTTTAGAAGCCGAAGAGGCTTCAGCAGCGTTGGCCACAGGTGGATATGTATATCGCGCAACCGATGATAGAAGTCACGGCCTAACCGAGTGGAATGTCAGTTGGGTTGACGATAACGATGCTGGTTGGGTTAGAGTTGAAGAGCGCACAGAAAATTGTTCAGTTCTCGATAAGGCTTCAATTGACCAAGAAGATAAACCGGCTCACCGGCGAGAGAGTATTCCCACTACTGCCAGCCTTCAACAAGTTGAAGCTAGGATAATAGATCCTAATCGTTATCCAATACTTGCCTCCGATATCGCTTCAGGCGGTTCATTATCTGATGACACATCAATCGGATATCTGCTAACAGTTCCACCAGAAGCCAGTGACCTTCTTGACCTAATAGACGGTTTGCAAGAGGGTTCAGTCATGGTATTTGGACAACGAGAATGGACTGAAAGTGGGATGGACAACACACTATCCTATGCGATTGATGGAGAGACCGGCAGAATGGTAGGGTGGGTCAAAACCTCCACCAACTCCTAATTTCCTCCCGTCACCCTCAAGAGTGTTTGAGTAGCCGCTAACCTGCGGTGCTATGATGCAAGACGGTGACGATTCCATCCCTGATGCTAAACCAGCACCAATGGTCATTGATGTTGAGTTTGAGGAGGAAGAGGTACAGATTTCCCAACCTAGAGAGTTTGGCCAAGCAGAAATTCGTGAACCTCTAAACCTCCCTAGAGCCCTACCTACACCTGAAGGTCGAGCACGTGTGGTGACGGTAATTAACCAGAAAGGGGGAGTGGCAAAAACCACGACTGTCATCAATGTAGCAGCTCATTTAGCCATTCAAGGAGTCAAGGTGTTGGTTGTTGATTGTGATTCCCAAGGTAATTGTGCTACGGGTTTTGGAATTAATAAATCAAGAATTAGATATGGAACCCGAACTCTAATGTTGAATCCAGAAGATTCAATCCGCGCCCGTCATGCAACTGGTGTTGAAAATCTCCATTTGATTGTAGCAGATCGCCAACTAGTTGGAATTGAGGAGGAATTAATTTCACAACTTGGTAGAGAAAGAAGACTAGCCGAAGGTTTGGAGGCACTCCTGCCGCACTACGATTTGATTCTCATTGATACTCCTCCTTCACTCGGACTTGTCAGCATCAATGCACTAGTTGCTTCGGACTCAGTAGTTATTCCAGTTCAAACCGAGTATTTCGCTTTAGAAGGATTAGCGCTCCTCGCCTCAACGATTCGTGAAATTCGCCATCGCCTCAATCCCCGGTTAGGTGTGGATGCAGTATTGTTGACAATGCACGCTCCAACCTTGTTGAACGGGCAGGTTGCAGCACAAGTGCGGGAGACTTTCCCGGACCTAGTATTAGACCCACCAATCAGGAGAAACATTCGTTTGGCTGAAGCTCCAAGTCATGGGACGCCAATTCACATTCACGCCCCAAAGAGTGCTGGTGGGCAGGATTATCTCAACCTGTCAAATGCATTAATGAAAGTCTGGGGGTTTGGTGAAAAAGATGAGTAAAACCCCAAAAAAGAGTGATTCCAAGAAAGGCTTGGGTCGGGGATTAGGTGACCTACTAGCCCAACATGATACTGATTTACCATTTCTTGGCGCTTATGGCGCCGCATCAGGTGAGCATGAGCATGGCTTACCTGCCTCTGCGGGTGAAGATGATTCGGAGCAATTGTTATCTGCGATTAAGAGATTTCTAAGAACTACTCTGAAGGAAGCAGAAGTAGAAACGGGTGAGGAAGAAGTTTCAGTTACTGGGTTCATAACCGCAAGCATCAGAAAAAAGGGCGGTGTCTCATTTGCAATTAATGGCTCAAACCTGCCTCTAGTGCCTTCTGACTTAGCAGCTCCAGGTATGATTGCTGGCGAACTTGCTGATGACAGGTCTAGCGCAGAAGTCACCATGTTACAGTGGGGAATTGAATCACGACGTCTACTCAGCAGACTGTGTGAGCATCATCTTCTCACTCAATGAAATCTGAAATTTCATCAAGCGCCTTGCGCTGAAGATTTGGGA
This sequence comes from Candidatus Poseidoniales archaeon, assembly GCA_012964335.1. Taxonomy (GTDB): domain Archaea; phylum Thermoplasmatota; class Poseidoniia; order Poseidoniales; family Thalassarchaeaceae; genus MGIIb-Q1. Next base: position 80,551 of record DTUF01000032.1, on the reverse strand, counting down.
CTTCAGCGCCATCAGCAGGATAACCAACAGGCATCAGCAACATCGCTTTCTCATGTTCTCCTCGCCCCAATATCTCACCGAGAAAACCCATTGGTGAGGGTGTGTGAGTGAGGGTAACCAAACCCATATTGTGGATTGCAGAAATGAACATTCCAGCCGCTATCCCGCACGATTCTTGAGAGTAGTAAGTGGGAGACCACTCGCCATTTTCCCTTTTTCTTTGGGTGTGGCGGAAAAGAACAATTAGCCACGGTGCATCAGTGATATGCTCCTTCACATAGTCAGTTCCTAGAGGTGCCAAGACCTCTTCCCATTCGTCTGGGATTCTCTCTTCGTAGAATCGCTTCTCTTCGACTTCGGCAGCGGCGCGGATTTTTGCTTTCACTGCATCATCTGAAATTGCCACAAAGGTCCAGGGTTGTAGATGTGCGCCGGATGGAGCGGTGCTTCCCGTCATGATGGCATTCTCAATCAGTGTGCGCGAAACCGAGCGGGTTGAGAAATGCCGGGTTGTACGCCGACTGGCCATCAACTCAAGAAATTCTGAGGAGCGAGATTCCATTTCAGTCGCTGAAACTTCGTGAAAAACAAGCGGCACAAAGCCTTCTTGATTCTCCGACATAACGTGGCCGAAGCCCTCATCAGCCATCAACGGTTCTCATCGTCGCTACCACAGTTAGAACAAGCAAGCGAACCCATTGGGTCCCAGGCCGGTAGAACAACCGGTTTGGTATCAAGCGCCTTTCGCATCGCAGCAGTGAGGTGGGATTTAGGAGCGGCAATCTCAAACATGTATTGGTCAAACCAAGAGTCATTCATCGTGTAATATCCATCGTCGCCGGAATTCTTTGCGCCCCATGAGTTCTCAACTCGCCACTTGCGTACACCGTTTTTGTCGGCGTCAACACCAGTGAACAGCATTGCGTGAGTCATCAACGAGTGATGGTAGTCCAATCTATCCTTTTTGTCTAGTCCGAATTCAATCCCATACATCTCTTCGAACTCAAACAGCTTAGCATCCCAAAGCCCGAGTTTACGGTGCATGTGTTTTCCGACATCACAACCCATCCAAACGGTGGTGCCATCCTCCAATAATTTTCTAGTTACAGTTTTCATTTCTTCAATTGAAATATTCAGGTACTCTACCGGCGGTCCACCGACCACATTTTGCAGGAAATCAACGGTGTAAGTCTGCATTAAATCATTTCTTGGATCATTCACAAGACAGACGTAATCATTGTAATCAATAGTCACAAATTCCTCCAAGAATTCGTGCGGCGTCATAGTTCCTCTAGTATGGAACTCGTTGTCCTTATCTCTCCACGACCACTCAAATTCTGTTGGAGGGGTTCCAAGGTGAATGCAAAGTAGTCTCCAAACATCTTGCATTCGTTTCTTTTTGTGCGCTCTTGCCTGAGCCTTTGAGCCACCATCATCAATCATACCTCTGATTTCACTTGCAATTGAGCGCACAAGTAGTCGTAGGTTAGCATTCATCCAGCGAGTTGAAGAGGAAGATTGTGATTCTGGGTAAGCTGATTTTGGTACCATACCATGTTTGTTGATGACATTGATTGCCATGTTCCATTGGCCGCCATCCTCACTTGGGTTATCAAGAATAAATCCAATCGTTCGGTCATCTAATTCACGGTCTGAGGTAACAATCATTGCTTCCAAGTTGTGATTCGCCCGCTCAAATTTGTCCCAAAAATGTACATATGCTTGTGAAAACTCAAATTCTTTGATATTCATTTTCTCCATTGCGCCAGGTCGCATAAGATTCAATACAGCAAAAAGCCAACAGCGCCCACTAGCTTTCTGATTGGTTACTTTCCATTCATCAATCTTCGTAGAGAATGTGAAATCGGTTGAAGCAACAACCTCCCTAGACAGAGCAATTTCCTGAACTGTGGTTTGGGTCACCGCATTCTGAACTATTCTTGCATCCTTATCTGCAGAGAACTCTTTTCTCAATCTATTGATTTCCTTAATCGTCATTTCACCGGTCATTCTAACAACCTCGCTCAACCTCACGGTAACTCGGTCGGGTCTAAGTGATTACTACTATGAGAAACCAATATTCAATTGGGTTGGATAGTTCAATTATCCATTCTACGCACTGCAATAGCCATCATTCCAAGAACGCTGACAGTTGCTAACATAGTGAATCCTGGCAAACCACCACCGTCTTCACAAGCAGACCCTCCAGATGTATTACCAGCAACCCAGCAGTCTGACCAAACCTTACCCCCCCAACCCGATTCAGGGTATGTAGATGAATTACCGTCGTCGTATCCAAGTGTGATGCGATAATTGACGTAAGAGTGATCTTCAACAGGAGTCATGGTTGTAATCCAAGTAGTCCCACCATCATTAGAAGTCAATTCTTCAGGTACAGGAGCAAGACATACCCCACTATTGAGGCAAACCTGCCATGTCCACGAAACATTGGTTCCGTTATTTGCAGCCTCTTGGTCAAGTGTTACAGTGATGTCAAATTCAACACCATCACTTGACTCACTTGGGGTACTGATTGCAGAAATTGATGTGCCTTCTATATCCAAATCTTGGTTCACACCACCCTCACTTGCAGATACTGCAGGGAGGAGGAGTAATGCGCAAAGAGCGAGTGCAATACCTCTCTTCATGGTTATACGGGGGGCGTCAACCTTCATCAAACCTCATGTTATCGGTTCAAGAAATTCACACGAATCAAATTATACGATTGAGAGGTATGTCCGTAGTGATGCGGGGCCGCCTTTCAGCATACTTAGTTGCGTTTCTTTTGCTACCTGCCCTTACAGGATGCATGGCTCAGGACGAGCCAGAACCATCAGCATCCGATTTGGTAATCTTTCCAGAGGTTCTCTCAGGCGCTCAATTCCAGTATGTAGAATTCACTGCAAAGATGGGGATGAGTGTACATATTCCCTATTTCGTGATGGACGCTGAATCAGGATATGTTACCAACAACACGACACTTCACTTCGATGGCAAAGAAACTCAATCAATCCAAATGCTTGCCCCATCCAACCTTGAGTTTGCTCATTTTCTTGTAGGTGAGGAGAACCAAGAAAGTTGGTCAATGCGGGCGACCAACCAGAGTTGGGATGAGTGGTTTAATTCAAGCGAGTTTGACTCGAAATATTCCTATGTGAAACATCCTGTTTTCCGTAACCCGCGTTCTGGTATATCTCTTAGTGAGGGGGCCAACCACAGCACAGGCTTGGTTGACGGGTATTCGGTCTATGAGTGGATGGACATGTTCACAGATTCTAACTCTGGATACAATGAGCGTTGGGGCCCATTAGTTTGGCGCGACCCAGCGTACGAAAGAGCGGCTGGATTTCTCAGGAGTCAGTTGGGATCAATGGGATTTGATGCTCAGATTCATCGCTATGAGAGTTCAAGTTCACCATTCGCAGTGAATGTTTGTGGTTACAAAACAGGAACATTGTTTCCTGATGAATGGCTTGTTCTAGGCGCACATCTCGATATCGCAGAGGTTGGTAGTGGACCGGGAGGTGGTACACATATTGGAGCACATGACAATGGTGCCGGTGTGGCGATGATGCTTGAGGCTGCTAGTGGGTTGACTGAGTTTGACCTTCGTAGGACTCTTGCAGTATGCTTCTGGTCTAATGAAGAGAATGGCTACGACGGTGTTGATAGATGGATTGACAATATTCCTAGTGAAGTCACCATCACCAATTATCTCAACATCGACAGTGCTGGAGTCAACTTTCCAGGTGACTACACTTTGGTGATGGACGTTATTCCAGATACAGATGATGAGTTGGGTGAGCAGTGGGAGTTTATTCACATGACAGAATGGCTTGGCTCAAACAACAATGATATTGCTAAAACTCTCCGAAATGGCCGTGACCTATACTATTCAGAAGGATATGCGGCGATGAAGGACCACGACCATACTCATCCTGACACTATATCTGTACATGAATCACAGAGGGGCAGGAGCGATTATGTTCAGTTTGCAGACCGGCTTGACGTGGTCTCAATGGATTTCGGTGCTATCACGGGAGGCTACGATTGCTACCACGCACCGTGCGACACCCTCAACGAAATGGTCGATTGGATGGAGAACAACAATGGCACAGGTCAGCAAAACCTGTGCGAGTCATTTGACATGATTTCTTGGTGGGTAGTAAATCTCGTATTCTATCTCGATGAGACGCCAATTTACTAATTAATTGTAAGTAATTGAGTGCTCTATTTCCATCATGTGTAGTTCAACGCCACTGTTACCTTGCGCCTCAAAGTAGAGCCGTGTGCCTATGACTGTGATATCGTTCGCCATCCCGCTACCGCTACCACTTATGATGTCGGCAACTTGCCAAGTTGAGTCGCTGGTAGTATCGTGTACCCACAGTTCGTAGCCGCTACTCCCATCATACGCCTCAAAGTAGAGCCGTGTGCCCATGACCGTGATATCGTTCGCCATACCGCTACCGCCGCTGTTGATGTCGGCCACCTGCCAAGTCGAACCGTTTACCGTCTCATGGACCCACAATTCTTCGCCGCTGCTTCCATCTTGCGCTTCGAAGTAGAGCCGCGTGGCCATGACCGTGATTTCGTTAGCATTCCCATGGCCGCTCCCGCTCCAGATTTCAGCCACCTGCCATGTTGAGTCGTTGGTGGTCTCGTGTGCCCACAGTTCATGCCCGCTGCTTGAGGTCCACGCTTCAAAGTAGAGCCGCGTGCCCATGACTGTAATGTCTGCAGCCCGTCCGCCAAAGCCAGAATTACTGATGTCGGCGACTTGCCAGGTAGAGTCGTTGGTTGACTCATGCGCCCAGAGCTCAAAGTCGTCCGTGCTACCTTTCGCCTCAAAGTAGAGCCGCGTGCCCATGACAACAATGTCGTTCGCATACCCGTTGCCGCTGCCACTCATGATGTCGGCAACCTGCCATGTCGAGTTGTTGGCCGTCTCGTGTGCCCACAACTCTTCGCCGCTGATGCCGTTGGTAGCCTCGAAGTAAAGCCGTGTGCCCATGACTGTGAGGTCGTAGGCATACCCGTTACCACTAGGGTTGATGTCAGCAACCTGCCATGTTGATCCGTTGGTCGTCTCGTGTGCCCACAGTTCGTAGCCGCTACTCCCATCATCTGCCTCGAAATAGAGCCGTGTGCCCATGACAACAATGTAGTTCGCAAACCCACTGGAGATGCCGCTCCTGATGTCGGTCACCTGCCATGTTGATCCGTTTGTCGTCTCGTGAACCCATAGTTCGTAGCCGCTTATTCCATCGCCTGCCTCGAAGTAAAGCCGTGTGCCCATGACAACAATGTCGTTCGCATACCCGTTGAAGATGCCGCCACTGATGTCTGCCTGTCTTGTGACCACGAAGTTACTGCAGTAGGTTGTGGTGTAGTCAATCTCTCCCGATTCGAGAATACCGTTCTGTGCTATTCCACCCCCATCAGCATTGTCTAGCCCTTGCTTCATGATGCGTCCCCCCGATGAGCACGCCTGCAGGGTGGGTGCAGAGATGCTAGTCAGCATGGTGTTTGGTGATGCGCTACCATTCGTACCGTTCACGCCATCTTGACCACCCTCACCGTTACAGATGTATTGAGTGTAATGTATTTCGCTGACTTCAAGCGAGCCATTATCATTAACATCAACCCCTACATCAATCCTGATTCCGTCTTCGGAGCAATACATGGTAGTGCCAGCGGGTGCGGGGGTAGTCACTGCCAGTACGCTGTGGCCGTCCAATCCGTCGGTACCGTTCTGTCCAGGATCTCCTTGGTCGCCAGTCTCTCCAACATTTCCTTTTTCACCATCAGTACCGTCCTGTCCAGGATATCCTTGACCGCCAGTCTCACCGACATTTCCTTTTTCACCATCAGCACCATCTTGGCCGTCGGTTCCGTTGACTCCAGGAGCACCTAGTGCTCCATCGGTTCCGTTCATGCCATCAACACCGTCAGCGCCCACTAGTCCAGCCGAGCCGGTGAGATCAACAAATGTCCAACCAGTACTAGTACATGTCTGGAATCCAGCATCATCCTCAACATAATACAATCTTCCCTTAGTATCGGAGTTACAGTTTGGAAGGTCACTCCCACTTTGTACATAGTAGACGTCCCATTCTCCAGCATCAGCCGGTGAATTTGGGTCATTTCCATCATTATTTATTATCATATATCCGGCTGCTGCAATCAACAGCAGCAATGCGAAGATTGATGCTATCGCTTTCTTGTGCATTATTTTGCATTAATCATAGGTATTAATGATGATTGTGTTCATTAATTTACAGTGCTAGGTCCCACAATTCATCTCCAACATGATGAATGACTACAATACTTGCGAGATTCAGGGGTTGTCTATTTTCCATTAGTATTCTGATTACTGGATTAAACATGCTCTGGAAGGCTAGATCAGTTGCGCAGACGAGGGATAATGAGGATTGATTACGAGTAGGTCACAATAGTCACTGGCTCGCAGACCCACATCTCCACACCGTAACTGGGATGATATGCCCAGAACACGAGGTAGGTGCCGACCGCTTCGAGGTATTCGGGGTTGCTGTCACCTGAGCCGGCACTAATGTCGTAAACCATCGAGGGGTTGCTTGTTGAGGTAGAGGTGCTGGTGTCGAACTGCCATAGTTCCTGCCCGTTCGTGCCGTCGTTGGCCCGGAAGTAGAGAGTCATCCCGACTACTGTGAGATCATTGGGGTTGCTGCCGCCCGAGCCGGAAACGATGTCGTAGACCATCGAGGGGTTGCTTGTTGAGGTAGAGGTGCTGGTGTCGAACTGCCATAGTTCCTGCCCGTTCGTGCTGTCGGCTGCGTTGAAGTAAAGAGTCGTACCCACAATTTTGAGGTATTCGGGATTGCTGCTACCCGAACCGGAAACAATGTCATAAATCATCGAGGGGTTGCTCGAGGAGACAGCACTCGTGGTATCGAACTGCCACAATTCGGCCCCGTTCGTGCCGTCGTTGGCTTGGAAGTAAAGAGTTGTACCGAGCGATTCTAAGTATCGAGGATTACTACCGTTATTGTAAGTCCAGATGTCATAGACCATCGAGGGGTTACTCGACGAGGCCGCGCTCGTGGTGTCGAACTGCCACAGTTCGTTCCCGTTCGTGCCATCAGTAGCCTGGAAATAGAGAGTCGACCCCACCGCCGTGAGGTCATTGGGATTGCTGTCTAGCGAGCCGTACCGGATGTCGTAGACCATCGAGGGATTGCTCGAGGAAGAGGTGCTGGTGGTCTCGAACTTCCACAATTCTCTTCCCTGCTGTCCCCCGCCGTCATCGGCTTGGAAGTAGAGGGTTGTACCGACCGATTCTAGGTATTCGGGGGCACTATCGCCCGAGCCAGAGTTGATGTCGTATACCAGTTCCTCAGCTCCATTGGTGAAATTGTATTTCCACAGTTCGTACCCGATTCCATCGAAGTAAACTGAGTGATACATCGTGTCGCCGATAATTTCAGAATGGCATCCCCCCATTCCATGAGCAACAACTATTCCGCTCTTGGACGCGGGGTCCATCTGCCACAATCCATGCTCTGTTGATGCGTATACCTTGTCGCCGTACACTTCCTCCGTTAGGCAACTAGATTGGGGATCAAAGAAACTAATGGTTCTTGGTGTGGGTAGAATCAACTCACTCGATATGGCGGAGGGTGCCGAGGTATCTAACATCCATAGGCCCCCACCGACCGACTGCTCAATCACGAAGTAGAGTGATGTGCCGACCGCTTGGGGGTAATTGGGTTCGCTGCCCTCAACGCCAATGAGGAAATCTTGGACCATCGATGGATTACCCGATGAGGCACCGCTCGTGGTGTTAAACTGCCACAGTTCTCTACCATATCCGCGGCCGTCATCGGCTTGGAAGTAGAGAGTCGTGCCGACCGCTCCGAGGTGGGTGGGATAGCTGTGACCCCCAGGCCAGATGTTGTAGACAAGCGATGGGTTGCTTGAGGATGCCGTGCTGGTAGTGTCGAACTGCCATAGTTCCTGCCCGTTTGTGCCGTCGTTGGCCTGGAAGTAGAGTGTTGTCCCCACCGATTCGAGGTACATAGGATAGCTGCCATCCGAGCCGATAATAATGTCGTAGACAAGTGATGGGTTACTTGAAGAGGCTGTGCTGGTGGTGTCAAACTGCCACAGTTCGTAGCCGCTCACAGCACCTCCGATGGCGTTGAAGTAGAGCGTAGTGCCCACTGAACCAAGATACAGCGGATTGCTGCTACCCGCGCCGGAAACAATGTCGTAGACCATCGAGGGGTTACTCGACGAGGCTGCGCTCGTGGTGTCGAACTTCCACAACTCCTGCCCGTTAGAATCGTAGGCATTGAAGTAGAGAGTGGTCCCTACCGCTTTGAGGTATCTCGGGTTGCTGCTTATAGTGCCGTTTCGGATGTCGTAGATCATCGAGGGGTTGGTTGAGGAGGCTGCGCTCGTGGTGTCGAACTGCCACAACTCGGTGCCATGCTGTCCCGTAGCCGTGCCATCGCTGGCCTGGAAGTAGAGCGTCGTGCCAATCGCTTCGATGTATCGAGGGTCACCGCCGCTATTCATCCTCGAAATGTCGTAGACCATCGAGGGGTTGCTTGTTGAGGTAGAGGTGCTGGTGTCGAACTGCCACAGTTCGTAGTCGTTCGTGCCGTTGTCAAACCGGAAGTAGAGTGTATTACCGACCGCTTCGAGGTAGGTGGGGTGACTGCCTAATTCGCTTTTATCAAGATCGGCGATGAGTCCCACCACCATATTCGTGCATAATGTCATCACGTAGTCAATCTCGCCGGACTCGAGTTGGCCATTGGCAGCAGTTCCCCCGCCATCGCCATTATCGAACCCCTGTTGCATGATGCGACCCCCCCCTGAGCACATAGCATGAGAGGGGGCAGAGATGCTGGTCAGCATCGAGTTTGCTGATGCACCCCCATTTGTTCCATTCACTCCGTCCTGTCCGTCCGCTCCGTTGCAGACATAATTGGTCTGGTCGACCTCGCTCACCTGCAACACGCCGTCGTCGTTGTCATCTACACCGACTTCTATCTTGATTCCGCCGTCAGCACAATTCGAGCCCGAAGATTCGGGGCTTGTGCGCGCCAGCGCGCTGTGTCCGTCCACACCGTCAGCTCCGTCCTGTCCATCGGTCCCGTTTATTCCATTGATGCCGTCAATACCATCCAGCCCATCCACGCCGTCGGCTCCGTCCTGTCCATCGGTCCCGTTTATTCCATTGATGCCGTCAGTACCATCATGGCCGTCCACGCCGTTGACCCCATCAGCCCCAGTTCCGTTCAGGCCGTCTGCACCGTTGGCACCATCGGCACCATCAGCACCATCGGTGCCATCAGTGCCGTTCACACCATCTGCACCGTTGGCACCATCAGCACCATCATCCCCATCAGTTCCGTTCACGCCGTTGGCACCATCAGTACCATCAGTACCATCTAGCCCCTGAGCTCCATCTGCACCATCAGTGCCATTGACACCAGCAGGCCCTTGAGCACCATTGGCACCTTCAGCACCGGTAAGCCCAGTAGACCCAGCAGGCCCAGTCAGATTGACAAACGCCCAACCAACATTTGTGCAGGTCTCAAAACCAGCAGCTGAGGCGACATAGTATAGTCGTCCCAGTGTGGTAGAACCACAGGTGGGCAGGTCATCTCTAGATTGGACATAGTAGACGTCCCATTCGTCACCAATCTCGTTATTGTCATCGCCATTATCGGGCGAATCATTATCAGTTCCATCGTTCATAATCATGTATCCACCCGTTGCCGCTAACATTAGCAGAACGAGCAAGCTGGCAATTACATCCTTGCGCATAATAATGCATTAATCTTAGGTATTAATGATGATTGCGTTCATTAATTTACAGTTCTAGGTCCCACAACTCATCTCCAACATGATGAATTGATTTTACTGCTTTACCAGAAGTTGCAGCAATCATATCTGTCGCATTCATAGTTGCCCAGCCAATTGCTAACGGCTTACTGTGTTCTTGGTCACGAATCCAGATTAAATCACCTTTTTCTATTGATTCACAAGCTGAATGAATACCTGCTGCCATGCAGTCAGCCCCATTCAGTAAGAACGGAATTGCACCATGGTCAACCGCGCACCATTTTTTTTCTGGAGCCCAAGCCAAACATCCACGAAGTGTGGGAAATGCGATTCGATCCCCCTCATCATCTGGTAAAACTTCCATTGCCAAAGGTGATTTATCGACAATCAATAGAGACCAAGGCCCATACTCTGCCTGCTCAAGAAAAGTAGAAGAGAAATCAACCTCAAGAGCCAAAGGTTCAGTCAAACGCCCAATCAAGCCACGGATTTTTTTGTGCCGCACTGGCTTTCGCTGCTTCAACTTCCAATCCTTTGCCACGACTCTTGAGGCTAGCACCCCACCCTTCAACCCTCGGCTTAACCCAATGGGTCAACCTTGAGAACCATCACCCTCTGCCCAAAACCATGAACGGTGCTTGGGGGGTTAGAAGAAATTACCATGCGCATGCAGAGGAGATGGGTGGAGTAGCACCTTCCACTCCCAAATTTTTCTTCATGCCGCCCGTAGCAGTAGTTGAGGCCGATGAAAATGGCAAAGTTGTCATGGCTTTAGGAAACCCAGAACATCAAATTGAACATGAAGTTGAGTTGGTTGTCCAATTAGGTACAGATTTGAAGCCAATTTCAATGGCTGTAGGATGTGACACCACTGACCGCACCGCTCAAGCGGTTGCGAAATCAAAGGGGACTTCATGGGTTGAGGCAAAGGGATTTCCTGGTGCTGCAGTTGTAGGTGGTTGGATTCCTTACATTGTGGGAGATTACGACATCGGCCTTTCCGTGAATGGAGAACTCAGACAGAGTTCAAACACCTCATTGATGGTTCACTCTGTTGAAACATTGATATCAGCGCTCAGTCAAAAAGAGGCCCTTTCAGAAGGTGACCTGATTTTTACCGGTACTCCGGCAGGAGTGGGGCCTCTATCACCTAGTGACAAAGTTACAGCGTGGATGAAAAATGAAGCCGGCGAAATCATCAGCCAATTCTCAGGCAACTGCCAATAAATCACGGCGGCACTGATTCGTGAATGTTGAGAGTTTCGCGTGCCTTTACCGGATCATCAACACTGAATACCAGTTCGGTTTCCCCTCTGAACTTTGAGAGAATGTAAATTGAGTTCATATTTACTCCTGCGTCAGCCAATCGACGAGAAAATTGCGCTAGGACACCGGGTTCGTCGGGCATTACCATTTTGAGAAGTTCTGAAACTGAGTAGTTGATACCTAATTTGTCAAGCACAGCTTTGGCTTGAGGTACTTGCTTGGTTACCAGTGCAACGTTTGGGGCGACTCTCCCTATCGCACAAATCGTTTCAATATTGATATTCGCTTCAGCCAATGCTTCGGTCACCCTTGCTAGTGACCCAGGCACATTTGGCAATTCCATGCTGATTTCCATCACCGCTTTCGTCCTCAATTATGGCGACTAGTACGGATTATATAACCTCCAACGGCTGAACTACGTGTTAATCGTGGCTTTCAAATAAGGGGAGCAGGTCGCCCGCACCCCGAGGGATGATAATGGCACACTGGCATGGTATCTCAAGACGCAAGCCAACTGGCGGTCGCCTGAAGCGACCAAACCGCTACCGCGGTAAGCGTCGAACCGAAATTGCATCCGAGAAACAGTTCGCTACAATCGGAACTCCTCATCGTAAAGTGTACCGTAAGCGCTCAGGCATTCAGACAGTCCGAATCCTATCTGACAATATTGTCAATGTTAACGACCCAAAGAAAGGCGTCACCAAGAAAGCCAACATGGTTACCGTGGTTGAAAGCCCTGCTGATGTCAACTATGTCCGTCGAAACATTATCACTAAGGGTACAGTTGTTGAAACCGATATTGGAAAAGTTCGTCTCACATCTCGTCCTGGCAAGGATGGAGTCCTTAACGGCGTCCTAATTGAAGAGTGATTTTCCCGTAGCCCTGATAGGGAACGAGTTCCCCGACAAAAGTTGAGGAAGAGCCATGACTGACCATAATCCTGACCGAATTGTGCTCTGGCCGGGATATTTCAACACCAAACTTTCTCGTACACAGGGACGCCGAGTTCCCAAGGAATCAGCAGTCTCTGACCCAACTCTTGACACACTTGCTTTAGCGGCACGAAATGTTGGATTAACCAAGATGAAACGAGAGGCTGATACTCAGCATCCAAAACGTGCATCACAGAAAGAAGGTCGACTTTGGCTTTCAAAGAAAGATTTGCAGGCAACCCTTGGTACAACCTCCAAAGAAGCAGTGATGCAGACAATTGGTAGCAAGTGGCGAGGTCAGCAACGTGAATTAAAGGAGCAAGAGATTGCTACCAAACAAGCCGGTCCAAAGGTTGGAGACAAGCAAGCTCGCTCACAGCGCAAGCAGGTTAAATCAAAAGGTCCTAGACGTCAAAAGAAGAAAAAATGGAAACTTTGACACAATTTCCGCTTTTTAATCAACAGTAATTTCAGCTGTTGGCACGGCGCGAATCCAGCCAAATTCATCAATTCCAGCCTGAATTTGAATTGAGGTAAGTAAATCGTACAGTTCTTGAGTTACTGGCCCAACCTGATTGTTGCAATATGAGGTGCAGATTTCACCATGACAAATTGCACCTATTGGTGAAATCACTGCTGCCGTTCCTGCACAGAAACATTCGTCGGCCTCTAACACAAATTGAATGTCCACTTTTTCTTCTTTCACCTCGTAACCTCGATGACGTGCCAAATCAATGATGCTCGCCCTTGTTATCCCTGGAAGGATAGTACCAGTAAGTGCAGGTGTGTAGATAACTCCATCCTTGACGCAGAAGAAATTGGCCGCTCCCACTTCTTCGATGTATCTGTGGTGAACAGCATCAAGATAGATGATTTCAGCAAAGCCATCACTTTTTGCATTCTGACTAGGCATCATTCCTGGTGCATAATTACCGATTGCTTTGACCGCACCCGAACCTCCTGGAGCAGCGCGGTGGAATTCGTCTGAAACTTGTAGTGCAATAGGATGCATACCTCCTTTGAAGTAAGGCCCAACTGGAGAGACATAGATCATGAATGTGTATTCTGGTGCTGGTGCAACTCCAAGAATTGCTCCAGTTCCCCATAGAACCGGGCGGACATATAGTGCCCCTTTCCCAGTGGGTGGTACCCAACGCGCATTTGCCGCTACAACTTGTTCAACAGCATTGAGAAACATTTCTTCAGGAACTGGCGGCATACCTAATCTTCTCGCCCCATCCGCTAGCCTCTGAGCGTTTCGCTCGGGGCGGAATAGAACAATTCCACCGTTGACACCTCGCTGTGCTTTCATCCCCTCAAACAGCCCTTGACCGTAATTTAGAACTCCAGCGGCTGGTGAAATTGTGATATCACCATAAGGCTCTAACTCACCTTCCTGCCATTGCTCTCCTTGTTTGCAAGTGGAGCGATACATCATGTCAGTTGGTGTGAAACTGAACGTCATTGAGTCCCAATCAATTGACACATCATCACTCATTTTCAATCACCTATGCCCGCCCGCGGCGGCTCATTCAAACCTCAAGACATGGACTCGGTTATCAACCGTTACCCTTTTTCGGGTTACGAGGGTTCTTTGGGCTCTTACCATGTCGGGAGAGTTGGATGGTGCTTACAACCGTGCAAAGTTGCGTGGTGCAAGGCTCCTACATGGGTAGGGATACAGATTCAGGACCTGAAACAGTGATTGAGTTGTGGTGCCGTGCGCGCGAGGGCCACTCCATTCTCTTGCTAGTAACTGGAGTCCGGCCATGGTTAGAAATTTCAGTTCCAGGAAGTCCGAAAACTCCCACAAACCTTGATGATTTACTAGACCAAGTTAGGTCAATAAAGGGAGTCACGAAAGTACACGCGCCGGTTGACAAATGGTCAGAGCGAGGTGTGAAGCCACATTGGCGGGTTGAAGTCTCTCAGCCATGGGCTGTTTCAACTGGCCCTAAAGTAAGAGAACAATTAGAGCGAGATTGGACCGTGACAAGTGCTGATATTCCGTTCATTAATAGGCTGTTTATGGACAATGATATCGGCCCACATATTTCTGCTGAAGCCGAAGTTTTGTGGGCCAGTCAAAATGTTCCGGAAGCACTGCTTGAAGAATTACCTGAATTAAATAAAGGCGAATCTGCAAGACTTCAGGCTGCAGATAAGATCCGCGAGATAGGTGGTTCAGGACTCTATCCAGTTGACTTGATAGCGACTTGTGATTTTACGAAAGTTGTACGTTGTGAACCATTTTCCACACCTTTCGTTTTGATGTCTTTTGACCTTGAGACATCAATTGTTGAAGAGACTATTTTGTGTGCTGCTGCAGTTATTCAACAAGGGGATGGGGAGCGTGTAATCCGCGAATTTCAAGGAAGTGAAAAAGAAATTCTCGCTGGCCTTAGTCAGTTGGTCAGAGAATATGACCCTGACATTATTACCGGCTACAACATAGACAATTTTGACCTACCACGTTTGCACACTCGCATGAAGTCTCTTGCCAATAGGAATGATTTCTCTAGCGGCGCAGATTTGTTCGGCTGGGGGCGAGTGCCAATCATTGAGAGTGAAGCAAAGCGTTTGATTCCTGGCCGAGATTCTAACCGGCGAACTTGGCGAATTCATGGCCGCTGTGTCCTAGATGCGTGGTGGCAGGCAAGAACTGTGTTACGGCCAAAGCGCGAGACTCTCAAATATGTCTGTAGATTGCTTTGGCCTGAAAATGAAGACCTGCAAAAGATGGATGTTGATGCATCGCAAATGGATATGGAATGGGCTGAAAGGCCAGATGTTGTGATGGAATATTGTGTTCAAGATACCATCCTACCTTTGGAAATTTTGAGAGAAATCTCCGCTGTCAAGAGAAAAGAAGCATTAGCATCTGTAGCAGCCGTTCCGCTAGAAGTAGCGATTTCAGGGACCACCTCACAATGGATTGACAGCCTTGTCATCAGACTAGCAGACAGAGAAAATATTGCAGTACCACGAACAAATAGAGGTGGCCGCGGCGAGCAAATAGTTGGCGGCTATGTACACGAAGTAGAAGCAGGAGTATCCCGTTGGATTGCTGTGCTTGATTTCAAATCGATGTATCCATCTATCATGATTTCAAACAATATCTGTTATACTACAAGAATTGACAAAAACACTCGCCCCGATGAGGTCCCAGAATCTGGATACCACGAATCACCTCTTGGCGCAAAATTCCTACCAGTAGAAACTCGCCGTGGAATAATCCCCCGCCTCCTTGAAGATTTGATGAACTTGAGGTCCGAGCACAAAGCAGCTCTCAAAATAGCCCAAGAGTCAGGCGACAAAGTAGCCGAGCAATTCCACGATAAAATGCAATACGCAGTAAAAATTCTAATGAATTCATTTTACGGAGTATTCGCCTCCAAATTCTATCGTTTCACCCACGAAGATTTGGGCTCATCAATCACCGCATGGGCAAGATCAAACATTAAGAGCATCATCAATCAACTTGATGAAGAAGGTCACCATGTTGTTTACAGCGATACTGACAGTGTGTTTGTCGAAGCACCAGTCAAGGAAGATGCCCCTTTGAAAGAACCAGCCAAAGGAGAAGACCGTACGGCTTGGGATGAAGCATCAAATGAACTTGTCAAATTTGGTGATGAATTAGCAGACCGCTTCACCAAAGAAGGGGCCGAACTAGAGTTTGAGACAGGGCTCTCATCATTTTTCAGTCACGGAGCAAAAAAGCGCTATGTCGGTCAAGTAATATGGCCCGAACCAAAACTCCTCATTCGTGGTTATGAAGTTAGGCGAACCGACTCCTTCACACTACTCACAGATGTCATGACCGAACTTTTTGAGATGATTCTTGACGGCGAATCAGATGCAGCCGTCAACATGTGTATGTCCTTGATTAACAAAGTGAAAGGCGGTAATGTCGCTCCACGAGATTTGGTGATTAGTAAATCATGCAAGGGTAAAGTTGGAGCAGGTGGGGAAATAGACTTCTCCAGCACATATGTTAACCCAGATAGGATGGTACAGGTTAGAGCCGCTAAACAGCGGATTGAGGCAGGACTCAATTTCACTCCAGGGATGAAAGTTGGCTGGTTGGTGACTGATTTTAGTAAAAGCCCGATGGAAGTTGCAGCATGGTTAGAAGATGAAACAGGGGTTGAACAGACTGAATATGACCCTGAATTCTATGTCAAACGCTTGGCTACTGCCCTTGGCCGCATTACCGAAGCATTTGGTTGGAGTGGTGACGATTTAATCAAAGGAAACCGCCAAGCGAATCTTTTCAGTTTCTGATACCCTGCCCTCAAGCCTAATTTTGGGTAGCGAAATGTGCTAATAGAAACCGAATGTATGCTATACGCATTACCGAATGGTTGATGGCAGGCCGCCACGCGGTATAACATGATGAAGAGACACAACGTTAGTTCAATGGTTCTCGTTTTGACATTGCTTGCTGCAGCGATAATTCCTGGTTGTTTAGAGTCATTCAGTTCTAATTCTGCACCATCTGCATCCTTTTCATTACAAGAAAGTGGCACCTTGAAGGCAGGGATGTTGCTTCATTTTGATGCAACGGCATCTTCAGACCCAGATAGTGACGATTTGACATATTCGTGGAATTTTGGTGACACGAATACGGCTACAGGAGACACAACATCTCACACGTATAGTTCAGAAGGAGATTATACTGTCAAATTATCAGTCTCAGATGGAGATTTTGCAACAGAGAAAACTATGACCCTGAATATTCTTTCAGAGGATGCTGCAGTTCCAATCGCAGAAATCATTACTGCAAAGGACGATGATTGTGATGACGAACCCGCTTCTAGTTCAGGGACTTATATCCTCGTGTGGATTTGTGACGACACAATGGATGAAGGGACTAGGGATTGGGACCCATCAACTACTCTAACTCTTGATGCAAGTGAAAGCGAAGCTGGAAGCGCAGAATCTTGGTTAGTTTCATGGAAGTGGGACCTCAACATCTACATTGATAGTGATGGAGATGGTGACAAAACCAACGATGATGATGCTGATGGGGAATCCTATTCTTGGACCACCCCGCCCGGTGAATGGAAAGTACGTCTGAGTGTCACAGATGACCAAGGGATGGTCTCAACAGAGGAGACTTGGGTTTACGTTAATGCACGGGCAATTTGGAGCAATTTGGAGATTGGGCGTAACAATTCTGCTGACAATCCACGCCAAGAATTTACCGCTCCACTAACATACGATTTTGAGAATTCTCACAAATTGAACCAGTTCAAGACTAGGCTTGTATATCCGAAAGAGGACCCAGGATCTGGTATCCCAGGCACAGAGCAGGACAATAGAATGGACCTCTATTTCTATAACGAAACCGATGAAGAGGTTCGCAATAGTAGTTCAAATTCAGATGAACAGCAAACCGATTCAGATTGTTCTGAAGATAATTATTGTTTGACTATGACATCTAGCACTGGCGATTTCCGAACTCATTTGGATGGAAGTTGGTTGGTTCAAGTGTTCAATACGAAGCAGCAGAATGCGGAAATTATTGAAGTTCAGATAATCCTCAAATATAAATGAGGTCATTCGCGTCTCAGTGGCCCTTTTAGGGCCCTATTTAAAGAACTGTTATTCTGCGAGTGGTTCAAATAGGGATGGTCTGTCGGCGGGTCACTCAAAGGAGTGTAATTAGCATGGGTTCACAATGGGAAGACAAAAGCAAGGATCACTTGAACATCGTTTTCGTAGGTCACGTTGACCACGGAAAATCGACCACAGTAGGTCGTTTGATGCTAGACACCGGACACATCGAGGCTCACGTTATCGAGAAGTTCGAGAAGGAAGCAGCAGAGCGTGGAAAGGCGGGATTCGGTTTCGCTTACGTTATGGATGGCTTGAAGGAAGAGCGCGAACGTGGTATTACCATTGACGTTGCACACAAAGAATTCTACACCCCTAACTATTACTTCACAGTCATCGATGCACCTGGCCACCGTGATTTCGTCAAGAACATGATTACCGGTACTAGCCAAGCAGATGCAGCAGTTCTGAATGTTGCAGCTAACGATGGTGTCAACGCACAAACCAAGGAACACGCTTTCTTAGCTAAGGTTCTTGGTGTCAAGGAACTTATTGTGAACGTCAACAAGATGGATATATCTGGTGTTGATTGGTCAGAAGACAGGTACAACAGCGTTGTTAAAGAAGTCAAAGAACTACTAAAAATGGCAGGTTTCAGGTCTGATGACATTCCTTTCATTCCATGCAGTGCTATTGAAGGTGATAACGTATACAACAAGAGTGACAAGACTCCTTGGTACAATGGACCTACTCTGTTCGAAGCAATTGATTCAGTGAAGTTGCCACCAAAGCCAATTGACAAGCCACTGCGCTTGCCAATTCAGGATGTTTACAAGATCGGCGGTATCGGAACAGTCCCAGTCGGAAAGATTGAGACAGGTACCCTAAACGCTGGAAAGACAGTTCAGTTCAACCCTTCAGAGAAGAGTGCTGAAGTAAAGTCAATCGAGATGCACCACACAGTTGTTGAAAAGGCACAACCTGGTGATAACGTTGGATTCAACGTCCGTGGACTATCAGCAACCGACATCCGCCGTGGTGACGTTGCTGGATACACAGACAACCCTCCTTCATATGTACGCCACGATGAGACCTTCATTGGTCAAATCCAGTTGATGGACATCCCAAAGGCAATCGGCGCTGGATACACACCTGTGTTCCACGCTCACACTGCACAAGTGGCTGTCCGCTTCGCTGAACTTCTTGAGAAGACAAGCAAAGGCCAGAAGACTGCTAAGCCAGACTTCCTAGTAACTGGAGATGCATGTCTAGTACGTTTCGCACCAACCAAGCCAATGGCAATTGAGGAAGCATCAGTATTCCCTGAACTATCTCGCTTCGCTATTCGTGACATGGGTAAGACAGTGGCTGCTGGCGTGTGCATGAAGATAGAGAAGAAGTGATTTTCTAACTAATGGAGAGCACTAAGAATTAGTTTCACAGGTCGGTTTCTTCATGGCAAGCATCACAGCAATCAAAGTCACTGGTATGAACCATGTTGATGTTGATAATTTGTGTAATGGTATCAAGCAAATTTCAGAACAAACCGGCGTGGCAATGAGAGGCCCAATACCGCTTCCAACCCGTCGCTTGGTAGTTCCATGTCGCAAAGCACCTGATGGTGAAGGTTGCGAAACCTGGGATCACTGGGAGATGCGAGTTCACAAGCGTTTAATTGAATTAGAGATTAACTCAACTAAGGATGAAGCAGTTCTTGCACGAGTTGTCCACGGTTTGGAAATTCCAGACACTGTGACCATTGAAATTACTCTGCGCAATATCAACTAGATTCATCTTAAGCAATAGATGCATCTTCTGCGAATCCTGCTGCAATCAAACCTGATGCAAAGTCAGCTTCGCAAAACTCAACATCACCTTGCATCAGTTCTAACTCGTTGCCAGCAGTATCCATAATTGCCGTTGGTAAGTCAGTTAACATCTTGATACGAATCATTCCTTCATCAGCCCCAGTGGATTGACTAGTAACATCAGTTGAATCCCCACTTCCTTCAAGCGATACACCTTCTTCAGAATCAGATTCTCCCGAACTTGTAATGTCTGGCTTTACCATCCCAGAGGTAGGGTAGGCATTCATTTTGGCAATTCTCTGTTCATCATCATCGTCAGGGTCTTCATATGGTTCGGATTCAACTTTTTTGACCACTACTTTCGGCGGTCCTTGTCCTGTAATCCCTCCATCATCCTTGACAAACGAGTCTAACTGTATTGTACCTCGCTCAACGATAGGGTCTTGCTCAGTTTCCCCAACCAATCCTTTTTGCAAGACATTCCATGAAACATGGTGCTTGTACTTCTCAATTAGTTCATTCAAACCCTCGTAAAACGCCCTCTCCGCAGCGTCATGCCTCTGCCAGTCAAGGGGAGATAGTGCGCTCTTTGTTTCTCCTAGAACATCTCCATAAGGGGCTGATGCTAGATTATTCGTAGATGCATGTCTGACGAATGCAGTCAACCTGTGTTGAGTTAAATCTGCAACAGCTCTTCTGACATTCCCTTGTCGTCGGCTGAGGTTTTGTGCTTTCACACTCCATCCTTCAGATTTTCCAACATCTGCCAGTTCAATATCGATGTTTGCAAGCAGAGTTGATACTTGGGGCCAAAAATCAGGGCGAGGCAGTTCTATTGGGTGATTTTGTTTGGCTTGTTGCCGCACTAAACTGAACAATTGGTTCTCAATTGCCTGCAATTGTGCTGCGCTAACTCGCGTAACTTCAGACCCCTCCCCCCTCATTTCAACTCGCCCGATTTTCCTCTGTTAGAAGGCATCCTAAGAATGCTTCACTCAAAATCACCCCATAATTCCGATAACTCAGTCACGGTTAGAGAGAGTTCAAACGAAGTGAGCACACCCAGTTATGTGCAGAGGTGGAGCCATGGTGGGGAATTCAGATACAAGGAGAGCCCATCTTCTTGCCTTGTTACTCATCATCATGCCAATGACGGCGTTAGTCTCCGCTAACCAAACTATGTGGGCAGGTCCAAGTGTTGTTTCATCTCCTCCTGGTGGTGGTAATGTTACTGTTACTGGTTTCCAAGTCCCTCAAGGTGAAGAAGTGCTTGATGCTTGGCTAGAGGTCAGCGAGGATGGTATGACCGACCTTGGTACCGGTGTTGAGTGGGTTGAGGATGCTAATGGTAAACTCAATTTTAGTTGGGGTCTTTGGAACTCAACTACCGCAGATTTCTTTGATGGTGCACTGAGTCTTGATGCAAACCATTCGGTTGGTAGAATAAATGACTTTGAAACCTTGAAGCGGATAGTTCAGAATTGGCAATATGGTGGCACACCAAGTGTCTGGGAAATAAGTGATATGTTGGGGATTGCTGGTCCAATTAATGGTTCAGGTCGTGAATCCAGTGGTGGCTTGATTCCAATTGGAGGGGTGACTGGACGTTACATCATCGCTACTTCCGACGACCAGGCACTTCCAAATGGAGTTCACAGTTGGATGGAATCTCCAGATTTTTATGTACCAAATGTAATCAATAATTTCAATCTTACTTTTTCATATTGGCAGCATATGTATACGCCAAGCGAAGTTAACGGAAATGCTGATGGCGCTTGGGTTGAGATGAGTATTGATGGTGGTGCAAATTGGGATTATATAACCCCTGAAGGGGGCTACAATAACCGTATTAATTCTGCAGCACCAGCTCCTAACGGTAGCGGTGGTTCAAATTTTGAAGTGTGGGCGTCACCTAATGCAACCGGCTGGCAACAAGGGAAATTCAACCTTGATAACTATCCAGGAATTGCTAATGCTAGCAATGTGCGCTTCCGTTTCGTTGTTTGGACAGATGTCAATTCAACGGTCCAAAGACCAGGAATGTTCCTTGACAATGTGAACCTCACCAATTCAGGAGCAGAGTTCGGTTCTTGGTTCCATGGTAATCTATCAAATTACTATGCAGACGGAGCTAATTCATTCCTTTCATTTGAAGTCAATCTCTCAAACGCAAGCGGCCCAATAATGTTAGACTATGCCGTTGATTTTGATATGGAGGGGGACATCTATGACAATTTCAACTGGGAATGGTCACTCAACAATTTCACATGGACTTCCTTCTCCGCACAGATGCCGTCTTTTGGAGTTCTTATTGGCGGTCAAATATATGTTGATGATTCAAGAGGTTGGAAACCTCTTTCACATCCTTTACCGCAATCACTCGCTGGTAACTCTTCTGTTTACATCCGCGTCTACCTTGAGACAGACTCATTCCCCGGTTCAGGTTTTGGTGGTACAACTCTAGACCCACCAGAAGGATTGTTTATTGACGATGTGCGAATATCTTCAGGCACAACGGGTAACCAAACAACACATCTTTATCTAAATTTCACCGATGTCAATAACGGTAATGCTACACATGGAAACATTGGTTCAGGGTTAGACGAGTGGCAACATCTAACCACTCATGGTGTAAATGGCCCTTCCTATCAAACTGACTCTTTTGAGAATTCACCTCTCCTTCCTGAGGGCTGGGTAATCGATACAGACCGTGGCAATGGGTGGGAATTCCGTGCCCATAACACAACATGGGTGTACGGCCCAGATACTCCAGATTCAGGTTCTTATTACGCAGGTATTGTCTTTTCAGATATCTATCAACCGAATACTTGGACGCATTTGATATCCCCTGCTTTGGCAATTCCTGTCGGTAGCCATGCGCGAATTTCATTCAACCAATTTGTTTGTGCTGAACCTGGTTGGGATGGTGGTGTTGTTTACATCTCAACCGACGATGGTCGTACTTGGATTCCTTATGGCCAGAATGAACCAGATTTCTATGACACCCAACAGAATCAGAATCCGAATTCTGATATCTACAATTTGTGGGCAATGGATGGCAGTAATTCAAAGCCTACTTGTTATGGACAGCGTGGTCCTAGTAATAACAAATCATGGGTTACCAAGGAGGCTGATGTTAGTCAGTATGCTGGCCAAGCAATAAAATTGCGATTTTCGTTTTATTCAGATCCGCTATTGGAAGCGGATGGTTGGTATCTTGATGATGTTGGACTTTATGTTGACTGGTTTGAAGAGCAGGGAACTTGGACAAGCGATTTAATTGATACAAGTAGAAATGGTTTGGGAACGATAGATGTTGATGCCACAGTTCCGAATGGAACTTGGGTCCGCTGCTCACTAATAGATGAAAATGGTGCAACTCTGTTAGGAATGGGAAATCTTAGTTTCCCAGTAATTCCGTTACCCGGTTCACTTGGTGAAAAGGTGAGAATCAAATTAGAGATTGGAACTACTGAACCGGAATTAACACCAAAGATTCACGCATTGTATGTTGGAGGAACAAACATCTTCTCAGCAAGAGATGCATCAAATGGTTGGGTAATATCACCATACCTTGATTTGAATCAGACATCAGGCAACCTGACAAATCCAGGATTAGCGACCCATTCAGTCACAGGTCCTCTAATTTATGCGAATAGCCCAATGGAGGTATTTGAGTTATCAGGGGTAGGCGCCGGTGTTCTTGTGACATTGCTAGACGAGAGAGGAGTATCATTCAATTATGGGTCCTTAGGAAATAAAACAGTTCAAAGGACAATACCTCTAACGGCATATCGTGTTCAATTTGACCTACAGCCTGGGGGCTGGATTAATTCACTAAGAGTTTCAGGCCGAATTCTTCAACCGGGATTAAATGTCTCAATAGATGTTGGTGACGATGGGTCAATTGATTGGGCATTCATTGAAGGAAATGATGGACGTGGTCAACTTGGATGGCAGGATTCTCTAATGTTATCCAATTCAAGAAGTGCAACTACTGATTCCCAATGGAACGGCATGAATTTCATATCTCTTCTAATTCCAAATGGCGCAATTGTAACTGGAGGTGTAGTCGGCGTGCAAACTTATCAGCAGTCGGTTGAGGTTAACCTTTCAATAGCGGGAGTATCACTGCTTAATCAGCAAACTATTGAAAATGGGTTAGGAATTATGGTGCCATTAAACACAGCAGTCATTCAGTCAATCAATGCTCAAGTTGGTATGCCGTTGCCAAACGCAACAAGGGATTGGAAGCAAATCCCAATTTCATTTGATACAACTGATTTAACCCAACTCCGTATTTATGGAGTGAACTACATCTTGAGGGATAATGTATCAGGACTAGGGCCAATAGTTTCTCAGGCAGTGAATGCAAGTAGCCCAGCCAATGGGACTTACACCATTCCAGTTCGAGTTGATTCAGAGGCCGGTGGCATCGGATTGTGGGGTGGGGTTGAGCATGCCCCGCTATTGGTCAATGAGGTGGTTTCAGTGCCAGAAACTTGGCTTCCAGACCGGCCTACCATCATCACAACCGAACTCACTCATTTGTACGCACGGGAACGGTTGTCTAGTGCCAATCTAACATTAACAGCCCCTAGCGGGGATTTGATTTCATTCTCCATTTCAGATCTTTCAAGCACCCCTACATTCACTCAAATTAGTGGGGGTGGCCAAGTATCATTTGATACAACAACTACCACAATTTCACCAATTGAAAGAGGGTGGCAGATTGAATGGCATCTACAAACGGAATGGAGTTGGGATGATGTCGATTGGCTAGATGTTGCTGCTGATTCTTGGGCAGTTAGTGGCGCCAACCTTGCTGATGATGTTGTTAGAATCGGCGTCGGCTCAAAAGCAGTTGAGAATGATATGGAGATTGATGCGTGGGAAGTTAGGAACCAAGATGACAACCTGCTTTCCACCCGCGGCTCGCCAGCGTATCCATTTGAAATCGCAGCCGGTTCAATTGTTGAGGTCTCTGGCAAAGTCCGCTTTGAAGATTCAACAATGCGTCCTTCAAATGACAATTTCCAGGTCACAATCCAATCTGAACATATCAACGGAACATCCCAAGTCGTTGCTTCAAGTGGACCAAACGGTCAGTGGAACGCTAGCGTTGTTCTCGGCCAAGCAAGTGGGGAAGTTAATCTCACAGCATGGATTCTTCGGCCAGGCCCTAATGGCGTGTCTTTGAGTGGTGCAACAGATGTTACTAATGATAGAACACCTGTTACTCTAATTATTGATTCCAACCCACCGACTCTCGGCCCATTGTTGGCCTACACACCAAGTGGCCCAAGACCGGCTGATGGCAATGTTTGGCCAGAGGACAGACTCTTACCTCTGTCAGTTGAAATATCAGAAATTGAAGCTCTCGGAGGCCCACTATTATTGCATTCATGGAGAGAAGGTATTGACGACGTAGATAGAGACGGTGAAGCTGACGAATGGGAATATTCAATCATGCGTGAAATAACGCCAATGAAAGCAAACGGGACAGTGAGAATTGATTTTCCATCTTTAGAGTTGGTAACAAATGGGGAACTTGGAAAGGTTTCACTTTACATTACTGGGACTGACCTAGCAGGACATCCAGTGCTCAATGGTGGGGGTCCTGGGATTGATAATGACATGGCAACACTAGTGACTCAGGATGACTTGCCGACTTCAATTTCACAACCCTCAATGTCTCTTGATAGGTGGGGTGATAATCTACTGGTTGGCCAAATCCATGAATTCTCATTTTCACTTACTGATGACAATGGTATTGGTTCTATTGACAATATCTTGATTGCGTTAGCGCCGGGAGATTCTCGAGGCGATATCTGGCTTGATCCTCTCTCAAGAGAATTATCGGTAAATGATAATTCTCCAATCAATCCAGTTGGACTAGTTATTGACGACCTAGCCGCTGGCTCTTACAAGGTGAAAATTCAGTTCCGCTTGGGTGTTGGTTCCCCTCAATCATGGAATACTTCAACCCAAAAGCCCAGTGTAATAGTGACTGAGCATGGTCAAGTTCTAGAACTAGGAAGTAATTCACTTTCTCATCTTGCGTGGAGTGTTGATGGTCGAGTAAATCTGATGTTGGTAAGTGCCGACGACCTTTCTCCTCCCAGCAGTGAATTAATTGGAAGCACTCTTTATCTTCAACCTGATGATAGATTCAATTTTTCAGGTCAATTACAACATCCAGCGAATGGGTTGAATGTGATACTGGATGGTGATTGGCAAGTCAATTTTAGTATGGATGACAATCAAAATGATGCCAAAAATTGGTATATTCAACTTTCCGACTCCTCCTCTTTCATAGCCACTTCTGATATTCCACAAGCGAGGTGGAATCGTGGGTCAGCAACGGTACAAGCGATAATAGTTGGAGGCGTCCAAACAATCCCTATTACTGATATGAAACTACATATCGTTATTGATTCCACACCTCCAACATTGGATTTCCCTGTGACTACACTTAGTACCATCAACTCAAATCAGATGATGCAACAATTAGTGACGGTTCGGGTAAACGAAGCAGGAGGGATGGGGCAAAGCCCTCTAGAGTTGCACTGGTCATTTAGAAGGCATGGCGTAGAAATTTCGTATATGCACGGGGTTTCACAATTACCCCTCGCAACTGAGGCAGAGGGATTGTGGACTTACTCTACTAGAATAGATTTTGACGTTAACCCAGATCGTCTCCTTCCTGAAGATGATTTGGTGATATGGATAGTTGGGGCCGACTTAGCAGGCCATTCCTTAGTTGGAATAGGTACTGAAGGAAATAGTAGGATGACTCAATTACGAGTCATATTTTTCCAACCAGTTATTTCAGAATTAACTGTAAACCCATATCAGCCAACCATTGATTCGGTGTTCACGATCGATGGCCGAGTTTCGAATGAAGGAAATGATATGGGCGTTGTCAAAGTCGGATTATGGGCCTGGCAATCAACAGGTAGTGGAGGTCGTTATCACATTCTCAATGAGACTAATTTGACCCTTTTACCTCAGCAGCATGCCTTTTTCACATTCACGGTTGAGGCTTGGACTGTTGGTGATTTGCAACTATACATTGCCATTAATGATGATAACACAAATCTTACAAGTGTTCCAGTTGGACTTGTTCGTGAGCAATCTACAGGTGAGATTTTTTGGCAGACTTTAGACTCTCCAGCTGCGTTTGGTCTAATGATATTACTTATTTCAGTAGTACTAATGATTGTAGTTGCGGCGCTTAGGCGAACCGAAGAAGAATGGGACGAGATGGAGGATGAAGAAGTGCCACCACCCCCGCCATGGGCTCCCGATGAATGGCCAGAAGGTGCAGGCCCTCCTCCTGAAATCCTAACTCAGAGTTCATCACTTCTTGAGGAAGAGTGACAAAGGGAAGCACACACCGAGTTGCAACGCAGGGGTACCCGAGCGGTCAAAGGGGGTGGGCTCAAGATCCACTGCTTAGTGCTTCGCAGGTTCGAATCCTGCTCCCTGCACCAAAACTCATCAGTCTCGGTTCAGACCTTCACCAATACTCACTTTTCCCTTCTAAGAATGCCTTATAATTCCCAATAGGGAAATCATTTTTTCAATTGGATATTCACTCGCAAACCTCCTATCTTAGTTAGGCACACATTCAAACAGGGGAGGCAATAGGTCAGGTTATGCCCAAGCGAGAGGATGAATCGGAGGGATTCATCTTTTTCGAAGATGATGACGAAGACGAGTTGATAGCATCTGAAGAGAAAACCATCAAAGATGAATCTATTGAAAGTAAGGATGGTGAAGTAGAATCTAATACGTTGGATTCATTTCAGAAAGAACAAATTATCCCTATTCAAGACATCCTACCAAAAAGAGATGATGAGTACTTTTCAGCTCAATTAGTAACTGATGGAATTCATAATTTTGAATGGCCAATTAAGGGTATGGATTGTCCGGATTGTGCAATGAAAGCAAGTTCTGCTACAACAAAAAATCCAGCTGTAGATTCTTGTAGGATAAGTCACGCTGACGGCATTGTTCGTCTTGGAATTGATCTTGGAAAGGGTGACCTTGCAAAAGCCAATCGAATATTATCTAGCTTAGGACATGAGCCCGATGTTGACTGGTTCCGCCTATCTGGGGTAACTGTTGAATCGGTGATGAAACGGCAACGCTGTGACCGAACTTCACTAAAGCGCCTCCTTCTATCTGCCCCAGGATTACTTGATGTCCGCTTGGAAGAAACAGAAATCCTGATACGTCGCCCACCAACGATGTTGCCACTAACTCGTAAAGAACATGAACTAGCTCTTGAAAGAATGACTGGCAAGAGTGTTGAGTTGGTAAAAGGTGACGTAGTTGGCCTTTCAACAGAACATTGGCGATTGATTGGTGCATCTATTGCCTTAGTTTTATTACCAATAATTATCCTATTAGAAGCCTTGTCTATGCCAACAATTATCATCGTTGGAGTTGGAATTGTAGGTACGGTTGTAGGTGGATTCCGCATGTTTATGGAAGCCATTGCAAGTATCCGTAACCGTGTACTCGGTTTCCAAATACTGACAACCATGGCAGTGATTGGGGCGGCAATTCTACAGGCGTGGCCCGAAGCATTGATGGTTGTATTATTAGAATCTGTAAGTGGGCATTTAGAATCATCTGCCCTCACCAGAGCAAGAGATGCTATGCAAGGTGGATTAGACCGTCTTCCGCGTGTGGCTAGAGTAGTTTCAGGAGAAAAACCACGTTTAGGTGGGGTTTCATCAACTACCTTTAGCACTGGGATTTCCCCATTATCATCTCTTGAACCCTCACGTCCAGAACCAGAGGAAATTCCCATTGACCTTGTTTTTCCTGGGACAATGGTTGAGGTTAGAAGTGGTGAATTAATTCCAGTTGATGGGGTTATCACAGAAGGGGTTGGACAGATTGACCGTGCTCCCTTGACTGGAGAAAGCGTGCCGATAAGGGTAGAAGAAGGTGAATTTGTCGAGGCTGGTTTGGTACTTATTCGGGGGCCAATATTGATTGAAGTTTCAGCGGTTGGGGAGGATACCGCACTATCAAATCTGATTGATAGGGTTCACACTTATCGCGACAAACCACCGCGCTTACAATCATCCGTTGAATTATTCACAAAATTCTGGGTTCCTACTGTTTTACTTGGCGGGTTTGGTGTTGCTATTTTCTATGGTGAATGGATGATGATGTTGTTATTGTGGGTTGTTGCCTGCCCATGCGCTTTGCTTCTAGCCGCACCGATTCCTCATGCTACAGCTCTTTCCACAGCCGCTCACCAAGGCGTCATCGCGCGTGGGGGCGATGTTCTTGAGAGAACAGCCCGAGTTGATTTAGTATTATTAGATAAGACTGGGACGCTGACAAGTGGAAAACCTCGCCTTAATTCTTTAGTCCTAGCAGATGGTGTATCAATGTTAGAAGCGCTTTCTCTCGCAGCCGGTTTGGAAGCGCGAAGCAATCACCCCTATGCATCAACTATTATGCTGGCTGCTGAAAGTGAAGAAGCAGAACCGATTGAAGTAAAATCACTGGCTGACGGGGTGGCAGGTGTTAGCGGTAAAAGTGGTCGTTCAATAGTTCGTCTTGGTAGCCAGGAGTGGCTCAACAGCGAAGGAATCAACATTTCACAACCTTTGCAAGATGCAGCAGGTGACGCACGTTCCAATGGACACGGGGTGTCAATTTTGTCAAAGAGTAATGATGCACTTGCAGTTTTCACCTTCATCAATGATGATTTACGAGTTGGTGTAAAATCCTTAATCAATGAATTTTCCGAACTCGGAATTGCTGTGGAATTACTCTCCGGCGATTCTCAGCCAGCAGTTGAGGCACTCGGAAGCCAACTTGGCATTGATGCAAAATATTGTCGTGGTGACATTGATCCAGATGGTAAAGCCATTTGGGTAGAGCGCCGTAGTCAAGCCCTTTGCACCTTGATGGCAGGCGATGGATTCAACGACGCTGCTGCGTTAGCGGCTGCAGATGTTGGTGTTGCAGTAGGTAGCGGCGAGAGTGTTAATCTTGATGCCGCTGATGTTCTCATCCCATCTAATGACCCCCGGGTTTTAGCGCGTTTAATTCGTCTATCTAAAAAGACTAGAATGATTGTAAATATTAATCTAGCAATCTCTCTAATCGTCACATTGGTGTTGGTAATTTCAGTTGTTGACCGTTGGCATGCTAGCCTCGCGTTAGGAGTATTTATCCATGAAGCAAGTGCCATTATTACTTTACTAAATGGAATATGGTTAGCCGATGAGGGGATGAGTAGATTAGGTACTCTTGGCAACCTTTTCAAGCAACTCGGGAGTGATTGCATGGAGGCTTGGGGTTCACTAAAAGTGTTGATTACTAGTAGCGAATGAAGGTGGCAACTTGTTATAGCGTAGTGCTCAGTGTTGGGCAACTGCGGGGACAATAGAAATGGCAAAGATTCGAGGAGACGCTCGGCAAGTAGCCTTAGCTCATGAAACGAGAAGAGGTATTGTTGAAACATTACAAAATGTTGAGGAGAAGTCTACAGTTCAGATCCAAGAAACAATTGGAGTCACTAGATACCACCTTTATCATCATCTCAAACAACTTGTCATTGCCGGTATCATAGAAAATCATCGTGACAAAGGAAGAGCACGTTGGTGGCGACTGACTGGACCTATTGACTTAGATGCAGGGGTTGATGCAAGTCAACCGGATTTATCCGGGCTTCCTGACGGAGTGTCAGCCCTGATAAGAAGAGGGTCTGATGTTCATTGGGTTGAAATCTCAGGTTCTGCAAGAGAAACCATTGCGGCCAAGAAAATGCTTGAAAGTGTAGCCGAAGAATGGGGAGTTGAACTTGATTTGCCATTCACTTTTACACCGGGTGGGATTCTAATCATTGGTAAACCACGAAACTGAGGTGAATGCGTGACTGAGGAAGAAGTAGAGGTTGAACTTGGCCCATTAGAAGTTGACTCTGATATAGCGCCACCACTAATCAATTGCCCCAATTGTGAGGGGTTACTTCCTCTGGGTTTGGGAACCAAGACTTGTACTCTTTGTGGTGCTGTAGCAAGCGTAGAACACGAACCCACGCGAAAAGAGTGGGCAGAAGAAAGATTCGCTTGTCCAAATTGTTCCAAAGTTTTAGTTTGCGGGGTTGAAGAGAGACCTGCAAAAGTATCTTGTTCATCCTGTTCAAATGAAATTGTTGTAAAACCAAAAGTTGTCAAGGTAGAGATCACTTGCCCTTCTTGTGAGCGCCGCCTCCGCCTCAAGCCTCGACCAGGCTCGCGTCAGATTACATGCCCTGCTTGTGAAGATGCTTTCAAGGTCACTTTCTGAAGCATGTTTTGGTATTTGGGAACTAGTGTTTGGCATTGTACCCTCAGGGTATGGGAATAGCCATTTGACGGATAATGCCACCCTGCCCACTCAAATAGGAAGAGACTTGCAGGATTGTACTAGGAGCAGTGTGCTCCAGGGGATGGGACCCTGACGGAAATAGAAGCAAAATTAGCCGATTTGAAAAAGCAAGTCGTTGGTGGTGACGACCATTCACTTGCTGAATTACGACAAGAAATTACTGGAACAGACTCACCATCTTTGAAGCGGGCAGGTCAGGTATCTAGAAATCTAACCAATGAGGAAGGACTTCGCCGTAGCCTTGGTAGGGAACGCCGTCTACGCTTGAAGGACCAAGCAGAACGACTTTCGGCTGCTAAGGGATCTATGGGTCGTGCTCTACAAATGGAGCACCAATCTATTCTTAATGATCTTGAATCAGAAATGCGCAGTGAGATGGAATCAGAACTTTCTCGTCTCGAGAAGGAAACCCTCGGAAGAGAAGAAGAGATATTACGAGAAGAGTTGGATATGAGACTTGAACGTGAGGAGATATCTCTTCGTGAGCAACTTGAGGTTGAGCGCGAACGCCGGCTTAGTGCTAGCCGTGAACAACTTCACACTCAACTTTCTAGTGATATGAACAAAGAGTTTGATCGTCGTCGGGCTTTCTTGCAGGAGAAAATGGAGATCGAGGCAACCCAAGCCCTCCAGGAGCAGTTGTCCACTTTAGAATCTGAATTAAAAGAAGAGATGGAGGTTCAACTAAAGTCTGAGGAGGGTCGTCAGGCAGAGATAATAGAAGCAGAACAGCATTCTCGCCTTTCAGAAAGGGAGATTCAACTTAGAGATGGCATTCGCCGTCGCCTCGAAGGACAACTACGCAGTCGCCTGCGTGCCCGCGAGGCACGACTTAGAAGTGAGTATGAACATCGAGCTCATCGAATGGAGGAAGAAATTGCAAAAGACCTCCAAGTTGAACTTGAACAGCGTCTTACTTCGGAAACCGAACAACTTGAAGAGCGAATGCAGCAGGATTTGGAGTTGGCTGTTGCACGCAAACGTGACGAAGTCCGCACATCAATTCTTAATGAACTCCAAACTCAGTATGGTGAGCGTATTGCAGAGCGTAAATTGCGTCTGCGCGAACGTTATGACTTAACTTTCAGTCAGTCAATTGACGAGATAGAACAGGCTCTCAACCTTGAACTTGAAGATGTGCTTCAAGACCGAATGGAGGGTGAGTTTGAAACCTACCGCCGTTCACGTGAATCAGAGATATCTAGTCGATTATCTCGATTCCGCCATGATAGAGAAGTTGAGCTTCGTGAACAACTTTCTTCAGCCTTTGAGGGTAGAAAGCAAGAATGGATAGATCAACTAGAACAGGAATATCGTTCCAAAGAGTCCGCCGTTCAGCGACAAATCATGGCTGAAATTGATGCCCGAGTCCGTAATGAGAAGATATCTCAAGAAACTTCTCTTGATTTGCTAAAGCAGGAGACTTCAATGGAACTTGAGGTTGAGATGGAATCTAGGCTACGAGAGTTCAGGTCTCGAAAAGAAACAGAAGTTACAGACCAATTAGAGCGTCAACTTTCCAAGCGTGAGGAGATTATGCGTAACAAAGCACTCATCGAAGTTCGTCGCCGCGAATCGGAAATCCGAGCAGAAATCGAAGCACAACTTGCGGTTAAGAGAGCTGAAATTCGTGAGCGTCTCGCAACTCTCGACCAGCGCTCAGAAGAATTCAAGCAAGTGGCTGAAGAAAAGATTCGTACCCAACTTGAGCGCAATCTTGTTTCAGATGAAGACCTGGAAGATGAAGTCCGTCTCAAACAGTTAGAGGATGAAACTGAGAATCTTGAGAAGCAAGATACAGTTCTAGACCGCCGCCAGCGCTGGATGGGTGCTTTGGAAGGTGCTCAAGGTCAGATGCCAGAGACTGCTGTACGCCCAGGAGGCCTAGTTGGTGGTGGTCGATTAGGCCAACCCAAGTTAGCTTCTCCAGCATTAGGAGGACAAGCCCCAACCCCTGCAGCTGGACTATCTGGAGCCGGAGGAAAATTAGCTCCTTCTAGGTCTCCAATAGGACAAACTTCTGCAGCAACTACCCCTTCGCCAACCACAACAATTCCCCGACCAACTGCCGGCTCAACAATGGCTGAACGTCTTGCTCCAGTAAGAGCACCTATCAGAGTTGAAGGTGAGCCAGCCAAGCCCGCCCGTTCTTTGAGTGATATTGCAGAGGATGTAGGTAGTCCTGCCCCTCCGAGTGAAATCAAAAAGCCCGAAGAACCATCTGGAATGTTTTCAATAGGGACGCCAACAGATGATGATTGGGACGAGGATGAAGAATTGGATATTAGTACAGCCATTTCAGGATTAACCACGCTTAAAGAAGCTGAAACTGTTACTGAAGAAGCAACTCCTGTGAGTCGAGCTCCTCCTGGTGGAGGAAGATTGGTTCGGGAAGATGTGGATGAAGAGCAAAGTGCAGAACCAACAGCAGCACGTGGTCCCCCTGGAGGAGGGAAACTAGTACGAGAAAGAATCGCTCCTTCAGAAAGAAGTCGTATTAGAGATAGCGGAGATGTGCCTGCAGATATTCTAAAGCCTGTTCGCAGACCAGTACTACAACCAAAGAGTAGTGAAACTACCAACATTAAATCAACAAAAACTACTGTCAAAGTGATGATTCCTGTTGAGTCTCCAGAAGTAGCAATATTAACTCCAGTAAAAACAACCCTCACACCATTACCAAGTTCTGAAGAAGAGTGATGTACATAATTTTGTGTTGACTCGAGGTGTTTTGACAAAATCAATGCTCCGTCGCATTCAAAGGTAGAACACTCTTCATCGTAGTATGCGCGCCTCGCTAAGTCTCTCATCACTTCTGTTGATTGGTGTACTTATTCCTCTACTTGCCTCATCAACCGCAAGCGCAACTTCATTAGCAAATGCTGGGGTAGTATCAGAAATTGACAGTCATACGGTTGGAATGTGGAATACTTATGATGGCCATTCAATAGTAGTCAATGAAACAGGTTTCTTAATGGCACTAGAAATCAAGAATGATGGCTCAGTTACAGAATCGTGGAATTATTCCTTAAATATGTCAATCACAAGTGGAGCGATTGATAATTCCCAACACAGGCTTGCTCTTGGTACAGATTCTGGGGTAAAGGTAATTTCAACTGAATTCCATGACTTACTCTATTCAATCAACATCGTTGCAGGTGTTGATTCTCTTGGATGGGATGGTAATGGTGATTTATGGGTTGGTGATAGAGCCTATCGGTATGTTGCGGAATACGATGACACAGCAGCTACTGGAATCACAACTCAGACACATCTCACTAAAGTGACTGCGGTTCTTGGTATGGCAAATGGTAGTGTGATTTCTGGAGGAAGAGATTCAATCGTACGGGTATCAGCCCAAAACGGCTCCATGATTCATGAGATGATGGACATTCAAAGTGATGTTGAAGGGCTGTATCTCATTGATGACGGGGATACTCTTGTTACTACCTCTACAACAGGGCAGTTGATAACATACTCCACCTCAGATTGGCAAAAGACAGGCGATATCTATCTTTCAACCGGTGGGATTGTCAGGACAGTAGTACAAAATACCGATGGGACTTTAATTGTAGGAACCCACAATGGGCATCTAACAATTTTGAATAGTAGCGATTTATCTGAACTGGAAACGTTCTCATCTCTAGGCGAGATTATCAGTGTTAAATTGGCTCAAGATAATTCGTTCTTCATTTTGTCAACTTTTTCTGATAAATCAGATATTATCATGTTTGATTTAGATAGTGATGGGGATGAAGTAGTTGATGCTGTAGATGACTTCCCTGATGATCCAACCCAACAAATAGATACAGATGGAGATGGATATGGTGATAACCAACTTGGAAATAATCCCGATAAATACCCACAAGATGAAACTCAATGGTTGGATTCAGATGGTGATGGTCATGGTGACAACGCTAGCGGAATTAATGGCGATATGTTCCCATTTAATCCAACTCAATTTCAAGATGCGGATGGTGATGGATTTGGGGATAATCCACAAGGTCAAGATGCTGATGCATTTCCTAATGATGCCTCGCAATGGAAAGACACTGATGGTGATCAATTAGGTGACAATCCAAACGGGACTAATCCAGATGCTTGTCCAACATCAGCTGGCAATTCATACAAGGACAGAAATGGCTGTTCCGATTCAGACAATGATGGCTACAGTGACCCTCGGGGTGATGACCCAAGATGCTCATCAACTTATCCAAATGGGGCCGATGCATATCCTCAAGATGCTACTCAGTGGTGTGATACTGATGATGATAATTTCGGGGATAACTTGAGTGGCAACAACCCAGATTGGTGTCCTGCTGAATGGGGTAATAGCACCCGAGGAATCTTTTTTGACAGTGAAACTAATGTTTATGTCACAATACAGAGATTTGGTTGTATTGACATTGATGGAGATGGTTACGAAGATAGTGGCGAACAGGATGGGCTAACCGACTGGTCAACTAACAAGAGTGAGTGGGTAGACAGTGATCGTGATGGTGTTGGGGATAACGCAGATTGGGATGATTTGGACCCTACTGTTAGCACTCTTGAAGAGTATTGTGTGAAGAACCCTACTGACTATTCTAATTGTGACTCAGTGTACGTTCCGGTGGATACTTCGAATAATGAACAAGAGTTGTCTGCTAGTGAAAAGCGGTCAAAACTAATCAAAGAATTTTTGGTATATGGAGGCGGTATTGGAATCGCTTTGATTGCAGGGATTTTAGCCATTTGGGGACTCGTTGGAATCGTTCGCACATCAATTGCAAAGCGAGCACCTGATGCACAATACAGCCATCAGGATGCAACTAAAGAACTGCAAGCCTTTGAAGAGGGAGAAGAATTCAAGACCCGTGGTGGAATTACCGAACAGAAAGGGTGGGAAGATGAAAAACTCGGTGATGGGGTAACTGAGGGTGAACTATGGGATCTGGCTGATGATATTGAGAAACCTTCAGCTGTTCCAGATTCAAGTAAGTTTACTGATGACGAATCTTCATCGGATGCGCCCGCTGAAGAGTCAGATGACACTTCAGAGCCAGAGCCTGAGCCAGAGCCTGAGCCAATAGAAGTTGAGGAGCAGCCAACACCTGCCCCTGAAGCAGAAACTTCAGAAATGCCAAAGGACGCTCCACCATTACCAGATGGCGGATTGCCAGCAGGTTGGACAACTGAGCAGTGGGTGTACTATGGTCATCAGTGGTGGGATGCGAAGAACAAAGAATGATTTCAAAACTTATTCTCAGTGAAAATCAACTGGTATTCGAGTCTTTAATTCACCTAATTCTTTACCAGATAGAGTCGGTTTACCGTCTTGTTTGAGATTATTTACTAATAACCATAGGATTGTATTCCAAGTTTTTTTTGTTGCATGAAGTTCAATCGTATTACAGGCGGCGAGTTTGAGTAAATTGTTCTCGTCACTTCCTTCAGAAAAGAGCCCTCTCACCAAAGTGTTTGAGTTAATCCAGTATGCTGGTGCTTGTCCCTTCATTTATCTCACTCCTGAAAAGGTGAAAGATCAAGTTTAGCAATTAACCCATTGACATCAATGTCATTTATTGACCCGAGAGATTGTTGAAGTGCATCACTATCTCTGCTAATTTGATTGAGTCTGTATTCTTTCAATAATTGTTGTAGTAAGTCATCTACACTCTTGTAATTCCCCAATGCACGCATTGAATTTAATTGCCTTCTTACCTCAAAACTTACACTGATTGATGTCATATCTGGTGAGCCCATTTTATCACTTATTCACCGTGAATCAAGACATCTATAGAAGGATGACGGTTGGATAAAGGAATAAAGATACGATTTGAGTCATTAATGCCTCAAAGCAGAGCTCTAGGACTTGGTGTCATTCTGATTGTTTTAATCGATGTAACTTGAGCCTACTAGTCTCATTAACTCCATACTTATAACGCAATTTCTTCACCCTATCAGAGACCTCTTTTGCTAGTGCCCAATATGCTTGTGAACCTTTGTTCTTCTTAGTCGGCTTCTTCAAAATAACAACAGGGGCGCCTTCTAACGGTGCTTCTGCGATTGAGATAACCCTAGGGATCATGGTTCCAAAAACTTGTTTGTCAAAGTGCCGTCTAACTTCAGATGAAACTGTATTGCAAAGTCTTGTTTTTTGGTACATTGTAAGTGCAATTCCAAATAACTTGAGATGAGGGTTGATTCTACGCTGAATCAATTTGATTGAATTCATCAATTGACTCATACCCTCAAGAGCATAATATTCGGTTTGTACTGGAATCAACACCCAGTTGGCTGCAGCAAGTGCATTGATTGTTAGCAATCCAAGACTTGGCGGCGTGTCAATGATGATGTAATCAAACTCATGAATGGCGGTTGCAAGTCCCTCTTTCAGTCGAGTTTCTCTTCCGATTCGAGTTGCTAACTCAATTTCAGCACCCGAAAGTTGGATGTTGGAAGGAAGTAACCACAGATTCTCAACTTTGATGTATTTTGGGACTTTCTTCTCCCTCTTCCCTCCACCTTTTTCATAGCGGTGCTGATTTTTCCATGCTTCCTGCATTGAATCTGTAAGGATTTCTGGGGAAATCAGATATTCATCTAGAATAGGAAGTTCTTCCCCTAAATCATTCATGAGAAGGTCATATACAGTTCTATCAAGCTTACTCTTATCAACACCAAAGGATGTAGATGCATTACCCTGTGGGTCAAGGTCAACAAGAAGTACTTTCGCAGGTTCAACGCCTCTAGAAAGGTCCCCTTCAGCCAAGGATGTAGCAAGGTTAACCGCGGTGGTAGTTTTAGCACAACCACCCTTCTGGTTGGTGCAGGCAATGACCATTTTGTACGGGTCCATATCTCTCTCCCCCCTCTTGTGGTACGGGCTCTGCTTTGAACCTTAATCATAACCGCGACTGATTGTGCATCCAAGCGTCAATAAAACCACAAACTGAATCAAGCAGTTTGGATGACTGGAACAGGCACTTCAGAGAGAATCTTGCGGGTGATGTGCATGCCAGTGATTCCTCGAATCTTTGCTTCTGGCTTGAGCATGATTCTGTGGCTGATGATTTGTAGTGCCACGCCCTTGATATCGTCAGGAATCACATAGTCTCGACCATCAATTGCTGCTGAGGCTCGGCCGGTCTTGAATAGTGACTGGCTAGCACGGGGAGATGCACCGGTGATCACTCTGTGGTCTTCACGGGTTCTCTGCACTACTTCTACGATGTATGAGAGAATTGCAGGGTCAATGTGAACAGTCTCCAAAGCCTTCTGCATTGCTACCACTTTCTTTGGTGAGGTGATTTGTAGCACATCGTGGTCATCCTTTCCTCGCAATTTTCTGCGGGCTAGAATAGCCTTTTCTTCAGAGCGGTCGGGGTAACCCATTGACATCTTCATCAAGAATCGGTCCATTTGTGCTTCTGGAAGTGGGTAGGTGCCTTCTTGTTCAATTGGGTTTTGAGTAGCCAACACAACAAACGGTGCTGGCAATTTATGGGTAATACCCTCAATTGTAACCTGCTTTTCTTCCATAGCCTCAAGCAAAGCGGCCTGAGTCTTTGGTGGTGCACGGTTAATCTCGTCAGCTAGTAGAATGTTTGAGAAAAGAGGTCCTGGCCGGAGTTTGAATTCACCAGCCTTTTGGTCGTACATGTAAGTCCCCATAATATCTGAAGGTAGCAAGTCAGGGGTGAACTGAACACGCTTGAATTTACATCCAAGTGCTCTTGCAAATGTGTTTGCAAGTAGGGTCTTTGCTAGTCCAGGGAAATCCTCAAGCAACATATTCCCGTTAGAGAGAATGCCGATTGTAACCTTTCGCAGATTCTCCTGCTTTCCGATGATGACTTTTGACACTTCATTCATCAATCCATTTGAAATTGCACTTACAGTCGCAATCAAATCTCGGGTTCGTCCGTCTCCTCCCATAGTTGTCTGCATCGTCAACCCTCCTCTCTACAATTACTGACCCGCCCGATTCGTACTAAAGGGTTGGGGGTTGAAACATCAACCATAATTCAAAGGTTACCGACCCCAAAAATGGTCATCTTTCCGATGAAGGGCTATTAATTCAGAAAGTATTTCCTCTTCAATACTTGAAATATTTAATTTCCGTAATCTCCGAATATGGGATTCTGGGACGTCCACTAGGAGAACATCATCTTCATCAACCCCACGACCAATTGTAATTCCCTGAATAGCGACTGCTAATTCGTCTCCCTGCTTTGCTTCGCTCAATACATGGTCGCCATCGCGGATTGATTTCACCCTACCCGCTTTTTCCCCATCAACTGTCAATAGGCGCTGTCCAACATGGATTCTACCACCCAGTACTCTTACTCCTACAACAGCGGGTCCAGAGCGTCTAAAGATATGGTCTTCCATGATTAATATCCTGCCAGGGTGAATGACATTCTCACGTCCTTCTTCCTCTAATCTCTTCTTGGTCGCTTCAATCCATTCTTCATACTCTTCAAGAATGTGGTAGATGATTTCTGAGCCAATATGTAATACTTCACAATCGTCCCTGCTGAGTTCAGTTTGGGCTTCTGCTAATATGCCTGTACTAAAGGTGAGAATAACTCGCTCGTAAGGGTCATCAGATATAGCAGCACTTCTGATGTCTTTACGATTGATTGGACCAATAGTAGCAGAGCGGATATTTATATTTCGAGGATTACCGCTGACATCTTTCATACCCCTTATTTCGAATGCTAGTGCTTCTAATCCGCCTAGAGTGTCTGCCTTGATAGCAATCCCTTCTTCATCTAAGTCAATTGAAATTTCACATTCCTCTGTGATTTGGTCAATAATTTGCTGACGTGATTCATCATCCGGAATAACTCGGAGTGTTGTCCCTGCGAGAATAGATTCAATGTCAGGTGCACTCAATTTTAGACCAGCAGCGGCTGATACAGTATCTACTGAATCCCATCGGTCTCCAGCATCCCTCATTTCAGACATTCCTCGAGGTGAAAACATACCTTTGATTTTGGTCACCAATGGGCCAGTTGGTGTGGCTACAACAATTTCGTCTCCTTTGT
The DNA here is from genome assembly GCA_012964335.1 of Candidatus Poseidoniales archaeon. Classification (GTDB taxonomy): domain Archaea; phylum Thermoplasmatota; class Poseidoniia; order Poseidoniales; family Thalassarchaeaceae; genus MGIIb-Q1. Next base: position 40,698 of record DTUF01000032.1, on the reverse strand, counting down.
TCATTGTTCCTCTGTGAAGAATAATATCTAGAGTCTTACCGAGTCCCCGCTCATTTTTCATCTCAAGAACAGTTGCTTCTGCACTTCCTTCAACATCTTCTAATTGTTCAGCCAAGAATTTTTCAGCCAACCCAATAGTTACTGCTAGTAGGTCTTGGATTCCCTCTCCTTCCTTTGCTGAACAAGGGACTAGTGCAATATTCTTGGTGAAATCTGTGATTTGGTCATAACGTTCAAGGTTGAATTCTTGCTCACCAAACTGGCCAACTAACTGCCAGTACTTCTGGTCAAAAAGCGCTAGTACATCTTTACTCTGCTCTCGAAAAGAAACTGCCATTGCTCTGCCATACTCTGACTGCCAACCGTGGATACGATCGACCTTATTGCAAGCAACCACAAATGGGGTTTTGGCCTGTCTCAAGATTCGCATTGATTCTAGTGTCTGTGGTTTGCAACCATCAACTATGTCAATTACCAAAATGGCGATGTCAGCCAGTGAGCCTCCACGAGCTCGAAGGGTAGAGAATGAGTGGTGTCCTGGCGTATCAATAAAAAGCAGACCAGGGGAGTTGAAATTTTTCCCACCCATCAGTGGTGCACATAGGTCATTGAGGACCTTAGAAGGAACTTCAGTCGCCCCGATATGTTGAGTGATGCCACCGGCCTCTCTAGCCATGACAGAGGATTGCCTTTCGCTTCCAAGCGAACGAATGTGGTCAAGTAGGCTAGTTTTGCCGTGATCAACATGGCCGAGGACCGCAACAATTGGCTGTCTCCTCTCTTTCATCCATGTCACCTGCCCCTGTAATCTAAATTCTATTCTTCGTAGACCCAATCTTCTGCTGACCGAGTCCAATCAACTAATCCTTCAGGGAACCAAAGTCCCAATTCAAATTCTGCAGTCTCTTCGGCATCGCTACCGTGGATTATGTTGTGCCCGATGTCCATAGCCCAATCACCACGAATTGTACCTGGGTTTGCATCACGGCCATTTGTTGGCCCGATGATGTTGCGCGCCACCTTGATTGCATCCACGCCACTCCATGCCATTGCCACAACAGGTCCAGATGTGATGAACTTGAGTAGTCCAGGGTAGAAAGGTCGTTCTGAGTGAACAGCGTAGTGACTGGAAGCCAATTCTTGGGAAGGTGTCAACTGCTTCAAACCTACTAAACGAAGGCCTTTATCTTCAAAACGGGCAATAATCTTGCCAACTAATCCTCGCTGAACCCCGTCGGGTTTGACCATCACAAATGTCGTCTGCATAGTACTCACTGAAGCGGCCGTGACGCCACCCCTGTTTAAGCAAAACGCTTGAGTGAAACAAGGAATTTTACTGAATTCCGCCTTTCACATAGTGGCGGGTCCACTTTACTTTGCGGGAATTTCTCTTCAAATTCACCATATTCTTGCGGGCTTTACTGCTCTTGAACCACAGCACGGTGCCGTCTCTACGTACGTACATCTGTCCGGTACCTGGCTCAATTTCTTCGCCACTGAATGTGCAGACGCGTCGCTCAGGCATATTATCGGCCTCCGAGTTTACGTGCTTCACGTCCAGTATCTCTGAGCATCAAAACATCTCCAACACGTATTGGACCTAACACATTTCGAGTAATAATTCTACCAACGTCCCGTGGGTTTGGGGCATCATTTACACGAACTTTGACTTGAGTAGCCTCACCGGTCATACCGGTTCGTCCTACGATTTCGACGACTTCTGCCGGCCAACCGTCTGTCATCCGGTTCACCTCAGTTTCCTGCTAATTCTTTAGCAGATGCAACTACGTTTTTGAATTCGTCTGCTGCTCCATCTATCTCAATGACTGCAATCGCTGAGGTTGGGCGGCCAACTGGAAGTCCAGCAGCCTCTCCAAGGAAACTTTGATCATTGACATAAATGTAAGGGATTCCACGTTCTTTGCAGATCATTGGAATTGGCATCATCATTTCTCCAGGGTTGACATTTTCAGCCATAATCACAAGTTTAGCATCGCCTCGCTCGCAGACTTTGATGACCTCGTTCATCCCCTTCTTGAAGTGGCTTCCACCCTCCTTTTCAATCTTCTTCACAAACTCATAAACCATGTCTTGCACATCGGCTGGGGTTTCAAAATCAATATGTACGCTCATAGGATTATATCCTCCTGTAGGTGTTCCGCCGAGGGCGTGGTCTGTATAAACGCACCGGATGAGGTGGTGAATCAAGAATCGTGGTACTGCTCACAGATTCAACCGGTCTCTTAACTGCTTTACACCTCTTGCCAAAGCAGCGGCCGATGAGACGAGAGCGCGTGGGTTGCTAGCAATAGAATCAGTTGCATGAACACCACTTACATGGTCGTCGAGCCTAGTGATAGCACCACCAGTGAACAGGCCGTGAGTGCATGCGGCATGTACTTCTTTGGCACCTTGGGATAACAGCGCATCACTAGCTTTGCATATGGTCCCCCCAGTACTAATCATATCATCAACAATCGCAACAATTGCACCATCAACATCCAAGTCCTTTGGCTTGTGTTGAATGGTGTGTGCGTCAATTCTTGTTTTCTCAAGATATGAAAACTTGCAGCCAATTAGTTTTGCAACATGGGATGCCCTTTCAATCGCGCCTTTGTCGGGACTTAGGATAAAGTCTGGATTAACATTGAGTTTTAGGTGTTCAGCAATTTCTGGCATCGCTGATACAAACTCAACAGGTGTGTCAAGGTCATCTAAGACAGATGGCGCGTGCAAATCTAAGACAATTAATCCATCAATATGGCGCGCTAATAACCGTACGATTAGAGATGCTGAGATAACTTCCCCTTGCTGAAATCTCTTGTCTTGTCTACTGTATCCAAAGTAAGGGACTGCAAGGAATATTCCAGGTCCAACATCTTGAAGATTTTCTGGGCCATCACCCATTAGATTTTGCAGATTTCCAGATCTTACATCGTGAATCGCTTCAAGCATCAGTAATGCTTCAACAATCCCATCGTCAGGAAAAGTAGTCGCTACAACTACAACGGGTTCAGAACGTACCGCGTTGATGCTCTTTGTAGGTACACGAACATAGGCTTCTGAATCTGGAAACCGTCTAGCAACTAATTCATGATGCTCCCAACCTAACTTTTCTGCCAATGCAGATGCAAGGTCTCCATCAATACTTCCTGAGACTACTGGCAGGCGCTCCCCTCAAGTCCTCCGACTAGTGGGCCCTTCATGTCATTTGTGTGTATCAAGGTTATACTAAATGTGTGTAGTTGAGTGAAGGTTAGCAGACCTAAATGGGAAAAAGGCCCCCCATTTTTGTAATTAACTTTTATTTTATTAAAGAAAATTTGCAAAAATCTACGCTACTTGTAAAAAAAGGGGAGTGGGCGAGGCAGGATTTGAACCTGCGACCTCCCGGTTATCAGCCGGGTGCTCCAACCAACCTAAGCTACCCGCCCAAGGGTGAGCCGCGCCACCGGGGGGTTGAATTAAACGGTTCCTATTAGGAATCTCATTCTTCTTCTGCAAAGTCTTCTTCGTTAATATCTCCCGAATTCAACTTTAGATATGATGGCAAACCCATCAATTTGTCAAATGTACGTGAAAGAATTATTTCGTCTAAACGAGGGCTCGTTCTAGCAAGGAATTGGACAGGTATGTTGATTACGCTGTTCTCTAATTTGTATCTCCGTCTTAGGTTTCCACGCGCTTTGACCTGTACTCCGCGGTATGTGCGCTTTATTTTCACAAGGCCAATGACCACTCCCAGATCTTCACCTTGGGTGTCAAGAACTGCTCTGTCAAGTAATTCATCTGGTGCGTATAATTTCTCATTGATACGAACTGTGTTTCGCCACCTGCGTTGTAATTCTCTCATCGATTTAGTTAGTTTGATACTCCCGTCTGATTGAATACTATGAAGCAGTTCTTTTGAAAGTGGCGCGAACTCAGCTGGCTTCCGCATGAATTCATCTGCCACTCCTGGTTCAACCTGTAATCTGAATGATTGAACTCTATCTTCATTGGGGTGATATCTCTCCCCGACTATTACTCCAACGCGTGTTTGTTTAACGTAAACTTCCCGTTGTAACAATTCTTGTATCCTAAACGATTCATCTGTCATATTTTTTCCCTCTCTTTTACCGTGCATCCCATGTCTCGGTTAATGTACTACGCTCGGAGTCAGTATATTAAGTATATGCCGAAATACTAATTGAAAATCCAATTGAAAAAGGCGGATAATCAATAATTGACCAATTGATAGTTATAATTTTGAACAAATGACAACTTTAATCAAAATTCAATTGAATTCAACTGATAAGAGAGTGTAATTAACCAATAGGAATGACGTTCTAAAGTGGATTATCCGAAAATGAATTCTAATTGGAAAGACGGATAACACCGCTCATTCAATTATTTTCCAAGCTTGTTACTTTTGATCCATTAGAATCGAGGGATTGCCATTGTTTCCTAATAAGAAATTAGAAAAATTCCAATATTTTTCAATTTTATTTTAATCATTAGTATCAGGTAAACAAAATCATTACTAATTCCAATGCCAACACGTTAGTAAAATCTAATTAGAAATTAGAAAACTCAATTGGAATTTACTAGAAGAAAAATGTTAATTCCGTCCTTTTCCTCCTGATATTTTATGATGGGAAATACACTTTTAGAAACAAAATGAAAGTTGTATCCACGGCATAAATTGATGAGCGTATTCCCCCTCCCAAAGACATGCAAGACGTTCTTTCTCAATTAGCGGAAATCCGCGCTAATTCAGGACCACAACAAACCACCGGCTTGAAAGACGAAGTAATTACTAAGTTTGCAGCGTCAGATCCTAACCTAATACGTGCTATTTCAGAGGCTTCAAAGAACCATAAAGAATACTTGATACAGTTAGGTTCAGAATTGTTAATGATGGAAGAATCAAAATTAATCCAAACGTTACAATCTGATTTCATTAATTTTTACTCACCTGCAACTGTTAATCCGTATGTTGCAATAGCTGCACGCGGCCCTTGGATAATCACATCACATGGGGCTGTACTTCACGACAATGGCGGGTACGGGATGCTTGGTGCTGGCCACGGTCCAGACGAAGTAATTGGCGCTATGTCAAAGAATTGGGTAATGGCAAATGTGATGACGGCTTCATTTAGCCAGAAAAGGTTAGCAGATGCATTACGGAAAGAGGTTGGTCATTCTCGTGGTGGGTGTCCGTTTTCAAAATTTATTTGTGTAAATAGTGGGTCTGAATCAGTATCATTGGGCATGCGAATTGCTGATGTTAATTCCAATAACATGACAGGTCCAGGTGGTCGTCATGAAGGAAAACCGATAAAAATAATTGCACTTAAGCAAGCATTCCACGGAAGAACACAACGTCCTGCATCAATCTCAGATTCTTGTAAGAAAGGATACATAGACAATCTTGCAACGTTCCGCGAGCGTGATAATATCATTATTGTTAAACCAAACAATGTCAAAGATTTACAGTCAGCGTTTTCAACAGCAGAGCAAGAGAATTTTTTCATTGAATTGCTAGCCATAGAACCAGTGCAAGGCGAAGGTTCCCCTGGTCAATCTATAACTCGAGAATTCTATGATGAAGCGAGACGATTAACTTTGGAACACGGAAGCATGTTGTTAGTAGATTCAATACAGGCTGGATTTCGGGGCAAAGGCAGTCTTTCAATTGTAGATTATCCTGGATTCCAATCTGCTGAAGTACCTGACTTAGAGACTTGGTCAAAGGCACTCAACGCTGGACAATTTCCTCTATCCGTTCTAGGATTATCTGAACGTGCCGCTGAATTGTATGTTGTCGGGATTTATGGAAATACAATGACGACTAATCCTCGAGCGCTTGAAACAGCAGTAGAAGTACTCAGCATGATAACTCCTGAATTACGTGCGAACATTATTGAAAAAGGAGACGAATTCCTTTCAAAATTGCGTGAATTACAAAAAGAATTTCCAAACGAGATTACTTTAGTTCAAGGTTCTGGTTTGCTACTTTGTGCAGAACTTGACCCAGAAACCCTCCCAGTTGTGGGCTTTGGCTGTGTTGAAGAGTGGTGCAGGTTGAATGGGCTTGGAGTTATCCATGGTGGGATGAATGCACTGAGGTTCACTCCTCATTTTGGCATTACTTCTGAAGAGATAGATTTGGTACTAGACATAGTTAGAGATTGTTTGATGTCCTTTTCTGAGAACTAAACTCAAGATGTAATGTTAATCAGAATATGTCAAAAGTGTACGAGGGGGGAACTATGCCAAATATGGTAACTCTTCAAGGTCAAGAGGATAATTTCTTTTTGTCATTACAAGACAGACTAGAGAGAATCGGAATTGACACAGATGTCTCAGACGGTGTTCACATCTTATGTTGGCATTCTGGTCCAGCTGTAGAATGTGATTTAGTAATTCGACCGTCAACAAGTGACCCTTACCCTTGTGAGGTTGATTGTGAATTGGTTTTGCATGACTTGTACGTTCCGAATGGTTCTGGAAACTGGGGTCCGAAGGAAATAGAACATCAAGTTTCATGGTTGAACAACCCTGTTGGGGAAAGACCCCAAGGTGAGCCAAGGTATTGGATTCATGTCCGTGATGTAGTAGATATGATTTCGGAATTATTTACTAATTTACCAAAAGGTGTAGTTGATGTCAGTGGGAGACGTTGCTGGAGCCATGAAGCGATGACAAGTGAGTTGGAGATGCTTTTCAAAAGGGTAAAAGCCGCCGAATCAAAAACTTTCCAATTGGAAAATTTGGAAATATTTGAACCTAAGACCGAACCAATGGTTTCCCCCAATAGGCCAAATCTTGGCCCATTACATTCTGCTTGCCAGAATGCTGGATTAAAAGGGTGGCATCCATCAGTTCCATTTAGAGTCGGATTGATGGAGTGTATTGCTCATCAGTTGGCGTAGTTCAATCTAGGGGGTATATTCCTCTGCAAATAGACTAGCACCTAACAGTGGCAACAGCAAGGAAGCATCACCTTCAACTACAATTTGAGGAGCATCTGCACGAATTTTTCCCCAACTAATTGCTTCTTTGAGTCTTGCACCTGATAAAGAACCATCATGTTCAGATGCCGTCGTAATCTGCACTGCAGAATCCAATCCGCCTCGATATTGGTTCCACCAGATTACATGGTGTTTTGAGATACCTCCTCCAACCATTAAGGCGTGTGATGAATCAGTAGTCCATACCAAGTCCGAGAGGAGTTGTTGGTCCGCTAACAGGTCAAGATTGAAGTCTCTTGCTTTTTGCCGGTGCATGAATAATTGAGCTCCGATGGAACCATCGTATATTCCAGGGATAATAATTGGAATCCTATGTTTAGCAGCCCAATGAAGTAGACTTGATTCATCGTCAATCCTGTCACCCAATGCCCAACATAGCTCAACAGTACCAAATCCTTCCCATGGATTTTCAGGGTTGGCCGAGCGCCTCTCATCATCTATTTCTTGTAATATTGGCATTACAATCTTTTCAATGATTTCACCATAACTAGCATTTGGAACAATCACATTTCCAAGTCGATTCAAGCCCTGTTCACCCAGTTCAACATCATCTAACTCAAAGGCACCATGGAAGTAATCACTGAAACTCCTAGCAATATCGTGGTCAAGTGTTCCGCAAGTTGTCACAACTACATTGAAGCGTTTTCTCTTCAATGCCTCAACGAAGAATCCACGTGTTCCTGTAGCACATAAGCAGGCTGGAAAAGAAAGCCAGTTCAACTGGTCAGAGCCATCATCATTTGAAGAATCATCAAGTTGCTCAAACATATCCTTTAGAATATCGTGTGCGAGGGCAAGTTTAGTCGCTGTAAAGCCACCGGCAGTAGCCATTTGGTCTAACAGTTTGGTCACATTATCAGTAGTGGAAAAATCGTAATCAACCACAGGCAAATCAAAGTCGTCTGGGCTTACCATGACATCACCCGACAAGCCGTCTCAAAATGAATACAGCGGTTATTCACAGAGCCTCTCAATTTCCTTTATTACCTCATTTGCTACATCAATTCCAGTTGCTTTTTCAATTCCCTCAAGTCCTGGAGATGAATTTACTTCCATCAACAATGGGCCACGACTTGATTCTAGCAAATCTACTCCACCGAATTGGATGTTAAGGGCTTTACAAGCGTCAATACATATACGCTCAATATCTGGTTCAAGTTCTAGTTGATCGCCGGTACCACCTCTGTGGATATTACTTCGGAAATCATCACCTTTCCCAGTTCTTCTCATCGCGGCGACCACTTTATCGCCGACAACGATGGCTCGAATGTCAGTCCCCTTAGATTCGGCGATATATTCTTGGATAATTATTGGTTGATGTAATCTCGCAAGAACATCAATTACTGATTCAGCACTTGCGACAGTATCACAACGCATTACCCCTATTCCTTGCGTCCCCTCTAAAAGTTTCAGAACCACTGGAGGCCCACCAACAGTTTTGATGCAAGGATGTAAGTCTGCAGATCCTCTTGCATATGCTGTTCTAGGCATTGGTAAATCAACCGCAGCAAATCGCTGTAATGCCCGCAATTTATCTCTACTCGCCGCAATACCATTGCTTGGGTTAAGGACAGGAACTCCAACAGCTTGGAATTGCCTGAGTATTGTTAATCCATGGCGGGTAATTGAAGCGCCAATCCTTGGCACAATGCAATCCATTGGTTGAACAATTTTGTCACCATTATAGAGAACAGTTGCCCCTTCAGGTGATAAGTCAATTGTACATCTAGTTGGATTGAGATAACTAACACCATGGCCTGCACGCCGGGCTGCAGCTGCTATTCTAGTAGTGCTGTACAATTCTGGTCCTTGAGTCATGATGACTATCTCTAGTCTCCGTCCCATAGCACCTGTTGAACGGCTCATTGTTTTCAAATTGACCGATTGGTCTTATCCATCATTTTCCAATTGGAAAATTCGATCTCTCAATTGGGCAGCCTTCTCAAATTCAAGTCTAGTTGCTGCCAATCTCATCTGTTTCCGTAATCTATCTAATAATCGCTCAAGATCTTCATTCATCACTGACTCATCTACTGAATTGACATTTCCATCCCCCTCCAAAATTGAAGAAGCAACACTTGCCCACGAAGGTTGGCTAACATTGCTAACCGATTCCCCTTCAGAGGCCCAACCATCTGTACCGAGGTCAAATCGTTTTGCAAGGTCTCTCTCATCTCTGATTTTCCCACTTTGACCTGTGGTTCCGCCAACAAATCTCTTACCGCCACTGCTACCAGTACCCGCAGTACCAGCCAACAGTTCCTCTGCTTCAATACCCATTATTGGTAATTCTTTGACAATAGTTTTTGGGACAATATCATTCCTAACATTGAATTCTTCTTGTCGTTTCCGTCTTTCAACGGTTTGAAAAATTGATGTACTCATTGCATCAGACATAGAATCCGCATAAAGCAGCACTCTGCCATTTTCATTCCGTGAAGCCCTGCCAATTGTCTGTAAAAGAGAACGCTCGTTTCGTAAGAACCCTTGACGGTCAGCATCAAAAATTGCTACTAAAGATACTTCCGGGATGTCGAGACCTTCTCGCAATAAATTTATCCCGACAATAACATCAATGTGGCCAATTCGTAAGGCCTTAATGATTTCAGATCTCTCGATGGTGTCAATTTCCGAGTGGAGGTAATGTGATTTAACACCCATTCGTTGTAAATAACTAGAAACTTCTTCTGCGAATTTGATAGTCAAAACTGTAACCAATACACGTTCACCGCTGGATGTACATTTGTTTATCTCATCAAGTAAATCCTGAATCTGACCTTCTGTCGGACGAACTTCAATTTCAGGGTCAAGTAACCCAGTCGGACGGAATTCCATACGCACAATCCCATCAATTTGTTCAAGGGATTTGAGAAGGCTAGGTGACTTCTTCGGCTTCTTCATCTCTGGTTCAACTGCACCACCACCTCCTGGCACGTGGAGTAGCTCTTTTGGCACGTTTTGTCCAGTTACCTCTGCAAGATGGCGTAGTTCTCTCTCCCCTGGTGTTGCAGAGGCGTACAACATTCGCGGGACAAGACTTTGAAATTCATCAATACGTAATGGTCTGTTGTCTGCTGCAGATGGTAATCTGAATCCATGTTCAATTAAGGACATTTTTCTTGAGTGGTCACCAGCGTACATTCCTTTTAATTGAGGAAGGGTCACATGACTCTCGTCCATGATAACGAGAAATTTGTCCGGAGCCCCATGAAATTGTTTAGCGGTTGCTGCGAAAAAATCAAGCAAGCAGTAAGGGCGTTCCCCATAGGTTCTACCATCGAAATGCATTGAATAATTTTCAATGGCTTTGCAATGCCCAGTTTCTCTAAGCATTTCTAAATCAAAAGTGGTCCGAGTTTCAAGGCGATGCGCTTCCAATTCTTTACCCTCTTTCTCCAGTTCATGCGTTCTCTCTGATAACTCAAATACAATATCTTCCAATGCTTGTGCGAATCTTTCTGGACTAGTCATGAAAAATTCTTTCGGATGTATCCAAGCTTCTTCTAGTTCGTCAAGAGGTTCCCACGAAACCGCTTCGCAGACCTGAATTTTCGTGACTCCATCAAAGTCAAAACGAATACGAAGCGGGTCATCCCGACTGGGCATCCAGACATCAACAACTTCGCCACGACACCGAATTTCCCCTCTTGAGATTTCACCGGTTATGCGTTGGTATTGTAACTCAACCAACTGTTTGACTAAGTCAAGAGGTTCAATCGCTTGCCCGACATATATCCTTGCGTGTTGTTTTAGGAATGTTTCGGGTGGATTAAGACCATAAATTGCTGAAACAGTACCAATGGCAATGACATCAGGGCGAGATACAAGAGATGCAACAGTGGCAAATCGCTCTTGTTCAATTCGCTCATTCATCTGCATTTCTTTATCGATGTATAAATCCCGCTTGGGTAGGTATGCTTCCGGTTGGTAGTAGTCGTAGTGGCTGACAAAGTACTCCACTGCATTTTCTGGGAAAAGTGATGACATCTCTTGCCATAGTTGGCGAGCAAGTGTCTTATTGTGGCTAAGAATTAGAGTAGGTATATTCAGTGTTTCAATAATATGTGCCATAGCAAATGTTTTGCCCGAGCCGGTCACCCCAAGGAGTACCGCTCTCTCTTGTGAATTATTGAATTGGGAAATTAATTTTTCAATTGCTTGTTTCTGGTCACCTGCAGTATTGTATTCTGAGTGTAATCGAAAGCATGCGACAGATGGGTCTAACCAATCTGAAGCCGCACCCTCAATAGCTTTAGACAAATCAAAATGGTCAATCTCAGTCTTTGCCATGGTATCCGCTCACAATTGATCGTTCTTCATTTCATGGGCGATATAACCCGCCATTAACATGCAGAATCGCACCAGTAATGTAACTAGAATCATCAGACAAAAGGAATGATATGACATTAGCAACTTCTTCAGGTTTCCCCAATCTTCCCATTGGAATATTTTCTTCTCTGTTAGTTCTTTTCTTGGGTGAGTCATTCGCGACTAGATCAGTATCAATAGTTCCAGGGGCAACAACATTCACTCTCTGGCCACTCGGGGCGACATCAATTGCGAGTGAGCGAGCCCAACTATGCAGTGCTCCTTTTGAAGCGGAATAATCAGCACCAGTAGCAGTTCCTTTAATTCCAAGTTGACTACCTAAAACTACTATTGAGGCATTCTGTGTAAGGTGTGGGGAGAGTGCCTTCCATACAAGGAACGAGCCGGTAAAATTGACATTCATGGTCAGTTCGAGTGCTTCAAGAGTCAGTTCCCCAGCCTTTCCCCGTTCATACATTGCATGATTCAGGACGAGTGCGTCAACACCTTCACGCACCCAAGGATGGTCTGCAAGAATCATAACCTCGCCAGAATCTGAGCAGTCCACTTTTACTGCGACGCAATCACAGCCACTCTCTCTTACATCTGAGATGACATTTTCTGCAGATTGAGAATCTGTATGATAAGTAATTATTAGGCGATATCCATCCTTAGCTAGTCGCTTAGATGTGGCTGCTCCAATACCTCTACTTCCACCCGTGATTACTGCTAATTTCACCATTTCATCACCTCACTAATCTAGCATTAGCCCTTTATCTGGTTCCATTAACATAATCGCCACTAGAAGAATCCATCCAGTCAACATGGATACACGGAACAGGGTCGTTTGGAAATCAGCAAACTTCTCGCGTCCTATGATAACGGCGATGTTTAGAATTGCCATCAGACCAGCCGCTCCTAAGAACCAAAATCCATCCATCGGGTTAGAAATTGCGAAGCATGCGAACCACATTAGAGTTAGTTGAACTGAGGTTCTAGTCGTAGTCTCCTCACTAAATTTAGCTGGAAATGAATGGATGCCATTTGCACGATCACTTTCAATATCCATACGTGCGTAGTTAATGTCAAACACAGTTATCCAGAACATTACCCCTAGAGAGATAAAGAAAATAGTTGGATACCAAAGCAGGTCTGTGTAACCGTCGTGCATACCGGTAATCGCGGCCCATCCATGAACGTCCGCTGCGACAGCAACCCAAGCCCCCGCTGGAGCAAGCCCTAGACACAGACCTAACCATAGGTGGCAAAGCCAAGTGTAACGCTTTGTGTATGGGTAAATGACAAAGACCAAGACTGGTAGCCAAGCCATCATTAGTGCAACTTCGTTAAGTTGCCATGCACCGAACAGTAGCATACAAAGGAAAATTGTAGAGAGTGTCCAAGCAGTGTTCATAGACATTGAGCCAGATGCTAGGCCCCGACTTGCAGTACGAGGGTTAGAAGCATCTATGTCACGATCAATAATTCGATTTAGAGTCATTGCAAGGCCACGGGCTCCAACAGCAGCGATTAGAATCCAAACTAGGTCTATTCGCAACCAACCCAGTACACTAACTGGTAAGTCATCCATGAATTGATTGTAAGCAATGATGTAACCTATTAGGACAAATGGTAGAGAGAACAGTGTGTGTTCTATCTTTATGAATTTCAAAATTTCCTTTGCACCCAATTTACCACCCCGAAACATTTGGTTGCCAAGTTCTCTGTTCATACCCATCATAGCCAGCCATGTTGGTTACTTTAGTAAGAGTTTCTTGGTCATGGATAGTGATTGCCGGCCAACTCCTGATAGGAAGAATTGGGTCTAGGGCCGATATTTCTTGACCTGCACTCATTAACGCTTTGCGCCCGGGGTGTGGGATTGGCGTGGTAGCATCCCAGCAAACTCTGCTATGGTCTGCATCAAAATGTAAATCTCTGCCTACATCAAATCTTACGGTTAATTGCCATAGTAGTTTTTGGTTTGCTCCTGCCGAGTGTAACTTCACATCATCATCAGTGATAAATAACCACCTTAGGTCGTCAGATTCTTCCAATTGCCAAATTGAATTCATCAATTGAAAAATCCGTTGCCTTTGAGCCCTACTCGCTTCAACTTGTAATGCCCATGAGGCTGGGTCAAGAATTGCTTGCATTCCGTTACTTGGGCTAGGTGTATCATCAATTTTTGTGGTTATGACCATGATTGATGGTCTTAGAAGAATTACCTCAGTTACTTCATCCATTGCTCTTACTTTGGCACAGAAGTCAACCGAAACCCCCGGCGCATCAACTTGTCCACGACGCCAATCAGGGGATTCATCAAATCCGGTTCCCCTCGGTAGCCCTACTCCTCCTTTTCGCGGATCGGCACTCGGTAATGTTGTGGCATCAATCAGTAATTTGTCGTGAACATTTTCCCATGGTGATGAAGTATCAAGAGTGTCAGCAACCATCCCAGGAATCGTAACTAAATCACTTCGCGGGTCCACTTTTTCATGGAGAACGTCAAGGAGTGCATTCAGGTCTTTCACCGGATGGCTCGGGTCAACTGCTACAGAAATTTTTGTGAACATTAATTGCCCTGCGCCAAGTAATCCAAGGCAGGTTTTCCTTGCTTGACGGGGGTATCTTTGTTTAGATGCAATAATTGCTAGGTTGTGGAAACCAGTCTGCAGTGGCACGAACATATCAACGACATCTCGGTGCTGGAAATTCAATATTGGCAGGAAAGCATCGGTAATTGCTTCACCCAGATATCCATCTTCCATTGGTGGAAGTCCGACAATTGTCATTGGGGCGATAGCATCAACTCGGTGAGTAATGGCGGTCACATGCATCACCGGGTAGTCTCCTTCTAAACTATACAATCCAAAGTGGTCACCAAACGGGCCTTCGGTTTTTGTTTCTCCAGGGACGCAATATCCTTCAATTACTACATCTGCTTCTGCTGGAACCCACAAATCTTGAGTAGTTGCCTTCACTAATTTTAACCTTTGATTTGCTAAGAAAGAGGCAAACATAAACTCTGAGAGATTGTCAGGAAGTGGTGAAATTGCACTGAAAATTAATTCGGGGGGTCCTCCAAGGCAAATTGCAACTGGGATTTTATTGACCGAGCCAACACTAGCATCAGCATGGTCTGCCCCGTGTTTGTGCATCTGCCAGTGAAGTCCACATTCAGTCGGGCCATATATTTGCGAGCGATACATTCCAAGGTTTTGCTCACCGCTGATAGGGTCTTTTGTGACTACTAATGGTAGAGTGATAAACGGACCCCCATCTCCTGGCCAAGTTTTTGGAATTGGCAGAGTGGTTAGGTCTGGATTTTCCATTACTACTTGCTGGCAAGCCGCTTTTTTCACTCGTTTTGGTGCCATTCGTAATCCTTGCCGAGCTAAACTGATGCCTTGCCAGGGTTTCTTCGAAATGGTTGCAACATCAGGCTTCATCAGCCCTACAAGTCGCTTTCCAATAGTTGCTAAATCATCAACGCCGAGTGCAGTTTTCACTCGTTGGCGAGTTCCAAAAAGATTCATCGCCAGCGGAATTGTAGAAATAGTTCCATCCGGCAATCTTGGTTGCTCAAAAATCACAGCCTTGCCCTCTGTTTTGACGAGGCGGTCAGCAATGCAGCCAGCTTCTAATTCCACATCAACCGGCCTAGAAATACGAAGCACATCTCCTTGTTCCTCAAGGGCGGCGATAAATTGCTGTAGGTTACTCCATCCCACGGCCCTCGGAGGGGTCCTCACCTAAGAAACATCAAGGGTGGACATTCTATCAAATTCACTTACATTGTTAATATTCTAGCAACCGTGTTATTCATGAAGTGACTGCCCTCATCCCAACTCATGGAGGGAGCCGCAACAGAGTGTGATGTCTTGGTCATCGGTGCAGGCCCTGGCGGTGGTGCGGCGGCTTTACACAGCGCAAGAGAAGGTCTCAAAGTAATCTTAATTGAAGACCATGATGAGATTGGCACCCCCGTCCACTGTGGAGAATGTATTTCAGATTTAGCAGTCAATAATTTACAACTTGACCTCCCCCCATCAGTAATTTCACGTCCTGTTGATGGTATCAGAGTGCTATTTCCCGATGGCACAGCAAAAAAATTGAGTGAACCAGGATACGTTCTAGAAAAGCATCTGTTTGAACAGTGGTTAGCAGAAGAAGCAGTTGAAGAAGGCGCTAAATTACATTTATCACACAAGTTGACAGAATTGCAACGCCAAGAAATTGATGGTGTTTTCAATGGCTGGCTTTGTGAGGGTAAAGGAGATCAATTTCCAATTTTTGCTAAGATTGTAATTGATGCATCTGGAGTTGCTGGAGTATGCTCAAAACTATTGAAATTGAATCCTCGTCCAGAAGTGATTGCCGGAATGCAATATGAGGTATTAGATGTCCCATCAGATGGTTACTTAGATTTCTATATTTGGCCTAAATATGCTGAAAAGGGTTATCTCTGGATGATTCCAAAGTCAGATGGAAGGGCTAACATCGGATTAGTTACAGAGAATAAAAAAGGGGCAGTAAAGGCGCTTGATCAATTCATTGAGGACGGTGAATTTAAGGGTTTAGAAATGATAAATCCACCATGGCGGAAAGAGGGTTTGAAACTACGGGGTTTTGGTGGAACTATTCCAATTTCTGGGCCACACGAAGTAACTCATTTCGATGGAATAATGCTGGTTGGCGATGCCGCCGGTTTCACCTCACCTTTGTTTGAAGGTGGTTCTCATCTGGCTTTGAAATCAGCAGCATTTGCTGCTCAGACAGCCGCTGAAGCGATTGCTGCTGGAGATATATCAGCGGCTAAGTTAGCTATTTATGCGACCCGCTGGAAGAGAGAATTCCCACCTTATGAAAAGATTCTGAAAGGTAAAACAGCATTGTATTCTCTCAGTGATTCTGATATGTCATTGATGGGCAATTGTTTCCCTGAAGAGATGTCTTCAATGGGAATATCAGGAAAGGCCATGGTAGGGATTCGATTACTAGTACGAAGGCCAAGTCTATACTTTAAGAAAATAATTCCAGCGATGTTAGCATTTGGTTATAGCCGCGCTAAATACTACGGATGGTAATCATAACAATCAACCAGTCCTTGTCGCCGAAATTGCCATCAGTTGATGGCTCCTCGCTCTTTTCGTGCAGTGGCTTCTTTGGTTAGCAATCGGCGCTTCCGTAACCGGAATCTCAATACCGTGGAGGAATCTGTCCAAGCAGCAATCATTGTGGATTCCGCGGGTCATTAGCACAATTCAAATTTTACCATTTATTGCTCTCAGTTGGCTGTTTATTAGCGATTCTACAAATTATGATTTAGTTCGACTTTACGGGGGCAGTGAGATGCCAATTACCTACCGTATCAGTGCGGTTTGGGCTAGTAGAGAAGGGCCAACTCTGCTTTGGGCTGGCTTATTGGGAATCTGTGGGCTTGCTTTCCAAGGTCTAGGTAGGGAAGAGAGTTCAATCCTGTTTCGTAGGTTAGTTAATGGGACAATTCTAACAATTTTTTCGATTGCTCTTATGATGCGACCCTTCAGACTGGCTCAGAGTAGTTGGAGAGGTGAGTTAAACCCACTTTTACAAACTGATTTGATGGTCTTTCACCCACCACTTGTTTTCTTGTTTTACTCACTTTGTATCGTAGTAATGCTGAAGGCACTGGCCACAGTTCTCAGCGATGAAAAAGTCGACGAATCTCAACTTCGTGAAATGGTAACTCCTCCGGCAAGAGTAGCATTGGCAGTAGGTACGATTGGTGTTGGGCTAGGTGGGCTTTGGGCTTATACTGTGCTCGATTGGGGAGGATATTGGGCTTGGGATCCTGTTGAAACAGCATCACTCTTGCCTTGGCTTAGTCTCCTTCTTCTGCTTCACTTACGTGTGACCCCTGGTGGGAAAAATAGTGGTTTTGTCCTTCCTTTAGCTATCCTCCCTGGGTGGTTCTCTATTCACGCGACCATGGTCACGAGGGCCAATGGTGTGTGGGCTTCAGTCCATGCTTTTGTATCAGAAGATGTGGGCTCTCAGAGTGATTCTGCAATATTGCGAATTATGGATTTACAAAATTCAGGAGTCAGCGGAACCGAGGTCATTACTTACCTAATTTCACTAGTAGCAATTTTGGCCATTACCGTGGCTGTGATGGTTACGCGTCAAGCTAGGATTGGTGGTGTTGAAAACCTACAATTCGCTAGCAGATTTTCATTATGGATGATTTTGTTTTTACCATTATCTTGGCTAATTTCTGTTGATTTGTTTGGGGCAGAATCAAGCCTACTAGAGCAATTGCCTACATTCATTCTACTCATTGCAGCCGCGGCTCCATTATTGGCTATCATGTTACCACCTGAGCCTGCTGGTTCGAAATTGTTTGCAAACCGTGAGAAGACGGTTTCAATGGCCGCAATAATTCTGTTATCATTATACATTGATGAACCATTAATTGCAACACTTCTCATTCTATTGATGCTGCTGAAAGCAAGTTCAGATAAAGAGTCAGAAATGGTTTGGACAGTAGCTGGAATAGTTGTTATATTAACTTCAGTATACGCTTATTTAATTGATGTATATGCAGCCGGAATAGGGCTGTTAATCTTCATTTGGCCATTACTGGTTCAAGATGTTGAAGAGGGAGAAGAACAGACTTTGAAGGAACGACTATTGGAATTTTCATTTCGGAAAACACAAATTCGCCTATCTCTATTCGCTCCGATTGTAATTGGTGGAACCTTTTTCACCCTCACTTGGATGTTGATGATTGCTAGTGTAGATGGCACATCACTAGCGATGCATGAGATGTTTGGTGCTCCGCTAATTCTACTAATTGCTTCTGCCTTGGCAACGTATTCTTGGAAAGATACAGTACCAGAAAAGATGGTACCCTTTCTTCTATTCGGCTTTATTGTCATGGGAATTGTTGTTGGAGTATTCCTTGATATTCCTATTGTTGGTGATAGCAATTCTCAATTTAGTGACACAATAAATCGCGGTGAAGTCGCATGGTTACTATTGCCTATCCTAATCGTAGCAATTCCATCAATTATGCGTCTTGCGTATGATCTCTATCAGCGAACAGCAAAGGGTTATTCTCCTGCAAAAATGCGTAGTGCCCTTGCTCACACTGCCCATGTAGGGATTCTTTTGTTACTGGTTGGGCATATATTCACAACCACACTGATTGACAGAACAGATCCCGCTCACCAAGTAGTCTTGGTGCAAGGGCAACAAGTTTCTCATGAAGGTTTCCAACTAACTTTTGATGATTGGACAGTTCTTTCCCCTGATGATGAAGAATTTAACGAGCGCTTTTCGGTCGGTGATGGATTCCTCGGCGCTAAGATTGACATCTACGATGAGCAGGGTATTTTTTTGGGGAGTGTTAACCCAGGTATGTTGAGGTTTGACGGCTCAAACAGTTTCCCACGCAGTGAGGTAGACCGGTATACATCCTTTAGTGGTGATACTGTATTTATCTTTGATTGGTCGCAAACACAGGCATTAGGAAATGCGTCAGGAATTATGGATATTGAGAGCGGCGAGGTTGGGCTTGATAGGGTTCGCTTGACTGTATATCATCTCTCTGGAAGTCATCTTGTATGGGCTGGTTGGCTAATCATTGTCCTCTCAACTTTAGGTATCGCTACTACCTCATTCCAGCGACCTAGTAAGCCGTTTTCTCCTAATTGATATTGGATAAATTCACCGTTTCACTCATAAAGGGGGAGTCGGTCGGCGGCTCGCCCCATTAGGGGTTGAAGTGGTATTCATGGAAGAAGGCACGATTGTGTACATAGATTACGACCTGTTTGAGGTTGATTCAGGAAAGCTAATTGAGACCACGCGTGAGGAGTCTGCAAAGTCAAATGACGTTCACGAAGAGTCACGAAATTATGAGCCCTTGTGCATCACTATCGGTGCTGGAACTTTGATTCCGGGATTTGAAGAAAGCCTTGAAGAAGCTGAGGCTGAAACTGATTACGATATTGAGATTTCAGCAGACAAAGCATACGGTGAACGCGACCCAGGTGCAGTTGAAATGTTGGGTCCACAACAATTGGCTCGACAAGTCAGAGATCCTGACAATCTACAAGTTGGTGGCCCAGTTGAGATAGGGGGCCGTAAGGGCACCTTAGTCATGTTCCGCGCTGGCCGTGCGCGAATTGATTTCAATCACGAGTTAGCAGGTAAATCACTGCGTTATAATTACCGAATTACTAAGGTTATTGAAGAGAAGGATGAGATGGTGATGACTCTTCTAAAAATGTCAACAGGGTCTGATGACTTTGAGGTAGAGTTTGACGGCGATGATGTATCCATCACAATCCCTGAGTTCCTCGGATATGATCAATCATGGGGTATGGCAAAATTCCAACTCATTCGTTCACTTCGTGACACTGTTGGTGCTAAGACAATCGTCTTTAGAGATGTACACCAATTCAGAGAGGCTGCAGAAGAAGAGGAAGAAGAACACGTTCACGATGAAAACTGTGACCACGAGCACGACGAAGAAGAGTGAACCTCTTTTGGTAGAGCCGGCTCGGCCGCGCAATGAGCGCTGACGAGGGTGAATCAGAATCTGCTGAAGATGTTGGATTGACTGATGAAGTTGTAGTTGCTACACAGGAGAAAGATTCGTCTCCAAAAGTTAGTTTTCCTCGTTCATTGCCCAATTCTGAGTTTGCCAAACATGAGTTAGTAGCATTCACAATAATTGGCTTAGGTATGGCGTTACCTGGAATCGCCTATTTGCTAGGGCTTTTTGCTGATGTGTGGACATTATGGGACATTATTGACATCAACATCGTGCAACCGATTGTTGGTGAAGGTGGTGGCGATTCAAGTTACAACCCTGTTGATACAGCCGCATATGGGATTCTTCTAGTGGCTTTCATCGTTAGTCTATCAGCGTTAATACGAAAGTGGGGTATTTCGAGTGAAGATAGAATGCTCTACGCTTTGCTGCCTTGGGTATTTTGGGCGGTATTGGTTGAAGTGCATGAAGATGCAGGACTTTTCGCAGATAATGTTGATTCTTGGTTTGTGTCTCCAATTATTCACTTTCAAACTGCTGGATGGATATTACTCATTGGAGTCTTTGTTCCAATTCTAAAAGAGATGGAATCCAGTCCTGAAAAGGAAAAATTCCTAACCTTCTTGCCATTGATGATGGTGGTAATTAGCCACGTGATTCTTTTTTACGAATTTTCGGTTGCTGGGAATATTGCTGTAGTAATACTGATTCCAGCATTCTTTTGGTTCTTCTTTGAAGTTGAAGAATTCAGTTGGAATAACTGGTTAAAGAATTGGAATCAATTAGAGCGCTCTTTACTTTATGCGGGTATCGGTGCTTGCATCTTGACCGCAGCGAGTTTAATGGGATTCGCACAAACTCAGTTAATTGCTGGAGAACTTACGATTTGGCCAGCATTTGTGATTCTTGGTTGCCCACTCATTATCGTCTTGCTCCTACGTCGTCGCGGCTTGGATTCCTTTAGGAAACTGCTTAGCGAAGGAAAAACACCAGGTGTGCTAGATGATGGAATGACCCTTGAAGAATGGGAAAGTCTTGAAGGCAATGAGTTTGAAGAATATGAAAACGTTGTCAAGCAGGCAGCCTTTGCAACACCCATTGTTTTGTTGGCAGTATATGGTCAACTTGTAGATGGTTTCGCATCTTGGTTGGGGGTTGATGTTTTTGGCTATTCTGAAAAGCATGTTCTGTCCACTCTAGTAATGCGTTTAGCTGGTGGCGATGAAGGTGGTGCTGGAGGCGGCTGGGGATTTTTTGTGGTAAAAATGGCCTTGGCTTTGGTGGTCATTCTATTCTTTGCTGAGTGGCGGTGGGAAAAACGTCAATCTCATCTTCGATTATTGGTTGTTCTCGGACTTCTTACCGTAGGGCTCGCTCCGGGCCTTAGGGACCTAGGACGGCTTATGTTGGGTGTTTGAAGCCGCACCGTTCAAACACCTGTTTGAGTTCGACCCTATGGGTCGACATGGATAGACTACCTTCTTCGGTGCGAACTAGCGACAAACAATACACCACTAATTTAGAACATAATCGAGCTCTTGTGGCAGCGATGGAGGGCCGTATGGATGCCGTGATGGACGGAGGTGGTGGAAAATATGTCGAGCGCCACCGAAGCCGAGGTAAAATGTTACCAAGAGAGCGAATTGAGGCCATTTGTGACCCAGGTACAGCTTTCCTTGAATTAAGTAAATTAGCAGCAAACGGTCTTTACGATGGTAACGCTCACAGTTCAGGAATCATTACTGGAATTGGAATGGTTCACGGTCGTGAATGCATGTTCGTTGCCAACGACGCGACCGTGAAAGGCGGCTCATACTATCCAATGACTGTTAAAAAACACATTCGCGCCCAGAGTATTGCTGAAGAGAATGGTTTGCCTTGTATCTATCTAGTGGATTCTGGAGGGGCATTTCTGCCATTACAGGATGAAGTTTTCCCTGATCGTGAACACTTTGGTAGAATATTTCGCAATCAAGCAGTAATGAGCGGTAAAGGCATTCCTCAGATTTCTGCAGTCCTTGGCTCATGTACTGCCGGAGGCGCCTATGTTCCTGCTATGAGTGATGAATCAATCATAGTCAAAGGCAACGGCACCATCTTCCTTGCTGGGCCACCACTTGTGAAGGCAGCTACAGGCGAGGAAGTCACAGCAGAAGCATTAGGTGGGGCTGAAGTCCATACAGTAGAGTCTGGTGTTGCTGATCATTTTGCTGAAGATGAGCCAGAAGCCCTCAGAATTGTTCGCAACATTGTGGAGAATCTTCCTGCACCATACAAAGTTGCGTTGGATGTAACAACTCCTGAACCACCACATCATAATCCTGAAGAGTTGTTGGGAATAATTCCTGAAGATAACAGAATGCCGTATGATGTTAGAGAGGTCATTGCCAGAATCACCGATGGTTCTCGATTCCATGAGTTCAAGGCTCGTTATGGCACTACTGTTGTTTGTGGTTTTGCTCGCATCCATGGTTATCCGGTTGGCATAGTTGCCAACAATGGGATTTTATTTTCAGAATCAGCGCTCAAAGCCACTCACTTCATTGAATTGTGTGGCCAGCGAGGCACCCCACTGATATTCTTACAGAACATCACTGGATTCATGGTTGGAAGCGAATATGAAGCCGGTGGGATTGCAAAAGACGGGGCAAAAATGGTCACCGCAGTTGCTTGTGCACCGGTGCCAAAGTTCACTGTAATTATTGGCGGCTCTCATGGTGCTGGGAATTATGCCATGTGCGGTAGAGGATATGACCCCCGATTCCTTTTCATGTGGCCCAATTCTAGAATTTCAGTTATGGGAGGTCCTCAGGCATCGAGTGTGTTGACTACCGTGAAGCAGGACCAACGTGCTCGTGAGGGTCAAGCACCAATGGAAGGTGATGAGTTGGATAACTTCCAGAAACCCATTCTAGATAGGTATGAAACCGAAGGTTCTCCTTACTATGCTACTGCCCGCTTGTGGGATGATGGCTTAATTGACCCAAGAGATACTAGGGATGTACTGGGATTGAGTATTTCCGCCGCATTGAATGGACCTTTCCCGGATTCAGAATACGGCATTTTCAGAATGTGAAGGAGCAATTGCAATGAATGATTTTTCAATTGGAGAATTAATGCCGGAAACCGGCTTGTGCACTCTCAATATAGAAGGTCCAGTGGGTTATCTGACGTTACAACGCGAGGATGTGTTTAATGCACTAAATCCTGAATTGATTGATGAATTATGTGATTTACTTGTTTGGAGTAAAGAACGTTCAGTAAGTGAGCGTGGTAAATTAAAGGATAGCAATGGGGAGCCGTATCTTAGAGTAATTGCATTGACAGGTGACGGCAAACATTTCTGCGCTGGTGCAGATATTAGTTGGATGCAGGCATCTGGGGCTCAAACATCGGAACAAAATCGCAACGATGCCGCACGTCTTGATAGATTATTCAACAGCCTCTGGTCCCACCCATGCTTTACTATCGGTGCTGTACAAGGTGTAGCTCTTGGTGGAGGGGCTGGTCTAATTGCTTGCCTTGACCATGTAATTGGAGAGAGTAGAACTAAGATTGCTTTATCTGAAGGTAAACTAGGAATTCTACCAGCTGTCATAGGACCCTATGTATATCGTAGACTTGGTAGCGCTCAAACTCGCCGCCTCGCAATGTTGGCAAAACGTATAGGCGTTGAGGAGGCTTTACGATTAGGAATGATTGATGAGCGAGTGGAATCTCCTGAACAATTTAGTGAAGCTATTCAAGGCGTGGTCACAGAAGTGTTGACGACTGGCCCTTCTGCAGTAGCGGAGGCAAAACACTTGGTTTTGCAGTTTGATCGTTGGAAAGGTAGTGATGAGGAATTGCGCCAGTGGACGCTAGATAAAACCTCGGAAATGCGCGGTTCTTCAGAAGGTCAAGAAGGCCTTTCGTCCTTTATTGAGCGACGCCCTCCAGCATGGAACAGTGAGGATTGAGCAATCATGGATTTGCCATCTTGGATTGCTGATGCGCCTTTCAAATTCGGCAAGGTTCTAATTGCTAATCGTGGTGAAATCGCGTGTAGAATTATTCGTGGTTGTCAAGAGATGGGTTTAGCCACAGTGGCGATTTACAATGATGCTGATGCGAATGCTATGCATGTTGAGTTGGCAGATGAATCTGTTCACCTAGAAGGTGATGATTTAGCATCTACTTATTTATCAGCACATTCGATAATCAATGCTTGTCGAACCAGTAGGGCGGATGCACTACACCCTGGATACGGTTTTCTATCTGAGCGGGCTGATTTTGCCGAGTTAGTAGAGGCAAGTGGGATAATTTGGATTGGACCACCTGCAAAAGCAATTGATTCAATGGGTGATAAAGTAAAGGCTCGCAGATTGATGGTTGATGCAGGTGTTCCACTTGTGCCCGGTGCTGAACTTACGCCTCAGGATTCTCTGGCCGATACTGTTGACGAATTACGTAGGGTGTCTAGCGAAGTAGGTTTTCCAATTTTATTGAAAGCCTCAGCCGGAGGTGGTGGAAAAGGAATGAGATCTGTTGAAACATCTGGGGAATTAGAGGCAGCTTTTCTATCAGCCAAGCGTGAAGCACTTTCTGCATTCGGGGATGACACCATCTATCTAGAAAGGCGTATAGTTTCGCCCCGTCATATTGAAATTCAGATACTCTGCGATACTCATGGAGATGCAATCCATTTACTAGAGCGTGAATGTAGTATCCAAAGGAGACATCAGAAGGTTATCGAAGAAGCACCAAGCGTTGCAATTTCTCAAGAAATGAGAGAGCAAATGGGGGAGGCTGCGATAAATGCTGCCAAAGCCGTTCACTATGTGGGTGCTGGCACTATTGAGTTCCTGCTTTCAGGAGACGAGTTTTTCTTTTTGGAGATGAATACTAGACTCCAGGTTGAGCACCCAGTGACTGAACTGGTGACAGGGGTTGATTTGGTTCAGGAGCAACTACGAATTGCCGCAGGACACCCATTAGCAATATCTCAAGATGAGGTATTTCCTCGTGGCTGGGCAATTGAGGCTAGAATTTACTCCGAGGATGCAGCCAATGGATTTCTACCCGCTATTGGACCAATAGCAATTTTTAGGCCACCCGAAGGTCCGGGAATACGCCTTGATACAGGTGTGAGACAAGGTGATGAAGCCAGTATTGACTTTGATCCACTGCTCGCGAAACTCATCGTCCATGCTTCGGATAGACAGCGTGCAATTGAGAGAATGTCTCGAGCACTAGAGGATTTCATCATCTTAGGAGTTACTACAAATATTGAATTTTTAAGGAGTGTAATCACTCATGAAAAGTTTGCAAGTGGTGATACTACAACCGATTTCATAGAGTCAATATGGGAAGATGGTTGGCAATCATCAGCTGACCCTGCAGTGGCTGTAATCGCTGCTGCCAGCGCTGAGAAAGTGGGCCTTCATTTGGGGATATCAAGTGAGGGGACTGAAGATTCACCCGACCCATATAATCCGTTTTCCACTTTGGGTAGGAGATATCCATGAGGTGCTTCCAATGAAAGAATTCATCAATCAAACAGATGACAGTAATTGGGCTGTCGGGATTATTGATACCTCAAGTGGATACTCCGCAATCAAGATTGAACTTGATGGTGAATCATTAGACCTTCAAGATTGGCGAATCTTAATCGGTCCATCTAGTGATGAGGTAATGCTTGAGCGTGGTTCAGGGGAGGAGCGGCTGGTTCTTGTCAAGGTTGGTGACATATGGTGGGTGCATCACAATGGCCATTCCTCAAGAGTGAGTGTTGTTGAGCGAGGAGCCGTTAATACCTTCGATAGTATGGGTGGGCTAACATCACCCATGCCAGGAAAAATACTCAATATCATGGCGTCAATTGGAGAACAAGTAGACAAAGGACAGACATTACTAATTTTAGAAGCCATGAAAATGGAGAATCGCATTTGTTCTCCAGTTGATGGTATTGTGTCGGCGATACACTATGAGGCTGGAGATCAAGTTAATCAAGGAGCCATTCTTATAGAGATTGAAGAGGCTGAATAACCAATTGGGAAATTCATTTACCAATTGCAAGATTGAAGTACTGTTTGATTATGCATATATGGTTGTAACACAGATGGAATCTGAACCAATCCATCCTCCATCTGATTTTGCTCAATTATTGCTACTAAGGCTCTGCTAGTAGCAACTGCTGTTGAATTCAAAGTGTGGACAGCCTCATTTCCATCGGCTGTGCGATATCGCATTCGTAGGCGATTGGCTTGGTAATCAGTGCAATTTGAACATGATACCACTTCTTTGTAGGATTCAACACCGGGAAGCCAAGCTTCCAAATCGTATTTTTTTGCAGCAACAGTTCCCATATCCCCTGTGCAAATGTTGACAATCTCATAATGTAAGTCTAAGGAGTTCCAAAGTTCAACACAGTTAGTTAGCAACTCTTCGTGTAAACCCCACGAATCCTCTGGCTTGCTGATGATTATCTGTTCAATCTTGGTGAATTGATGGACTCTCCAAATTCCCTTGTCTGATTGCCCATGGGCGCCCACCTCTCTCCTAAAACAAGGAGATACACCGACCATTCTGAGAGGTAGCATTGATGGTTCAATGACCTCATCCATGAACATAGCAGTTAGTGGGTGTTCACTAGTTGCAATTGTGTAGAACCCTTCTGGCTGAACGTTGTACATCACTGTTTCAAAGTCGTCTAAGTCAGTAACACCTTCGTACGCCTTACGGTTCATCATCACTGGTGGTTGGACAAGAGTGTAATCTCTAGAAGTTAGGAAATCAATAGCGTATTGCTGTAAGGCTAATTCCATACGGGCTAGGTCTCCCTTTAGGAAGTAGAAGCGACTACCAGCAATTTTAGCGGCTCGTGGCAGGTCCACCCAATTATTCTGTTCAACTAATTCATTGTGAGTTTTTGGGCTAAAGGAAAATTTTTGTTTTTCACCGTGCTTACTGTGTTCAGTATTACCGCCTTCATCGTCGCCGATAGGAACACTAGCATGAAGAATATTGGGAATCTTCATTCTCAATGTGTCACGGGTTTTGATGAGATTATCAGACTCAACTCCTAACTCATCTATTTGTGCTCCCAAAGTAGCAACCTGTGCTAAGATCTTGTCAGCCTCTTCATCGTTGCCAGATTTTTTGGCTTCAGCAATTCCTCTTGCTGCCTGATTTCTGGAGCGTCTTAGTTGGTCAGCATCGTAACGAGCCTTTTTCCAAGCGTCGTCTAGACGAATGACTTCATCGATATTATCGTGAGCAATTCCTCTTTTATCGTGGTCAGCACGTACAATATCTGCGTGGTCACGAAACATCTTGATGTCTAACATCTTTCTTCACCTTGCTGATTCATGTCATCCTCTTGAACCCACTCATCATCTAGAATATTGTAATACCAAAGGAAATAGACGCAGTTCCTAAGGCGATAAATCCAGTGATTAAGTAGCCTAGAATACTACCTCCGTTGAGGAGAGGTAACCCAGCCTGAGGTCGACCCATAGCGACATACCCCATTAGAACTAGATAACCAAGAAGGCCACCAACGAGGGAACCCATCGCAACAAACATCGGTTCACTCAATCCCATAATGGTGCCACCAGATGGTAGGAATGTAAGTGCTGATATGACTAGCATACCTGGGAAGATGACATCTCCAAGACCCATGAACAGCGCATCTCCTGTATTTTTCTTAGGACTAGGACGAGGTGGTTCAGGGGAAGGGAGTTTGGCCCCACTCTTGGCTCCATACTCTTTCTTTGCAGAAGCAGGTGGTTCGTCCATCTTACTCATGGTATCCTCACCCTCGTCAAGGAAAGAATATCCCTTATCTTGAGGGGCGACTAATAGAATTGGTAGCTTGAGTCCTATCATCGTGTCTGCAAGGTCAAGCATGTGCTTTGATTTGTATACCGCGTACCAATCATAAACTGCTGCCACAACCATAAAAATTACAATTAATGTTGGAACAAAACTTACTCCAATTATCGTGATAACCCCTGCACCAGTTAGAATCCCAGTCGTGTTTACAACATACCATTCAGGTCTGATGGTAAGGGCGATCATAAGCACGGTAGAAGCGATTAATGCGACTATTTGTGACCAGTAAATTGGCAACCAGTATCCGGCAGAATCCTCTAGAATTATTGCTGGGTCATTAACTGGTGTCGCAATTATTGCACTTTGAGTGGTGTTTACAGTGTATGATGTAAGGATTCCATTTTCAATACCAATTTCATCCCAGGCAGGGTCATCAACGGTGTGTAGTATCATGTCAATAGGACCAAGTGAAACTGGCCCATCTATGGTTAAACTCTCAACCATTACCCAACCTGAAAACATCCTTGTTTCTCCACCAGATGCGATCCATACGTCAACTCTGCCGTCGTATTGGTCATCAGCAAGCATGATACCTTGAATCTCGGAATCAAAAGCATCGCGTTCGTTGAATTTAATATGTTCTTCAACACTCATCTCTGCACCATCCCAAACATAAGCGTAGACCTTACCTTTCTCGGTACCTAACATCAACATACTGTCAGTTGCATTTGCATCCCACCAATTATATCCACTCCATGGAGAGTGACCAAAGGTGGATGCTGTGAATGCATCTCCAGAATTTGGGGTGACCTGCCACAGTATTGTTGCATTTACCAATTCAGGGCCACCATCATGTGGGCTATCTGGGATTTCAA
Source organism: Candidatus Poseidoniales archaeon (assembly GCA_012964335.1). Classification (GTDB taxonomy): domain Archaea; phylum Thermoplasmatota; class Poseidoniia; order Poseidoniales; family Thalassarchaeaceae; genus MGIIb-Q1. The sequence continues at coordinate 12,139 of DTUF01000032.1, read as the reverse complement.
TAATTCCAGCCCAACCATAAGTTACCAAAAGTAGAGTATTATAATTGAGCATAATACCTTGCATAAATTCTCCAGAATTAAATTGCTCTGGGAGCATATAGTTCCAAGTGGAATAAGTAGCATTTGGATTGTGGAAGGGGTCAACTCTTTGCATCCTATTGTTTAAGATAGCCCAATCGTTTTCTTCTGCAGAAAAGCCAACAACACATGAAAGATTGGCATGACTTGTGAGAGGTGTACCATCTGATTTGTCAAATTTCTGCCAGCGATTACCATCACACATAACATAGGAATCAAGATTGTCAATGATTCCTATTCCAAGAGCTGAATAACCACCATCGTGCAATTGAAGTGAAAAATTCCATTCCGGAACTGCTGATTGACCCGTTTCCAATCCGCTTGGCTCACTCATTTTAATGAGATGAGTTCCGTTAGTAACTATGAAAGAAGAGGGTTCATAATCAACGAAGAGAAATTCAGAGTTCAAAGCCATTTCATCTCGGTATTCAACGATGGGTTGAGGTTCATCCATTGCATAAGACGCTAGAGGAATCATAGCATAGGAAAGAGAAATCCATAGGATAAATAAGACTCCCCACTTGATAATTGATTGAAGTCCTCTTTTGGCTAACCAGATAATAAACGCGGTAAAAACTAGAATCAGAATAAATTCCAAGCCGATTAAGCCAACTTTTGTAGTTCCAGCCTCACCAAAAGCTCTCGATTCTGGCCTATCCCAAAACGGCTGAATGTAGATAGCAAGCAATATTGTACCGATAAACATCAATCCCATTGTACTCATTGAACGCCATTGTCCAGCCATCTGAGAAAGGACGTTTGCGAAGTGGCTCTCACCGGTCATGACTACGGCGAGAGTGAAAACCCATTTGAAAGCGAGGGTCACAAGAGATAGGGTGGGTGGGTATCTGTGAGTGATGTTCGAGAGTGGTTCATCGGGCTGAAAGTGCTTGGAATGCGCCAAAGTCTTGAAACAACTGCGATATTATTGTCGCGCCTTGGAATGCCACACCTGAAATTTCCATCAATTCATGTTGCGGGTAGTAACGGCAAAGGAACGACTTGCTCAATTTTGTCAAATTGCCTGTCACTCGCGGGTGTAAGTTGCGGGTTATTCACTTCCCCACATCTCTGCTTTGTTGAAGAGCGGGTAAGAATAGATGGGGTGCCTATATCTCCCGAAATATTTGACCAATGTCTTGAAAGAATACGAGGAGAGGCATTAGTAGAACCAGTGACGATGCCGACATATTATGAGGCTACTTTTCTAGTTGCTATGCTGGCTTTTGAGGGTGCAGGGATTGACCGTGCTGTAATTGAGACTGGTCTTGGCGGCAGACTTGATTCCACTAGATTGGTGCACGCAGATTGTTGTGTTCTTACAGAGTTAGCACTAGAACACACCGATGTTCTTGGTGAAACCCTTGGTGAAATTGCCGCTGAAAAAGCTGCAATTGCTCGGCCAGGTGAGATTTTCTTGGCGAAATGGACATATGATGCTGAGGCGAGAAAATCAATAGAAGATGCTGTTGGCGACCACAAACTAGGGTTTTGGTGGCGACCAGACAGGGCCTTACTGGTTCGTTTCGATGATACTGACAAGAGTCATCGTCCAATTTCAGAAATTGCTACACCAAGTGGCTGGTCACCATATCAGAAGGAGGCATCAATTCTAGCTCATGCTACTTTGACTATGCTTGAATTATTCAAGGCGGCTAGAATGATGCCTAGCGCACTATTGCATACAGTTTGGCCAGGGCGCGTTCAATGGCTTCAACACGAAGGGGTTCCAATTCTGATAGATGCGGCCCACAATCCAAGTGGAATGCAAAAAACATGCGATCAATTACGCGTCCAGATGGAGCAAGACGAAGCCCCAACACCCGGAATTGTATTGCTCGGCTGTACTGCGCAAACAGATTTAGTTGGTTTTCTCAATCCGCTAGTAGAATTACTCGTTCAAGGCGAGGTTGGTCACATTGTGGTCACTGAGCCTGAGAAAGGAAGGAGGCCAGCGATCAAAACGTCCGTGTTGGCTAGCGAGTTAGAAGCACAAGGAGTGCCAGCAGTCATTGAGCAGGTAAAACGTCCAGAAGAAGCGCTACAAAGAGCGCTGGAGTTATCAAAACAAGATGCAAGCCAACCAATCCTCGGAATTGGTTCCATCTATTTGGTAGGGAATTTACTAACAGCACTTGGAATGGATACAATAGAGGCGATGACAACCCTGCGTCCTTCAGAAGACGGGAAGCATTGGACATGACGGTATCATCATTAGGTTGGCCCGTCACGATTGGCATTGCAGGTGGTTGATGTGAAGGAGAAACATCTGAAAATTCGCATTGAGCAGTGCTTAGCATTAGCAAAAGCCAGTAACTGTCCTAGAGCAAAATTTGGCTCACTTTTAGTTGACCCAGACCGCAATGTCATCTTGATGGATGGATACAATGGAGGTCCACGAGGTGGAGGCGAGTTGTGTGGTGGAGAAGTTTGTCTTCGTGACACAGAGAATGTTGTTTCAGGAACACGAGTTGAAGTTGGATGCCACCACGCAGAAATGAATGTGATTTGCAATGCAGCAGCAAATGGGGTGCCAACAAAGAATGCTTGGCTAATTGTAACAGGGGAGCCATGTATGATGTGTGCAAAGTTGATTCACCATGCAGGAGTTACTAGAGTAATAGTCGTAGACGGTGGTTTTGGTGGGGCAAATGGTATGGATTATCTCAATTCTCATGGGGTTGTTGTGCAAATGACTGATGGACCCAAAGATCCTCGCGGGGATTTGACGTAAGTTGATTTATTCAGCAAATGAAACAATCAGTGCTTGGAGTTGACTATGCAAATCATCTACATCCCCATTGTTAAGAATTACCATATCAGCCATTTCTGCAGTGGCGATTAAGGCTTGACCACTTTCATCATGGGCGACTAATTCAGATTCTTCCTGTTCAACAAATTGTTCAAAATTTTCAGCATCTCCGGTACGGCCACGGGCAAGTAAACGCTCCCACCTTACTTCTCTAGAGGTGCGTATTTCAATCATTATGAAATCATCACGCTTTCGCAGGGCTTCGACTTCAGCAGGAGTTCTAATGCTGTCAACCGCGTGATTACCAGATTCGCCAATTCTATCAAGCAACATTTCGGCTAAAATTCCTGGGCCACCCATTGCTCTGAGTTTTCTTCCGCCGTCAATTAGGTTGTCACGGTTAATTTCACGGCCGTTTGAGCGCAGCCAGTGGCGAATTGAGTCAGAACAGGAATTTACTCCAAAGCCATGTGCCTTCAGCCATTCAATAACAGTGGTTTTTCCTGACGCATTTCGCCCAGTCAACCCCACTAACATCAAAGGGGACGAGCGCGTCATTGTTCAAAGCAATAACGGCAACAATTACGATTCAAATCAAGCCCAGAATCTTCTTGTTCTGGCATAATTTAGTTCAGCATCATGAATTATTTTCAACATTAATTCTCGTTCACCCTTAGGAACCCGATTGAGTATTCGACTGGCGGTTTCTTCTCCAACACCTCTAGCCATCAAACAGATTAGTGCCTCAATACCTCTTTGGCGGACTATGTGTGCATTTTTCTCCATTCTCGCTTGCACAGTTAGGTCTTCTGATGCTACCCATCCTGCCAGCATATCTTCTAATCCCTCGCGGGTCGCCGCAAGCATTGTCCCACCACATTCACAGTGTGTGTGTTTAGCCCCATACATGGCTACGCGGGTTCGTATACGTGAGCCACAAGCCAAGCAAATCAGGACTGCTCTTTCGTTTACTAGCCGCTCTTCTAAGCGTACTCTTACCTCTGCATCTGACCAGTTTGGCAGTAGCAGGTCCCTCTCGCTTCGAGGAGAGATTCCGAGTGCCCCAGATGGGGTTTGTTCTATCTTTACTGCGCCCGCTTGAATCGCTTCTAGTAGCGCTACAGTGGCATCAATATCCATCTGGTCATGGAATAGTTTGTCTAAAGCCTCGTCAAGAACAACGGTGCCACGATAGCGATTGATGATTCCTTGGAGATTGACTCGGCGCGGGTCAATACCTCGTTGTAGAATGCCAAAAGTCTTGCAAACTTGAACTAAGCGAGCTCGTAGTTTCCTTCCATTGGGAATTGTCATTCGCATGATATCTCGCAAAGCCTCAGGTGGAGTCTCAGTGAGCCAAGTGACCATTGAATCAGCAGTTAATGCTGGGACCTGAAGTGAAATTCGGTAAGGGTCAATTATGGCTCGTCCACTTTTGCCATCAATAGTAGATGCCATCGCTTGTAAAAAATGTGCCAGTGCGGCATTTACTTTATTTCCGTGACAGCAATTGAGAACTAGAGCGTCTCTGCGGGCTTCAATCGTGAGGAGTCTAGCATTAGGTATGCATCCGGTTGCATCCAAATGTTCTCCGACACTATTTGTTAGAGTGCCAAGTGAATAGTCAGATACTGGGTATTTTGAAAGAGGGTGTTTCTTTGGTAGTTCCGCAAGCCAAGCATTTACCTTTGGGCCAAAATTCTCATCCTTTGGATGTTCTACATCCCACCCATGGTCCTCTGCGATAACCATCCTGAGATTTCCTACTTCACGGGCTATATCTGCTGGCACGGCAGGTAGTTCACCGGCCCATACGGGTGCTGAACTAATGTCAGAGACAGGGGCAACCAACAACTCGTTTTTCTCTGGGTCGGCATCAATGATTTGCCATGTCCTACCTGCCATCACAAATCGCCGTGGTGAGCCATCTTCTTCACCACCTGATGAATCCAAAGACAAAACAAAGGTTTCATCAACATTTCCTAAAGCTCTGCGAGTGACTGAATCGCGCACTGAGTAACGAGTCTCGTCAGCGATCATAGAGAGATGGTTTAGCATGTAATGGCGGCTTCGTGAGCCGGGAGAGAACCAACCGTTTTTGAGGTTCTTTGGAAGGCTGGGGCGCAAAGCCTTGGACCAAATCTCTCGTTGTTCCTCAGTGATTCCCTCAAGTTCCTCACGTTTTGGTCTTTTTTCAGGTAAGTCTGAGTTTTTCTCCGCTGCTAATGCCCAAAGAATTGGTGGCCAATCAATAGGGTCTGAATTTGCTGGTTTTTCAACAATTTTCAGCAATCTCCTATCGTCAAGGATGGTGATGATTTCGCGTACTTCACTATCACTGATGTCTGAGAAAATAGGCGCCCTGCGAAGTAATGTTGCTGCTGATGAAAGCGGGATAATTTTTTCAGCAATCGCGGTCAATACTAATTGATTTGCAACTACAGAAAGTGGTTTTCTGCGCCACTCAACTCCTTCAAGTTCACCAGTCATTGCCCTCCTAGTAATTACAGCCGCTTCAGCGATGTCATCATTTTCCCAACATAGTAACATGCCTCTTGAAGTCCCTCCTAAAACATGCTCTGCCCGCCCAACTCTCTGCAGGAGTCGGTCTACAGCGCGCGGTGACTGAACTTGATGCACCTGCTTGATTGAGCCAACATCAATACCCAATTCAAGACTTGAAGTACAGACAAGTCCGTGCAGATTCCCTTTCTGTAATTCAGATTCCATCTCTTGTCGAGTTTCGGCTGCTAATGAGCCGTGGTGAACTCCGATGTTCAAATCTTCATCGAGTTTACTTATTCTTTGAGCTACTGTTTCAGCGGCATTTCTAGAATTTACGAATATCAAGCAGGGGGCACTTTCCCTTACTTTTGAGGCTAAGCAGCGAAGAGCCGCAAGGCCTCTTGGAGACACATGTAGTTCAAGTGATAGTGCTCGGTCATCCGCTGTTGTTGGCTCGGTTACAACCTGTAGTTCAGCTGGTCGTGGAGCAGGCGCGTTGATTGGGGTTGTAGTTGGCGAAAGCCAACCTGCCATTTCGTCAGGGTTTCCCACCGTTGCCGACAATCCAATTCGTTGAACTCGTCGGCCACATAACTCATCAATTCTCTCTAAAGCAACAGTCAGTTGCGCTCCTCTTTCAGAAGCCGCTAAATCGTGTACCTCGTCAATCACAACCGCTTGTAGATTTTTCATCCCTTCACGCAGCCGACTTCCAAATAGCAGTAATTGGCAGGTTTCTGGAGTAGTAACAAGAAGGTGGGGTGGGTTACGAGATTGTTTTGTTCGTTGTGATTGGGTCGTATCTCCGTGACGCACATCAGAGCGAAGTCCACAGGCCTGAGATAGTGACTCAATTCTCCTATCAATATCTCTGTTTAGGGCACGTAACGGGGTGATGTACAGAATACACATTGGTTGCCATTCTTGTTTGATTGCGTTGGACAGAAGGGGCATAACTACTGCTTCGGTTTTACCGCTTCCAGTTGGGGCAATGAGTAAGAGATCAGAGCCATCAAGAATCTGCTTTTGGGAAGCGGATTGTATTGGGGTTGGAGACCAGCCTCTCTGCTCGGTGAGTTCGAGGAGGGGATTGGCTAGTCCGCTGAAATCTGACCCCAATTAACTCCCCTCTCAGGCGAGGGGGTAAGCCTGAGTGTGAAAAGGGCGCCGGCTCTCAGTAGTCGTCATCATCATCATCATAATCATCGTCATCATAATCATCATCGTCATCATCAAACATATGATCATCATCAAACAATTCTGAGCGACTAGTCAAGGAACCTTTCATGCTGACATATGCAACAATAGGGAGAATAATCATTGCAACAATGATTCCAATTACAGCGAGTAGATTTTGGCGAGCGCCTTCAACCCAACCCATTCCGAATGCATAATCCACAGAAACTCCTACGCTAGCGCTATTGTCTGACTCGTCAACTTCAGTAATCTCATTTTCAATATCAACAATTACAATAACTCTGTCAACACCTTTCTCAGCAATCCAGGTTGCAGAAATAGGAATTGATTCATCAGCGATTCCATTCAGTTTTTGAGTCGCAAATGGTTTTTCTGAATTACCAGAGTAGAAACCAACAACAAATCCAGAATTGGTTGTGCCGCCGAGATTTGCAATCCATGCTGTAACCTCAACTTTGTCACCATTGGCGACAATCTCACGATCAGCAGATATTCGTTCTACCGTCAATTGTGCTCCCAGAGCACCGAATCGAATCCATTGAAGTTCATGGTCACCATTTAGGTCAACAGGTTCTCTCACCGGGTCACTCTTTGAGTTTCCTTCGGTTGCTAGTGGATTACCAGCTGAGTCCCAACCTTCAATCCAGAATCCAACTTCGTAATCTTGAAGTGGAGGATTCATTCCGTCACCAATCAAATCAACAGAACCAGTCCAAGTAATTGCTTGTCCTTCCTGAAGCATTCCTAACAGGGAGGAGCCTGAGGAAATCTGGCGCTGATTTTCATCACGCATTAACCAATGGACCCATTGTGGGCTTCCAGATAGGTCAGCATCTTCCCAGCCAATGAACTCAACAGGCACTTCAGTAAGTGAAGAACTGTTAGCGATATCAATGACATCAATTGGCGCCAACCTTCCAAGAACTCTAGGTGGTGCGTGGTCAACCTCAACTTGGAGGGTTGTTGAAACAGTATCACGGGTCATATCCTCACCTCTGCCAGGAATATTTCTTACCCCCGCAAGGAAGGTTCTAGTCTCGCTAGAAGCTAATGTTGGAGCGGCACCAAGCGGGACTTCTAAACTAAATCCTCCTTCATCAGTTAGGCTACCATCTGACCAGTATTGAACGCCATCAAAGACTTCAACAGTAATTCCAAGATTTTTCGGGGCTGGGACATCGCTACCCTCGTAGACAACACGTCCTGACCAACGCAATCGGTCGTTCGGTACAACTCTGCTGCCATCAAAAACAGGGCCAATTCGTGGCTCCTGAACATCTTCTACCATGTAAGTTTCAGCATCTAGTACCAAGTCGTTTTCTATTCTGAATGTATGCTCAGTGAAAATGATTTGCCGAGGTTCACTACTTCCAAGTTGGGTGAATTCCAAGGCAACATCTGATAAATCAGCATCAGGCCAGTCCCACGAAAATTGGAAAGCAAATGTAACCATCACCCAAGGCAGGCCAGTTTCGTTAGTGGTTACATGACCTCCACATGAGTCATCAAGTAAATTATTACATGCGGCTGATATAACAAGGAAATCGTCATCAGTCCAGAAAGTTTCGTTACTACCACTATACGATAGTCTCTGTTGGTCTCTTTCTGGGTCTGGACCTTCAAAGTCAAAGATGATGGAAATATCTGTGAAGTCAATCAATCCGTTGGCATCAACGAGTCCGAGTGTAAGGTATTGGGTAGTTCCAGCAAAGGCTCGCTCTCCATCTTCGTGTCCTGCCCAGTGTAAGCCGGTGAATATCGAGTCCATATCTTTCCTAGTTCTGTAAGTTACCAAGTCATAATCAAAACCCGGACCGTCTGAACGTAGTAGTGCATTGCCTGCAACATCGGTCCCAGTAACATAGTATGATACTCGTGCCATATTTGGGTTATTAGAATCATCAATAATTGCAAAGAATAGTTTGTCAATGTCGTCAGTCATGTTGACCATTGTTTGGTTAATGTATTCCGCCGCGTCAGCGTTTCCATTGCGGTTAGAGTCATGTTCTGCTTCTACCCAGTAGTGAAGAGTCAATACTTCTGGTGCGCCAATAGCATCCTGAATTCTGATGCGCACTGCTTGGTCATAATAACCAGCTTCGTATGCATTATCAACAGGTGTCGCTTCTATCAGTGATGGACTAGTTGCATCAACTCTGATGGTTCTCTGCCAAGATTCGTTGATTGACAACACCTTGAGAGGGTCTCGTGGATTGTCAATCTGCACCTCGTAAAATACACCGTCTGGGCGGTTGATAGTATCTACAGGGACAGGAATGAAGAACTCCCCATATTGGTTGGAGCGGTCTTTTGCTTGTAGGAAGTCACCTTCTGGTGTTCGCTTGATGACCGCGACATCAAAGGTTGAGTCTAGTGGTGCATCTTGGGTTCCATCGTACCACACAGCTCCTTGGAAGTAGAGTGTTTCTCCAGATTTAATCCACTGATTTTCTGGGACATCATCGTGATGAACTGCGCCATCATTGTCTCGCACAGCCATCCAGCCAAGACCGTAAGATTGGTTGACACGGATTCCTGGAGCGTTACTTGATCGTGATGATAGAGACATTGGTGAGAGACCTTGGTCATCAGTACAACTGACTCTGAATCCGACATTGCTCTGTTCATCGAAGTTAGAGGTAACGCGGAAAGCCCAATGAATTTCTAAAATCCCGTTACTGTTATTGGTCCAAGTTGCAGAAGCATCTGGAATTATCCAATCTTCTGGGTCATCATCAACAAGTGTCCCATCACTATTCCATGTTAAGGCAGGGGTTTCACTTGAGGGGTAAGCCAAAAAGTCAAGAGTTGCTGTAGAAATCCCTCCAGCATCTTCACCAATTACATGTCTAGTGATGACTTCGTAGGTGTCAATGGTTTCATGTAACACCATATTCTCATCCCAATTAATATCAAGATTGACGGTTTGCATGATATAAGTCATTGAAAATGAATTAATAACTACATTTCCTGAGGAGGATGATCCGATTTGGATAGGAATTAGTATCGTTCCAGAACCGGTGTCTGGAATTGCATCATTTATTGCATTAACAATAGAACTACCCAAAGTGCCGGTTGCAGTGACTGTTGAAAGTAGGGCGTTGGTGTGAGTCCATTCTGCACTCCCATCACTACCAATGTCTAACTTCACGTTTTGGGGAGCATTAGAATAGAGAGCGACTTGGAAGTCATCTACGATAGGGCTGTATGAGTTTGCTCCTCCAGAGTAAAAGTAGAAGCAAAGGCTGAGATAAGTTACCGTAGTAGGGAAGTTTACAGTTTGGCCTTGGCTTCCCAATGTTGTAGAAGTTCCCGACGTGCAACTGCTTGAAGTGGTCCACTTTATTGATAGGGAACTTCCGCCTAATTCAGTTGAATTCCACCATACTTGAGCCGCGATAGGCCCATTTGAACCCGTCCCTCCAAAATATGGTGTGCGCATCCACATTAATCCTGAAGATGCGTATGAACCAGTATAACCTAGGTGAATAGTGTCAATCAAAGCAGAAACACTACTGTTAGTACTGTTGAGATATGCTCGCCAGCCAAGCTGGTCTCCAGAATTTACGAAATTCACTTTTGTTCCTATTTGTGCTTGTTTCCAAGTTACTCCGCCATCATTTGTGACTTCGTATTCAACAGATGTTCCTGTTGGCTTCCATGAAATTGCTGCTGTAATTGTAAGGTCAGGGGTGGTTCGCGTTGCAGTGATTGCAGATGATGTAATTATTCCAGACGTAGTAGTTGGCGTTCCCATTGAAGTGACAGTTGACCTACCGCTAGTGAAGATTCTATGTGCGCTTGCACTTGGACATTGCGTGTTGTAATAACAAGACCAACCAATGTTTCCAGAGTCTGTTGCCTCAAGCCCAAAGTGAGCGTGGTTAGGGAATAAAATGTCGCCTTGATGTTCTGGCCATGCTCCACCTCGGAGGAACACGGAGTGGTAGTTTTTGGCCTTGCAATTGTTGTTACTGGCGTAAGTACAGTAAACATTCACAGTCACTCTGTCGCCAGCAACATCAAGTCCTGCAGGTTGACCCTTGCCACTTTGAATCATCATCAACAGTTGTGTAGACAACGCTTGTACAGGGCTTGAGCGGTTGACATTCCATAGATAATAGTTGTAATTCCCATTCAAATAACGGGTTGCTACCACATACATTTCATTGTCAACAGGGTCAAAGGCTACTCCTCCAATCATGTAAGTTGAGCCGTACCATGCTTGATTACAAGACCAACCAGTACCTGCAGAATTGACAGTCCATTTGGCGATGTAGTTGTAATTCCAACTGGTTGTCCAAACAGTACCATTTCCATCGCTGGTAATATCAGATAGGTAACTCATAGTAGAGGTTGTACAACTGTTAAACGAAAGACTAACTGAACCAATTAAGGCACCACTGCTACTGTTGTAACTTCTAATTGTTGGAGCTTGATAGAGATTATTAGTAGCCCACTGAGCGACAAAAGTTTTACTTCCTTGAAAAGCCACAGGCCCAGCATAATTCCAAGCCCCTCCAGAATAGGCCGAATAACCCTGTGTAGTTGCACCAACTAGATCAGAATCAGCAAAGCCAATAGCTCCACCTGTTGTGTTTTGTACTGCGTTTGGTGCGCTAGAAATATCGTTGGTTCTTGTTAAAGTCCAACTTGCTTCGCTTTGCATTTCTCTAAGGGATGTTTGATCGTTACCAACATCAATTGTGGTTCGATAATCATACCCGAAGTAAGGGACATTCATTGGTCCATTTGTTGTTGAAGGGCCGCCAAAGTCTGTATTGGTAGTTGCATTGGCCCAAGTAGTTGTTGAAGGCTTTCCAGTGATAGAGAAACTTGCTGATGTCACTTCGGCTCCATAAGGCATGTTTACCCCTGCAGTCCCACCATTACCTTGACCGGTAAAAGTGTGGGAAAAACTGGTAGTACCATCAGCAAACTGGGTTTCAGTAGTTGCCGCGATTGCAAATGACAATGTTGTAGAGAACAACATTAATCCAACTAAGAAAAACGATATGATTTTGATTTGATTCTTACATCTGAACATAGGCGGTCCCTAGGGGACCGTTAGGGATACCATTTCAATCCTTTGTACTTAGAACAATAACCCTCTACACCGAAACTGTATCAGTCAGTAGCCTTTGGAGCGGATGGGATTGGGATGGCGGCAGGTAAGCAGCGGAAGACATCAAAGCGTAGTTTGAAAAAATATTTTGAAGAGTTTTGGGAGGGACTCAGAGACCGTCATTTGGTTATTTTGGGGATGCTGACAGTTCTAACTTTTGCATTGATTTTTTGGGCTATAGCATTCTTCTCAATATTTTCTTCAAACGCACAACAGGAAGCCAATAGTTGGGCAGATTTTACGGCTGCAACATGGGTTGGAGTGTTACTTGCCTTCGTTCTCTTATTGTTTGTCATTCCTGAATTTTTCCATTATCTTGGAATAAGGAATTCTCTAGTTGATATGCTAGAAACAGACTCCCGGGCTGAGTTACAGAAAAACAAGAAAGAATTGGATGAGGGCGCGGAATTACTTGCAGGCGCTTGGCCAGCAAGAATTGAGGCTAAGAGAGTGGAATTAGGATTACGCCGAGAGATGCCTGA
>DTUF01000031.1 GCA_012964335.1 Candidatus Poseidoniales archaeon | reverse complement strand
CCAAGACCAGCAAGTCGCAACTAGTGACGCATTTGCATCCCAGTTTTCTGCTGCAGCAGAAATTGATGCACCAGTTGCACCTGTGGAGTCACCCCAACCAGTCACCACTCCCTCGCCTAGAGTAGTGGAACAATCCCAGCCTGTAATGGAGCCACAAATTGCCCCCCCTCCCGCACCAACATCTTCTGTTGAGATAGAGCCGGTTGTTGAGCAAACACCTGAAACAGTTACCCCAAAACGCGCTCCAATCGCTCCCAGTGGTCCACCAAAACCTGCAACGGGATGGCCATCTGCGCCTCCAAGTGCTCCTCAGAAATCTGCTGCAGATTCGGTATCGGATTTGGTAAGCGGAGGCCCTCATGCTCCTCGTGCACCAGCAGAACCAATACACCATAACATTCAGTCGGGTAAGAATTGCTCTCGTTGCGGTATTGGTGTAGAACAAAGTTGGCAGTATTGCCCAGTCTGTAATGGTAATTTGTGAAAAATTATTCAGTCAAGGACTTCACCAGCTTGTAGAAGAACCATTTCATCAAGGTGGATTGTAGGCTCTAGCATAACTCCTGTTTGGTGAATCCCAACGTTTGCTGAACCACCTAGAGCAGTATTATCTCCGAATCCTAGGTAACAAGTCCCTTTGACCTTCTCATCCTCTAATACATTACCAACCAGTCGCGCCTTTGGGTTCATGCCAAAACCAAATTCTGCAACAGTCCATACTAGATCTTTATCCTTAGGTTTCAGTCTTTCAGCAGCTCTTTGGTAGGTCTCTTCAATGAGGTCAGCCATGGCTCCACCTTTTACAGAGGTGACAAGCCCATCTTTGATGGTAAAGGTTAGAGGTTCATCAAGTAGTGTTGAACCCCATGACCCATCAATGACTAATTTTCCGTTCATGGTATCTTTTTTTGGTCTGGTGAAAATTTTCCCTGCTGGTAGGTTCGTTACGTGACTAGGTCGATTGCATATTCCATTGTCTTCTAGTTTCCAGCGCCGATGTTCAACTTCAAATTCAACGTCGGTTCCAGCCTCGCTAGTTATCTTGATTTCTCGGCGCCGTTTGAGGTTGCTTCCGACCCTTGTGATTTCTTCTCGGAGGCGGTCAAAATCTGCTGTCATTCCTCCTTCTGTGAAGATATCTAAGGTGATACCTGGTAAGGTAGCGATTCTAGCACCGTCATTACGAGCGAAGCGTGTTGCCCGCGTGTGCGTTAAGGAAAATTTTGTTGGAGCAATCACAACTTGTTGTTTGCGCATCAATTCTGAGACTGCACCCGGTGGTTCATCGCCATGCTGATGGCTAGATGACATCATTAGCAGAAGGACTCTCTCAGAGATGAGTGAGGCTTGCTCGTAAATCGCTTGACCTATTTGGGCTGTTTGCGGGTCAGTGATGATTAGGGTGTTTTCGTACGAGCGCATTTGCATACAAGTTCTGACCACAGTACGGGCAGATGCTCGGAGTTTTTTCTCCAATTTTTCATCATCAAGTTTTGGACCTCCATCGTCCCCACTTGATGTTGATTTCTTGCCGGCCATGCTCGCCCCAACGGTTTGTTTTAACTCGCCTATTATTACTCTTCTTCTGTATTTTCGTCGTCAGTTGTTGAATCATTTGTATCACTGTAAATTTTGAACGCACAGCCGATTAAAATAATGGTAAACAACACATAGAGTGCTAAATTGATGTTTTGATGTAAGCCAATTCCGAAGATTGAGTAGAACAAGCTTGTCGGTTCTTGCATCACTAAAGTCTGGTCTGCTTCAACATTTCTTTCAATTTGAATAATTCCTGTTGACCAAACAACTTCCACTGATTTTACTGATTCATCAGTATCCAAACCGAAGTGAACCGTTGGCTCGTTGCTACCTAGGAATCCGCTTCCAGCATACACATGCTGACGTAATTCGTGACCATCTTCAAGGGTCACGATGACTAAGCATCCAGTTCCATAACTGTTAGAATAACCGCGCTGCCCGAAGCCTTGCGATGTACTAACATCTGTTTGTCGTCCCTTGAGTTGAACTTTTAGCCAATGGCGACTAGTTTCTTCAATAGCGTTATTTGAGAATAATTGAGGTGCTCGGTCTGAGTGTCCAAGCATGATATCTAAGTCGCCATCACCATCGTAATCAAAGATTGATACACCCATCGTTTTGTTACCATTGGTTCCAGTACGTAAGCCGATGTCACCGCTAATATCTACAAAATTGACAAACCCATCCCCATCAGTATCACCATCATTGCGATATAATGTGTTATTGTTGTAGGCAGTAAAACGGTTGATTCTTCCAACACCAAAGAAGATATCTAAATCCCCATCAAGGTCGTAGTCAAAGAATTGACAAGCCCAATTAACAGCAACGAAAGAGCCTGCTGAGCCTTCATCACGGAATCCTAGGTCACGGCTTCTCTCACTGAATGATTCTCCATCCTCGTTCTCCCAAAGGTAGTTTGGTCCAAAGTTTGAGTGGCACAGGTCAAGGTCACCATCTCCATCCCAATCACCCGCGTGCGCTCCCATGCCGGTTCCTGGCATGTCCATACCCAGTTCTTTTGTCATCACTGTAAAAGTGCCATCGTGATTGTTGTGATAGATTGGTGACATTCCGAAATCAGATGCTACGTAGAGGTCTTCCCAGCCATCTTCATCGTAATCAAACCAGAGTCCGGCAAAAGATAATCCTGTTCCCCGATAATCTGCGGTGGCGATTTGTGCCATTGTTGATGGGTTTGAAGGGCTGGCTTGGTCCATTCTGTACAGCCCTGAAAGGAAGAATTGATTTGGCGAATCTGAGACTTCGCTCTGGCCGCTGACACCAGCGATTTTTGTGACATCACTGAATTCTATTTCTCCGTCTCCATCAACATCTCCATCATTACGATAGAGAAAGTTGGTTTCTGTACGCGCCCAGTATAACTCTTCATCGACAATTCCGAGATTCATTGAGTAGAGATCAACATCACCATCATGGTCGTAGTCGGCCCAAATCGCAGTTGTGCTATGGCCATAATTCGCTACTCCACTGACAAAGATAACTGCAGGAGGATTTTCGGGGTCGTAACCTTCGCCTCCTTTGGTAATACTGACAGATGAAATCTCGCCATCAGCGGCAACGATAACTTCACCCACCGCTCCATTTCCATTGCTATCACGGAAATAAATCCCTGGGGCAAGTCCTCCAGATGTTGCATAACCAGAGCCGCTGTTTTGTATCACGACTTCGGTGATGGCCCCGTTGACGACAATGGCATTGGCTTGAGCACCATGACCTGCGCCCGTGTTTGCCGTGACATCAGTAAATTGGCAATTCCCATTATTTTTGAAAAGGGTATTTCTATGTCCAGAATCTAAGTCATCAACATTAGATTCACCAAAGGCGCTGAGATAAACATCTTTGTCACCATCGTTATCGTAATCTGCCCAAGATGATCCAATTACAGTTGTATTTTGTAAATTCAATCCAGATTCATCGGTCCAATCAGTGAAGGTGCCATCCCCATTGTTCAACATGAATTGAATGGTACCAGATTCAAAATCTAAATTTTCGTAAGACAAATGGTCATATCTTGCTGTCACCATGATATCCATGTCACCATCTTGGTCGCAATCGTCAACCGAAATCCCCGGGCCATAACTGGCCCAATTTGTTAGAGGCCCGGTGTCAACAATACTAATGCCACTTGCAACGGAAACATCCGTGAAGGTCACCATTGGCCCACTTTCGCCCCCTTGGGAATGTGCAAGTGCTGGAGAAGGTATTGCTGAGATAAGAGTTGTAATGGTCAGGAGAGCTAGGATTATTGCAGTTCTTTTAGACCGTCTAACCTTATTTATTGTCATAGCAGTCACCTATAAGCCCCTACTCGGTCAATGTCCACCACATTGGTTTTGCGTATGAAATATACCCTTAATTTAAATCATATATTTTGAATATAATTAATTATATCTTTTAGAACAAAGTTCTAACGGAAAGTAGGGTTCGAAGAACTTGATTGAGATATGCCTATACCCATCGTTATCCAAAAGAGTGTGCGGCGCACTACTACAACTCGACTCTTGGCACAAATAGTCGCGTTCTTGCTTTTATCAGTCTCATTTTCACTCCCTTCAGCAGCGACGCCAGTGGCCAAAGAAGAGTCAAGTCTATTTGCATCTGATGAGGAAATAGCACCTCAAGAAACTCGAAATAACGATGGTAGTGGCAATAATCTTGAAAACAGTGGTTGGGGGGCAATAAACAGTCAAATAAATCGACTAACACCTCAATCCTTCAATGATAGTATCTCCGAAATGGCCCATCCTGATTACCTAAATCCTAGAATTATATCAAACCAAGTGTGTGTAGAATCTATTGCAATACCAAACTCACTTGGCCTTTCAAACTTGAATGTACTTTGGTCTGAATTCATTAACAACGATATGCAACTAACTTCCCATCAAGACTCTTCACATGAAGGTGGAATGGAAGAGGCGCATATTACCATCCCGATTGATGATGAAATCATGAATCCTGGCGGCGTGGAAGATTCACGAATCAAATATTTGCGCACTGAATTTATCTCTGAAACAGGTAGTGAGGAAGGGAACCCACGAGAATATCCGAATGAGGTTAGTAGTTGGCTTGATGGTAGCTCAATTTATTCCTCGAGTGTAGAGTTACAAGATTACCTTCGCAGGGGAGAAGGAGGGCGTCTCAAAGTGACAGATGTTGATGGTTGGGACATGGTTCCAGGGCGTGTGACAGAATACGTAGAGAGTACTACGGGGGATAATCCAAGTCTCCAATTTTTCGTGGGCGATTCACGTAACCTAGAGAATATTGGTCTCACTTCACTTCAAGTATTGTTTGTTAGAGAACACAATCGGCTAGCAGATGGTTTGAGTGAGCGCAACTCTGACTGGAATGATGAACAGATATTTCAGCGTGCTAAGAAACTAGTTCAGGCTGAGATTCAGGCGATTACTTTCAACGAATACCTACCATCTATCGGAATTAATTTGAGTGCTTATTCAGGGTATAATCCTAGTGTTAATCCGCAATTGAGCAATGAATACATCTTGTTAACAGCATTTGCAACAGGCAGTCAAATGGCTGATGGTTGGCTGCAATTTGATGAAGGACTCAACGAGTCTACAAGCGGCCATTTAGATTTGAGAGATGGCTTTTGGACGACATCATCGGTAATTGAGGCTGGGGGAATAGACTCTACAATTCGTGGTGCTGCATACGATACTCAACGAGAGATGGATTTGGCAGTTATCCCAAGTCTTCGCAACTTGATGAGCGGGGCAATGTGGGGTGGCTGGATGGATGATTGTGCAATGGATATCCAGCGAGGCCGTGACCGTGGCCTTACAGACTACAATTCATTGAGAGAAGGTCTTGGACTCGAGAGGGTCACGAATTGGAGTGATATTAGTTCGGATGTTGATTCACAACAAAAACTAGCAGCGGCATATTCCAATGTTGATAGTATTGATGCATATATTGGGATAATGGCTGAAGACAGATTAGAATCATCAATTTATGGCGAAACCCAGCAGATGTTGGTTTTGGACCAGTTTCAAAGGGTCCGTGATGCAGATCGATTCTGGTATGAAAATGATGCAGAATTAACTTCGTTAACCAGTGAGTTCAATTCTCTTCGGTTGTCCGATGTTATTCTCAGAAATACAGAAATTGAATCAGTTCAATGCGATGTTTTCTTTGCTGAGAGCGATGCGAGCAGTTTTCAGTGTCATCTTGCAAACTCAGAGGTCAGCCAATTTTCAGGAGAAGATACCGTGGATCCATTAACTGAAATGACCATCTTTATCGGGGCAGTAATAGTTTTAATTCTAATAGCAGTAATAGCACTGCCATCTAGAAAAGAATCAGCAAATAATGAAGAAGAAATCAACGAGGAAGAATAATGTCAAAAAGACCAAAATCAAATAATGGACTGCAAAACCGTAACGGATTTGCTTTATTGACTGTAGCACTGTTTGTGTTTTCAGGATTAGCAGCAGTTTCTGCATCACCTGTTCAGAAAGAGTCTGGAGCTTCGACCTACGCCTCAGCGGATGAGTCAGCAATTAGTACTGCAACTCAGTATGGATATGATGGGGTTGGAGTAAATATTGGCCACCCGGGATATGGTGCTACAGGGTCACAAATTTCACGATTCTCAGAGAGATATCCTACAACTGACGGCGAAAATCTCACATTTTGGGATCGCTCAGATGTTCCAAATCCACGTGAAATTAGTAATTCACTGTGTCAAGAAGATCAGTCCCACCCTGATTCACAAGGATTGTCTGACTTCAACTGGTTATGGGGGCAGTTCATCACTCATGAGATTGACCATACAACAACTCAAGATGGTAGAACACCGGACCAAGACCAACCCGATACAGCATATATTCCAATCTCTGAAGATGATGAATGGATGGGCTACCCTGGCGGGTTGCAGATGAGATTTTTCCGTTCATTGGTGGTTAACGGTACTGGAAACGGTGACCCTCTAAATCAAAGAGAACACCCTAACACGATTACAACTTGGATAGATGGTTCAGTAGTTTATGGCAGTGATGAAGGACGAGCGAATTGGTTGCGAGAACACATTGGCGGTAGAATGAAAGTTAGTGATTTTGAGGAAGGTGACCTACTTCCTCAAGCAAATTATGCTGAAGACCCAACAACTCCAGGTATGTCATTCGCTGGCTTCAATTTCTCCAACTCATTTGTTGCGGGAGATGCGAGAGCGAATGAGCACGTCGCATTACTTTCTATGCATATCCTGTTTGTTAGGGAACACAACCGTTTGGCTAGTGAAATTTTGGATCGAAATCCTGACTGGTCCGATGAGCAGATTTACCAATATGCAAGACACATCAATGTAGGATTGATTGAGTCTATTACTTACAATGAATTCTTGCCATCTTTAGGAATTGAATTAGACCCATACAATGGATATAATCCAACAATTGACCCTTCAATTTCCAATGAGTTTGCAACGGTTGCATTCCGCATGGGTCATAGTCAAATTGGAAGTACGATGTTCAGACTGAATGAGACAAGAATGACTTCGCCAGATGGTCATCTTGCCCTAAGAGAGGGATTCTTTGACGTTACCCCAATTACTGAAGGAGGTGGGATCGGGCCGATTTTGCGTGGCCTTGCCTTCAATGTTCAACCAGAAAATGACCTGATGTTCGTAGACGATTTACGAAACCAGATGTTTGGTCCACCAGGAGCAGGTGGGATGGATTTGTGTGCTATTGACACACAACGAGGTCGCGACCATGGAATTCCAGATTTCAACACCGTGCGCGAAGCATTTGGATTAGCACGATATACGAATTGGAGTGATTTCACAAGCGACAATGCAACTATTGAAGCCTTGAATAACACATATCCTGATGTTGACAGTGTTGATGCATTGATTGGCATGTTGGCAGAAGACCACGTTGAAAATTCAGCGCTTGGAGAGACGATGCATGTCATCATCAAGGAGCAATTCACAAGATTGAGAGATGGTGACCGACTCTATTACGGCTCAGAATTTTCAGAATTGGGGGACATTCAAGACGATATTAATAGCACTACTTTAGCCGATGTCATCCTTAGGAATACAGAGATTGAGAGAATTCAGTGTAATGTATTCTTTTCCGAGCAAGTGCTTGATGAAATGGAATGTAAATTACAAAATAAAGAAGTAACAAGCGGTGGTTTAAACAATAATAACGAACCATCTGGAACCTTAAGTGGTGCAGATATAATCAAGTATACAGTGCCACTATTGTTGATAATTATAGTTCTGATTTTAGCTAATGCACAGAGTAACTCATCAAATGTAATTGAGAAGAAAGAAAAGGCAGAAAAGCCATTATTGAATGAGGACGAAAACGGGTCACAGTCAATACTTTCTTACGGATTAAACTCAGAAATTCTTGATGATGGATGATTTTTTTTAACCATCTCAATGAGTAATTCTGCTTGAAGTTTGGTAAAATCATTGAACCAACTCGGTTATGGGCGCAATCCTGTTCTCAGGAGACGACATGAACCGAGTTGTTGGCTACCGGCTACTAGCGTTGTTAGCAGTGCTTGGCATTGTCGCAACGGCTTACAACAGCGCAATTCTCATTGATTATTTCACTCCTGAAGATGAGCAACCTGTCAATGAAGAAGAGAATTTTTCAGCAGAAATGACTGCAGCAGATGATAGCGGCGAAGAGGATGATAGCAGTGGGGTTGCGCCAGAGTCAGCGGATTCTAGGAACGATGAGCCGGTAGCAGGGGATGAAGCAGGTGGAATAGCACCAGTAGGATTTACTGCAATAATGGCAGCATTACTTCTAGCCCTTGTAACCGTTGGACTGGTCGGCTCACTTGGTGTAGGTGTACTCATCAGTGAGGGTGTCAAGACAGGTCTTGTTTTGGCATTGGCAGGACCACTATTAGCTAAACTTCACGGTAAAGAGAAAGATGTTCAAACACGCGGGCGAATTGAGGGTTATGTCGAGGCTCACCCAGGCATACATTTCTCGGCACTTCGCGATGCTCTCACCTTGGCTAATGGAGTTACTGCGCACCATTTGCATCAATTGGAAAAGGCTGGAGAATTGATTTCTTGGCAAGATGGTAGGCGAAGAAGATATGCTGTGAGTGGGACGGATCCAAAGAAATTGTATGAGTTAGAGAGTCCTGTGACTGGAATGCAAAGAGCAATTTTGGAGGTGCTGTCAAGTGCTGGAGATTTGGGGATTTCAACGGTAGAAATTAGAACAAAATTGGAAGCATCAAAACAATTGATGGCTTATCATTTGAAGCAATTACAAGAACGAGAGTTAATCGATAAGGAGGGGAAGGGTCGCAAAGCGACCTGGCAACTTTCTGTTCTTGGCCATGGACAACTCTCTGCAGTTCGTGAATCGGCGTTATCATGATATGCAACAAGGTGCTCGTTAGAGGTGTAAGTATGGATTGGGATTCAGCAAACCCTAGAGTTGGCGTAACTAAATTGTTGATAATGTCCTTCATTGTTCTAGCAATGCCTTGGATGAATGTATCTGCAGATAAGGACTCATCTGCATACGTTGAGATGGTTGTCACGCCACAACAGGAATACTACGATATTGTCGACAACGAAACACTGCAACAATCAGTGCGTTTTGAAATCAGTACCTATGATACCAATGAGAGTGATTCGTACCAAATCAAAATATCACTTTATGAAGAATATGAAACATATGGGAGTTTACACAAAATTGTCTCTGCAACCTACACTAATCTTGAAATCTCAATTTCACTCTCTAGTTTGTTTTCTGAATGGACTAATGACACCAATTATTCTGTCTTTGCAGAATTGTCAGAAAAGGAATCTGGTGAAGATGAATTTAATCTAATTGATACGGTTAATTTTTCTTTTGCGGTAGGAGAAGACCCTAGGATAGAACCTGATCCTATTTTGGAGAATGTTGAAATTACATGTGATGAGGATTGGCAAATCACCCAAAATGAAACTCGATTGCAAGCAGATGATAGTGCCTTTGTCCTAAATTGTAGTGCTCAGAATAATAATGCTGTAAGAATCGAAACCCAACATAACATTCTAGCCCAACAATATGATGCTGGGATAGAGTTTCGTATCAATACAGAAGCCTCATCAATCGATGGTAACGGCTCTACAACGAACTTTACTTTGAGGCCAAGAGGTTGGAACCTAAGCATGATTATACCAAATGGTTCTGTTTCGGTACAAATCAATATCAATGCAGAAGGTTGGCAAAGTAATCATACAATTATTGAAATCAATTACACTATCGAACAAGAAATTACTGTTACCCCCTCTGAACCAGTGATTATTCCAGGTTGTACGGATATCACTGCCACAAATTTCAATCCTAATGCCACTGCTGATGATGGCAGTTGTG
>DTUF01000030.1 GCA_012964335.1 Candidatus Poseidoniales archaeon | reverse complement strand
GTGAACATTCTGGAGGTGCTGCACCTGAGTTGCCAAGATAGTGGATGATTCCATCTCCTTGAGCTGCAACCCAAGGTCGGTCATCTGCAGCCATTGTGTTCATTCGCTGGCAGATTGAACCCATATCGTATGATTCTCCACCATCAGAAAATCGGTGCCACCAATTATCCTCAAGAGTTGTGTCAAGGTAGTAAATTACGTCGTTTGCATCTACTGCGATGTCGCCTTCGTCACCTAAACATTCTGAACCTCCACCTGTGACTGAACCTATTGCAGAGTTCAGTAAATTTCCAGGCGTTGGCTCAAAACTATCACCATGTGACCAATTTGAGCCATTGTTGGTGGAAATCCAAAACCATGATGCCCAATAATCCCAAGAGGTCATTTCACCATCTTCACATGCGTACCATGAATCAAATGGGCCACCCAAACCCGGGCCAAATGGTGTTCCTTCACCCCCCCACCGCAAATCTTTGTGAGCAGTAACCTGCATGTTCCCCATTGAGTCAATTGAGAGTGAGGGTTCGTATCCGACTCCATAACCTATGTAATCGGGGTCTTGGCCATTGTTTGGATCTATACACTCTTCATGACGAGGCATGTAAATTGGTTCCAACCATGAAATCCCGACTTCGTTTGCTGGACCAGTCTCATCTGATAATCCATCAATGAGGTCATCAGCGATTCCCCAAACTGCAGAAAGTAGCATGAAAGATACAACGAAAACCGCTGTCGCACCAAAGGCAAGATTGAGTTGACGGCGCTCTGCTGCCTCTGAGGCTACATCTGAATCTAGAACTGCATCGAGGATTTCGTCCTCTTCTGCGGACAATTCAGCGTCCATTACCCGCTCTGCCATGTATCAGCGTGCACAGGTGTCAGCCATGAGCCTAACGCTCAAGAGAGTAGAGGGAGTGAGCCGGTAATCGCATCAATTTTATCTCGATTGGCTGGACCTAATCCAACAACTGTGACAGTGCCCGCTGGGATTTCTGTGTGGCCGGCATCTTTGATCAGCGCAGCGGTGATTCCGGCATCTTTTGCTTGGCCAAAGAGTCGGCGCAAATCATCTTCACTTGCAGCTTGACAGACAACTTTTCGCTGTCCTACCCGCATATAGCGGTCAAGTAAGCGCGGTTCAGTCCTCTCAGCCTTAGTGACACATTCAGCGGTAGCGTGACCAACCTGAGCGGCTAATTTGCCTGCGGACAATTTGAGGTCCTTACGAGCAATGAAAACCATTGTCAATTCAGACGACGACTGGGACATTTTTTACTGCCTCCAATTTGATTGAATAATGGCGCTTCAACATTTCACTGACTGGAACACCAAGCCACGCCGCGAAGGCGAGGTTGCCAAAGGCATGGACTAAATCGAAAACGAAACCTTGTGCTAGATATAATGGCAGATAGGAAAGTGGTTGTGTGTGCAGAACACTGAGCGAGACGAACCAATCAAATGCAAATCCAAGAGTAAATCCTGAAACCATCAATCTGTTGAGGTTGAGTTTTCCCTGTGCATCGATTAACCAAGTAGCAAGATAAGCGCCTGCTACCGCTATCATTGACCAGCCAACCGCCTGGTAAAGAGTCCACAAACCGTGACCCAGTACAACGTTTGACCCAAGTGTGATGATGGTTGCTAGTGCGACTCCGTGACGTGCTCCAAAGTGCGCGCCAGCCAAGAAAACCAATACTGTAACAGGTGAGATGTTAGGGAGTGGTTCAAGGAGAATCCTTCCAACAATTCCCGCTGTTGCTAGCAAAGCCAGTGCAATCATCGTGTGGCCAGAATCTAAGCGACTTTCAATTCGCCATAGTCCAAACAGTGCGAGAGCGAAAAGTGCTGAGTTCAGAAGCACTGAACCTGTTGTTCCAAGTGTGACGTCGTGTGCTCCTAGCATGGCTATTACCGAGTGGTCGTGGGGGATAGACCACTTGATGATTCCGTGACAAGAGGTTGAAAAAATGATGAGGTGCGAGTCTGTTAGAGGGTTATCGGTTCACAAATATTTGATAAATAATTCAACAAAATTCTCTATCGCGAGGTTAATTAGTGTACATTATATCCTAATTTCATGCCATCTGAAAAGAATGAGCTGATCGGGGGAAG
>DTUF01000029.1 GCA_012964335.1 Candidatus Poseidoniales archaeon | reverse complement strand
GATGGAATCATCCACTATCTTGGCAACTCAGGTGCAGCACCTCCAGAATGTTCACTTGATTCGGGAAGATACTGGTACTATCATTCAGAGAATGGAGGCAACTCATTCAGTCAATGTTACTCAATGCCAGGTGGATGGTCTACAATTTCAAGTCAGAAGCACGGCCCTTACGTCTTTGTGGCGCAAGAAAATGCAGATTCCAATTCAGGGACGGTACAAATTCGTATCTCTGATGATTATGGTAGAGGAACAGGGCCTAGTCCTTCCGATGGTTCTTGGGCGGCACCAGTTGACCTTGGACCGCGCTTTGGGAACTGTCCTGAAGGTTATCCCGTAGTCAACAATAACGAGGCAGGAACTGTTGCAGTGGTTTGGGCAGATTGCCCAAACGGTGATACTGGCCCATGGGCTTTACGGGTGGCAATCTCGTACGACAATGGCACCAACTGGTCATCATGGAATGCTACACCATTTGAGCGTGGAATCAACATGTATCCATTCGTTTCTCTCAGCGAAGACAATGTCATCAGCATCGCCTTCTATGGCTTAGATTTCTCCCAAAATGGCAGTGAAGATGGTTACACTGCAGGCAAAGAGTGGTTCCTTTACGCAGGTGCACTGCGCGAGCCACAAGAGAATGACACGTGGAATTTCGAAGTTGCAGATCCAATCCCACTTCATGTGGTTACTCAATATGAACAAGATAATTCGGATACCCACGCGCTTCACGACTTCTTTGAGACGGTAATTTCGCCAGACGGAGATTGGATAGGGATTGCTTACCAACAAAATATTGGGCAGCATCCATTTGAAGAAAATGAAGAACAGCGGTACATCAAGTTCGTTCGTGGCGACCTTGATGTTTGAATAATAACATAATTTCAAACTTCCCCTTTATTCCATTTTTTTATATTCGCAATTGCTGATAGAAAAGGAAATAGACTTGAGTTCATACTGACAATAGATGGCAAGGTGCTCAATCTGTCAGCGAACTTGCAGCCGTAAATGCACGCGTTGCCGTAAACCAACTTGTGTATTGCACCTAAGTCATGGTCGTTGCCAAAAATGTGGATACAAAGAGCGTGCGTGGTAATTTTCACTTCCTTATTCGGATTGTTTTGTAAACTACTCGTTCCGTTGCCACTATGAGCAACCCCCCTCTCACACAACACATGCGCGAGTACTCAATTGACCGAATTGATCTGCGCTCAGACACAGTTACTCAGCCTACTGCGGCGATGCGCGAGGCGATTTTTACAGCCCCCGTTGGAGACGATGTTCTAGGTGATGACCCGACAGTCAAGGCACTAGAAGCACTTTCAGCTGAAATGCTTGGTAAGGAGGCGGCACTTTTCGTTTCGTCAGGAACCATGGCAAATGCAGTAGCAGTGAGGTCACACACAAATCCTGGCGATGAGATAGTTTTGGAGACGCATAGTCACATTTACACCTACGAAGGGGGGGGTTATGCAGCACTTTCTGGGTGTTCGGTGGCGCGGGTAAGCGGACCTTCTGGGATAATTCCAGCTGTTGATGTTGGAGAGGCGATTCGCAAGTCAGAGGGCTCACAAGGACACTATCCAAACGCTACTCTAGTGTGCATAGAGAACACCTCAAACCGTGGCGGGGGTTCGTGTTACCCAGTCAATATTATTGACGAGATTTGTGAAGTTGCTAAGGGTCGGGGGTGTGCCGTTCACATGGACGGGGCTCGTTTATTCAATGCCGCGGTTGCTAGTGGGATTTCAGCAGCGCGGTTGGTAGAGAATTGTGATTCAGTCGCTATTTGTTTGTCAAAGGGTTTGGGTGCGCCAGTAGGCTCAATTTTGGCTGGAAGTGCAGAATTTATTGCCTCTGCACACCGTTGGAGGAAGATGTTTGGCGGTGGTATGCGACAAGCCGGAATCATCGCCGCAGCAGGAATATACGCGCTAGAAAATAATGTTGAGAGGTTAGCAAATGATCATGCCCGTGCACGAAGATTTGGTGAGGCCGTGAACGAAATGGATGGATATAGGGTTGATTTATCCGCAGTTCAAACAAACATGGTCTATGTCTCACTCACTGCTGGTCAAGACGCAAAACAGGCCGTTCAAGCATTAGCTGAACAAGGTGTTGACCTGTTTGATATTTCACGGACTTCATTGCGAGCAGTGTTTCATCTACATGTTACCGATGAAGATGTTGAGGCGGCAATCAATGC
>DTUF01000028.1 GCA_012964335.1 Candidatus Poseidoniales archaeon | reverse complement strand
GATGATGCATCAGAAGAAACAGAGTCAGAAGCAGAACCTGCAGAAGCAGAACCTGTAGAAGCAGAACCTGCAGAAGCAGAACCTGCAGAAGCAGAACCTGCAGAAGCAGAACCTGCTGATGAAGAAGCTACAGAAACAGAGTCAACCGATGCTGAACCATCAGAAGAAGAAGCAGCGGAAGAGGCGGAAGAAGTAGCAGAAGAAGAACCTGCAGAAGCAGAGTCAACCGATGCTGAACCATCAGAGGAAGAGGAGGCGGTTGAATGACCCATCTATCTACTCGTGAAATTGACAATATGTCTCTTGAGGCACGCAAGAAACGCATGAATGAATTACAGGAAGAGATGCTTCTCCTGCGCGCAGAGCAAGCACTGGGCGGGTCTGCAAGTAATCCAGGGTCATACAAGCAAGTGAAGAGAAGCATCGCTCGTCTCAAGACAAAGATGCAAGAAGCAAGACAGGAGTAGGAAATTAATGGCAAGTATCTGCAATCTATGCGGCCTCCCTGAAGAATTATGTATCTGTCAAGAAATAGCAAAGGAGCAACAAAAAGCAATAATTTCAACTGTTCGAAGGAGATATGGTAAGATGGTCACGATAGTAGAAGGCATAGAAGATACTGCCATTGATATCAACAAGCTTGCCAAGACTCTGAAGTCATCATGCGCTAGTGGTGGCACAGTTAAAGGAAGAGTCATTGAACTTCAAGGAGACCACAAGAAAAGGGTCGCCAAAGTACTACAACAAAATGGTTACCAGGTGGAGGTGCGCTGAATGGAACACTGGCATACTTCATGGTTATCTCGTACTCTAGAGGTGGTATCCTCGACTGACCCAAGTTTGGTCGGTCGCTCAGGTATTGTGGTAAGCGAATCACGTAATACAGTTACAGTTGAAGAGCACGATGGCATGTCCATTTTTGCTAAGAATACAATCCAATTCACAATCGACAATAGTGAACCTGTTGTTGGGTCTATGGTCTGTCAAAGGCCAGAAGACAGAATTCAAAGAAAGTACAGGAGGAACTGAAATGCGAGACATCGGTATTGACGTGATAGAGCCGAAGGGCGAATGGGATGGCGATTCAAATTGCCCATTCTATGGAAGTTTGAGGGTTCGTGGCCAAATTATTGAAGGAACAGTGTCAAGAGTTGGCATGTTGCAAACAATCGTTGTAGAGCGACAACACACTCGTCACATGAAAAAGTTCGAGAGAATTGAGAAGAGAACCCGCCGTTATTCAGCTCACTTACCAAGTTGCATTGGAGATATTAATGTTGGAGACCCCGTACGAATTATGGAGTGCCGTCCAATTTCCAAGACAGTGACTTTCTGTGTTATTGAGAGAGGTGAGTCAGAATGAAGGGGATTTCAAGTCGCGTAACACGCGGTCTCCCAACTGAGTCAAAGATGAACTGTATTGATAACAGCGGAGCAAAGATTGTTCAGTTGATTTCAGTACTAAATCTCGGTGGGGTTGCTCGCCGATATCCATCTGCTGGTGTTGGCGATATGATCAATGTCACAGTTCGAAGAGGAACTCCAGAACGCCGCCGACAAGTGTTCCGCGCAGTAGTTGTACGTCAGAAGCGTGCATACGCCCGTGCAGATGGGACTCGTGTGCAATTTGAGGACAATGCATGTGTGCTCGTTTCAAACGAGCGCGGAGAATTGATTGGAACTGATATCAAGGGACCTGTTTCCCGAGAATCAGCAGAAAGGTGGCCAAGAATCGCAGCGACTGCGAAACAGATTGTTTGAGGTGATATGATGAGTAGTACAAAACCAAACAAGCAGCGAAAGAATGCAGCCAACGCGCCACTTCACACTAGGCGTAAGCGCATACGTGCTCGCTGCTTAGACCCAGCATATCCTAATGTCCGCAATGTCACTATCAGAGTTGGTGACCTTGTCTCTGTACGCAGAGGCGATTGGGGTAACCCAGGTCATGACAAGGATGAGGGCGGTAAGCGCCTTGGTAGTAGCCGCGGTAAAGAAGGCGTTGAAGCCAATGTCATTGCGGTTGATGTCAAGACAGGACGTGTGTTTGTAGAAGGTGTAAGCCATTCAACCTCCGAAAGCAAGGCAGAAGGAATTCCACTACATGCATCAAACGTTGTAGTCATTAAAATTGATGATGGCGATGTTGTCCGCTTGAAGAAATTAGAAGAGCGCAACGGAGGCGATGAATAATGAGTGCAAATCACAAGAAACGATTGGCAATGCCACGTAGTTGGGCTGGGGCACGAAAAACCACTGTTTGGATTTCCAAGCCAGACCCTAGTGGACACCCGATTGACCTTTGTATGTCCTTAGCAGTTGTCGTACGCGATGAACTTGGTTTGGCTCATTCAAAGCGTGAAGTTAAGCGAATGCTTGCAACTCGTAATTTGATGGTTGATGGTAAAGTACCAAAGAGTGTTGACCGAGGTGTTGGATTAATGGATGTCCTAACAGTTGGTGACCAAAACTACCGTTGTATTCTTGATCAAAACGGAAAACTTCGCTACCCTACAATCACTGCAAAAGATGCAAACTCAAAGGTTTGCAGAATTGATGGTAAGAACACGGTTCGTGGTGGAGTTACTCAGTATAATCTTCATGACGGCAGGAACATCCTAGTTGATGACGCAAATCTCTACAAGACAGGTGACAGTCTAGTCATCTCTTTACCAGACCAGAAGATAATCTCTCATGTGCCATTCGCTGATGGTACTAACGCCTACTTAGTAGGTGGTAGTCACGTAGGAACTGTAACTGCAATTCAGAGTTTGGCTGTAAAGCGCTCAAGCATGGAGAATGAAGTTTCCTTCCCAGATTTCGGCACAGTTGAGAGAAATGTGTTCGTAATTGGTGACACCAATTTACCAGAGGTGAGTGAATGAGTAATGTTAACCCAATGCTAAAGCCTCGAATTACTAAGGTCACTTGCCACATTGGAGTAGGTGAAGGCGGAGCTCGACTACAACTTGCAGAACAGGTTCTTTCCTTGATTACTGATGGAAACCCAATTCGAACAATTGGGAAAACCACAAACCGTGAATTGAAGATTCGCGAAGGTGCTCCAATCGGATGTAAGGTTACAATGCGTAACCCTGAAAAAATCAAGAAGTTCCTTGAGGATGCTTTCTGGGTACGTGAAAAGACTCTACCTGCATACAATGTTGATCTGCAAGGCAACTTATCTTTTGGAATTGCAGACTACACCGATTTCCCCGAAATGAAATATGACCCGGATATCGGAATCTTTGGTATGGACATCAATGTCGTACTTGAGAGACCTGGGCACCGTGTTAGTCGGCGCCGACGTTTGAAGGCAAAGGTCCCAAAATCTCACCGCATTACCCGCACACAAGGACAGGCTTGGTTCAAGGAACAGTTCGGATTGACACTACTGGAGGAGTGAAGATGGGGAAAGATGCAGGAATTCGTATTGGCCGAGAGTTGGGATGCCGACGGTGCGGCCGCAAAAGAGGAATGATTCGCCGCCATGGTCTGAGACTATGTCGCCAGTGCTTCCGGGATATCGCGCCGGAAATAGGATTCAAGAAGTATAGTTGAGGAGGGATGAAGATATGCAATTTGACCCATTAAATGACGCGTTTGTCAGCATTTTTAATGCTGAACAATCCGGACACTACGAAGTTACAGTAAAACCAGCTAGCAATCTGCTAGGTAGTCTACTTGGCATTATGTCAGAACGTGGCTACATCGGAGAATATGAAAGGATAGAAAATGGCCGCGGTGGCGGTTACCGAATCGAATTAGTCGGTGCAATAAACAAGTGCGGTGTCATCAAACCCCGCCATGCTGTGAAGTTTGCTGAATTCGATAAGTGGGAGTCAAGATATCTTCCTGCTCAAGATTTTGGTCTTCTATTGATGACAACAAATCAAGGTGTTATGCACCATTATGATGCTAAGGAGGGTTCAATCGGAGGCCGCTTACTGGCCTACGTGTTCTGAGGTGATTATTATGGTAAAATTAGATCAGATTCTCCATACAATTCCTCTTGCAGAGGGTGTTTCAGCAACCATTGATGAAGATTCCTTATCCTTGACAGGCCCTAATGGGTCAACCTCTCGAGTGTTTTCCCATACCAAGGTAAATCTCTCTTTGGATGGAGATAATGTCGTTGTTCAATGCGAATTACCTAGGCGTAAAGATAAGGCGATATGTGGGACTTGGAAAGCCCACATCAACAACATGCTTACCGGAGTTACCAATGGGTTTGAGTATCGACTAAAGGCAGTTTACTCTCACTTCCCAATGACCCTAACTGTAAATGGTTCATCATTTGAAATTAAAAATTTATTCGGTGAAAAAGTCCCACGGGTTGCAGACCTAAAGTGGACACCAACAGAAGTTCAAGTCAAAGTCATGAACAAGAGCGAAGTTATCGTTTCTGGAGTTGACAGGGAGAAGGTTGGTCAAACAGCGGCAATTATTGAGCGTTCATGCAAGATACGTCACCGTGACCGACGAATTTTCCAAGATGGAGTATATATTGTCTCGAAGGGGGCAAACTGAGGAGGTGTGATGAATGGCCGAATATAATGACATGACAGTTGCAGAACTAAAAGTTCTGCTAAAGGCAGCAGGACTACCTGTTTCAGGTAAGAAGGCTGACTTAATTACTCGACTAGAAGAAGGTGCAGGCGATTCAAGTGAAGAAGTTGAAGAAGTTGCTACTGAATCTGTTGATGAAGTCTCCGAAGATGTTGATGATGACTTTGATGATTTAGATGAGGAGTGGGACGATGAGGAGTTGATTCACGTTGCACGCCAGAAGCCAGAGCTCACTGATGCTACAAGAGAAGCACTAGCAATCCGTGCAGCACAAGGCAAGAAACAACCAGCATTCCGCCGCCAAGAGTGGTATCGATACAAGCGCTTGTCGCGAACCGGATGGCGTAAACCTAAGGGTATGGATAGTAAACAACGCAAAAACAAGCGATGGCGAACTCCAATGGCTAGAATTGGTTTTGGTAAGATTGCAGAAGTTCGTGGACTTCACCCTTCAGGATTCAGTGAAGTTATGGTTCATCGACCTGATGACCTAGAACAGATTGATCCCAAAGTCGAAGCAGCACGCATAGGTAAGAGAGTTGGAAACCGCAAGCGAGCGGCAATTCATGAGAAGGCTGATGAATTGGGAATCCGAGTCTTAAACAGAAGGAGGAATATCTGATGCAGTTGAGTAACCAAAAGCGATTAGCAGCAGAGATTCTCTCAGTACAACTAGGCCAAGAAGTAGGTCTAAACCGAGTTTGGATTAACGATAACTACCTCGAACAGGTTAGTAGTGCAGTCCAAAAGGAAGACATTCGCGAACTGATTGAGATGGGCTACATTAAGGCCAAGCCAGTTCAAGGCACAAGTCGTGTACGAGCTAACAAAAACGCTGCTCAAAGAGCAAAAGGACGGCGCAAAGGACATGGTACGAGAAGTGGAACTGCAAATGCACGTTTCCCTCGAAAGCAGCGCTGGATGCGCACTATTCGTTCCCAGCGCCGAGTTCTAAAAGTGATGCGTGATGACGGTACATTAGATGCGAGCAAATATCGATACTACTATCGTAAGGCAAAGGGTAATTCCTACCGTAGCATTGCTCACATGAAGACCAACATGAAACTTGATGGTATCAAAGTAGGAGGGGATGAATAATGGCATACGGAAAGAATCAGAGACGCAAGTACGCTCGCCGTGAACACGGATTGACGGATTACCGCCGTCGACTCAAGTTACTAAGAGGAGGACAGCCAAGAGCAGTAGTTCGTGTAACCAATACTCAAGTGATTTGCCAACTCATTGCTTACGAGCCTGATGGTGACAAAGTGATTGCGGCAACAACTGGAGCAACAATCGTTTCAGATTTCAAGTGGCCAAAGGATGCATCTCGAAAATCAATTCCTGCTTGTTACATTGCAGGAATGGCATTAGCACAGAAAGCAACTGCAGCCGGTCACGGAAGTGCAGTTCTAGACATTGGTCTAGGTGCTTCAACCAAAGGTAACCGCGTGTTCGCAGCCCTCAAAGGAATGGTGGATGGCGGACTTGAAATTCCACATGGTGAACATATTTTACCAGATGATGACAGAATTGCAGGAAATCATATTTCTGATAAACTTGCTAAATCTGTTGAAACTAGCAAGAAGGCAATCAAGGGGGCCTGAATAAATGGCAGATGAACAACCAGCACCAGATACCGTTGAAGTCGCACCAGGTCTTGCACTTGCATACACTCCTGAACCAGAAGCCGAACAAGGTCGTCATCGCCGCCGAAAGGGTGGTTATGATGCAATGGCAAATCTTCGCTCTTGGACTCCTAAAACACGTCTAGGACGAATGGTCCGTAATGGCGAAATCACAACATTTGAGCAAGCAATGGATTGCCGCTTGCCAATTCGTGAGGTTGAAATCGTTGACGCATTACTTCCTGGCTTAGAAGATGAAGTCATTAATGTCAATATGATTCAGCGTATGACTGACAGTGGTCGAAGAGTTCGTTTCAATGTCATGGCCGCAGTTGGCAACAACAACGGATATGTCGGCCTTGGCATGGTAAAGGGTAAGGAAGTCGCAGCAACAATTCGCAAAGCGATTGACAATGCAAAACTCAACATCATCCCAGTGATGCGTGGTAATGGTTCTTGGGAATCAGGTGGCGGTGCAGGTTCTAGCGTACCATTCAAGATTACTGGTCGATCAGGTTCTACTAGGGTAACTCTCATCCCAGCACCAGCTGGTAAGGGCTTAGTCATAGGTTCAAAGGGTAGGGTTGTACTTCGTTTGGCTGGAGTTACCGATATCTACTCACGAACTCACGGACAAACCCGAACAACAATCAATTTCGCTCGCGCAACTTACAATGCATTACAAAACCTCAACAAATCCAAGGTTAGTGCTGACCAGAAGAAGAAATTATTCATGTCTACAGGTAGGGTGAACGAATGACTTGGTTAGTAATTAGAGTACGATCTAACATAGGTGTTGAGCGTTCAATCAAACAAACAATGGGTCATTTAAATTTGACTCGCGTAAACCATGCTGTTCTCATTCCTGAGAATGACGTTTATGCAGGAATGCTTCAGAAGGCTAAGGATTACATCACCTGGGGACAGGTTGATGAGTCAACAATTGCAAATCTAATTGCTGAAAGAGGACGATTGATGGGTGATAAGCCAATTACAGATGCTGTTGTAAAAGCAGAGACTGATTTCAAGAATATCAAGGAGTTTGCATCTTCAATAGTTTCAGGGGATTCATCAACTAAGACAATCACTGACATGAAGCCAGTATTCAGACTTCACCCTCCACGAGGAGCAAATGGATGGGGCGGGATCAAACGCCACTTCACAGTTGGTGGGGCATTAGGATATCGCGGTGAGGCAATAATTGACCTCGCTGGGAGAATGATTTGAGGAGTTGAGAAGTATGCCATCACGAACAAATAAATTCCGAGGACGTAGCCGATACCATGGTCGTGGCAAGAAAGCTGGACGTGGTGCTGGTAAGAGAGGCGGGCGTGGTAATGCTGGCCTAAACAAACACAAAGTTATGACTAGAATCAAGTATATGCCAAACCACTGGGGTATGCACGGGTTCAATCGTGACCCATCTCTTTGCACAGTCCATGTCACTGCAAATGTCAGTCAACTTTCTGACATGACTGATGATGATGGAAATGTAAACTTACGCGATTACCAAGTTGACAAGTTACTAGGCAGTGGTCAAGTTAACCAAGCCTTCTCAGTAACCGTTGAGCATGCAAGTGCGAAGGCGATTGAAAAGATTGAGGCCGCAGGTGGTTCAGTCACCCTTTCTGGCGATGATGATAACGAGTGGGAAGAGGAGTGATTTTCTCTCCCTGATTAGAAACTCTGAAATGAAGAAATAGAAGGCGTGAGAAAATATGGCAGTACGTAAGCCCTCAGCATTCGGTATAACAGCCGTTTCAGTCATCTACTTTGGTGCTCTATTTTGGTGGAAGAAAGAAGACCTCCTTGGCGCTGATAGAGATGCCATGGTTTACGCCGCACAAATGATTGCAGTAGCAGTAGCGTACGTGGCTTGGGTTCTGTGGGCTATTCAGAAAGACCTCCCCGATGGAATCAAGCAAATCAAGTTCTTTGGTTCAGCGGCTAAGTTCCTGATGTGGCTTTCCATAATGGCTGGGCTCTTTTATTGGGCACTACAAGATGATAGCCAAGTTGGGTTCCTATTCGTTGGAATAGGTTTACTCGGATTAGGTACTGCATTAGCATTAGCCTGTCTTGCGTATACTGGAGAGGAAAGTAGTCGACTTTACGCTCTAAAGCGTTTCGTTGATGTTTACCCATCTATCACCAAACCAGATGGTCACGTTCGCTTCAATCAGAAGTTGATGACCACGACAATCGTTCTCATCATTTACTTCATGATGACTAACGTCATGATTTGGGGATTGGCTGATTCCACTATGGATATCTTCTCATCATTCCGAGCAATTATGGCTGGTGCATCAGGTTCAATTATGCACCTTGGAATTGGGCCAATCGTTACTGCATCAATTGTCATGCAGTTGTTCGCCGGAGCAAAAATCATCAATCTAGACTTACAAAATTCCGAAGACAAGCAACTGTACCAAGGTATACAGAAAATTCTCGTTCTGTTGATGATTCCTGTCGAATCTATTCCACAAGTGTACGGGTTCCTGGACCCTCACGAGAACATCGTTGCGATGTTTGGATTGGGTTGGTCAAACGCATTAATTGTATTACAACTATTCCTTGGTTCCTACCTCGTATTCTTGATGGATGAACTAGTCAGTAAGTGGGGTATTGGATCTGGTATTTCGCTATTCATTGCCGCTGGTGTGGCACAGTCAACTTTCGTTGGAACCCTGTCGCCGTTACCTGTTTCTGCTGGAGCTTATAGCATGCAAAACCCGCCTTCAGGGGTACTTCCGATGATATTCTATACTCTGCGAACTGCAACCAATTCTGAGTTGGTTTCAGAGAACGGTTTCGAGATGATATTACTTAATCACGCGAATCCTCTGATAGCCTTATTTTCGTCGATTATTGTATTCTTGATTGTAGCGTATGCTGAATCGAGTAAACTGGAATTGCCGCTGACTCACGGGAAAGTCAGAGGACATCGCGGAAAATACCCTATTCGGTTGGTATATGCTAGTAACATTCCAGTCATTTTGATGGCTGCTTTACTCGCTAACCTCAATATGTTCACTTTGCTGTTCTGGAGCCACCCGGTGCTCTCTACGGTGCCTTTACTAGGTGCTAATGGGGCTTGGAGTATTGCACCCTGGCTTGGTTCATATGATGTCGGTTCGACAACTGCTTCAGATGGGTTTGCTTGGTATGCATCGATGGTAAGTGGTGTACAGTCCTGGCTGTTACCGCTGTTAGATCAACGAGGTGATGGCTTTGGTCACGAACTATGGCAAATATTGTTACACGTATTCACCTATGTATTTGTGATGACTGCCGGGTCCATGGTGTTCGCAAAATTCTGGATTGAAACTACCAATATGTCAGCCAAGGATGTGGCTAAACAAATTGAACGGACGGGTATGCAGATTCCCGGATTCCGGAAAAATCCGGTGGTATTAGAGCGCATTTTGGAGCGTTATATTCCTCCTGTCACGCTGTTTTCAGGCGCGTTCGTGGGTCTATTGGCGGCCGGTGCGGACTTGCTAGGAACGGTTGGAAATGCCTCTGGAACCGGACTGCTATTGGCCGTAGGTATCATCCTCAGAACGTATGAACAAATCCAGAAAGAGCAGGCAATGGAAATGCATCCGTTCATGCGAGAATTCTTCGGCGCAGAGTGATTTTCACATAGTAAAATCACTCGCATAGACTATTTGCAAACGATTTATCACCTAGTGATTTCAGCAACTTTGAGGTTTGATGGGATTGTTTGGCGATGAGTATTACTACGAGAAAAGTAGTGGTTATATTGATGATTATTCCCTCGATTTATTGTTAATTTACCCTTTTATTCGTGCTGATTCCCGAACCATTTAGTTTTACTTCTTGGCTACATATACAGGTTACTTATTTTCATCTCATATCAGATTAAAAACGTGGTACTGCATTGCATTGCCGTCATGGCTCAAAACCGGTCTATTGAGTCAGGTTGATATAGGGACGGTAGGTCGGCGGGATGCTACAGCAATGCACGGCGTTGGTGTCTGAGTCCAGCAATGGGCGATGAAGAACACCATCTCGCATACGCTGTAGCCGAGGTAATGCAACCGCGAGCTTGGCTTGTGGTGAAGAGGTGATACATGTAATGACACACAATGATGTGTGCAAAGGAACAAAATAAGGTGCAAAATAACCTTGTCAAAACCAATAAGTAACAGTTAGCGAACCATGTCTCCTAGGGATTAAAAAGATTGAAAGTCGGTTTCGGCCGACATGAAATCCGGTTGATCCTGCCGGAGGCGACCGCTATTGGAGTTCGATTAAGCCATGCGAGTCTAGAGGCTTAGGCCTCGGCGTACCGCTCAGTAACACGTGGATAACCTGCCCTGTTCAGGGGGATAACCTCGCGAAAGTGAGAATAATACCCCATAGTTCACCATGCCTGGAACGGTTGGTGGATGAAAGCTCTGGCGGAACAGGATGGGTCTGCGGCGTATCAGGTAGTAGGGGGTGTAATGGACCTCCTAGCCCTCGACGCGTACGGGTTGTGGGAGCAATCGCCCGGAGATGGATTCTGAGACACGAATCCAGACCCTACGGGGTGCAGCAGGCGCGAAAACTTGACAATGCGAGAAATCGTGATCAGGGAACTCCAATTGTCCCCGTTTTTACGGGGTTCTGAATTGACTCTAAACAGGTCGAGTAATAGGGGCGGGAAATATCGGTGCCAGCCGCCGCGGTAATACCGAAGCCCCAAGTGGTCGTCGTTCTTATTGGGCCTAAAACGTCCGTAGCCGGTTTGGTACATTCGTGGGTAAATCAGACAGCTTAACTGTCTGAATTCTGCGAGCACGGCCAAACTTGAGACCGGGAGAGGTGTAGGGTACCTGCGGGGTAGGGGTAAAATCCTGTCATCCCGTAGGGACCACCAGTTGCGAAGGCTCTACACTAGAACGGATCTGACGGTCAGGGACGAAGCCTAGGGGCACGAACCGGATTAGATACCCGGGTAGTCC
>DTUF01000027.1:442-11794 GCA_012964335.1 Candidatus Poseidoniales archaeon | reverse complement strand
AGTAAATCGTCATCAACCTCATCGGCTTTTTCCGTTTCAGTTTCGTCTTCTGTAGCCCCGAGAGCCGGACTCTCAGTTGCACCACTTCGAATGATTCCCAAAACACCCATTATTACCAACACTATCGCACCAAGATAAATTGCTGCAGTTACTTGGTCGATGAAGAAAGATCCGCCATCTGTATCAAAGTTAGTCCAGTAGGTAAATTGCTTCTGATTATCAACAATCCCAGACTGCATCAACTCTACTGTTTCAGCATCCGCACCACCACCAGACTCAATCTTGAATACGGCTTGCATATCACTCATTTCAGGTGAACTTGAACCCTGCTCATGCATTGGCCTCATATCGATGTAGAAGTAACTTTCAGAAGCACCAGCAACAATAATTCTTGCAGTCGGCTGAACCTTCAATTCAACATCAGCGGCAAAATAAATTGGGACAGCCCCCGGGAAGATGTCTAATGCAGAATGAGAATTAATCAACTTGCCCTGAATCAATCTCTCATTACCATCAATGTGGCAAGTCCATGTTTCTGTCAAAAGACCGAGATGGTCGCTATCTGCCTGTTGCAATGGTGAGCAAATCGCATAATCACCAAGGTTTAGCAAATCGCCTTCACCGGTTATGAAACCACCTGAAGTGCCAGCCAGTGACTCATTGCCAATCATCCCATAAGTGTCCTCTTCCATCTCAGGTGTACGCCAAGCTAGGTATGGTGAGCCGTCCTGTTCAAGTGTTTCTCCAGTATCACAATCGGGGTTTTCCCCAGTGCACACCTTGTACAAAGTCCCGTCACCAGTTGAAACCCCATTAGGTGCATGTTGTGACACCGAGCCAAAATAAGTCTTGTTTGTCTCAAGAGATTGCCACCCATAAGTCAAATTGTTCTGATTACCTTCAATTGAAGCCATCAACGGATCTCGCCATCCAAATAACCACTGGTCAACAGTATGAGATACCCACTTTGTTGCTCCTGGAAACCCAGTCGCTTCTTCACCAAACAGGCTACCAAGTAGATTCGGGATTTGAGTGTTGAACATCAATTCATAGACGAAGTAGCGTAGTGCTGCAGCACTGTTCTCATCAATACCGTATATCTGCGACACCAGTGCTGTGTTCCATTCAAGTTCAACACCGCCGGTTTGTGGAACCATTGTGATAGGATCAACAGGTAATGTATGACCTGTCACCTCACCGTATAGGAATCCTACAGCAGCAGCAGTCGTAATTCCCATCGGGCCGTAGAGAATGTTCTCAACTTCTGAATAACTTAGAACTACATCATCACCTGAAACGCTGTATGTGTTTCCAAGGAACGCCCCCCAAATACCTCCAACGTTGAGACTAGCAGATGAAAAACCTCCAGTCAGCGGGTCTGGTCCTGCAAACTGAGCATAGAGATATTCAGTTGCGTTCAGGGTCCCTGAACCGCCATTCAAAATCATTGGGTGATCAGTATTACCAAGCAACCAGTTACCACCATATTCCCCAATCTTAGCTACATCGGAAATACCAATATTGTAGTCTAACATTACTGCAAATGGATTTTCAAGTGCAGTTGACAAGATGAGGCCAAGGCCCCACATAATACCACCAGAATCTGAAACTAGAATACCGCGTGGTGTCCCCCCATCCATACCCCAGAGAAGGTCATAGAGAGAATCATGATTTGATATCCTTGAACCTGAAACTTCGTAGAATCGGTCTTCGACCTCGTCCATATCATCGGCCCAGTTTGCATCGCCTCCACCTTTGCTAGCAAAGACTCCACCTACAAGAGCGTACATTGCTTGGTCTCGAACAAAAGTTTCTGCAAAGTCTGGTATGGTCTCATTTTGCATAGCCAAATATCCAAACAAGGTTGCTCTGACCATTGATGGATTTCCTTCAGGGTTAGCCATCAAATCTGAAATTGAACTACCTGGATTGCCAAGCCCCAAGAAGACTGCTGGTCCCCACTTGCTATCAAGCGAGATACTTACTGATGAATCACCTGGGTCATCAGCTTGCCGGAAGGCAAACTCAAGACCATCAGAAAAGTCGGGCTCGGACCAAGTGTTGACCGTTTCCTCACTGCCGTTAATCAGTGTCATATTGTAAACTGCTGAGGCTTCGGAAGTAGAATTCCAAGTTGCATAGGCCTGCATTGCCATATTCTTACTAGCAACTTGTTCGTTAGAAAGTGTAGTAGCCAAATCAACTAATGTTGAATCCAAATCAGACGCTGTTCGCTGGCTTGGAACTCCTACCTCCATATCGTTTTCAATCATTCCAGCAGCAAATCCTGCTTGAGTCATGCTAGCAACAATACCAATGAAAGTTGAAGTTGCCCCAACTCTTTGAGGCTCAAATAAAATGTTGAGGTTTGTTACTTCTGCATTGGAGGGAGTACCTCCTGCCCATGTGAAACTCTTGACTTCGGTGTAGGATATGGTTCCTGCCTCAGCATCATGTTCAACTAAGGTTCTCTCAGCAGTTATCTCGTAAACAACCGGCCCAACCTGTTCAAACTGTTGCTCAGTCATGGGGTTAGCTAGAACATCTTCATAATTCACCAAGTCCCACGCGTAATAGGAACGCTCACTACTGGATGTTGCCCAGTCTTCATTCACTTCTGAACAATCATCATTCGCACAAATTGTATCCTTTGTGTGGGTCTGGAAGGCCGATTGCACCGCACCTTCAACTGCACCTGTTGCTACTGTTCCAACTACTGCTATATTGAAAGCAGCAAGCAGCACCCCAACCACAATAAATACCGTATTCTTGTTTGCCATGTCTATCTCCTAAGCCGGTCGAGACCTGCTATTCGGGATGAACCTTACCGTCGGAAAAAAATAGGTGGTGCAAGGGAATCACATATTGCCTAAAGCCCTACGTTGGCTGACTCACAGGAGTGAATGATGTGAAGCGACTGCCTTTTGTGTACCGCGTTATTCGTTGGCTTTGCCGTCAAATTAGCGCATCATGGTTTCGTGAACATGGCATTGTTCATGAAGAGTGTATTCCTAAACAAGGAGGGGTTCTTTTTGCTGCTTGGCATCCAGCCTCTTTGATAGACCCATTATTGATGCTTTCATTGCTCCCTGGACAAATGACTTTTGTCGCGAAGCACACACTATTCAAGATACCACTTCTTGGCCATTTCATGAGGGCTGCTGGTGCTAAGCCTGTCTATAGAAAGGCAGATGTAACCCCCGCTACAGATTCAAAAACAAGTGAAACCGGAGGCAATACAAATCTTATCGATACTCTATCTGATGTGCTTTGTGAAGGTGGTTGGTGCGCTATTTATCCTGAAGGAATTTCGCACGTCATGAGTAGCCCACAAAAGACCAAAACTGGACCGGCTAGGATTATGCTGAAAGCTTTATTCAAGGCTCGCGAAACTGGTGAGGAACCACCATCTTTAGTCCCTGTTGGACTACACTATTCGGATGCCAGCAGATTCAGAGAACGGGCCTTAGTATCCGTACATCAGCCGATGAGCATGCCACCGCTACCAGGTGAGGAAGGAGCACCTACCCCAACCAACGAGCAGATTGCAGAGTTTGGGGCTGATATCGCTGCCGAGCGAGCGTGGGTTAACGCGGTAACTGAATCTCTAGGTACTGAACTCCAACGGAGTAGCCAAGGACTTGATACATGGGAGGATCGTAAACTTCTTTGGCGCGCAAGAGGGTTACTTTCAGTGCATCGAAATCGAATGCTTGGCCGTAAAACTGGAGCAACTTATGCAGAAGCGGTAATGGGCGCTCGGCGCGCCCGCGCAGCTTGGTTATGGCTATCAGAAAACAATCCAGAACAAGCACTCAACCTAAAGTCAAGAGTCAGTAACCACGCTCAAAATATGGACAAATATGGGCTTAAGGAGCATGAATTGTACGACCGAGATAAAAGGCCAGGAGTTGTTGACCTAATTTCAGCTGTAATCCAGATAATTGGCTCTTGGATATTTATGGCTGGGCTTATCACATGGGGAGCATTAATCGGTTCGTGGCCACCTTACCGAATCTCTGGACCCATCGCCGACCGATTATCTATCAAAGAAAACCATACTCTTGGCACTCACAAAATTGTCGTAGGTTTTGCGTTACTTCCTATTTGGTGGATCTTAGTTTCATTCCCTGTAGCCTTCTTACTAGCAGCACACTCTAGCCCACTTTGGAATCTAAATTTGTATGGCTTATTACCACTAATTCAGCCCTATGTAACAAAAATAAATTGGATATTACTTGCCTTCATCTTGATGCCTTTGTGGGCTGTAGCAGCAAGACTACATTTGCTCTTATGGAGTCGCTCAGTACGTTCAATTGGCACACTCAAACAGTGGAAAAGATTGCGTCGAGGCGAAATCCCTTGGGATGAGTTGGCTGATGTACAGAAAGGCTTGGCTGAAACTCTCAATGAAATCGGACAGGGACTTGTTCTTCCCGCAGACGAAGATTGGATTGAACCACCTACTGGGAAAGATGATTGTGAATCAGTATTTGTACGCACATAATTCAAACATAAACCATGGCTAATGCATTCTCACACTAAGGCGAACTATCAAAGACGGAGCCCGACTCGTCAGTATGCCTACGGAGTAGGCACTGGGCTTTTGGCATGTCAAAGAAAAATCGAGTTTCAATGTTGCCTCAAGCAGGTAAGTTGGAATGGACTGCCTCTGTCAACGAAAAGAAAGTCACAGAATCAATTTCAAGTGATTCAATTCTTCTCGATGTGTTGCGTGACCAAATTGGTACTCTAGGGGTGAAGAGAGGTTGTGACATGGGTACTTGTGGATGTTGTGCAGTTCTTGTAAACGGCCAACCACGTCTCTCTTGTCTAACACTTACAAGTGAGGTTGAAGGGTGTGAAATAACCACTGTTGAAGGGATCGCTGACGGACATCATCTGTCACCAATCCAGGAGACATTTACAACATATGGTGGTAGTCAATGTGGATTCTGTAGCCCAGGTTTTCTAATTGTGATAACTGCGCTTCTTGAAGAAAATGACAATCCGTCCGAGACTGAAATCAAGAATGCGATTGATGGCAATCTTTGTCGTTGTACTGGCTATCAACCGATTGTTGAGTCTGTCCAGGCTGCTGCTGAAATACTTCGCAGTGGAAAAGCAACATCAAATCCAACCTCACCTCACTCAGACCCGCATCCTGGTTTCATGGGAGATGACACATAGTCAGGTGATACTTGCATGAGTGACGAAGAGGATATGGTTGGCTACAAACAGCAGCCTGGTAAACTACCATTTTCACGCCCCGGAAGCGGTGGTAAAGATCAATTCAGTGACCTCCAAGATGAGAACATGATACCTGAAAGCCAGGGAGGAAAGCAGTCGCAACCTTGGGGTACTCATCGCCACGATGAACTCATCACTAGCTCCTCTATCGGCCATAGAACCCCTCTGATAGATGCACGCTACAAAGTCACAGGGCAAGCACAATATGGCGACGATATTCGATTAAACAATGAATTGATTGGGAAAATTCTCCGCTCTCCGCATCATTTTGCTCGTATTAAATCAATTGACACCTCGGCTGCTGAAGCACTTGAAGGTGTTATTGCAATCGCAACAGGAAGTGATGCAAGTAATTCGTTTGGTGTTCTACCAGTCACCAAAGATGAACATGCCTTAGCAGTCAGTCTAGTGCGTCATGTTGGAGATTTAGTAGCAGCTGTGGCAGCCGAAGATGAAGCAACTGCATTACAAGCAGTGCAACTCATTGAGGTTGAATATGAGATATTAGACAGCATTCACGACATGAAAGATGGATTGGAAGATAGTGAAAATCCCATCCATGACCGCGGTAAATATCACATTGGCGAAGCGAATATCCAAAAGCGGGTTTTCCAAGAGTTCGGCGAAGTTGACAAAATGATTGAAAATGCAAACGCATCCCACCACTCAAATTGGACTTTTAGGGGAGTAAATCACGGCTTTACAGAACCCCATGCTACGGTAGCAAACTGGGACCCAAGAGGACGTCTCACAATCTACACACCACAACAAGTGCCACACTATTTGCATCGATCACTCGCCGATGTACTTGAGATTCCAATGCATCAAATAAATGTCTATAGAACGTTTGTAGGCGGAGGATTTGGTGGTAAGTCAGACCCTTTTCCTCATGAGATGTGCGCAGCAATATTATCACGTAAATCTGGCCGTCCAGTGCGAATTACATTTGATAGAGAAGAGGTTTTCTTGACTAACCGAGGTAGACACCCATCACATATCGAAATGAACCTCCATGCTGATTCTCAGGGAAGGCTTTGCGGCGTTGAAACTGATGCCCTAATTGATGGCGGTGCTTTCGCTTCGTTCGGCCATGTTACAACCTATTACAACGGCGTTCTTCACACCGCGCCTTACGAAATTGGAGCATTCCATTACACCGGTGCTAGAGTTTGGACAAACAAACCAGCAAGTGGTGCCATGCGCGGGCATGGCGCTGTTAACTCAAGGTGTGCCTTTGAAGTTGGACTGGATGACCTCTCAGACAAACTTCAGGTTGACCCAATGACATTTCGCCTAGCCAATCTACTACCACCCCTTAGTGCAACGATTACAGGTTTTAGGATAACTAGTACTGGGATGAGAGAATGCCTTGAAAAAGTTCGTAAAGCATCTAGTTGGGATGAGAGATTTCGCCAACTACCGCTAGGACATGGTATCGGAGTTGGTTGTGGATTCTTCATTTCTGGAAGTGGATTACCAATCCATTGGGACCCAAACAAATTTCCACACGCCACAGTTCATCTGAAAATCGATATGGATGGTGGAGTTACAATTCATACTGGAGCCGCTGAAATCGGCCAGGGTTCTGACACGGTTGTTTCTCAATCTGTTGCAGAGGTTTTAGGACTTCCATTAGACATGATTCGAGTCCGCTCAAAAGAAACAGATACTGCTCCAGTTGACCTTGGCTCATATTCAAGCAGAGTGACATTTATGAATGCCAATGCGGCAATCTCAGCAGCTATGAAAATTCGTCAAGAATTGATTGATGCTACCGCTAATATCACTGGCGCTGACCCCAAAAAAATAGTATTAGGTGA
Organism: Candidatus Poseidoniales archaeon; assembly: GCA_012964335.1. Classification (GTDB taxonomy): domain Archaea; phylum Thermoplasmatota; class Poseidoniia; order Poseidoniales; family Thalassarchaeaceae; genus MGIIb-Q1. Next base: position 4,724 of record DTUF01000027.1, on the reverse strand, counting down.
CAGACGTATCTACGATAAACGGAATCCTGCTGTCGGGGTCTCATATCTTGAAGCGCTTCACAAAGCACAGGAAGACCGCGGCGCGCTAGTGGCATCTGGTGCATACCGAACTCCACCAATGGGTAAAGCACACAAAGGGGCCGCTGCGGGATTAGCCCCCGCTTACTCATTTTCAGCATATGTTGCAGAGGTGAAAGTTGATGTTGAAACTGGACAAACAAGCGTCATCAATGTCTGGGCTGCACACGACTGTGGTAAGGCTCTGAATCCTCTTGCAGTTGAAGGACAAATAATTGGCAGTTGCCATATGGGATTGGGCCAAGTTCTATCTGAAGAAATGGTATATGGCAGAACTGGACATCTACTGAACGGAAATCTTCTAGATTACAAGATACCAACGGTTCATGAAATGCCAAAGGTCTTCCCAATCATTGTTGAGAGTAATGACCCAGAAGGGCCATTTGGAGCAAAAGAAGCTGGTGAAGGTCCGCTACTACCAATTCTGCCTGCGGTCTGTAATGCGGTGTACGATGCGATTGGTGTTAGAGTTGATGAACTACCCATCACACCTGACAGAATGCATCGAAGTATTGAGAAATTATGTCGCTCACAAGGAGTCACTGATCCTTTAGAATTGAAAACACCTACTCTCAAACTCTCTCCTCTCCAAGAGTCACTCGCAAATCGGGCTGATGAACATGAAAAACGTGACATTGCTCGGCGCAATAACGATGATATTGAACCATACCATAATGGCGCCTTGTTCGGATTTACAGCAACACTACCTCCAGAGGAACAATCTGATGATTGGAAAGTTTCTGTAATGCCATCTCAAGAATATATCGATAATCCTAGATTGGCCGGTACAGCATGGAAACACATTGAGCGTAGACACCGAGGTGATGACACGTGAGAATGCCTCCATTTGAGTTACTGATGCCAACCAGCCTTGAGCAGGCTTTGACATTAGCAGGCGATTTTATTGCCGCCGGAGAAGAATTTGATTGGATCGCTGGGGGCACCGATTTAATTCCAAATTACAAGTGGCACCTTAATTCAAAAGCGCATGTCATATCGCTTGCAAAAGTTGCTGAAATGAGTGAATTATCTTCAACTCATATTGGCGGCATGGTTCGATTACACGATCTAGCCGAGAGTAATATTACACATCCATTACTCAAGGAAGCGGCTGGAAGTATTGCTTCAGTAATGATACGAAGGTCTGGGACAGTCGGTGGCAATATCTGTTTAGACACAAGGTGTTACTGGTTCAACCAAACTGAAGATTGGCGTGAATCTATTGAGTGGTGCCACAAATGCGAATGCGGAACAGATGCTGATTGTCGTGTCATCGCTAACCAAAACACGTTGTGTGTGGCCACCTATCAGGCAGACTTAGCGCCTGCTTTTCTCTGTCTAAATGCAACAATCCATCTGGCTTCGTCAAAAGGAAAAAGAGAGATGCTTCTTTCAGATTTCTTTGAACTTGATGGGATGACGAGAAATGTTTTGCAACCAGGTGAATTAGTAACCCACATTACATTACCAAGTGAAAGTTCTGAATTGACTGGTTGTTATCACAAATTGACATTACGAGATTCTTGGGATTTCCCAGAAGCCGGAATCGCTGCTGCATGGAAACTTAGTGGAGAGCAAATATCAACTCTAAAAATTGCTTCTACTGGGCTAGAATCCATTCCACGTGTTCATGATGATGAAGTCGCAGCGGTGTTGCCGGATTGGAGCGGAAAAGAAAGTATTGAATCCCTTTCTGAGGCGCTTAGAAAATCAATAAAACCTGTTAATAACACCGGTTTAAAGCCAAATTATCGCCGTAAAATGGTGAAAGTTCTAGCACGACGATGTTTGAATCAGATATTGCATAAGTAAGCGGCGGTTTCAACAATGAGGAGTGTGTCGAAGTGAACGTGCGAGCCAAACTACTGACCCTCATACTGGTGCTAGCAATGATGCCTTTCTCGGCCACTGCACAAGATGACACTCCCGATATTCCAGCTGGATGGGAAATCGGTATTGAATCGCCCCAGGACACAGAACCTATCTTTCAACTTGGCTTAGATGGCGAAGTGAGCGTAAAATTTTGGATTGACAATCAAAACCTGGCTGCAATTAATCTTGATATTGAATTTGACATACCGTTTGATGGCTCTGCCAATGGTCCAGAAACAGTAGAAATCGGGGCTCAATCCAATAAATCGTTTGAGTTTACAATCCACCAAATTGATGTTTCAGAATTTGCCGCTAGCCAAAGTGACAGATTCATAGTTACTGGGACGGTCACTGGATATGCTGGATTACCACTTACTACTGGTGGCGATTCAAAAGATGGTGAGGGGAACATCACAATACCAATGGTTGTTGATTTGACCATTGATTTAGCAGAACCCACCGGCCCTCTGAATGCTGGAACAATAAGTTCACTAGAAGTAATTGTGAGAAACGAGGGGAATGCAGTTGATTCAGTTTACAAAGTTACTGTCACTGATTCTTGCCCTCTCTTAGATGTTGGAGGAGCCGAAGAATTGGAGAGTGTTGCTATTGAGATGGGTAACAACCTAACTCAAATCCTCAATATTTCAACCTCTGACAGCCACCCAACAAAGAACTGCGTGATTGAAATCTCAATACAATCAAGAGGTGATATAGATGCGGGGCGTTCACAAACAGCCGACTCAGATGAAAGTACCGTCAGTATAGTTGAGGACCGCGGTGATAACTCCGATGGAGACGACACCTCGAACAACAATGATGATACATCAAATGATGGAGATGTTATATCTCAGAACTGGACCCCTATTTGGCCGGGTGCGGCGATTTTTGCGCTATTCTTTGGTGCTTTATCCCGTCGGAAATTGTGAAAGAAAAACTATCACTTTTTTTACCCTATTGCGGTATATTCGCAAATGATACGTAACACCTTAGTTTGAAACTACTACAAACGCATTACTCTAACAGCCCCAACCTATATTTGCGAAACTTAATTGCACGAATTAGTAATCGTAGGCTTGAGCCCGTTCAACCACAAGGAAGTGACTAGAAAATGGCAAAAGACGATGACGGCCCTAAGCACTTTGGAACTATCATCGGTGCAACATTTGCAATTCTAATTATTGTGATGATGTTATCAATGACTCTAGTTACTGCAAACAAGGAAACTTACTACTCTGCATATGTCACTGAGGCTAAAGATGAGAAAACCCGGTTAGCCCAAGTTACCGACATGAGATCTAGTCTTGGAGGCGACCCTGGCGGAGAAGGTTACAAGATACGTAACACACTTTCAACTCCAATGTTAGTGAACGATTGGGAAGAGCCACATCGGACAATGCTAGTAATTGCTGGTACCGAAAAACCAATTGATGAGACGGAAGCAACTGCAATTCATCACTTCGTGACTGAACTAGGTGGTAAGGTAATCGTAGCGACAGACGGTAAAAATGCTAACCGATTAGCAGTTAAATTCGGAGTCACCTACTTTGGTGAACCACTTCTTGATGAAGACCAAAATTGGCAAACCTATGATGATGACGGGGTTGCTGGAAATAAGAACCCCACAAATGTTTGGGGAATTTCTGGAATTAGAAATGATATTGTTTCAGGAGAGCAGTTTGGCATGAACCCTGTAGGTTGTAGCGATGCCATGCTCGATGAAAGAAGTGATGACCTTAACCACTGTCGTATGGCTGTAATGTTCAAAGCCCCTACAGCAATGCGTTGGGAAGCTCTGCATAGCGATGACCCTAGTACTGATGATTACATCCAAAGAGATGTGAATGTCCTATCAAAGGCAAGCGAAGGCTCTTGTATTGACAGAATAGGTTCAAACTCCTGTGATCAACAAGATAACCCGATAAGTAACCTATCCCTTATTCTCAGAATAGATTACCCTAATGTAGAAGTCCTTGATGAAAGGAAAATTCCTGGCGGAGATGGTGCTTCATTTGGATCTCTGAAGGCTACTGGTTCAATTGTGTTCATCGCTGATGATGAAGTGATTTCAAACAGGTTTTGGTCTGCCGCTAAAGCAGCAGAAACCGATGTCCGTCAAGATTGTGCCGTTGCGTCTCCTTCTTGTTGGCAACGTCATCTCGAAGGAGATAATGGTTGGAAAGGTAACGATGCCTACTTCAAAGCACTAATTTATGACATGATGGAATTTGACAACGAAATGTTACCATTTAGTATCAAACTGAAAATGGAAGAGTTCCGAATTGTATTTGATGAGAGCCGCCACGTAACTGGCACTCTCCAACCCATTCAC
>DTUF01000027.1:0-432 GCA_012964335.1 Candidatus Poseidoniales archaeon | reverse complement strand
ATTAGTGCTTTGAAGTAGGCATCGTTACCTTTCCAACCCATTCACAGAAACCATGAGTACTATTGTTTTACTCACTTCGGATAATTTCCTAAAGTGGCTAATAGTACTCAATCTCTTACTACTGTTACTTGTAGCCATTATGGTAGTACCAGAAAAGGAGAATTGGCGACATGTTTTCGACCTAACTCGGTTCCGAGAAAGGCCGGACAAAATTGACCCAAGTACCTACAAACAAAGAATGCGTGAAGCACTGATGACAAAAATCAGAGTTTTCTATGATTTAACACGTGATGAGATGGCTCTAAAAACACCAGCTGAAATCCAATCAATGATAGGAGACCCACGATTAGTTGAGTTAGCCTACTCACAAAATGTATCATATTCCCCCGAAAAACAGCGCGAGTTGCTTCAGACAATTCGCCGATGGGGTAA
>DTUF01000026.1 GCA_012964335.1 Candidatus Poseidoniales archaeon | reverse complement strand
ATTCCAAGATTAATCTTCAACATAATCATCAAGGGTAGTATCTGCGGCGGATGACATCGCCTCTTGTCGCTCCACTCCGGGTTTGAGGTAGTGGTCTGAACCACCGGTTGCCTTCACCTTTTTACCGCCCTTTTTAGCGATGAAATCGTATGCATCCTTGGCATCAAGAACCTCACCAACACCAATTCTTGGACCACCTTTCCCAATTCCCGGCCTCAGCCACCTAGTAATCACTGAACCTCCGATTAATCCAGCACCACCTACTCCAGCGATGATTATCTCTTCCTGACAATTTACCGCCATGTTTGTGGGATCACAATCACCCAGCACCCAGGTGTCAGAAGTTGACGAGTTGAACTCTCGTCCTTCTTCACAGCCGGTTGAGTTAACTTGCTCTCCGACGGGGGTATTTTCACACTCATCTATTTTGTCGGGAACTCCATCATCATCGTCATCAACGTCTCCACCCACGGAACAATTAGTACAATCTTGGATTACTTCAACTTCTGTATACATACAATCGCCGGGATCTGTCGCATTGAGTTGAAAATTATCTGCAGTACCATCCATACAGCCTACGATTTCATCTGAATCATTTACTCCATCGTCATCCAAATCATAATCACAAGTTGTTGAATTCGTGTTTGCTACATCGCTGTAATTATTGGCTAGTGGGTCTGTACAAGCAATTATTGCTTTATCTGGACAACCATCACCATCTGAATCTAAATCCCCTCCTGGTACTAATGGACATGAGTCATTCACGTCGAGAACACCGTCATTATCATCATCTAAATCGCAAGCGTCTCCCCCGTCGTCCATATCATCGTTGTTCTCTTGTTGAGGGTTCCAATTATTCGGACAGTTGTCCACACCAGTGGCGAGCCCATCATGGTCAGGGTCATTGTTGTCATTGTAATTATCCAACCTGTTTGGGATTCCATCTTGGTCCGTATCCCACTCATAATGAGCAACTACCCCAAAATTAGGCCGTACAATAATATCTGTATCTGCGAAACTAATCAATTGATCAACTCGCTGAAAACCAATCGTTGGTCCAAGATACTCAACTACAGGCATTGAAACCGTTACTATTCGAATCGAACCATTATTCGCAGTAATTGCTGTCGTCACTGAGCTGAAGAATTCAAAGGCATTCGTGGGAGAAATATCTAATGCTTGGCCATTCTGAAATCCCGCTTGAGAATATTCTGCTACGAAAAGAGATGCGTTATTTGTCGGGTCATATGATTGGTCTTCAAAGATGAATTGATTGCCCACAATATCTTTACTTGCAAATCCTACCAACTCAAGAGTTCCAGAATCAACAGTAATATCCAAGATTTTCAGATTACCACTACTCGGCTCATGGGTTTTCAGAATGGACATGGAATTATCTAATTCAAGTAACCTCCCTTGAAAGTAATCACGGTTTGTTGCTAAATAAAATTTTGATGGTGACATCATCCCAAACCCGACAACCGAATCTGCTTGATCCGTACTCAATGATTTAATTGAAATCGTGTTTAAATTGGCGGTTAATTTCCATATTGCTATATCAGAATGTGATGAAGAATTTACATTTTCATTTAACTCGGGTGTAATATTAGTTCCTAGAAGTGTTGTATTGTCATATGTCACAGCGACAAGAACTGTGCCATCAGAGAGTACAGTAATTGCATCGCCGGATTCTCTAGGCATGAGTTGAGCGTTTCCCGGATTACAATAACCCTTCCCATCTTCATTGTTATCGTCATTCTCAACACAATTATCCACTGAATGTGAAACAGCCCCAGTATCAACTGAAAACTTAACAATGAATGCATCTCCCTTAGAATCACCCATGCTCTTCATGGCAGCATCACCCGGAAAAATAGACCCGTTTGATGTAGAAATCCCTGTAATATACCCTACATCACCACTTACCACAACATCATTTGGAATTGTTGTAACCCTTGTATTCCCAACTAAATTTTCTAACCATGAAATCCCACCGGTTTGACTTATTTTCATTCCAAACGCAGGATGATATGGTGCAGCACCGCCACTCAGAGCAAAATCAGGTGAGCCATCACCATCGTCATCAGGGCCCCAACTTGTCGCCATTGAATATTCGCCTGCAATAATCAATTCACCATCGTATGCTATAGTAATCGCATTCATACTTGAAGTGCCAGTTGGTGAAGAATCTACATACACCCAATCCCAATTTCCAGATGGTGTTAATGCTGCAATAAAACCTCTGTCAATAGCCACTGAGCCCTTAAAGCGTCCAAAGGACCAAGTCGTGTCACTCATTTTCCCAACAACAAAAGTGGTCCCATCATCTGTGGTAACTGCATCATTAACGATGATTTTGTCATTGCCATCTAGAGTGAAATTCGCTCCGAAAAAATCCATTGAGTATTGTATTTGGTATCCTATTTGATGACTCGCTGCGTAATTGTCAGGTTCATTTTCAACCAGTTCAGTTGTTTGACCTCCAAACATCATTACACTTGCAGACAGAGACATCATCAATGCTAGAATTATAAC
>DTUF01000025.1 GCA_012964335.1 Candidatus Poseidoniales archaeon | reverse complement strand
AATGGCATTCAATCACAACTTATCAGATTGGCTCGGAATCTCAATTGATGATGATTGGCTTGAAGAAAACGTCCGCTGGAAGGACTTTGGCACAGGTGTTCGATTGGGCAGACTAGCCCGTGAAGGTGAGTGCTCCTTAGTTCTGTACGACGCAGATTCCGACGTGGAGGTGGAGGCGTTTATGCCCCACATGCACCCAGGAGGAGAGGCTTATCTTGTCCTACGCGGAGAGGTCTACGATGAGGCTGGAACTTATCCTCAGGGAACCCTAGTATGGATGGACCCTGAGACAACACACAACCCAAAGACCCGCGAAAAAACCCTGATCCTAGTGCTTTGGCCAAAAGGTGTTAAAATTGTATGAATTAACCACTTGATTCACTGGTATCGCTTTCTAAGCCACCAAACATGGTTAGTAGCGCCGGTAAAATGAACACACAAGCCGCTTGGGCAAGCACAACCATAGCAATCATCACTTTGCCAAACATGGTGAACATTGGCATGGCCGCTAGCAGAAGCACCCCAAACCCGAGAATGTCGGTAAATCCTGAGGCGAACAACGCAGTACCCGTGTGCCCCATCATTCCTTGCACCCAACGCGCCATGCCCTCATCTGGCCGCCTCCTCTTCTGTTCCCGAATCGCTTGAGTTACGTGAATCGCGTAGTCTAACCCAAGCCCTATTGCTAAACTAGCCACTTGTAGTGTAACAATATTGAGGCTTTGTCCAGCCAAGTTAATGCCAGCGTATAACCACAGTGAAACAGCTACTACTGGAGTAATTGTTAGAAGACTAAGGCGTATATCTCTGAAAACTATGTAAAGCACAGCCAAGCAAGCAACAATCGCAATGTAAATGCTTTTTTGGAATGAATCTGTCATCGCATTCACATAGACATAACGTTGGTATGAAACACCTGTGAAAGTGGCTTTTTCTCCGTTGGTGAAATTTAAATTTTCATCCATCAATTGTTCCACATCCACTTTGTACTGAGCCATCCAAGCCCAATCTCCTGCCTTCTCAACTTTGATGGGCAGTTTGAGCATTGATAGCCGTCCCGATGTCCCATCAATTACAGCGATTGGAGCCACGCTTTCTACTGCCGTAGCCACCCCTTCTACTGCCGCCGTGAAGCGCGGGTCATTGGGGTTCATCGTTCCATTTGCACTAATATCAACCAAGATTTTTTGCAACTCATTACTATCTTCGGGAATCCCAGTGGTTGCGTTTATTGTAGTTGCATTGTATCCACCTCCCCCTGCATTTACGAGGGCAATTTGCATACGGATTGCATCAATGATTGTTGGAGTATCGTAAGTCCAATTATTAGCGCGGATATCAGCCATCAATCCGTCAAGTTGTACTAGAGTATTATAGTCGGCAAGGTCGCTTGAATCCCCTGCTTGAACTAGGATAAATCCTGGTTCCCCCTGATCAGACTCATCAAAAGCCAAAATGGAAGTGTCCAAAGATTGTACCATTCGTGAATTGCCATCTAAATAATCATGCACTTCAAAGTCCGAATCTGGTTGACCTATTGCCACAGCACTTCCCGTCAACAAAAGTAATGCAATCAGGAATGGAATTGGTTTACGTACCTGCACTGCCCCAAGAGCGCGCATCCGGTCTGCAAATCCTTTCTGAATCTCACCAGAATGGACAGCATGCCCTGACCTCAAGACAACTGTGAATATACCTAGCAAAAGATATGCTTGTGGTATGAATATCGCCGCTAATCTCCCCCATTCTGCTAAATCTTGAATAGGCGAAAATGAAGCCGTTCCAAAAGCAATCATTGTAGTAACCGTAGCCAGTCCAAGTGCTGGACTCAACTCACGGATGCTAGTCCATGCTGCGGCCAAGCGTACCTCTTCATCGCCACCATCGCGATGAGCAATCGCACGCCATCTTACAAGCCCGTGAAACGAGAAATCTACACCGAGTGCAAGTAAGAGAATCGGTAGCATCGAAGATATCTGAGTCTGAGGATAACCAAGCCATGCTTGTGTTCCAACCATCCAACCCATCAACAATCCAAGACCTGAAGCTGCCGCAAGGACATCACGCCAATCACGGAAAAACAATCCGAGGATTATCGCCATGAGAACAAAAGAAACCCCGATGAGAGGTATTGTTTTGTTGACCTGGTCATCAACTTGAGTATCCAATCCCAAAAATGACCAAACATGAACCTCTTCACCTGTATCACTCATGGGTTTTACATAAACTTCGTCAATGAGTAGTTCCCACTCCTCAATAAACGGTTTTTCCATTCCCGGAGTCCTAGAGTACTCGCCTTGCTTGCCGAACAAACTTGACGTGTTTGCAATTCCCCAAATGAAGAAGGCTCGCCCATCCCATGAACCATCTTCTTGTTGTTCTAGATAACTTACTGACTGGAAGTAAGGCTTGCTTCCATCAGGTAGTTGGTAGGAAAAAAGCCGAGATAGAACATCATCTAATTCTTCTTGAGTTGAAGAATTGAAATCAGAGCCATTCCAACCAATTTGTTGGCTGACTGGTGTTTCCTGATTCATTACCGCACGGACAGTTTCTGCAAATCCCCACGGTCCTCTGGTATGACCTTGCACTTGCCATTGATATATTGGTGCAAAATGTTTGGAGGTTTCATAATCCCCCATCACTGTATCATGGCGCTCTGCTAATTCACGTAGGACTGGAAAAGCGAGGACGTTTCCGCCTTCAGTATCCCATTCAGGTCCAATGAATAATGTCACATCGTGGTTATTCCATGACATCTCAACATTTGCTAAAGCCGCTGCATCCCAAGTATCATTTCCAACCAAAGAAAAGGCTGTTCGGTCGGTCCCAGTTGGGCCGTAAACAAATCCTGAGAAAATGAAAATGGATGCTAAGCCGAATGCAAAGAGAGTCAATCGGCGACGCTTACGAAGTGAAGCCAATTCACTCATTGATGCCGCCGAAAAGAACCGATATAATAAGAGAGGTGTAATAATGTAATTATTTGAGATATACGTTAAGAAAATATCAATAGAAATTCATCCAAAAATGAACCTAAAAGGATTAAAGAAATTACCATAACGGAAGTATGTGAACAAGAGAACAATAGCTCAGATAGTCCCAACCCATCGAATGCTAGAAGGTGGCGGATTTCCAGTCAGGAGGCCTGCCGCTTTAGGCCGGCTCACAGACCCTTTCCTTTTGCTTGACGAGATGGGACCTATTGACTGGCCACCAGGAGGTGCAATTGGCGCACCATCACATCCACACAGAGGTTTTGAGACCGTGACATATCTACTACAAGGTAGTGTTCTACATCAAGATTCAGCAGGTAATTCTGGATTAATGACTCCCGGTGATGTGCAATGGATGACTGCTGGAAAAGGAGTCATACATTCAGAAATGCCACCTCCAGATTTTCTAGAATCTGGAGGAGTGATGCATGGATTCCAAATTTGGGTTAATCTACCCGCTGAAAAGAAAATGATGAATCCCCGCTACCAAGATGTGCCTGCTGCTGAAATCCCCACTGCAACATCTGAAGATGGTTTGACCAAAGTAGTCGTTGTTGCAGGAGAAAGTTTGGGTGTTTCTGCAGTGATTGACACGGTAATACCAATCACATATCTCCATATTTCACTACTCCCAGGAGCCTCATTGAATCAAACATTAGAGGATGGTTTGAATGGCCTAGTGTACTGTTTTGGAGGTGCATTACAGGTCGGAGAAGGAAATGAGCAGGTTAGCGATGGGGAAATGGCGATTCTGACTGATGGGGATGAAGTCACGTTTTCAGTTCCAGAAGATGCTGATGAGGGGGCTGAATTACTGTTGTTAGCAGGTCAGCCCCTCAATGAGCCGATTGCAAGGCATGGTCCATTCGTAATGAACACTGAAGAAGAAATACAGCAAGCATTCATTGATTATCAATCCGGAAATTTTGCTTGAATAAAAATGCTCGATTGAAGGCTTCCCTCAAACGGCGGGTTGAAGTTTGAGTGGTCACTCGCCGTTAGCACTACTGACACTGCCCCACTGTGGAATCTGTCTGTCGGAGGTGCGCGCAATGACTGCAAAGGGAAGCCCACTTACATTGTATACCAGCGAGAGTAAAATTGAACCTAAAATTGCTGTCACTCTTGCTAAACAATCCTACCAACTAGTTGGAGAACACGGTGGTGTCAAAGTATGTCACTGGACTAAAGAGGACCTCAAGAATGACCGCCACTGCTACAAAGGCACATTCTACGGAATTCAATCTTCGGGCTGTATGCAGATGGCGCCAAACGTTGACACCTGCAATCTCGCCTGTACTTACTGCTGGAGAGAACCTCACTCGGAAACTCTGCATAAAATTGATGACGACCCGGAGCACCTTTTCTATGAGAGTGTGCGAGGTCACAGGAGACTGTTGACTGGATTCAAAGGTCACAAGGATGTGCCTTACGAAAAGTGGGAAGCCTCACAGAATCCTAAACATGTTGCAATCTCTCTAAACGGAGAGCCAACACTGTATTCTCGCCTCTCTGAATTTCTTGAAATCTGTCACGACCACGGCGTCTCTACTTTCCTTGTAACAAATGGTTCACTACCTAAGGTGATTGAGAATCTTGACACTCTTCCTACCCAACTTTACATCAGCGTTGATGCGCCAAACAAGAAACTCTTCAACAAACTCTGTAAACCAAAGTTCAACGACAATGCTTGGGAAAAACTTGAGGAAACCCTTGCACTGCTACCCTCTTTGGACACTAGGACCGTCTGTCGCCACACACTCATCAAGGGTGAAAGTCTTGGCCATCACAATGATTACGCAAGATTGGATAATATTGCAGACCCTGATTGGATTGAAGCGAAAGGTTACGTCTATGTAGGCCATTCACAGAATAATCACACAATAGAAAATATGCCTTCTCACGATGATATCATGGATTTCTCAAACACTCTTGCACCTCTAGTTGGGCGAGAAGTTCTTTCAGACAGGAGAGAGAGCAGAGTTGCCCTAATTGGCAAGGAAATTATTCCAGTTACTCTACCAATCGCAACTCGGCAAATCCCAGATGATTTGGGGATTGCACCACCGCAAAATTACAAACTACCACTCACTTGAATTAACTCAAGGCTGAGGGCAAGCATCCCAGTTGCCATCCATCAATTCAAGCGGTGATGAAACAATAGTCATTGGCGTAACTGCTACTCCATCTGACCAACTTCCAAGGTCTGTCATTTCGCCCTCATTCATGAACCATGATTTTGCCGCATCGGCAGATGCCATATCACCAAATGCTGAGGAAGCAACGAAATCCGATTGTGCTTCAAGGCGGGGATAATAGGAATGATCAGCCAAAGAATCTCTAACAAATCCTGATGGTAAATAATGGGAAGCCATTAGCCTAGGAAAGCCATGATAATCTGATGGGACTTGCAAGAAAAGCACCTGATTTGACGGCAATGGTGGGCTTTGGTCGCGAGCTGTTAAACGAGCGTGCTGCCAGCGCCCAATGCACTTTTCAACAACAATATCATCCTCATACTCAACCACGTGAATTAGAGTATGATCGGGTAACTGCGACATATTTCCCATCAAATCCACCTGCGTAGAATGAATCCAAGGAGCCTCTAAATCGACCACCAATGATTGGCTCCCAAAACCCCTGCCAAGCAGTTCACTCAGCACATAGAACGTGGTGCCAGCACCCATGCTATGCCCACCTATCCACATGTGACTTGTGTTGAGTTTGGTTGCTCCTAAAACCTCAGAAATTCCAGCATCAGTATTGATGAAATCTAAACCTGCATCAACCCCATATAGCGCCATCGTGTATCTAGGCAAATGCTGAGGATGGTCTGAGCCACCAAGAGTATAATTCAACTCAAAGTCTGCTGGAATTGATGACAAATCCATATCAGAAACATATTGTGGAAAAATCGTCACTAATCCTTGACCCGCAAGGGACATTATCGTATCGCGATAATATTCTACTTTTTCTCCCTGATAGCCGTGTAGTACAACAGCCACACCTACTGATTCGGTCGTCAAACCAACTGGCACAAAGACATGCACATTCCACTCTTGCTCATTTGCCCAATCATCCCACCAAGATGTCATATTATCAGGATATTCTGGGGTCAGGAAAAACTCCTCTACCTCGTAAGGCGAATCTTCACTGCCATAGCCATCACTGGGTCGTTCTGGTGGATTTGGAAGGAGGCCTGCAACAGCAACAAGATTTGGTAGAGTCAGAACTAATGAAACCAACAATACCGTAAGAATTGGGATTTTTCGGATAACAATTAATGGTGTAATTTCGCCTTTCAATTTAGTTGAATTTATTGTCAAATTCCCGGCAACCCCTGCCAGCAAAACTGCGCCAAACATGAAAGGAAGAATAGCGATTGAACCACGGAAAAATGCTGAGTCTAACAAGAAGTAAATTATGGCTCGTGAGAAGCCCCAACCAATAACAAATGAGGTGAATAATTTGTAGGCCTGCCCTGCTGGTTCTGAACGTAAATTACGGCCAGTAATTGCTGCCATTCCAACTAAAATGATGGCTAGAAAAGCAACCCACCCAACAAATCCACGAGCCGCCATTGCGTACTGAATGCTAGCAACAATGTAGACAAACAGGGCACCGAAGAGGCTACTGCCATTCAACATCGGCCACCAAATAACCGAAAGTCCAACTGTGAATCCAATTATCACCCAGAGGATTTGAGATTTGATTATTTTTTCCCAATCCAATTCATTCACCAATCATTGAATCCCATGCGGCAGCCATTTTTTTGCCCCAATCTTTGATTTGAAATTTGGCTACTCTTTCCAATGCTGTTTGGTCTGCTCCTGCTGGCTCACCATCGCGTTCAGCCCATGCTGAGTGCAGTTCTGTAATCGCTTTCACCCACTCCGCCTTATCAGAAGCCGGAAGCAGCATTGACGGGTCTGCAACTTCATTGTGTGCTGGTAAATCACTTGCTAATACCGAACATCCTGCGGCCATTGCTTCTAGAACTGGCAATCCAAATCCTTCTCCAGCAGAAGGGAATAGAAGTGCTTCAGCACGCTGATATGCAGCAATCAACTCTTCATCGGAGAGTTTGAGATGGGAACCAACCTTCACAAGATTGAGGTCATCCCTTACCTCCAAAGGTAATGTATCAACTACCTCGTCAATGAAATCTAGACGTTTGCGAGGCTCATTACTCCCAACGGTCAGCAAAACGAAGTTTCTCAGACCAATTTCGCCTTCAATTTGATAGGGTTCTGGGTCAATTGCGTGGTGAACAACACTCACCGGTTTTTCTGGCCACAACTCTCTACACTCTTCTGCAGTAGATTCGGAAATGGAAATCAACATGTCAGCCCTCGCTAGACCGTTTTTCAAGTGGTTGAGGTCTTTTTTACGCGTCCCATTCGGAGCGTGGTCACCAACTTCTATTCCAATAACAGTTCGAGGTGATAGATGAAACAGGTCATGAACCGTGACACTGCAAGCGACTTCAAGGCCTGCTGGAACGAGATGCGCCTGCTCCTGGTCAGTGATATGAATAAAATCAGCTGTCCCTCCATCTATGGCGTCCCATACCGCTCGGTGAACCATCTTAGGGTGGCTCTTGCGTCGACGCCACCAGCGCTGCAATGGATTCCCACCCATTGGATGCTCAATCACACCAGCCAACTCGTAACCAGGAATCTGACCGGCTTTTAGCCTGTCAACTAACTCATGATGGGCCCGGCCAAGGCCACTTTGGCGAGGTAGCTCCCCTCCGCGAACAAGTAAAACTCGCCTCGCCATCGCTCCCGCGAGCCCATGCCGATATTAAACAGGCAAGCGCACGAGACTGCATGGGCGAGTCATCGGGACCCTTGCCCCGCCTTTTGGTGGTGAAGGGAACTTTCGAGCAATTCGGCGGTGCTGAGCGCGACTTGTTGAACAATTTACCAGCATGGTCAGACCACTTTGAAATCACAGTGGCAACCCTAAATCTACCACAAAAAGCACGTGAAACACTTGATGATTTAGGAATCAATTACCTCACACCAGTGAAACAATTTACTGTTCCACGCGGCATTTGGGCTGAAGCAAGAGCACTATCAAGCCGCCAAGCTATACGACTTTGGATCTCAATGTTAGATTTGACTGAACAGATTACTGGACTACGAGAAGTATTGGCAAACTCTGATGCAATTCATGTAACAAGTGGTGTCGGCTCTCTAGAATTCACAGGTCTAGCACCAAATCATCTCCCCATGCACTACTATTGTCTTGAACCGCACCGCGGGCTTTACGAAGATGTGTTACACAGGACTATTGAAGGAACTCCAAAACGAAATTTGTTCCTCACTTCTCTATTGTTAGGTAAACAAAGACGCCGTGACCAAAAATTTGTATCTCGTTTAGAAAAAATGAAAAATGTGGTTATTTCTGCTAATTCCAGTTGGATTCAGAAACGGATTTCGGAAATTTATGGTGTAAAATCACAATTACTACTTCCAACTGTTGACCTTTCGGTTTGGAAAAATCAAAGTTCAGATGATGATTCTACCTCTATTGGTGACTATGTGGTAACAATTGGTGCCGCCTCACACGTCAAGGGAACGTGGGAAACTATCGAAATGCTGGCTGGAACGGAAATTTCTCTAGCATTAGTTGGAGGCGGAGATGGATATGACTTGGCCCGCTTGCGCGAACGGGCGGAGCAATTAGAAGTCAAACTCGATATTCAACCTCGTCTCGGCCAAGATGAATTGGTTACACTTGTACAACAAGCACTAGCAGTAGTCAGTTTAGCCTACGACGAGCCATTTGGCCTGACTCCCATTGAAGCTCAAGCGGCAGGCACACCAGCATTGATGGTAGCAGAAGGCGGATTCCAATACACCGTTGAAGATGGAGTCAGTGGCAGAATGTTACCACGAGGCGACTGGTCAGCATGGCACCAAGCATTGCAAGAAGCAAGCGAAGCAAGCAACCGTGAAAGTTGGGCAAAACACGGCCAAGAGAACATTGAGCAAATGGGTCTAACACCCCAAAACCAAGCCACCAGATTGGCAGATATTCTCGGATTTTCCGAAGATGAATAAGCCGTTTAGTTCATGTTTAGTACCGCACCCGCGCAAGTCATGGAACCGGTTCAGAGTGTCGCCATCATCGGCGCTGGAAACATGGGAAGCGGCATTGCACAGAAAACTGCACAGGAAGAATTCGACGTGCAAATGGTGGACCGCGAGGCTCAATGGGTTGAGCGCGGACAAGGAATTATTGCTGATTTCCTTTCAGAGGCTGTTGAACGTCGAATCTTCAAGCCGGCTCAAGTTGAGGCAATTCAAAGCCGAATCACTGGAGTGGTTGGGACAGAGAATGTTTCACCAGATACCGACTTGGTTATTGAGGCTGTTTTCGAAGATTTTGACATCAAAACAGCGGTTTTCACGACCCTTGATGAGGTGTGCGATGAAAATACAATTTTAGCGTCAAATACCTCGTCGTTGTCAGTCAATGAGTTGGCTGCAGCAACCGGCAGACCAGACAAATTTGTCGGTCTGCATTTCTTTTATCATCCTGCTAAAAATCGGCTGGTGGAAGTAATTCCTGCTGAATCAACCAGCCGCGAAAGCACCGAGCGAGTTGTGCAATACTGCAAGACACTCGGAAAAGTTGTCATCGTCTGCAAAGACCGCCCTGGCTTTGTCGTCAATCGCTTTTTCGTGCCATGGCTCAACGAAGCGTGCCTATTGCTTGAGGAAGGATTAGCAACTACAGCACAGATTGATGCCGCCGCTTGTAAGGCGTTCCGAATTGGAATGGGACCATTCGCACTGATGAATATGACCGGCCCACCTATCGCACTTCATGCAACTGACTATCTTGCAGAACAACTCAACACACCTCGCTACACAGGTGCACAGAACCTTCGTGACATGGTTGAAGCAGGAGATATGTGGGGAATTGGTGACATTGATGATGAAGGGAATTGCTCAGAAGAGGCTGAAAAAATAATCGCTCAGCGGTTGCTAGGCCAAGTATTCGCTGTCTCAGCGCAAATTGTTGCAGAAGAAATCTGTTCAATGGAAGATGTTGACCGCGGCGCAAAAGTTGGTTTACGCTGGGCTAGAGGTCCGTTCGAGTTAGCCAACAAACTTGGGATTGAATCCGCTTGCTCTATGGCATCTCAATATGCTGAACTCGCCGGCTTCACCCTACCTGACTTGATGGCATCACAAGCAGAATCCGGTAAGCCATTCGAATTCTCATACATCGATGTAACCACCGATGGTTCCATCGCAACAGTGCAAATTAATCGCCCAGAAGCCATGAATGCCCTCAACGAAACTGTAGTTTCACAATTAGGAGATGCGTTGGACATTCTCAATGCTGACAATTCTATCTCAACTATTGTGCTAGAAGGGGCTGGTAAGGCGTTTGTTGCCGGCGCTGATGTGAAATTTTTCGTTGACAAAATCCGCGCCGATAAAATCCAAGACATCTACGATTTCACTGCATTTGGTCATCAAGTTTTGGACAAATTGGAAAACTCACCAAAGACCACCATCGCAATGACCACTGGTCTAGCTCTTGGAGGGGGTTTAGAGTTGGCTCTCTCATGTGATTACCGAATCGGAACACGCAGGACCCAATTTCGCTTCCCAGAAACAAGCATTGGCATTTACCCCGGCCTAGGTGGCTCGCAAAGAACACCACGAATATGTGGGGTTGAGAGCGCTCGCTGGGCAATTTTAGCAGGCAATTTCATGGACCATAACAGTGCTTTTGCACTTGGATTATTGACTCATCTTGTTGAGCCTAGCGAAGTTGATGCGACTGTTAATTCCCTTATTGAGACCGGAAAACCTGCTGTAAAATATGCAGGAAAGCCGGCAGATTCTGAGCATCCTGTTGCAGTTTTTGCAAGCCAGTTTTTCAGCGATGAAAATATGGATATTCTTCTCTCTGGAGGAGTTCCTGAAGGATTTGATGCTGAGGACAGAAATGTTAGCAGACAAGTGAAATCTCTTCGCTTTGCAGCTCCAATCGCGGTAAAAATGGCTGCTGACTTACTCAATGATGCAGTCAACACTGGTGATGACTTACAGGCTGGGCTTGCTCTTGAGTTAGAACGGCTGGAAACAATATTTGCAACCGCTGATGCTCACGAAGGATTGTCCGCACTTATTGAAGGAAGACGCCCCCAATATTCCAATAGTTAAGTGGAAACCACTTTGAACACCGTAGGTATACGAAATTTATGCAACCCGGCACAGACCAGTGGGGACAGCCGATACCACAAGCGGCCCCTCAACCACAGTATGGCCAACCACCTCAACAGGTGATTATTGGACAACCTCAAGCCCCTCAGCCTGTAGTAGGAATGGGTATCCCAGGGATGGGGATGCCTGCCACATCAGCAACAACTGCCCTCGTTCTTTCAATCCTGAGTATTTTCTGCGGTGGCATTTGTTTGGCAATTCCAGGGTTGATAATTGCTAATCAAGCACTTACCATAACCGACCAATACCCTGGCCATCCTGATGCAGGAAGTGCAAAGGCTGCTAAGATTATCTCATGGATTGTCATCGGCTTAACAATCGTGGTAATATTGCTCTATGTTGTGCTCGGTGTAGCATTAGTCGCCACAAACGAATTCTGAGCACCTTTTGGAACGGTAGCGAGCAAACTGACCTACTGAAAGCATTTTGAAAATGTGAATCCGTTTCAAAGGGTATTCGGATAGACCCTTTTGAAATATCCGAACCCCAATTATTCGCTGCACACTTCAGAGATTGATTTCTCAAGACCGAAATCTAGGGTTCATCATCTCTTACAAGCTCAAGTATTTGCTCCGCCACCAGCCGCGCATCATTATTGCGTAAACTGTTTCGTGTTACTATGAATTGTGCATACTTTTCATACAACGGCTGCCTTTCGATAAATAACTGCTCGAATGTCTTACCCTCACTACGCATCAAAGGCACAGGGCCACGCGCATCAAAACGGTCCTTGATAACATCAATACGATCTTCAATATAGACAACATGAGCAAACTCTGCGATTTTACGCATAACGTCTTGATCATAAAT
>DTUF01000024.1 GCA_012964335.1 Candidatus Poseidoniales archaeon | reverse complement strand
CCAGTTAGCACCATCAGAAGTCTAGCAACTCCAAGTCCCCACCCTGCGTGGGGTGGTGCTCCAAAGCGGAATCCATCCGTGTAAAAGGTGAAATCTGCTGGGTTTAATTCCATTTTTTCTAGGTTTTCAATTAGAACATCTACGCGATGTTCACGCTGACCACCGCTAGTCATTTCATCACGGCCATAGTTCAAGTCAAAACCACGGCTTAGTTGACCACCGTTTGGCCCTTTCTCGTCTGCATTGTGGTAAATGTAGAATGGTTTCATCGCCATAGGCCATCTTGGTAAGAAGTAAAATCCGGGGTATTTTGCTGCAATCATGTCGGCGTGTTGTGCTTCAATATCTGCACCCCATTCAATGTTGACTCCAGCATCCTGGATGATTTCAATTGCTTCACTATATTCTACACGAGGGAAGGGGAGAGTCGGCACTTCAACAGTCACTGGAGAGAGAGGGGGTTCTTGCTCGGCTCGCCATTCGTTGATCATGTCAATCAGGTTTTGGTCATTTTCTGCAACACTTTTCCAGATGTGCTGAATCATTCTCTCTTGTACCGCCATTACGTCATCATCGTTTGCGAATGCCATCTCAATATCGAAGGAAATAAACTCGTTTAGGTGGCGGTAAGTATCGTGCTCTTCAGCTCTAAATGCAGGTCCAACCTCGAAAACACGCTCCAATCCACCGAGGATTGCGAGTTGCTTGTATAATTGCGGACTTTGGCTAAGATACGCATCTGTTTCAAAATATTTTATTGGGAAGAGGTTGGTTCCTCCTTCGGAGGCACTAGCGATGATTTTCGGGGAGTTCATTTCATTGAACCCTTCAGTAATTAGGTGTTCGCGACCATACTGAAGAACTTTTGAACGTAGTTGAAACATTGCGTTGATGTGACTGCGACGTAAATCGATGTGACGATTGTCTAAACGAGTTGGCAACTCAACGTGGACTTTGTCAGTTACGCCCATTGGCATTGGGGCTTCAGCAACGGAGAGGATTGTTGCACCGCTGACTTGAATTTCGTATTCAGGAGGCGGAGTTGGTTCTCCTTCCTTTACTTTAGGAGGTCGCTTTTGTGCTACCGTTCCAGTTACTTGGATGATGCTTTCACGGTTAGAGGATTGTATTTCTGTGAAAGTGTCTTCATCCATGTTGTCCTTTTTGAGAAATGCTTGGAGATGGCCGGTGCCGTCTCTTAGCATCAAAAAGCAGATGGCACCCCGTCCGCGAACTGCTTCTGCGTAACCTGCAACAGTTACGTTGGTATCTACTAAATCCGCTCCATTTCCAGCGATTTGCCCTAGGGTGTGGGTACGATATGCAGTAGGCTGCCATGCTGAGCCGTCGCGACCTGTCATGATGTGTGGCGTGCGTCCCTCTTTCTTCAAGCCCTCGCCCGTGAACGGTGAAAATTGGCATCGTATGGTTCCTTTTTTCAATATTCATGTGAATTAGATAATTGAAACAATATTTTGAGAATATTGACAGGAAAATAGTATTCAATAGCTTGATTTATGGTATAACTGAATTCAAAGTTGGTATTTGTAACCCTATGTCCATTATATGGGTAGAGCCACCCAAGTATATGGTGGAGAAGAGTATGAGTGCCAAGAGAGTATTGAGAAGTAGTTCAATCTTGGCGTTTTCTATTGTAGTATTGATGATGAGTTCTGGCCTAGCTGTGGCTCAATTAGGAAGATCGGGTGCACCTTTGGATAAGGCACCTGGTGAAGATATTGATTACACACGTGAAGTGATTGAAGTAGAACAAGACTTGGAGAATGGGGAAATATCTCTAAAGTTAGGAGGAGCGCGCATGTTTGTACACTATGGTGACGGGCGAATTGGAATGACTACTGTCCAAACCAAGTACATCGGAATCGCTGATATTTACGATGATAAAAGAGGATTTTCAGAAAGAGTAGGAATCCCGACCCATTCCATTTTCCATCAAAGATTAATCGGTGCTGGCGAATATGTTGATGAAAATGGCAACGGCTTATTTGATGTTCATGGCCCAAATGTTGTTGGCACTATTGAAGAATTACAGGATAGCCATGTTAGCCATGAGAATTTATTGAAATGGGTTGATTACAGAGATGTGTCTTGGACTCTTTCTCAGTGGCGCCAAAGCATTAACGGAAATGAAGTTGACATTAATTTCGTACTCAGCGCTGAAAATATCACTTATCAGTCTAGTGAAGGTGCTGTTGACGGAATGACTGTTGGTCGTATTGCATACCTATTCCATGTGACAACAGTAGAACAAGAAATCCGTGTTCAAGCAGCACCTCATTACGAAGTGTTCGTCCGCGGAGATGCAGTTCCAGGTGATCAGATTGACAGTACTGAATTAGTTGCTACAACCAATGTAACCGGTCATGTCTTGAATACAACTTGGAAGTACGACCAAGTTGTAAGAGGCTGGGACATCGCAACGGATATTGATGGTGTGCAAAGAAATGACACTAGATTAGTTGTTCTAACTGACCTCGCTTACGGTGTTCACATGTCTGATGCAGTTGGCGAGTGGATGAAAGAGCAGTTCGGAGGTAAAATATCACCTCGGGCAATTGCTGGTCATGGGACACGTGAAATGGTTTCTGACCAAGTTGATGAAGCAGACACACAACCCCCAACAGGCCATGATATTGAAGGCAACCCCCTTGAATGTGGCTTAGATTATGTTGATGAGGAAACCGAAGGGCGAGCTACCGTCGTACCCACTGATAATACATCAGACGAAGATGAAAAAACCGATGATGAAAAGCGTCGAGATGCAGTTTATGAGAGGATGAAGCAGTACCGCGATACTGATTGTATGCAACGTGGTGAGGAGATGGAAATGACAAGCGAGTCAAGGCCACAGGCAATACGTGCTGGTGCAATACACTTCGATGATAATGGCGCAAACTTAGGTCGCGTCCGTTGGGTCTCAAATGCGACCGTTGATGGTGTTGAGACCGAAGTTCTCTTCCAAATTCACGGTGCACGGCCAGTAACTCACTCAGATGTCAATGGGGCTGAAGGTTTGTGGTCTGGTATGCGCCTAGTTGGTGGATACAATTTCGTCATTGGAGAAACCGTTTACCACGACCCAGAATTTTCAACAGATGTCATTACTATTGACACTCAATCATTTAATGACCCAATCATTTTCGGGAATGGGAACTTCGGCAAATTGGTTAGCCAACTTTTCCGACTACTTCCTTTGGCACTTGGGGTCGTTGTCCTAACTGCTGTAATGGTGGGGGTTGTTTCATCAAAGAACCGTCGTGAGCAGGCACCTGTGCCTTCTCAGCAACAATATGTGCCTGCAGGTGCATGGGCTAGTGATGATGATTGGAGTAAATATCAGCCTTGAGGTGTACAAATGTCAGTAATTGAATTCGCATCGTTTCGGTTAGCAGTAATCCGATTAGCCATTATTCAAGGTGGGCCAATAATAGTCTCAGAGGAAGGACAGGGGTGGCGAGAAATATTTTCGTTCACCGAACTTACACCAACCTCTATCAATCTAGACGTGCCATTAGAAATTGTTTGATTTTCTACTACAATTTGGGTATTGTTTCATTGCGCCGGTGATAGAGTGAGTCGTTTCATTCATCAACCGACTCCCCTCTCAAAGGTTTGACATGGGCCAAGCACCGCGCATCACAAATCGCGAGAGAGTGCTTCTTGCTCTCTCAGATGCGCCTGATTTTCAAGATCAATATGAGTTGCCTAGGAGGTTTAGTCAAGTTGGGATAGCACATCGATTAGGAATGGCCCAATCCCATGTTTCAAGGGCATTGAGTGGTCTAATTGAAGAAAATTTACTATCCAATAAACGTAAGCGTGTTGTCGGTGAACGGCGACGGGTGATGACATATTCTTTGAGTGAAATTGGTATCGACAAAGTTCACGATTTAATTTCAGAAATTGAACACTCAGATGTGTTGTCAATTGGTGATGAAGGTAGTTTGGTTCAAGTTGAATTGAAGGCCCTAGTAAACAAGTGGTTCAGTCGAGGTGGTCAACGTTATCCAGATGCGCTATCTCTTGCTGACTTGTTACGCAATGCGGAGATTCATGATGGGATGCCACTTTTGGAATCCCCTCCAGAGGCTGATGAGGTAGATACTGACGATGATTTGTCATCCGAGGCAATCGGTTTACACCTCGAATTAGCTGAACTACGGCGTAGTCAAGGTGACCTGCCCTCTGCATTAGACCACCTTTCTAGAGCAGGGGGACTTCATCGGAAGCGCGGGAATCCAGTTGGTGAAGCGCGGTGCATTTTGGCAGCTGCGAGTCTTGGTGCTAAAGTGGACAACGCGTTAGATTTAATCGCAGTCATTTCGCAAATTAGGGACCCAGTTGACCGTATGGATTGTGCCCTGATGTTGCACGACGTTCTGCTTAGTCATTCTGCCGATTCGGTTTCCCAATTACTTGATGAGTTACCAGATGGACACCCTGAAGTTTTGTTGAGGAAGGCTGAATTGGCTTTACGTCAAGGCGAGGAAGTTTCTCTCTCAGATATTCCCAAGGAACTTTCAGGTGCTTCAAAACTCCGTCAGAATCTGTGGAGGGCAAGTTATGCACGGATTCAATGTCGGGTTGCAGAACAATCAGGTGTTGGTTGGCCAGTACCATCTGAGGTGGAATTAATACTCTCAAACATTGGCTCTGAATCTAGACAACCCCATCCTCTTCTCTATGGCGAGTTAGTGTTGGCGCAGTTGAGAAATCCAGTCATATCAGATGATGAAAAATCAAGGTTATTACAATCTTCTTGGGAATTACAGCCACCAATGCCAACAATTGGGCACATAGGATTCCAATTGTCGGCAATCTTACCCCCTGCCGAAGCAATGATAATTTTGATAAATTTAAAACAGAAATTTGAAGCGCTTGAAGATGAATCTGGATTAAGAATTTGTACCGAAAGGCTTGACTCACTCTAATCAACATATTTCCTTCTTTTGCGGTCAGGTTATTAGGTGTCCACCGAGCGCCCTGAAACCATGGGTAGTGAAGGGCTCTTATTCACCTCCGAGTCAGTAACTTGTGGCCACCCGGACAAGTTATGTGATGCTATTTCTGATGCCATTGTTGATGCTTGCTTGAAAGTTGACCCAACTGCTAGAGTTGCAGTTGAAACGTTGGTGAAAACGGTTGACGGTATGGGCCATATTGTCCTAGCCGGGGAAGTCCGTCTTGATGGTGATGCTCCGGATTACGAATCAATTGCTAGAAAAACTGCTGGAATGATTGGGTATAATGACCATGGTATTGGCTTAAATGCTACCTCAAATTCCCAGTGTAAGGTTCAAAAATTCATCTCAACCCAAGCACCTGATATTGCAAAAGGAGTTGACCGAAATGGGGCTGGAGACCAAGGATTGATGTTCGGTTATGCTTGTACTGAGACTGAAGAATATGATGAATTAAAAGGTCGTTATTTTCCTCTCGCCGCCGCTTTATCACAGAGGTTGTCGCGACGTTTGAAGAATGTTCGAGAATTACCCGCTGATGCGGAAGGCCATCTTTCTTGGGTAAGACCAGATGGCAAAAGTCAGGTGACGATTGAGTATGATGAGTCTGGAAAACCAAGTAGAGTTAACACGGTGATAATTGCTATCCAACATGATGCTCACTTGAAAGATCGATTTGGTGGCGACGAGAAAGAAGAACAAAAATTTGTACAATCACAAATCACCAAGCATGTTATTGAGCATGCATTACCAAGTTCACTATTGGATGAGAATACCAAGATTGTTGTTAACGGAACTGGAAGATTCGCAGACCCTGGCGGACCACAGACCGACGCTGGGCTTACAGGTAGGAAAGTAATCGTTGACACCTATGGTGGGATGGGTAGACATGGAGGCGGGGCATTCTCTGGAAAAGACCCGAGTAAGGTCGACCGCTCAGGAGCTTACGCGGCAAGATGGGCAGCAAAACATGTCGTAGCAGCAGGCCTTGCCGAGCGTTGTGAAATTCAACTTGCGTATGTTATTGGAGTCGCTAAACCAGTTAGTATTCGAGTAGAAACATTTGGGACCTCAACTCTACCAAGTTCTGAAATTGATAGAAGAGTCAAGCAAACATTTGATTTCACCCCTAAATCAATTATCAATACATTGGATTTGCAAAGGCCAATTTACTCGTCAACTGCCGCGGGTGGCCATTTTGGACGGACACCAGGAGTCGATGGCCCATTTCCGTGGGAGTCACTAGACAAAGGAATTTTATCTGCTCTAATTGAAAATTGACAAACATCATTTGAAGTGATGTTTTGCGTTCATTTTTCAGGCACATCACCCTTTCACT
Organism: Candidatus Poseidoniales archaeon; assembly: GCA_012964335.1. GTDB lineage: Archaea > Thermoplasmatota > Poseidoniia > Poseidoniales > Thalassarchaeaceae > MGIIb-Q1. The sequence goes on along the minus strand of DTUF01000024.1, from coordinate 135,015 downwards.
GTAAGTGAAAGTAGACATTCAGTTGACCGCCCTCTCTCCCGCCGCCGTTATAGGGGGGGCGAATGTCGGCAGATGTGAGGCGAAGCCATGCAACGAAAGTCAAGTCTATCACTCTCGATGTTGCTGTTCACTGCAATTCTCTTGCCGTTTGTTGCTTCTCCAGCCTCTGCTAGTGCTGATATTGATGTCACTCTATCATCTCAACATCAGTATCTAGTGCCCGGTACTGCTGTCAACGTAACAGTTGATGTGACTAATGATAACGTGATGAGCACCCGTTCATTTGACCTTTCTTTGGACACCACGTACTTACCTTCGTATTGGAATGTCACTTTAGCTGACTCTACACTTGGACCCATTTTCCCTACTCAATCTAGTTCAACCACTCTTGTTGTCCGACTTGACCCAGCAGCACCGCTTGGTGCAAATGGCCAAGTTGACGTGACTGCTACACGTACTGATGATGTCAATGAATCAACAACAGTCACCTTACAACTTTCTGTTGCGCCTCTATACCTGCCAGCACTTGATTTGAGTCCAGTTGGAAACAATGGATTGATTGTGATTGAACCAAATCAAACGGTAGATGTTCAAGTACCTGTAGAGAATCATGGAAATATTGATGACACTATCATTTTGCAAGTTGATGGGATATCTGATTTAGCAGAGTTTTGGTCAAATTGGAATTCAAGTCAATCATCTAACAATACCAATGGTACTGGAAACGGAACCGGCGGTAACAATGGAACCGGTAATGGCACTGGGAATGGTACTGGGAATGGGACCGGTAATAACACTGGAAATGGGACCGGAAACGGTACCGGAAACGGTACTGGAAACGGAACTGGGAACGGAACTGGGAATGGTACCGGAGGTAATGGCACATCAATGCGAGGACCAGCAAGAGATTTACCCCCTGATTGGGAAGTCAGATGGCTTGACCCCGTAGCTGAAAATATGACGTCTGGAGAGTCTAGGAATCATACTCTCAGGGTGACGGTTCCTCCTGATGCGACACCACAATACCGAGGAATCGCCTTGTTTGCGGGCTCAACTGGTGGTAACTTTAGCATTCAATATGTTATTGTCATTGAGGTATCAACGATAAGTGATGTTGTAGTCAATGTAGTAGATGATGTCAACAGAACATATCTGCCTGGCGTAACTGAAGTAGTTTCGTTTGAAGTTTCAAATAATGGCAATGATGTTACGACACTAGTTTATCAGACAACATCTGACTCAACTTGCAGTGCAGGTCTTGCTTCATCAGTAGGGAGCGAATTAGCACCTCTTGCAAGCGAATTCATCAGTATCAACATAACTCCTGATGCAACCACACACTGGAATGATACTTGCACAATCTCATTATTTGCCACTGAAAACTCTACTGGAGTAATACATGAGTCTTCATACACAATTACTGTCGGTGTGGATTGGGGTTGGGAAATAACTCCACCAAATGGCACAACCATTTCTCCTGGCACTAGCAAGACCATTCAAGTCGGTGTACGAAATATTGGTTCTGAAATTGACGAAGTCCGATTTGATTTAACTGGGCCGAGTGGCATTACTGCTTCCGGTCCACCTACATGGGTATCAGTGGAAAGAGGTCTATCAGATGTTATTTCATTCCAAGTTGATGTATTAGCAGATACCTCACTTGTTGGATTGCATAATTTAACTCTCACAGCCACAGGATTACATGGTGGTGAGGTGGAGATTGAGAGCATTGAAGTCGATGTTCAACCACGAATTGAACTAGATTTGGTAGCCCCCCAGGGTGGTAATGTATTTGTTTCTGCAGGGGATTATAGTGGATTCTCAATACAGGCCACTAATAGTGGCACAAACTCTCTCTCTTTCAATTTCGATTGGAGTGGCCTTCCTAACTCGCTTTCGTTTTCGGGTGTGCCAACAGTCAGCAATGTGAATGTAGGCGAATCACTCATGATTCCATTCAATGTGTCTGCAACTTCATCAGCTATTGCCACTATCCACCAAATTACTCTGTATGCAAAAAGTGTGAATGGTTCTGATATAATCGCACAGACAACTTTCTCCATTGAAGTTGGACATTCACCAAGTGTCCAAATTCTAGCATCTGGAGATACTTTACCTGTAGGAGAGAACACCATTAGTTCAATGCAATTCGTCATACTAAATGATGGTAATCAGCAAGATCAATTCTCATTCTCTCTTTCTCCTTCAACCGATGGTTTTGAAGTCACTATATCACCGCTTTTGCTCACTCTAAATGCTGGTGAACAAGAAATAGTTACGGTTTCAATTCGCCGAACAACCGCTATCGGTGAGGCTACCTTAGCACTAGTTGCTACATCGTCTAATGATGATACAATAACCGACTCATATTCATTTACCGTCACTGAAGTAGTCCTTGGAGTAACAGCAACATTGACTAGCACAGAAACTACTGCAGCGATTGGGGATACAGTTCAAGCATATCTTTGGCTGACTAACACTGGCAACGCCAATCAAACCTTCCAACTCGCAACCGCTGGCCTTGAGTGTAGTAATGCACAATCTATCATATCCTTGGCGCCATCTCCCTCAGCCGTACCAATTCTTCTCGAGTGTTTGGTACCACAAGGCACACCTGCAGGAGTAATCTCACTTTCAGCCACCATAACATCTCTAGCAGATACTTCAATTAATGCAACCTCGGCAATCAATTTAACCGTCCCTGTTGATCATGTAAACGGACAACCTCGTCTTATTGTTACTGTTTCAGGTAGTGAGCAAAACATCTTACCATATCAGGGTAGTTTGGTACTTACCGTGCTTCTACAAAACGACGGGAACGAGCAACTAACGGGTACTCTTTCACTTGTTGGAGAAGGTGCAGCGGATTTATCCCCTGGCTGGACTGCAGTTGGTGGTTCTTCCTATCCAAATTATAATCTTGGACCAGGTGAGTCTGCGTCTTATGATTTGTTGTTGACTTCTCTCTATACTACCAGTGGCGGCGAATTAAGCATGCGAGTTCAAGGGGCCGGCCTAGGTCATCAATTACTTTCAGACCCATTCACTTTGAACATCATTGGCCCGACAGCAGCGCCCGATGGAGTTTCATTTGGATTATTTGAGTTGGATAATCAGAAATCAATTACTGTAATGGCTCTTGGCTGGGTGACAACAAGCCTATTCGTTCTGTTAGCAATTTCCAAGCGTCGCAAAGCGAAAAAGGACCACATTCACTCAACTTTCTTTGAGACTGATGAGACTACAGGTGAGTTATCTCCTCTGACAATGGATGGTGACTTACCACCACCTCCTACCGCATTAGTTACTGGAAGTGCAGCGGCTGATAACCCCGATGAAGGTGATGTCAAAATGGTTGATGGACGAGTGAATTGTCCAAGTTGTGCATCATCACTCAAGATGCCAGATGGACGTCAACCACCATTCAAGTTCACTTGTCCAAAATGTCAAGAATCAGTTCGAGTTGTTGATTAATTCTCAACCCTCTGAGATTTGTAGAGTTCAATTATGTCTCATTGCGACTAGAACGAAAGCGGTATGCCCCATTGGATTGTTTCCAGGCCGAACTCCACCTTTGGATGCTTTAGTCCAAACACGGTCAATTCTTTCACCAGCCCATTCAACTTCCAAGCCGGCTTCCTCACATGCGTTCCAACTAGATTCCAACTGACTAGTCACAGGGCAATAACAGGAGAGCCTACCACCCACTGCTAATAGAGCCGAAAAATGAGGGATTGCTCGCCATGGCTCGGGTAAATCAATACTAATAGCATCAAAACTTTCTGATATTGAGCCCGCCGCATCAGCTGTCGCCGAATCATATGCATCTCCTTCAACAAGGTGGAACTCGGGAAAATCCTCCCAACTTGAGTTTGCCAAGGCGACATTTTCTAGTCCTACTTCAGCATGTTCCTTGCGTAGTTCTACCGAAGTTAGCAACCCATTTTTTCCTAACACATTTGCCAAATGTAGGGTCAATCCCGCAGAACCAAATCCAAGTTCTAAGACACGGTCTCCAGAGGTAATTCCCAGCATTGATGTAAGTAGGGAAGCATCCTTTGGCGTAATTATTTGTGCCCGCCTATGCATGCCTTCAGTGATTTCTCTTAGCCGAGGTTTCAGCACCAAAAATTCCTTTTGACCAACTGATATTTTCTCACCTGGTTTAGCATCTTTTAGGTCTCGGGAAGGGTTGATTCTCCCCACTCCGCGAACCTTGATTTCGCGGTCTTCAATTTTAATCAGGTGAACCTTCCCGCCATCCTCTCGCAGTGCCAAAACTCGACCTTCCACGTTACTACCTCAGGATTGGCCGGCCGGTCATGTAAAGTCAATGCTTTGATTGGTAAATTTAGCAAGAAATCCCTGAAAACCTTACGAAATAGGATTGGGGTGTAATATAACGCCCTATGGGCGTACTTTTATTTTTAGTGCGCAGTTTAATGATGGTTGGGGAACGAGCAATTCTCAACAGGTGGTGTAGGAGTGGCTGATGAGGTAGATGAGATTGTTGCTGAGGAAATCAGTGAAGACATTGAAACCCCCTCATTAAATGTTGCAGATGCACCTCTCCCAGAAGACTGGGAGTCTGAGGGTGAATTTGGTGATGTTGAAATATCTCAGGTAGATGAAATTGAGACAATGCCTGTTGAAGAATGGATTCTAACGGTTGACATTGAAACAACTGCGGACGTACCTATTCCAGAAAAGTTGGTTGACCGAGTGATTGGTCAAGAGGCAGCTAACATCGTAATTCGAAAAGCCGCTGAACAACGCCGGCACATGATGATGATTGGAGACCCTGGGACAGGGAAGTCAATGTTAGCCCGAGCAATGACCGAGTTGATGCCAGATGACACTTTGGAAGATACCCTTTGTTACCCAAATGAAGAGGATGAGAATGTACCACGTGTTCGTACCGTGCCAGCAGGCAGAGGTGACCGAATCGTCAAAGAGAGGAGAGCTCAACTTCGAATGGCAAGAGAAAAGACCAACAAGACTCTGTTGTTCATTACCGGATTTATTGCCGCTATCCTAGTGTGGATGACGATTATGACTGGAGATATTCTTACCCTATTATTCGGCTTATTGATTCTCGGATTTGGATTCATGTTTTTGCGTAGTCGTCTTACAGCTGGTGACGATTCACGAATCCCCAAACTACTTGTCAAGCACGAACGGGATGACAAGCCTCCATTTATTGATGCGACTGGTAATCTAGCAGGTAGCCTGCTTGGCGATGTTCGCCATGACCCTTTCCAATCAGGAGGGATGGAGACACCAGCCCACGACCGAGTTGAATCGGGAGCAATTCACAAAGCAAATGGGGGAGTTTTATTTATTGATGAAATCAATCTACTTCGCTTAGAAGAACAGCAGGCATTGCTTACTGCACTGCAAGAGAAGGAATTGCCAATCTCTGGTCGCTCAGAGCGATCTAGTGGTGCATTAACTACTACCGAACCAGTACCCTGTGATTTCATTCTAGTTGCTGCTGGGAATTTGGATGCATTGCAAGGGATGCATCCTGCACTACGCAGTAGGATTCGCGGTTATGGATACGAGGTTTTCGTCAATTCTGACATGCCAGACACCGCTCGTAACCGAAGACGTGTAATTCGCTTCATCGCTCAAGAGGTGGCAAATGAGATGAATAAAAAGAGTGGGATTCCAATTCCACACTTTGATCGCAGTTCAATTGCTGTTTTGTTAAGAGAGTCTCAGAGACGCGCAGGAAGGCGCGGCAAACTTACACTCCGCCTGCGAGAACTTGGTGGCCTAGTTAGAGTTGCAGGCGACCTTGCTTGTGCTGATGGTTCAGAATTCGCTTCTGCCCACCATGTGCTACGAGCGCGTGATATTGCCAAGCCACTTGAACAACAAGTTGCTGACAGAATGATTGAGAGACGAATGGATTATTCAATGATAGTCAACAGCGGTGAGAGAGTTGGCCGCGTAAATGGCTTAGCAGTGCTTGGCGCCAACACTGGTCTTTCAGATTTCAGTGGCATCATGTTACCCGTTGAAGCATTGGTAACGCCATCACAAAAGAAGGGTGGCTCAATTTTTGCAACGGGGGGATTATCAGATTTGGCTAAAGAGTCCGTAACTAACGTGAGTGCTGTTATCAAGAAATTAACTGGCAAGGATGTTGCGGATTTTGATATTCACATTCAATTCGTTGACACCCACGGAGTTGACGGAGATTCAGCGAGCATCACTATCGCAACAGCAGTGATTTCAGCTCTTGAAGAGATACCGATTGATCAAAATTTGGCTATGACTGGCTCACTCACTGTCCGCGGTGAAGTGCTTCCAATTGGCGGTGTTACAGCCAAGATTGAAGCGGCTGCGAAGTCAGGAATCACCCGCGTTATTATTCCACGTGCTAATATGAACGATGTTCTAATTGATGATGAATACAAGGATATGATTACCGTACTGCCTGTTGACACCCTAGACGAAGTTCTGGAATATGCCTTAATTGATGGTGATGCACGCACGAGTTTGGTAGAGAGGCTTGGAAAGATAGTTGACCGTTTGACCACTGAACCAGGTAGCCCAAGTACTGCCTGAAGATTCAGGTTAATTTGGTGTTGGTTAAATTGATTAGAGCAAGATTTGGACAAATCCGATGTTCACTCTTGGTTATCGTTTCAATCACATTACTCCTTTTTAGTGGCTTATCGATGAATGTCAATGCCGAACATGAATGGGACCATACATACACAATTAATGGCGAAGTGTTCCAAGGAGATGGGTCAACAGCATCTGATGTCGAGGTTAAGATTGATTGTTCAGTAGGAAAATCTGAACCATCTCTTTGTGAAGAGAATTTAGGGCGTAGTGAAAGAACTAGTATGTCAGGAAAATTTCAACTTGCACTTCACGTCCATAGTACTGACCATGGTCTGAGACTGGTTCTCGATATAGATGGGCAGAGTTTCAATCACACGATTAACCTCAATGGCGATGACGGCCAGCAAACCGAAGAGGATAGAACCGTGGATGCCGAATTCACTCTTGACCACGATGTTTCAAAAATGGGGATGTATATTATCATCGCTTTAGTAGGAATGACCATTACAGTTCCATTCCTCTATGTCATCAGGAACAGTAAGTCATCAACAAATCAACCTCAGGTTAGTAGAAGTAGTCTGAAGAAAAAAGCCTCTACTTCAGTTGAAATGGCAAGATGTCCAAAGTGTGATGTAAAAGTAAAAGAAAGCAATCTTGAATCACATTTGATGAAGGTTCATCATCAATCAGAATCAAAAGCAAAAGAACTAGCAGAATCGGTAAAAGATGAATGATAGTTCAAACTGGGCCAATTACTCCGGCTAGAGCACCAAGCACGCCAATCACGATTACTGCGGCTAGCGACGTTCGTGTAGCAAGCAGACGCGATGAAAGTTCTCTTGAATCTCTAGTTGCATAAACCGAAGCCACACACAGAATGATAACGAATACATGTTTCAATAACATCACTGTGACCCAACGGTCCTCAAATGTAGCATTCAAAGAAGGATGTCCTGGCTCAAAAAGTCTGACAATACCACCTATTAGGTTTAGAATCAGTCCGGAGTAAATCAGCCTGTTAGTCAACGAATTTGGGAGGTCTTCATTATCTTCCTTTCTCAATAGTGTGTATAATTGTAATAATCCGCCAACTAGTAGAATTGCACCTATGGAGTGCAAAAAAGAGGCTGAAACCATGACGTCCAAACCACCGAGGGCGTCCCTCCAACTACCAGTATCTTCACCTTCTCCATGAGCAATTACTACAGTTGAGAAAAATGCTATAGTCAAGGAACTGAGCAATGTGGGCCTGCCAAATCTCCCTGCCATAATTCGTGCTTAATGCAATGAAGAATTAATGTTCCGACTCTCTGTAATGCCTCAACCACAGAAGGACAAGGATGATTGCTAAAACCTCCTCCCCCTAATTCATGGGTTGGAAAAGCCTTGTCTCGGCAAGCTTGTTCATTTGTCTGCTCCTTTCCTTATCCACTCCAATTGTTGATGCTCATCCTCCCCCCCCTGAGACTGGGGGTTTGGTATTCGCCCTATCTGGCTCTGAACAGAGTCTGATACGTGACGATGTTAGTAATGCAGAATCTGGTGACTCACTAATTACAACTGGGACAAATGATCTAGGCAGTTGGACAATGCCAGCCCTTACTTCGCCTCTAGAAATTGAGAATACTTCTGCAACATTGGTACTCTACGCGATGCCTGTGGGTATAGTATTGGGTCAAGGAATAATCATTGATGTGAGTGTTCTAGTTGATGGTGAAGAGGTTGCTTATGGAAGCGGCGATATTGTTGTCTTAAACGAGCCATTAATGACAAATGTGCCTTGGGTTTCCGAACCGTTCAATTTTATTGCCGACGTTGGACAGGTTGTCGAAGTCAGCGTAGTTGCTAATCTTGATGGCTTTGGAGCGGCCCAAATTACTTGGGGGCAATCGGATGCTCCTGCAGTGTTTGGTTTGAGTGACTGGGAGTTGAACCATAGTGCAATCGCAGAAGTTTCACCACTAAGTGCGGATATGGCAGTTTCCTTCACAACACCATGGAATTGCACTGATATTCAGAGCGTTTCACTATCTGTCCATGGGCCAGTAGATGACCATGATGCGCCGTGGCCAGAATCCCCAACACCTGGTGAGGTTTATGTGCTTGGTAGTGAGTGTGATTGGTCGGGAAATATTACCGGGCTTGAGGGAACACTGTTGTACCGCTGGCATGTAGAGATGAGTGATGGTGAGCAGTTCAACTTGACGGGAGATATTGAGGTTGAACATATTGATGCACAAGTGGTGAGTACACCTAAATTGAGTTTTATTGGGGCTATTCTAGGCAGTGCTCTATTACTAGTCCCCCTGCTCTCAACTACCACCCAAGAGAGAGATTTCAAGGCCGCTCTCCAAGAAGGGATTGAACAGGCTGGAGAAATGCAGACATCAACCATCGTACCTATGGCATCGTGGTTGGTTGTTGGACTATTGACAGGTCTTTTAGCAGGTCCAATCGTTGCGGTTATAATGCTGTTAGTATTAGCGACTCTGTTCTGGTCAACGGAATCTTGAAAATAGGTGCACAAATATCTTACTGCTTCTCTTATTCTTAGCAGACATTGAGGTTTTTTCGTTCAGCAGGTTGTTCTTTGAAATCAAATTCGTGGATTGAACCATTTAGTTACGCAAAGGCATAGAACACCGAGCCTTAGGCGGGAAAAGAGAGGTGGGATTAGAATGACACGAAAATCGTCAATGGCAATTCTGTTTCTTGTCGTTCTAGTGGATATGATTGGTTTTGGAATCATCATTCCATTCATTACCTACATGGTAGCAGGTTTAGCTGAGCCCGGTCAGCCTATTGGCCGCTGGGTTGCAGCATTGATGGCTGCATATGCAGGAGCAATGTTTCTTTTCAGCCCATTTTGGGGTGCCTTATCAGACCGAATTGGTAGGCGCCCGGTGTTGATGATAGGATTAGTTGGAAACTCATTCGCATTCCTTATTTTTGGACTTTCAAATTCACTTTGGATGGCTTTGTTCGCACGCCTTTTTGCCGGCATGGTGAATGCAAATATCTCTGTAACCCGCGCTTATATTGGCGATATTTCAGAACCTCATGAAGTTGCCCGCCGTCAAGGAATTCTTGGCGCCGCTTTTGGCGTTGGCTTCTCAATTGGACCAGCAATTGGAGGTTTTCTTTCCGCCCCGGCTGAGTGGACTTGGACTTCAGCATTTGTCGGCACCATTTTTGAAACTCATCCATATTTACTTCCCTGTCTAGCCTCCAGCCTTCTTTCCTTAGTAGGATTCTTATTTGCCACAACTAAACTTACAGAGAGTTTGCCTAAATCTGCCCGCGAAACTGTTGAGAAGCGTTCACCAGTTCAAACTCTGAAAACCAATTTTACTAACATTGGAAAAATGTACAATCGACCAGTTGTGTCTCCTATTCTGTGGTCTATGCTATTCTTTTGGATTGGTTTCACAATCATGCATGTAGTACTCATTCTTTTCACAATGATGGCAGTGTCAGAAGGAGGGTTTGGATTTTCTGAGCAGGACAATGGCTGGATTTTTACTTTTGTCGGAATAGTTGGAATCATCACTCAAGGTCGTTTAATTGGTCCACTTTCAGATCGATTTGGTTCTTCAACCTTGATGTCATCAGGATTCCTGATTTGTGGTTTGGGATTGGCTATTATTCCTTATGTACCACCTCATTTAGGTTTGCTTGGCCTATTACCGGTGATGGGCTTAGTTGCATTTGGCAATGGCCTTGTCACCCCCTCAAACATGACACTTTTGACTCATGTATCCGGACCAAAGGAGCGCGGCATGGTAATGGGTGTTAGTGAGTCACTAAGAGCGCTATCCTCTTTTGCAGGAGTAATAATTGGTGGTCTAGTTTGGGATGCCACAGTAAGTAAATCGGGATTTTTTGACTTCCATACAGCATTTTTGTTATGCGGGCTTTTCAGTCTATTAGCTTGGATAGGGTTCCGATTTTCTAATGCTTTCAGAGCCGAAGATGAAATATTAGCTGCTGCTGAGGTGGACTAATGATGGATACCGTTGAAGCAATTTCTATGCCGGCTATTGTCTGTCATGGCGGTGCTGGGCACAGTGCTAAAGATCAACCGGGTGTTGATGCTGCTGTTGAAGCAGGTTGGGAGATACTCCAATCCGGAGGTACGGCCTTGGATGCTGCGTTAGCGGCTGTAGTAATAATGGAAGATGACCCAGCATTGAACGCTGGAACCGGTGGCCGAATAAGAGCTGATGGCAGCGTTCAACTTGATGCAGCAGTGATGACAAGTAACGGTCAATTTGGAGCAATTTCCTGCATTCAACAGACTAAGAATCCAATCCTAGTGGCAGCAAAATTATTGGATGATAATGTCAATATTATATCTGGTAGGGGTGCTAGGGAATTTGCTGATAACATTGGGATTGCACGAGAAAAAGTAGAGGGTTCTCTAAAACTCACAGGAAATGACACAGTAGGCGCAGTTGCGCGTGATGAAACCGGACTTATGGTGGTGGCATCATCAACTGGAGGTTGCACAGGGATGCCAGCAGGCAGAATCGGAGACGTCCCATTAATTGGCGCTGGATTGTGGTGTGACGAACGAATTGGAATCGCAGCAACCGGAATTGGTGAACAAATAACTCTCAAGATGTCGTCAGTTAGAATGGCTGACAGAATTGAGGAAGGATACGACATTGAAAATGTTCTAAATTGGGGGATTAATCAATATCCACCAGATGTTGAAGTTGGCTTCATCGCACTGACTACTGAAGGTGAAGGGCTTGGACTTGCAAATACCAAAATGCCGTGGTCGTCAAAGGTTTGAATGAACCTGTTTTCTTGTCCAACCGCCGTTTGCTATTTACGGCTCCCATGTTTTAGGCCCTCTCATGCGTGGGGGCGCGAGGGAGGGGACGAGCGCGCGAGTCTATGCTAAATTGCTAGTGTTTTCTATGATTCTAGCCTCTTTTACTGCTTTTACTCCTACTGCAAGTGCTGTTGTTTCGGGTGATTTGAGTATAATATCAGGGATTGAGCCGATTGCTGGTGCAACTTATGACCGCGACACCTCATTTATCTCACCAAAAGTGCAAGTAAAGAACGACATATTCTCCTCACATTCGCCTCGGCAGATTAAATGGCAAATTTGTTCAGGAGACCATACGGCTCTAATATCGTGCCCAGGAAATTCGAATGAAGGATTTATTAGTACGGGGACAGTAACTGGTTATCAAGTATTGAATATCTCATTCATTAACCTGTATCAGCCATCTCTCACCGGAATCCATACTATCTTTTTCATGTTCACAGAGAATGATGCGGATTCATCTGATGACATGATAACCTACACATTTAATGTAGAAGCTCCACTTAGAGATATATCATTGAATCAAGTCAATTTTGATGAAACTGAAGTTTACAACAGTGGTACTCCATATCCAATTACCACTGAATTTTATCGCCGCTCATGGCAATCAGGAGACAATGCAACCTTTGGTTGGGAATTGTACAATGAAAAAATATATGCTGATTCAATGTCTTCTGGAGGTCTCCATTCATGCGCAATCTTAGATGAGGGCTCACTAGAGTGCTGGGGCAAGAATAATTTCGGCCAATTGGGATTGGGTAATACTGGAAACCGATACAGTCCAGTTACGCTTTCTCTTGGAGAGGGGAGAACTGCTACAAGTGTTGCTGCAGGGGGAAACCATTCTTGTGTCATTTTAGATGATTCATCTGTAAAGTGCTGGGGTTCTAACAATAACGGACAACTTGGTATTGGGAATAATGTATTGCAAACTTCGCCAAAAAGTGTTTCATTGGGAGGTGGCAATGCTATCGCGATTGCAAGTGGTGACACCCATTCGTGTGTGATTTTGGATAACGGTGAGTTGAATTGTTGGGGTAGGAATATTGAGGGGCAACTTGGATTTGGAAATTTCACCAGCCGAAATACTCCGCTGTGGGTAAACCTCACTGAAAATCACACTGCCTCACAAATTACAACTGGCTACCGTCATACCTGTGCAATTATTGATAATGGTTCAGTAAGTTGTTGGGGATGGAATCTTCACGGTCAACTTGGTTTAGGGATTCCTGACATTTGGGTAAACACCCCTACGTGGGTTGATTTAGGACAGGGGAGAACTGCTACTTCCATTTCTGCGGGGATAGCTCATACTTGTGCTGTTCTTGATGATGGAAATGTGAAATGTTGGGGATTGAACGATGATGGCCAACTAGGGTTAGGAAATTATGATAGTGAAAACATCCCTATTTCTGTAGTATTATCAGATGACCAAACAGCAACTTCAATTGAACTTGGAAATTCTCACTCTTGTGTAATAACTAATTTCGGCGCTTTGAATTGTTGGGGCTCTAATGAAGAAGGGCAACTAGGTATAGGGGACTTAATCTCAAACTTTTCTTCACAAAATATCTCAATCAATCTCCCTAGTCCAGTTGATTCTGTTCAATTAGGAGGGGGTCACACTTGTGTAATATTGCAGAATCAAATGAGCGGTTGCACAGGAAGAAATCAAGAAGGACAACTTGGAATAGGAATTATCACCCAACAAGTGACATTTTCTCCTATTGATTATGGGGCGGGCAGGTTAATTGTGGCCACAGCACAGCAAACAACACTTCCTCCACCAGCGACCGACCAACATTGGATTACTGCTCTTCCAGATGTAGTTGCACCTTCAACGGGCCGATTTTTATTACGTGCTGGCTTAATTTCATCAGCTGGTGACATGAATGATTGGAATAACATGGATACAATGATGATATATGTCAATGATGATACTGACGTATGGATTGAAAGTATTGAGCCTGCTAGAGGTTCTGGTCAAATTGTAGAGTCAGGTGGCAACAACAATACACTATATCCTTTAGGTGATAATTCAATTAGAGTAAATGTAGGTAACATCGGCTCAATGTACATTAATACGTCATTCACACTGAGCATTTTAGATTTGAATGGGACTTTACTGGATGGGCCTAATCCTTGTGATATAGTAATGGATCCTCAAGAATCAGCATCATGTGTCTTCGCAATGCCAGTTGTTGGGGACTTAGTTCTGCGCGCAGAATTCCCTGTAGGACTTGATGAATTAGATATTAACCCGTCTGATAATTGGTATGAGGTTGTAGTTAGTAGTCGCCATAAGCCAGCTTATCCTACTATCAGCTATCCACTAGAAGGTGAGAGGTTTGATAGTGGGGATTCAATTTTATTCATTGGACAAGTGAGTCAATATTCAGCCATGCCGATGAATTTCACTTGGCGCTTGAATTATGAAGAGGTCATCGGTTATGGGCAAATAATCAATACGAGTTTACCAATGGGTGAATGGTTAGTAACACTAACCACAAGAGATTCTCAAGGACAAGTAGAGACCGGAATTAGGAATATTAGGGTGCAGAACAGAATTTCCATGGTTTATGAACCGTGGGTAATTGGTGGTGAATCGGTACTAGACGAACAAGTCAACTATGTGTTCAATGAACCTGAATATCCACCTTCTGGATTTACTTATGGCATGGTACAAGATGAAGGGCTCTCGGTGTTGAGAATAATAGATTTTGATATTGATCCATCCTTAGCTAGTGTCACAGACCCTGGTATAGTTTTCACAGATTCATGGATTTCACTCACAGGGATGATTCCCGATGGTCTAGATCGTGAGTCAATTCAGCTCTTCAGAATGGAATCCAAGACTACAACAGCAATCAGTACGTTAGAATTCCCTTCAATGTATGAAATCAATATTGAAAATGACACTCTACATATTTATGATACAGATTTTTCCAATGGAATTTTCTTAATCGCGGGGGACTTAATTCCAGCGAATGTAGGTCTCGAAAATCTCTCCACCATTCAACTTCCAGGTGGTGCACTTAGGCTTGAGTGGGAGCCTACAGGTGACCTTGACAATCCGTATTTTGGTGGATGGCGTGTTTATCGTAGATTGTCATTCCCATTCTTTTGGCCATTTCAGAATAACTCACAGTTCCAGTCAGTAATCGGAACTGAAGTGTCTGATATTGAGCCACATGGTACTTTTTGGAATGACCCGGCTCCGCTTCTAGATGGGACTTGCGTATCTTATCTAGTAATGGCAATTGATAGACAAGGTGTACCAGACTATTCACATGGAGGTGCAGTAGGATGGAATGGGAATTCAGTAGAATGGCAGTGCGGAGATGCAGCCCCACCTCATGTTCAGGTGGAGAACATGGCCCACGTAGTATCTTTCAATAATAGTTCAGGCCAGAATATACATCATGTGGATATTTCTTGGATATGGCCTGATTTTGGTGATGAGGATAATATCACTTGGCAATTGTATAGGGTTGATCTAATTCCGTCTGATTTGACTTGGATTGAACCAATTGAGACAGATATTTGGGGAGAACCAGGAACTGTTGGAACATTCCACCAAAAAGAGGACCGATTCCGAAATGGGATTGAGAAAGGACACATTTACCATTACATTCTAGTGCCTATGGATGATATTGGGAATGTTGATTATTCTCCACTACAGGGCAATATTGAAACAGTTGATGTAGGCAATCAATTTTGGGACCATAATAGCGATTTAATCCCCCTCCCTCCGCCAGATGAGCCTCCACCATACGGAGTTGAATGGTTTGGTGAAGTGCTAGATTACTGGGGTATTGGGGTCTTTAGAACGAGTGCAATGATGGCTTTCGCAATTCTTCTTCTTAACATCGTGATGTTACCGGTAATAATTAATCAAACACGAGGGGTCCGTCGTCGAGTTAAACGTGATAAGAGAAAGTATCAATTGCGAGAAGAAATGTTAGATGCTGAGGATATGGCGGATGACCTTGAAGATTTATTCGATTAAACAATTAGCAATTATACCAAACGAGAATAGGTGATTTCTAACCTATCTTTGAGCAGACATTAATGGCGCGACGTGGGAGATTCGAACTCCCGCGGGTAAACCCACCGGATTAGCAATCCGGCGCGATGGCCAGGCTATGCGAACGTCGCAACGGGACTGCCGACCTACCAATCCGTCTTAAGCAGAACGGAAGTAATGGTGAATCATTCTTCTTCAGAACCTATGACATCATCAAGGATTTCTTCACCTTCATCTTCTAGTAATTCCGCCGGCAATCTAGCTACGCCAATGATTTTATCTGAATATTTATTGCCGCGTTTCCCATCTTTATCGCGCTCTCTCAGTTCCATCAATCGAGTACCACGAGTTACTCTACCAGTAGTTTCTTTGGTTTGCGAGGCTCTGATTCTAATCATCATTCCACTCTCTGCGAGAAGGAACAATTGATCATCTAAATCAGGGATATGCCGGACTGTGACGATTTCATCCTCCTCATCAATCAGCATCGTCTTTACACCTTTAGCTCCGCGCTTGGTTCGCCGATAACCGTCAGTCTTCATCTTTGGCTCATTGAATTTATCAACTTTCTGAACCCCCTCACTATCAAGGTCAGGGATTTTGTTTGCAGTACCCATCTTGGTTCTCTTACCCATTCCATGGCGACTCACTGTTAGGATGTATGTGTCAGGATTGTCAGTCACAATCATCCCTGCTACTCTATCCCCTTCAACTTTGAAACTCATTCCTTTTACGCCTTGAGAAACTCTGCCTTGAGCTCTCGCCTCATCACCGTAGAATCGGCACGCTCTTCCTTTGGCTGAGATGAAAACGACTTCGTCTCCGGTTCTAAAAGTCCTTACTGCGACTAATGCATCGTCGTCCACCAACTTGATTGCGTACTTTCCGTTTCGGTTGATTTTTGCGTATTGGGAAAGTGCAGTTCGTTTTGCTCTGCCATTTTTTGTCGCAAACATGAGATATATTCCTTCATGGTTTTCCAGCATTTCACGGTTGACAGGTAATATCGCCACAACATTCTCTTCATCGCGGAACCCTTCTAACAAGTTCTTCACATGTCTCCCCTTTGCTTGTCTGCTGGTCTCTGGAGTTTCCCATGCACGTAATCCGTAGACTCTACCCTGATCAGTGAAGATTAGCAGCCTGTCCTTTGAGAAACATGCGTGTACACTTTGAGGTACATCCTCATCTTTTGTGGTGACACCTTTGAGTCCAGTCCCCGCTCGGTTTTGTAATCTAAAAGCCTCAATAGGGGCATGGCGTAGATAATTCTCTTGAGATAGAGAAATTACAATTGGTTTCTCTTCAATGAGATCTTCTCGGTCCATTGAAAGAGGCATTGGGTCAATATGTGTTCTTCGAGCATCCCCATGTCGGTCAGTGATATCTTGAAGTTCATCCATTACGATAGTCAATATTTCTGTTCTGCTTGCAAGTATTTCGTTATATCTTTTAACAGCAATTGCCAATTCACCTTGCTCTTTTTCTAATTTACCGACCGACTGTTTTGTCAACCTACCTAGTGGCATTTCGTAGACAGCCTTTGTTTGTATTTCACTCATGCTATATTTTTCGGATAAGCGTAAATGAACTTCCGAATAATCTTCACAATCTCGAATGATATCTGTAATATCTCTGCCGTGCTGGGCAACAATCAACAATCCTTCTAACAGGTGGATTCTCGCTTCTGCCTTGGTCAATTCAAATTGAGTTCTTCTCTCAATGACACCTTCACGATGACGTACCCAGGTGTGTAAGATTATTGACAATGTCAGCTGAACTGGTTGACCATCGATTATTCCCATCATATTGGCTGAATATGATTCTTGTAATCGACTTGACTTGTAGAGTTGGTTGAGAACCGCGTGTGGGTCAGCATTCTGCTTGACCTCAATTACAACACGAATCCCCTCTTTGGATGATTCATCACGAATATCTCGGATACCTTTGACATGCTCACTGCTTACGAGTTTAGCAATCTTCTCAAGCATCTCTGATTTCTTGACTTGATATGGAATCGCATTAACAATAATTCTCTTATCGGCTCCATTTTCTTCTACTACACAGTCACTCCGAACATGGAATTTACCATGGCCAGTTTCATACATGTCCTGAATCCCATCAATCCCGTAGATTGTCGCACCCGTAGGGAAGTCTGGGCCTTGAATCAGTTTCATATATTCAGCCACGCTAATATCTGGGGCCTTCTCTGGATTGCTACTATTCAGCCCAGTTTCTAAAATAACGCCGATATGCATTTTGATAGCGGCAGTCATCTCATTGAGATTGTGTGGTGGGATTTTTGTTGCCATCCCAACTGCAATTCCATCACTCCCATTGAGTAATAAATTTGGCATTCCGGCAGGTAATACAGTTGGTTCACTTTCTGAATCATCAAAATTTGGTTGAAAATCAACCGTATTTTTCTCAATATCTGCTAGAAGACTATTCGCTAATCTGTCAAGGCGACTTTCAGTATATCTCATTGCAGCAGGAGGGTCTCCATCAATACTACCAAAGTTTCCCTGCCCATCAACAAGAGGATATCGTAAACTGAAATCTTGTGCCATTCGTACCATGGTGTCGTAAATTGATGAATCCCCATGAGGATGGAATTTACCCATTACTTCTCCAACTGAGCGAGCTGATTTTGTAAACGTCTTGTCATGGGTGTGGCCGCCTGCGTGCATCCCATACAGAATTCTGCGATGTACTGGTTTTAGTCCGTCACGGACATCTGGTAAAGCACGTCCAATAATTACCGACATAGCGTAATTGATGTAACTCTCTTTCATTTCCTCGCCAATTTGGTGGTCAATGACTCGGCCGATATTGGGTTTGGGTTCTCTAACTTCATCTTCAGACGTCAAGGTTAGTCACCTCCATAGCATACTTTTCGATAAATGCCCTTCTTGCCGGCACATCCTCACCCATCAATATTTCAAACATATTGTCTGCCTCTAAAGCATCATCAACTGAGACTTTGAGGAGAGTTCTCTCTTCTGGATCCATTGTAGTGTCCCACAATTGGTCTGGGTTCATTTCACCAAGACCTTTGTATCTCTGAATGCCAATCTTAGCATTTGGTTTGTCAGCCGTTAATTCTGCGATGTGTTTGTCTCTTTCATCATCACTGTAAGCGTAGCGCGATTCTCTTCCTCTGCTAACCTGATAAAGCGGTGGCTGAGCGATGTAGACATTGCCGTTAGTCACGGCATCTTTCATGTAACGCCAGAAGAATGTCAATATCAAAGTCCTAATGTGGGCACCGTCAATATCAGCGTCAGTCATGATGATTAGGCGACTGTAACGTAATTTTTCAGGATTGAAGTAGCCATCATCCAGTTCTGTTGAATCCGGTGCATCATCTCCTAAATCTTCGTCATCATCATGATTTCTATTGCCAACACCTGCACCAAAGGCTCTAATCATTGTCTGAATTTCATTGTTTTGAAAGACTTTAGCCGGATGTTTCTGCTGCCTTTCAACATTGAGAATTTTACCTCTTAGTGGTAGAATCGCTTGAGTTCTGCGGTCACGCCCTGTCTTTGCAGAACCACCTGCAGAATCGCCTTCAACTATGAATATCTCACACTCGCTAGGGTCTCTAGATTGGCAGTCGGCTAATTTCCCTGGCAAGCCACCACCTTCCAATACTCCTTTGCGACGAGTTAAGTCCCTAGCCTTCCGAGCCGCTTCCCTAGCTTTGCTTGAGAGGATTGCCTTGTCAATAATCATCCGGCCAGTCGTAGGATTCTCTTCCAAAAACTCTCCTAATTTTTCATTTACAATGGATTCAACGATCCCTTGTACTTCACTTGTGACTAACTTGTCCTTTGCTTGTGAAGAAAAAGATGGGTCAGGATGTTTGATGCTGACTACAGCGGTCAAACCTTCTCGGATGTCTTCACCTGAAAGGTTCCCTACTTTTTTGAGTAGTTCTCTTGAATTACCATAGGTATTGATTGTGCGAGTGAGTGATCCACGTAGCCCAGACATATGAGTCCCGCCATCACGATTGCGAATAATGTTGGTATAACATTGAATTTTTTCAGAGTATGCATCTGACCAGAGTAATGCAATATCAGCTTCGACAAGTTTGCCATCACTATCTTCGCGAGCACCGATAAGCCGGATGACTTCTGGGTGAATGCTGACAGCTCTCTCACCCAAATGGCGAACAAATTCTGCAATCCCTCCCTCGTATTTGTGACTAATCTTTTCTTTTCCTGATACCTCATCAGTCAGAGTGATTTCTAATCCACCATTGAGGAATGAGGTTTCACGGAGTCTCTCATCCATTCTATCGTATTCAAATTCAGTGACATTTGAGAAGAATTGCAAGTCTGGCATAAAGTGGATGGTGGTTCCAGTCTTATCGCTATCACCTATTTCTTTGACATCGTACTGAGGGATTCCTTCTCGGAATTCTTGTTGCCAAATTTTCCCATCACGATGGATAGTCATCAGCAACCATTCAGAAACTGCATTTACAGCAGAAACACCAACTCCGTGCAAACCACCTGATACTTTGTAGGCTTCATTGTCAAACTTACCACCAGCATGCAAACTGGTCATCACGACTTCAGCAGTGCTAATTCCTTTGTCGGGGTGGATCCCTACAGGGATACCTCTTCCATAATCTCTCACAGATACTGACCCATCCGCTTTGATTACTACATCAATAAGATCGTTGTAACCAGCCAAGTGCTCGTCAACTGCGTTGTCAACAACTTCCCAGATACAGCGGTGTAATGCTTCACCATTATCGGTTTCTCCGAGATACATCCCTGGAACTTGCCGGACAGCTTCAAGCCCCTCTAGGACCTGAATTGTACCTTCATCATATTTGTCTTCCATTGAAATCACATCTCGCCTCTCAGGGGGTATCTTAGATACCCCCTGTGTATTTTAAAGCCGCCGCTATTCGGTTCATAAACCCTACCTTCGAAATATGCTAAATCTGGCGATTCATAAACCCCCGAATTTACCCATTTTCTAACCATTTGCTCCACTAAAAATGGGTCCGCAGGTCAGGGTTCAAAATATTTCTCAGACAGTATGGTTAAACAGAGGGCTTTAGTGGCGGCCACGATGGCCCTTCCGCTCGTATGTATTGTGCTCGGTGGAAACACAGTACAAGAGGTGTTGAAGCAGGCAGAGCAAGCAACTGCAGAAGGAGGTGAACTGATTGAAGTGCGCTTTGATAAATTGTATGTTCAACCAGTCAATGTTACCGTTCAAAATATCGATGGGGTTGACGAAACTTCAACAGAATATGTTGCTAGAGAAATTAGCGACGTTAATATTGATGAGGCGATTAAACAGTTAAAAAAGGGAATTGATAAACCAGTCCTTTTCACTTGCCGATCAAAGACAGAAGGAGGGGAGTTTCCTGATAACGAAGAAGCCAGAATTGGAGTATTAGAACAAGCAATTATTAGCGGCGTTTCTTGGATTGATATTGAAATTGGGATGGAGCCTAAAGCACGCGCATCCCTATTAGAAGCAGCCAAAGCTTCCGGGGCAACTGTGGTTGCATCTTACCACGACATGGAGTCAACTCCTTCATCAGATGAAATAGTTGAGAAACTTGAGGCAAATAGTGATGCAGGGGATATCATCAAGCTTTGCTATCATACTAGGCATCATGACGATGCTCTTAGTATCTTTGAGGCTGGTTGGAAATTGCGAAATTCTAGTACTTCGTATTCGCTAATGGGACAAGGAATTGGCGGCGATTGGCCTCGGATTCATGCTCCACTTCTTGAACAAAATATGGTATTCGCGACTCTAGAGCGGGGTTTTTCACTCGCGGATAAAGGTTTGGTTAATGTGCGTGATCTCATGATTGCTTGGGGAATGCTCGGGCATTCTGATGAATAATCACATATCTTTCCAATCTGATGATTATCAATAAATCAGGTTACTTCAATTTATTGGAGGTGGTGGTTTGGTCGCCTCAGTTTCTAACATCGGCATCAAGTCAACACCTTGATCCCCTTCACTACCAGAGCCAACACCCGCTCGTTGATATCTAGAATGCAATATGATTGGAGCAGCAATCAGCATCACGAATAATCCACCACAAACCAGGGCGACAGTGAAATTTGGCAGCGTAAGTCTATCTTCAGTCATGATAGTGATATCCACAGAAAAATTACGATGTGGAGCAGGTGTATCACTATCTCGCATATTGTCCCAGCCATCTACAATTAGGTACATCCACTGGGTTTCTACTTCTGCAAACCCAAAGAACCCACCAGAAACTTCGTCACTGTCTAGGCTAACTGCAAAATCAGTTGCCTTTTCACCCTCATAAGCATGAACATCTCTGTAAGGCATCCAAGCGGATATGTCTCTCCACTCTGGTGGTATCATGTTGAGCATGTCGCGCCCCTCCCATACTCTCATTTCGTAATCATTACGATAAAAATCCCAGTCATATTTCTTGATGAGGTAGAAATCAACCATTGGAGCCTCAAGGTAATTACTAGAATTTTCAGAATGGGTTACAACACAGAATGTGTAACGATAACCAGGAGTTAGGTTGAGACGTAACCCAGATGCAGTATCGTTTTTCACCTCAAAAGAAGCGTGGAAATCTGTTCGCAGTGCATCCAATTCACTATTGTTGTAAATATTATCACCAAAACTACCACCCCACATTAAGTCTTCTTGAAATCCTCCATCATCATCATTTTCATTAAAGATTATATTATCTGAAGCCCCAGTTAGATTGAAACTACTGACTTCTTTATGCCATTTCGCTGCTTGTTGTGAATCGTAAGTACAGTTTGAGGCTGCTTCCACTCCAGTAATAGAAAATGCACTTGGTAATGATAGTAAAATTGGCGCGATAATCAGCAAAAATAACATCAGAGATAGGTTTTTTCTCGCTAAATCAGGTCGCCTTACACACATCGCATTGGTCACCTTCGCCTTCGCGAAGTCACAGGACGCACATAACCCGATTCCTTGCTACGCCGATCTCGGCTTGTCAGATGTTTAGGTTTGGGCGGCGGCGCGTGGTGGTCCATACCTAGGACTCCTCCTTCTGTTTCAACAGTAGATACATCGTATGCTTCTTGCCTGTCTCCTGCATCTTCTTCAATCTCTGTTGGTTGGCGCATCACTAACCATCCTAGAAGAAGTAGGACAACAAGCAGTGCACCTAACATCAAACCACTACTCTCAGCTTTTGGAAGTAATGAGTCGAGGCTGAAATCAGCGAGTGAATCATCTTGCTCAGATGGGTCTCTAATCCGGAGTGGGTACCCCTTTTCAGTACAGACACCAATGCCGTTGCAGACCTTGAGTGCCACGAATATTTCACCAGGTTCTGACCAATTTACAACCATGATTCCAAGACTATTTTGTTCAACCCAGTCGTTGGTGTTGTCACCATCAGCATCAACATCAAAACGGTCATCAATATCCCAACTGTACTGTAATGCCAAATCACCTACAATTGATTCGCTGATATCGTGGTCATCATCCAAAATACCATTACCATCACTGTCAAAGTACACATCATCATCATACCAAGCACTGAATCCTAGTGAGCCATCATGGTCAGTTGCTAAACCTGAAAGTTCGTTATAACCGGTATAAATTGCTACATCAAATAGAGATGTTGTCATTATTTCGGGGGCACTGGCAACATACACTTTTCTGGTAGTCTGGTTAACATCTCCTGTACCAAAACCATCTCTTAGCGTGAGCGTTATTGTGTATACTCCTGGAGTTGTGTAAGCATGCCAAACATTTGGGATATTGACTAATGGAGAGCCATCACCAAAGTCCCATGTGTACTCAATTAGGCCGTTCCAGTTAGGGTGACTTTCATCAATAGGGATATCCATCCCCTCGAATTGTGAATCTCCATCCCTACTACCGCTTGAATTGAAACGTAGCCAGATTCCTGGAGCTACAAAGATATCACCAGAATCAGTGAATGTATGTCTCCAATTGAACTGGCTGTCATCTTCACTAGGTGCATCAATCGGGCCTCCGGTGGCGGGGTCTCTTGCTTCGTATATGCTAACTTGTGGAATAGGGAGTGGGTTTTCAATTTCAATAATGTAAGCCTTTGGAAGTGAGGACAAACCTAACTCATCTATTACAACTAATTCAACAACATGAGTTCCAGGAGTTGAGAATAAATGGACGATTGAGGTCTGATTTGTAATGGTCGTATTGTCTTCGGATATAGTCCAGATTGTTGTCATATTCCCATTTTGCCCATCTGGGTCCCACGAATGGCTGACAAACATGTATGGTGTAATGGTGTCACCACCATCTGGCCTGTCAAACAGTGCTACTGGTCGCTGATTATTGACCGTGACTTGGAGAATTGCTATGGTACTGTTTCCAGAGTTATCTGTAGCGATGATTGTGACATTCTTTAGCCCAGGGGTTAACCATGCTGGGGTTGGATTTTGGTCAGTTGAACCAGTTTGATCAAAGGCACTCAACTTAGTAACGGTCCCACCCTCAAGATTGACGGGGTCAGGGAAAAACCACTGCCAAGATACAATGCTACCATCATCATCGGTAAACATAGTTGGTAGAGGGAATGGTGTAAGAGTGTCAACTTCAATTGGTAAATCATAAATTAACCGTGGTATTCGATTCAGGATGAGAATAGTTAATGTTTGATTTACTGTAAACGTACCATCACTAACAGTCAAATTAAGAGTGTAATTAGTACCGTTGGCCGAGCCATTGGACCAATCATGAGATGCTTCTGTATAGCCAATACCGCCTTCGTTAGTGCCATCACCCCAATCCCATTGGAAGTCAAGATATTCATCTGGGACGTTATCATCAGTCATGTAGGCTTCAAACAATACCCGTTGGGTTGTGAGTAGTGTCATACCGCCTAGAATTTCTTGTCCAGCAACCGAAATCTTGACCATTGGAATAATTGTATCAGTGATATTCATTGACCAATTTTGTTGAGTACTTTGTTTTCCGCCAATGTCAGTTACTTGTAGTGATGCGTTGAAATCACCAGTCTGGGTGTATGCTCGCGAAGGAGTGCGGAGCCAAGATTGGACACCATCTCCAAAGTCCCAAAGATATCCTGTTGGGGATGAATTATGGTTGTAGGTTTGGTTATTTGCTGATAATCCCCAGATGTCATAACCCGCTCCATTAAATTGAATTGGCAACCATGTTTGAGAGGTGTTTGATGACAAACTGCCTGTAGCTACGGGTGCCATGTTAGCAACTGTTGTTGGTAGGGTGAGAACGGCACCATTGGGTATTGGGTTTCCAATCTGGTCGTACAGTCTTGCATATAATTGCCAGTCACCGTCCGAAGGTGGGGTGAACCAAACTGAACGGTTTGAAACCGCACCCCCCCCAACTCCTACTGGGATTGTGATTGTGTCGTGAAGTGTATTGTTGTTGAATGCTTCAATTCTGATGTCAAGGTTTTCCCAAAAAGCGGTTGAGTTAATCTCAAGATTCCATTCTAAAGTGTCGCTTACGGTGTCTCCATCACGGTCATGTAGTCTCAAGAAATCTTGTCTAATTGTTGCTGGTTGTGATATCAATGCTGCATAAACATCAACTGTTGCTATTGGATATTGAGTGCTTCCACCACCTGGCCAACCGCAGTTTGCCATGGCGTAATCACAATCGTCTACTAGACTTTCATACCAAGTGAGTACGTAGACATCATCTGATACATTGCCAAATCCTGAAACCAAACCAGTAGCCATCCCGCCATTGAATTCAAGTGGTACTGAAGTCCAAGTGCCTGTGGCGATTTCTCGATAAACAAGACGCCCCGCAAATCCAATTTCAGAAGCTTGTACCATAACATTCAGTGGTGAGCCAGTTCCCCCTGTGAACTTGTACGCCCTAACTCCCCATCCTTCCAATGGGTCGCCCTGACTAGACCAAACACTACCCCAATTGCTATTTGAATCAGTAATCTGTAACTTACAGAATTGTGAATTCCCGCAATTTTGGTACATGTCAATATTATCTAATCCGAATGGGTTTTGCGAGTCATCTAGCAGAGTCGCTACGGTGAAATTAGCGAAAATTGAAGATATTGTATTTCCTATATTACCGGGTGAGCCAGGAACCGGATTGTTTGCGAGATTGACAATACCAGCACCACCTGTTGCAGTATCTGCAACTAAACTCTGGATAGCTGCTCCGCCGCCCAGTTTTGAGGCGAGGTAGAGCATGAACAAGAATCCAGCACCATAGTCTCCAGTTGACTGATTCCACCATCGGACGGAGGTGTAGGAGTTTTGCGCCCATTCATTGGCGTGTCCGATAATTGTACTGGTAGCGCCAAAACAAAGGAATGCGGCCATGTCAGCACTTCCTTCGTCAATCCATGCATACTCAAATGGGTCTCGGGAATTGTGAAGCAAATGTTCAAATTCGTGAGCAAGAATAGTCTCTGCCCAACTGAGATCGTTGACATCAACGTAGACTGCTTCTCTTTGTGATGCAAGGCTTGGAGCGAAGTAGCCACCAATATTCCAAGGGCCATCAATATTGTAAATGATAACTTGAATTTGGCAATTATTGTCAACATCAGGTTCTGAACCAAAGTACTGGGTAACAGTTGGATGGATAGTACTAGTCCAAGTTGAAGCATAATTGTTCAAGACAGAACTTGAAACTGTTTGTCCTGATTCAACCAAGAAGGCTGCAGTGGGTGTGGTTTTTTCAACCGTTACTGAAATCTGTCCACCACTTGTCGGTACAGTCAATACTTGACCTTGACTCATTGGCACACATGCTTTAGAGGTTGATTTTCCATTATTACCTTGTGCAAATGGCAATAATAAGTTTGGATAACCTGCATCTGACCATGCCATTTTATGCAAACGAGTTGCAGAATAGAGGCTTTGGTTACCTTCGACCATAATGTATGGTTTACCATGTATAGATACATCAAAATCTTCGATATCACCAATTATTTCGCCAACTTCGTAGTTGTTTTCAGCCTCTGCTGCAGCTGTTGGGGCCATTGCTGGACCCAAAGTTGCGGCTATCATGAGAATCGTCAGAAACAGAGATGTTCGAATTTGCATTACAAGACCACCATGAGCGAGGCTACGCTACTATTCAGACGCTTGTCTATGGACCTATTTAATAGCGCATGGAGCATGGTTCATACGGACTAGAGGAGGTAGTTTTGTTATGGCCAATCGTTTTGGACTAAATTGGGCTATTTTCTCAGTGATAATTGTGGCTATTTTATCTCCAATATTAACCTCATCTGAGCCCACAAATTCAGCAACAATAACTCAATATGAAATTGAGATTTTAAACACCGAAATACATGATGACGAGGCCTTCACTCAAGGCTTTCTTTTCCACCAAGGAAAACTCTATGAGAGCACAGGATTGTATGACCAATCAACTCTAAGAGAAGTTAATTTACAAGGAGATATTCTACGCTCAGTGAACCTGAGTAGCGAGGAGTTCGGTGAGGGTTTAGCAATGCACAATAATACTCTAATTCAACTTACTTGGAAGAGTGGTGTAGCCCATATATGGGACATTGAGACGTTGTCACTAGTTGGGAATTTATCCTATGAAGACGAGGGGTGGGGGATTTGTTCTGATGGGGGTAATTTAGTGATGAGCAATGGAACAAGCGACTTGACCATACGCAACCCTGAGGATTTTTCAGTAATTGAAACTGTTCCCGTCACTTTCAATGGTTCACCTCTAACTGGGTTAAATGAATTAGAATGCGTTGGGGATTTAGTTTATGCAAATGTTTGGCATTGGGAATCAATTTTCATAATCAATATGACATCAGGCAATGTTGTTGGTACAATAGATGCAAGTTCACTATTCCCTGAACCACCAGATGGTGGGGTTCTCAATGGCGTCGCATATGATTCGGAAAATGACACATTTTGGCTAACCGGTAAAAATTGGCCTATTATGCATCAAGTGATTTTCCAGCCAATTGCTGATAATAACAATGATAATGTCACCGATAATAATGGGGCAAATGAAGGCTTAGATGGTAAAACGCTTGAATTTAAATTGCCTTCAACTGCTGAAGAATTCATATTAATTTTCATTTCTGTCTTTTTTGCTCTGATGACTTATATCCTGTGGGGAAACGGCTTTTTTTCACTAACTAAGAGCCGAGGGGTTGACAATCCCCCTGCGGCCACGATGTATCACGGTGAACAAGAATGAGCGATGATGAGGAGCGAGAGGAGCGCCTCAAATCCCTACGCACTAGGGTTCGCGATGAACTTGTAGAGGGTGGCGTCTTAGAAGTTGATGATGAAGTTGAATTGGACTTTGACGCAGATGAAGATGTCACAACTCTTTCTGATCGCATAGCAAGGCGCCGCCGTAGAATGAAAAGAGCAAGGGCTGCTCGTCGCAAAGAAGCACTTTTTGATGTAAGAGAAGGCGGGGACCCAGCAGTCGTAAGATTACCAGCAGCCTTGAGAAATCGTGCTGATGAAAGCTGGGTGATGAATCTTGCAGTATTATTAATCATTGTTGGCAGTGTTATTGGTGCAGCAAGCGGTGCGTTACTAATTAGCGCAGACCCTAGAGATTTGGTATCAAGTTCAATGTTTTCTCGTACCGATGACGCAGAGGTCCATGGCTTAGTATTGAGTGAACTAGACAGTGTAAACAACACGGGTGGCGACGCTATTGAGGGCGTTGACATTGAGTTGATACGACTTTCAGATGATAATTCAGAAGGACGTACTGAGACTAATTCAGAGGGCCGCTTCACTATTTCAGGGGTGGCTAGAGAAGCGATGTTACTCAGGGTAACGATGGATGGATATGTTACTATTGAGCGCACCCTCTCGCCAGGGGAAATCCCAGATTTAACACTCACATTGGTTGAGGGTGAAGGTGTAGACTCAGCAGATTTACGTGAACCGAGCAATCTTGCCTCAGCAGTGCAATTATCAACTACAATAGCAGTGTTCACACTGATTTCAGCAGCAATAGGAATAGTTGGTGGATTTGAGGCACGTCGTGGCCTTAGGTATCGCAGAACCCAGTGGATATGTGGTTTCGGCCTCTTTAGCCGCGGTGGAATCTTCTTTGGACCATTACTCATCTTACTGGGAATGGCATTACTCATGTTAACCAAGAGTCAGTTTGCTGACCAAGAATAACGATAAATTTCGATGTTATTTCCTTGTCAGATGTTTCAAAGAACGCTCCTTTCTCACGCAAGTTTATTCATCACGGCGACTGTCATGGGGTGTAGGCGTTGCCATGTATCTCATCACCATTGAAGGAGGCGATGGCAGTGGCAAGGGAATTGCCACAAAAATGCTTGAAGAGATTTTGTTAGATGAGTTCACATTCTCTGGCATTTGGGTAACTGGTGAGCCTCGCCGAGACCACCCTTTAGGAAAACTCGCGGTGGATTCCGTACGTACTGGTGAAGCAGGACCTGTAAAGGAGGCTAGTTTGTTTGCTGCTGACCGACTCGACCACTCTCACGCCTGGATTCTCCCTAGACTCAATCAGGGTAAGGCAGTCATTTCAGAACGAAATGTACATTCTTCTCTGGTCTATCAAGGAATTGTTGGAAAAATCGGCCTTTCTGAAGTGGCTCGGCTAAACAGTGCTGCATGTATTCCAGACCTTTGTTTGTGGGTGGATTGTGACCCAATCGTAGCACTTCGAAGAATCACTCATGGCACTCTAAGAGAAGCGGTGTTAGATAAACAGGAATATTTTGAAACCAATGAATTACAACAGAAAATTAGGGTAGGATATGCAACACTTCTTGGTGGTGAAGTCCCAATGCCAAAACCCTTCCACAAAGGAGTTGTAGTTGGGCCAATACTCAATGACGGAACCAAAGCAGACCTACGACTCAAGATACAGAAAGAGGTTCGAAAATTCTTACACCGGCACCCCATTCCTCTCAACATTGACGCTGAAGATGTTGAACAAGTAATGCTAGAAAAAGCCCTCAAAGGGGAGCGTGGACAAACAACTCTCAAAGTGCTTGACACATCGCCTAAACGTAGCAGTAAGAACTGGCTTCATGGAGAAAAACCCTGGCAAGTTATGAAACATGCCAATTCACTATACCAAGAAGCATATCACGCAATCCCTGATGTTCAAGCTAAGAATATACCCAAGACTCCAATTAGTCACACGGTTATTTCTGTAATAGGCACACTTTCACTACTTCCGGGTGCTGAGGTAACTAGTCTCAGAAAATGGTTCGGTCCTGTCAGGGTGGTCAGTTCTCGACATACACATCGGATGCTGAAGTTTTTCCATGAACAATCTGGCTGGGTTCGAACTCATAAACCACTCAAAGGCAAAGATGCCGCTCGCTCGGAACTACGGGCAGAATGGCAAGCATTCGGTAGGTTAGGGTTGGTTATTTGGCCACTGAAGGAAGAGTTTGCAAAATGGCTTGATGATAATCCAGAAGGTCAATGGCGCAATTCCTTGTCAGCAATTGTTGGAAAGAAACCCTCTGCTGAAATGATTCAGGCAATGGAGAAGTGTGTTGGAAGATTAGCAGTTCTTGGTTCAGGTATGATGGATGTTGCGCCCCCCTCAAATGTTGAGGAGTTCAGGAAATGGTGGCGCCAAGGCCCATCTTGAAACTGGTTTCACTCTTCACTATCTCCGGCAGTTGTATCCGTCTCGGTTTGAGTAGCAATTTCTGATATCTTGTCATCCGTTGGTTCAACCGAAGGTACTAGACGTGCATTGGCTGGTAAGATGACTCTTCCAGCGTCAAATTCGAACGGTTTTGGATTAGCAGCAAAAACTCCGGCGAATAATAATCCTACTCCAACCCCCATCGGGAATCCGGTAATTAACCTCTTGAGATTTGTCGACTCATAGTCGCTAACTGCTTGAATCCCTCCGTCAAGTGCTGTAGGGAGTAATAGCAATGCAATACCACCAAAGGCAAGTAAAAATCGTCGGTCATTAAAGTAAAACGGTTCTACCTTTTCATCAGGTAAAACTGAGATGATTGAATCTCTAATGGTCCAACGGTTGAGGCCACGTTTGCGGAAAATCAATCCACCAACGAAAATCCCAGCAAAAATCCCAATGTCCCGTGTACATACGGGCATTTGATTTTCATTAATTACCCATGACCTCTCGTGTTTCTGGTGGCAATTTAGGTCACCAAATCCATACACAAAAGCACTGAAAATATCTAACTCACTCCATGCAAATTTACCACCATGTTGTGCTTGGTCATGACCCATACTTGCATTTTCAGAGCGAGGTTCGTTACCCCAATCTCCCCAAGAGGCATCTTTCCAAACATAATCAAGTGTGTTTGCCCTACCTGATAGTTCAGGGACACTCCCTGTTGGAAGAAGTGCCGGGACGAGGAAACAGGCGATCAGATATCCAAGTGAGAGACCTATCACCCAATTAGAAATATTAATTTCACGACGGCGGTCATGAAGTCCGTTTTCGCTCACCATTGAAGATTGGTGAGGGAACATGCTTCATCAGTCTTTTTACGCCGCAACTAATAACACAGGGAAGCGCCCAAGTCATTTACATGGTAGAGGTGACGTTTCGCGACCTTTTCTATATCAGCATCGTGATGGGAATCATGGCTGGTACTATGGCGACCATGTTAGGATACTTCAGCGATGGAATGGAAGGTGACCCCATGGCTAGCTTGAAATTCGGTGCATATTTTGGGTCTGGTGTAACCTCCTTGACACTTATCTATGGGGGTTGGCGTTTAATCGAATTGAAGCGTGGTAAAGGGAACAAGGTTCAAGTGGATAAGGTAGCCCAATTAAGGGAATTATTAACCCCTATGGAAGCCTATGCTGCTGGGCTACCTTGGTCATCAGAAAAGGCGTGGAGAATCTTAACCCACATTCGTCAAGAAAGAGGGACTCTAACTCTTGATCTCCACGAGATGGATTTACCAGGGGCTCGTAGAATACTAGATTTGATTATTGAAAACCGCCCTATGGTTGGTAGAATTAGAATTATCACTGGGCGGGGAAAAAATAGCCCAGACCGCCCAGTACTGCGGCCGATGGTCAATGAAAGGTTAACCCCCATAGCGCGGGCTCTTGATTGGCAGATTCTTGCCAAAGCTGGTTCGATAACGCTTCGTCCATTAGGAAAACGCCCGACAGTGAAAGTTTGGCTAGTGAGATTCCTATTTTTGGTAGGTCCATTTTCTATTGCGCTTGCACTCTCGTTTGAAGAGTTGGCAGGCTCTGGTGCCCGCGAGCAAGGGAGAATTTTTGGCACCGCAGCTGGTCTGGTTTTAACAGGACTACTAGCATCATATCGCAACCGAGTCTGATGCATTCAATCCTGATATTTTCTTGTGCGAATCAAGGCCGTAATTACTAGCATAACAACTAACAGCAATCCGAGTTGGACAACAGGATTTCCTAATAAATTACCAATACTTGCTGTGTCAGTTGATTCATTATTGGATTCATTCGGGTTATTTCCGTCATCTGGTCTTTCTTCATCAGGAAGTGGAGATGCAGCATCTTCTTCAGCAATAATAAAGTCAACACTGGATGTATTGGTATTCCCAGAAGCATCGGAGGCGGTGATGGTCAATGTGTAGGTTTGGAGTGCTACTAGTTCGGGGTTCGGCACAATCGTCATTTCGTGATTCTTGCGCAAGGCAACATTGTCGCCTACAAATGTCTGGCCTTCAACCTCAATTGATTCCGTAGCATCCTCGCTAGTGTACCAAGTGACCTTTAGCGAGCCGCCCTCAATGATTTCTACCATCAAATTGAGTATCTCTGGAGGTATTGAGTCAACTTCAGCACTAGTGTTGAAAGAAAGGATAGCAGGGGTAACACCATCTATCACGATTGAGCAATTGTATGAGGTATCAAATTCCAATCCTGTCAGTTCAATCGTGTGGGTAAGTCCTTCTCCTTGTTCAGGGAATGTTAGGTTTGCACATGTCACATTAGCTCCTTGCTGACGCGTAGTAGACCATTCCAAAATTGCACTAGTTGTAGTGGTACTCACTACTTTTGCACCATACACTTGCTGGGCCACTTCAGGAATTTCTATGCCGGTTAAAACTGCATATTCTTGCTCCTCTACATTGTATGCTCCAAGCATTGCCGCTTGGTCAGGTGAGTTTGTATCGTCGGAGTCAAAAACGATATCGAGAACATTTGGGTCGTAATCAATTCCATCTATTTCGCTAGGGTCATCTCCCCCGCCGAGTCTCCAAGTCTTTGCATTTGCATCAACATCTCGCCATTTGCCTGGGCCAAATCCATCTTGGGAACCAGCAACAATTACGAATCTGTAGTCAGGGATGTCCGAGCCTATCACTGATTTTGAAACGGTAATTGTGACTTTGTTTGAATCGCTGTTTCCACTTACTTCAATTCCTTTAGCAGATGTTTCTCCAGTCTGGGCATTCACGGACTTAACCGCTCCAGGTTCACCGGTAGCTGAAATCGCAACTTCCCAAGCCCAATCTGAGTGGATGACTGCATTAGCTCCTTGTAGCATATCGGTTTCACCCCACATCGTATCTCCTTGGTCAACATAGATTTGCACAATTTGGTGACTGAAACCGTTTGAGAGACTCCAAAAGTCTGTGATTTCTCCAAAAGTCAATTCAAAACGTGCATTCCAAGCACTTTGACTCACTTTCAGATGAGTTACATCAAACAGACCAGAACCCGGTGCAAAATCACTAGCAAGTGGATAGGTGTAGTCTCCATCTCCTGTTTCATCTCCCACATTATCATCAATATCTAGGAGAGTTACCCATTGTTCCAAGTCAGGTAGAACCATTTCGGCTGGTGCAGGTGGTGCCATCTCTGAATCAATTCCATCTCCGTATGAGAGAGATTTCACTTCTGAT
This sequence comes from Candidatus Poseidoniales archaeon, assembly GCA_012964335.1. Classification (GTDB taxonomy): domain Archaea; phylum Thermoplasmatota; class Poseidoniia; order Poseidoniales; family Thalassarchaeaceae; genus MGIIb-Q1. Next base: position 101,709 of record DTUF01000024.1, on the reverse strand, counting down.
GTCACAACCTTTACGCGAGTTGAATATCTCGGCGCGAGTCCTAATTCAGACCATGGTATTCGAAATTCATATACCTCTTCAGCGGCGGTATCCCCTAGGTTTGAAGTGCCCGAAAGTGACCACTGTTCATTATCACCAATCTTTCCTTGAGCATCAAATAAGTTCCATTTTCCTTTCCCATCTGCTCGCAACTGGTTGAAGTCAAATGAAATCATTTTCTTTGCTGGGAATCCCAAAATCTCATTGCCATAATAAGTTCTAAAATTAGTTTCAACTTCGTTGAAATTGATTGCATTTGGTTGCATAAAGTAAATTGACAAATCTGGAGCCCAGTCCATGTCGACAACTTCAAAGAAGTCTGGAGTAGATTCCATATCAACCCTCACATAAACATTAGATGTATCATACCCAAGATAGAATGAGGCAATATCTAGGGTGCCGCCATCAACACTAGATGCATCGTATTTAGCCGCACCATCCCATTCACCTGGAAGTGCAATTCCGTCTATCATCGGCTCAATTACCCCAGTATTTGGTAGGGCGGGTACTGCAGGGTTAGTCCACAAGTCTTGCAAGTATGGGGGTAACTCAAGCCCAATTGCTCGGTAAATATTGGAAAGATGTACTTTGAAAAGTGTGTCCCATAATTCATCATATCCACTGTCTTGGTCCAATCCGTACCACCAAAACCAGTCACTTCCCTCCGCGATGTAGAGTGATTCCCAAGCCGCATTGAGCCCGGAATGAGTTGGGTTAGTTTCCTCAAATGCAACCAGTGCTTGGCGTGCTTCTACCAGGCGTTGCCATCCGAGGCTCTCTTCTGCTTCCCCTGCCCAAGTGGAAAGAGTTCCATCTATCCATGAACCAGTACCTATTGTTTCAATTCGGGGGAGTGTGAGATTCTTTTCTAGGAATTCACTTGGTGTTGTAGTTACTATTGATGGATGGCTGGCAAGCCTCCCATACCATTCGTCCATGAATGGTCGTCCACCATCTTGGTGTTGAAATTCTGACATGAACATCCAGTTTTCACCATCCAGTGCAACGGTTAGAAGGTGCTCACTAGGGTCTTTTCCTTCTGCAAGTAGTTGGGCACGGACATTATCTATGTAGGCGATGAAATCTGAAACTGCGGCAGCTGGAGTCATAGATCCATATTGAAAGGCGATGCGGTCTGAAATAACGCGGTCACGAAATATGACAGCAACTTCACCCCCGCCTCCGCTTCCGGTTGAGGTGCCATCATCTCCTAATCCGGTTGCAATCCATGGGATTGCTAAATTAGATGCGATGTTGGTATCAATGGTGGCACCACCAGCAATAGTTGACTCAGCCAAATTTACTTCATCAGTCACCATCCATTGAATTCCTACATCCGAAACCGGTTGAACCATTGCTGGAGATACCGCTTGTTCTGATGGCCACATTCCTGATGGGCGGAATCCCAATTCCTGCTCAAATAAATCCATGCCATTATCAAGTTGGCTAGCGACATCATCAGTCCAGGAATCTTTGTTGACCCGGATACCATCTTCAAAAGTCCATCCATCCATCATTAGAAGTGGCATTATTGGATGGTAGTAAGGTGTAGTAGTCAATTCAACTTGACCGCTTTGTGCTAAAGCAGAATACATCGGCAACACATTAGCCAAATGGGCTTGTTGGGTTGCTAAAACAAATGACAAATCAGCTGGTGTATAGTCACCATTCTGCTCATATAGTAATTTTAGAGTCTGATTGTAATGAGCCGGTCGTCCGCTTGCAGTGGAATCCTCAATCGATTGATATTCGCCTAACACGTAGTCAGGCGAGAACTGGAATAAATACCAAAGAACCTGTAAATCAAGAAAATCTTGAGGTGATAACAGTGTATCATCCATGATAGTTGCTGGTTTCAGATTATGCAGAGTCATCCCATAAATCTCAGAATAGCGAGAAGCGGCTGGATACAGCCATCCTAACTCAGAATCTTCTGCTGACACATTGTAAATCCATCCGGAATTCCAAAATGATTGAAATTGCATGGTGTGTAATTCTAGTGAGGTGGCATTTGGATAGTCAGTCACCGTCCCATTCACATCAACTGGCCAGTATCTCCGAGCGAAGTCAGTATGAACATCAGCAGTCCCGTCTCGGTGGTATTCAACGAGTTGTTCAACAAAGGATGGTACTAAATTATAGGTCACTTTTGTGCCGGGGTGTTGGGCCAAAATACCGGGGGAATCGACGTATTCGGTCATGCCATGAACCCTTACCCAGGGCATCTCAATCATACCAGTTAACTTGTTTTTGTAGTACGGTTGATGCTGGTGGAAAACGATTGCTAAGTTCAGAGCATCGTCCATTTTTTCCACGGTTCCAGAAAAATCAACAACTGGAGTGTATCCAGGTGTTTGGTCAACTGTGCGGTCTGCAATTACATATGCGTACGTGAAGGTTTCTGCACCATCATTGCTAGCGGGATTTTCAGATGGGAATGAAGTCCAGACATTGCCTTCATCCTGCCACTGCGACCAGACAATAACTGCTAGACTGGTGGGGGACCCAATGTTATTCCAAGGTATGGAAATCTCTGTATTTGTATTACCTGACCAGCCAACAAATGCGGTAACGTCAGTTTGGTCGGCTGCAACCCATGCTGAGCCATTGTAGGTTTGTAAAGAGAAATATGATGAATCCTCAATCACGAAAGCAAAGTCTGCTGCAAACGGTAAGGTCTGTGAAAGAGACCACTCTTTTGACAGAGGGCTTCCACCTTCAGTAGTATTCAGATAAATGAATAGGTCAGCCCCTTCATTTACACTTGCCCAATCAGTTTCTTGCCATGCAAAGAACAGATGAGTATCATTCCATGTCATTCTGAAAGGTACCGACGAATTTGAATCAATATCTACTAGCGTGTCTGAGTCCCATTCTGAGAGGTCACCATCAATGGTAATGTCGTCAGGTGTAGCAGCGCTGCTGATAATGCCAAGCAGTGGAGTCATCACCAACAGAAGTGAAATGAGTGCTGAATGACGCTTCATCAGAATTGGCAGTTGACGGCACATCAAAACATTATGGTCGCAACGGCCGTAGGCCGTTCATGCGACGAGCAGGTATTCTATGTCATCTTACCTCGCTTCCTTCGCGAACTTTAGGGGGAGATGCACATCAATTCTGTAGATTGCTTGGCGACCTTGGTTGCACCGTATGGCAGATGTTGCCACTCACACCTCCCGATGAACATGGGTCACCATACGCATCGCATTCGGCATTTGCCGTTTGGGTTGGATTTCGTGACCAAGAAATGCATTATCGCTTGGATTACGAGTATGTAGAGAAGTGGGTTGAGAAAAACCGCCACTGGCTGGAGGACTATGCACTGTTTGAGGTTTTGAAACACCAGTTAGATGGCTTGCCATGGACTCAGTGGCCAGCCCCTCTTAGGGACAGAGAACCAGAGGCTATTGAGGAAATTATTGATGAGTTGTCTGGTTCAATGAGTAGATGGATGGAAGAGCAATTCATTATCAATGTTGATTGGGGTCAACTACGCAACACAGCTGATGAATGTGGGGTCAGCCTGTTCGGAGATTTGCCTTTCTTTGTAGCCCATGATTCAGCGGATGTCTGGGCAAACCAACATTTGTTCAAACTTGAGGCTAGTGGGGCACCCTCGGTGGTCGCAGGAGTCCCACCTGACTACTTCTCACCTGATGGGCAAAAGTGGGGTACAGTGCTGTATGATTGGGATGCACACCGCGAAGAAGATTTCGCTTGGTGGAAAGCACGCACAGCGCGTATATTCGAGATGTTCGACCTAGTTAGAATAGACCATTTTCGTGCCTTAGATTCAGCATGGGAGATTCCGGCTCATCACCCAACTGCCAAGAATGGCCAGTGGGTTCAAGGGCCGCAAACAGAACTTCTTGAGGCTATTCTTGAGGTTGCACCAGCGGAGAAAATTGTCGCCGAAGATTTGGGAATCATTCCACAATCAGTTGTCGAATTGAGAAAGGAAAATGGGATATCCGGTATGGCAGTCTTGCACTTCGCCAATGATGACGTTGACAATCCTCACAATCCTGAGAACCATACGGAGGACATGGTAGTCTATACTGGGACTCACGACAATGATACCACAGTTGGCTGGGGGGGAAAACCTGTTCGGGATTTGATTCAGGAGGCCTTGAATTCACCCGCAACTCTTGCTATTATTCCTCTTCAAGATGTTATGGGGTTGGGTAGCGAAGCTAGAATGAATACGCCAGGCACTAAATCAGGAAATTGGTCTTGGCAATTTCAATGGCCGGAAATAGATGCAGAAACGGTCATTCGGTTTTCCGAAATGGTATCGCAATCAAAGCGGAATCATAATCAGTTCAATAGTTGAATTATTTGAGATTGTAAGGAGATATGATATGACTGATTTCAATCGGGTGTACCCATGGTAGTCGCATACTTCTCGGCAGAGATTGGGCTATGGTCTGACCTTCACACCTATTCTGGTGGGCTTGGCGTGCTCGCAGGTGACCATGTAAAGTCAGCTGCTGATGGGGAAGTAGACCTAGTCGCTGTAACTCTACTTTATCGCGAGGGATACGGTAGACAACACCTCGATGCTGAGGGGAATCAGTCTGAAACTTACCCCGAAATTGACCCTTCAGAACACCTCACAGATACAGGTATTGAATTGGCTTTGCCATTAGATGGCACCACTCTAAATGCTCGCGTCTGGGTTACTCATGTAACTGGAATTAGTGGTCATGTGGTTCCTGTATATTTTATTGACACTAGGCATGACTTGAACAAACCTGAGCATGCCGCTTTAGGAAATCGACTTTATGGCGGTGATGATTCTACAAGACTACGGCAAGAATATCTGCTTGGTGTTGGGGGTATTAGAGTCCTAAAGGCCATTGGAGAGTGGCCGTTGAAAGGATTACATCTCAACGAAGGGCATTGTACATTTGCTGCTCTAGAGATGATATCTCAAGGATGGACTCTCGCTGAGTTGTCAAGACGAACATTGTTTACAACTCATACCCCCGTTCCTGCAGGTCACGATCGATTTGCTTGGGAGGATGTAGAAGATGTGATTGGCAATTTATTACCCGAAAATGTACGTACCATTGATGGGTGCCAAGAATCATGTTCAATGAGTCATCTTGCAATCGCTTTGGCAGGTCAAGTGAATGCTGTATCTAACCTAAATGCTTGGGTGGCTTCTACAATGTTTGAAGGAACGCACATTGAACCCATAACCAATGGAGTTCACCACCTTACTTGGACAACTCCTCCTATGAAGGAAATCTTTGATGAGTATTTGCATGGCTGGCGTAATGACCCAGCAATCTTGGCACATGCTGGGAAAATACCTGATGCTGATTTGATTTCAGCACGCCAACAAGCGAGAGCAGTTTTGCGTGACCTAGTGCATGTGAGCACAGGTGTTGAGCTGCATGAAGATCGCTTGACAATTGGTTTTGCCCGGCGCTTTGCAACCTACAAAAGAGCAAATTTAGTGTTCAGTGATTTAGAGAGACTAAGAGCGATTGGAGCAGGCAAGATTCAGTTTGTTTTCGCTGGTAAAGCCCACCCTAGGGATGAGGGGGGAAAACAACTAATTCGCGACATCTTTGCTGGTGCTGAACAGATTTCAGATGAGATACCAGTTGCATTCTTGGAGGATTATTCAATGGCTACCGGTCTTGCAATGACCGGTGGTGTCGATATTTGGTTGAACAACCCGGTTCGCCCAATGGAGGCTTCGGGGACCAGTGGTATGAAGGCGGCAATGAATGGGGTTCCGAACTTCTCAATTTTAGACGGATGGTGGCCAGAAGCCTGTGAACATGGGGTTAATGGCTGGGCTATTGGAAAGGCTGAGGATGAGCGCGATGACCAGAGAGATGTAAATTCACTTTACTCAGTGCTAGAAAATGAGATCTTGCAGGCTTGGTCGGTTGGAGAGCAAAGATGGGCTCATCTCATGCGAGCAGCAATTGCGACAAGTGCTAGATTCACAGGTGCAAGGATGATTTCAGATTACGTGCATTTCTATGAATTATTCAGTCACGACGACTCTGAGTGATGATTAAAACAGCCCCGATTGCAAACACTATGAGTATAATGAATCCTATTGCCGCTCCAGTAAGGAAACTAAATCCACCCTGCGTTCTTTCAAGGTCATCAATTGTTGAATCGCATACCTCCGTAGTGCAAATTATTTCTCCATTCTCACAACTGCATGTATTGCAAGTTTTTCCCCACGTTTCACCATCCTCGTAAGTGGTTCCATCAGGTGTAATGCATGATGTATTTACATCCTCAGTATTATCATCAGTTGAATTAGTTGAGTTTTGGTTACCTGTTTGGTTATCGGTTTGATTCCCTGTATCATTGCTTGAATTGTCATCAGGGTCTGGATTACTATATTCACATGTGCCATCATCAACCTCTGCTAGAATATCAAAATTAATTGCTTCAGCATCGGTACAACCCTCTTGGGGTGGCTCCTCATATTCACATGAGCCATCATCAATTTCGGCAAGTGAATCATAATTCGTAGCAGTTGAATCGGTGCAACCTTCTTGTGGTGGTTCCTGGTATTCACAGGTTCCATCATCAATTTCAGCGAGGGGGTCAAAGTTTGTTGCATTAGCATCTGTGCACCCTTCAACAGGGGGTGTTGTGATGTTTTCATTTTCAGGGAAGAAGATAGCAACGCTATGTGGAGGTAGGGTGAATTCGTGTTCATCACTCATCACAATGCCGTTTAGTGAATCGTTTGCAACCCAATCCAGTAACAGGTTGAATTCTGCAGATGTGGTGCCACGATTCATAGCAATCACCGCTTGGTCGGATTCAGTTGTCATCGACCAAGCGATCGTATCTGTTCCGTTGGATAGGGATGCGTATGTACCTCGGCGAAGTGCATCTGAATTAAACCTCAATTGACCGATTGCACTGATATTTTCCATAATTGAGTTTTCCCGCGAATTGTGATTAGATATGTTACGCCACATATGCCGATTGTCAGGGTCGGCCCCACCAAATTCACCATATTCATCCCCTTGGTAAATCATGGCTGAACCTGGCGTTGTAAGTAGCCACGTGTAAGCCTGTAAAGCAGTTTGGTATGGTCCATCAATTCCCGGTTGACCTGGTAAGCCATCCTCAACCCATTGATTCCAAGCATCCGATGTGCCAGTATCTGCTCGGCTTGTGAATCGTGGTACATCATGACTACCGACAAAAGGCACCATTATTGCACCTTCAACATATTGGTCCTGGCTTCGAGCAGTCCAGTAATCCAAATGCGCATAATCCATATTACCTGAGGTGAATACATTGTCTACTACCGCATGATAGAGAACAAAGTCAGCTTGTCCATCAAGTGCATTTGGCCCAATGTAATTGTTGATTGTTCCATACTCATTGGCATTGTCATTCAAGTTGTGGCCAGCCCATCCCATGGCTGTTTCACCTTTCAGATAATAATCGGTTCCAGCCGTTTCAAATCTCTCATTGATGCGTACTGCTAGATTAGTAATCGCAAGGTCTTCAACATGCTTGACAGCATCTATTCGTCCACCATCAAGGTCAAATGTTTCCATCCACCATATCACATCAGAAATGAATTGTTCACTAGCGTTCCTCTCACGCCAATTGACATCTGGCATGTATGAACTGAACAAGCAGTCAAGGCGGTGTTCAGTCCAGTCACAATTTTCAGAACCACATAGACAACCTTGGTTGAACCACTCAGGGTTATTGGAGTAGTAAGGGTGGTCTTCATGCACGTGATTTACAACAAAATCACCCATTATGCGAATTCCAGCATCATGTGCAGCATCCACTAATTCATGCAACTCTGCTTCAGTCCCTAATCGTGAATCAATTCCACGGGGTTCAACAGGCCAATATCCATGGTAGGCTGAAACTTCGTGTTGCCCATCTGAACTTGAGCCGGTGCCATTTGCTGCTGAGTTGAAAGGGGTCAACCATAGTGCATTAACTCCAAGATTTGTGAAATGTCCTGAGTGAATCATCTGAGTAATGCCGGCGAAATCCCCCCCCATCCAATCAGCGCCTTGGGCAGCGCCCGTTGAGTTGCCGTTGACAAAAAGTGGGTCATTTGAATTGTTACCGTTGACAAACCGATCGGTCATTATCATGTAAATGAGGGCATCTTCCCAAACGAAATCTGCTTGTGGTCCATTCCAAAATGGTAGTAACAAATCATCGGCTATATTTCCATCAACATCCTCTCCGTTGATGTGTAGAGTATTCTTTCCATCAGGTAGGTTTGACAGGTCAAGGCTCCATGTCCATGTCTGAGCATCCCACGAGCTGTTAGTCAGAGCAGATGGAGTATATTCAGGTGCACCGCCGCTGGTTCCGGCATGCCAGTAGATAGTTAAATCTTGATTATTAATTTCATGAGTGAACATCGGGATTGAAGCATCAGGTACTCGAACAATGCTATTCTCAAATGACCCACAATAACCGCGATATGGCTCGGCAGGGTCAAAAATCCAATTATTATCAATGATAAGTTTGTAGCAATACATACCAGGATTAAGACTGAGTTCAACAATCCAAGACCCGTTATTCTCTACTAAATCTGTACGGACTTGCCAATCATCCCATTCACCTGAAACTTGCACTGTTGTTGCTGAACCTACCCAAGTAAATTCAGTCATGTTTGAGCGTTGTCGAACTGGATTTTCATCTGCTGTCGCTGGGCTTGGTAATGAGGCGATGATTAGCAGAATCACCAACAAAGTCGCCTTGCGCATTGAGTCTCACTCCTGCTGGAAGATATTGTTCGCTGTTTCAACTATTTCGTCTATATGCTTACACAAGAATCCCTTCACAAAATCGTTTGCCGGTTCATTGTAAGCGGTTAGGGGTGGTGCGTGCTGTTGTAATTCACCGCCATCCATTATCGCGATTCTATCGGCTAATGTCATCGCTTCAATCTGGTCATGCGTAACATAAACCGTTGTTGTCCCTAATTCATCATGTAGGCGCCGGATTTCAGTCCGCATCTGATTTCTCAAATCAGCGTCAAGATTTGATAGTGGCTCGTCCATTAGCAGGACTTTCGGGCGTCTAACCAATGCTCTGCCTAGAGCCACTCGTTGGCGCTGTCCACCAGACAATTCCTTTGGTTTCTTGTCAAGTTGTTCAGTCAATCCGAGTAAACTCGCCGCGTCATCAATCCTTACTTGAATTTCATCTTTAGATAGTTTATCATCCCCTTTTGCCATCCTTAAGCCAAAGGATAGATTTTCTGAAACAGTCATGTGTGGATAAAGTGCGTATCCTTGGAATACCATTCCCACATCACGAGCACCCGGTGCCAAGTCATTGACTACATTCCCATCAATGGTGATTTGTCCTTCAGTAACATCTTCTAGTCCAGCAAGCATTCTCAGACTAGTTGACTTACCACAGCCACTCGGCCCAACTAGAACCAAAAATTCACCATCATGAACGGTTAGATTCAATTTATTCACAGCGACAGTACCATCATCATATTTCTTCGTTACATTTTCGAATTTCACTTCGACCATTTCTTCACCCCTTTACTCCTCCAGCAGAAAGACCCTCTATCAGGAATCTTTGGAAAAGAATGAACAGTAAAACTACTGGTATACTGACTAAAATCGATGCTGCAGCGAAATCCCCCCACGCTTGACTGGTTGAAGAGATCATGGATGCAAGACCTACTGGAAGGGTGTACATTTCATTGGATGTGTTGAAGGTTAGAGCGAGGAGGAATTCGTTCCATGCCGCCAAAAATGAGAATAACGCGGTAACAGCAACAGCAGGTACAGATAGAGGAAGGATGACTTTTCTAAACACTTGAGATTGATTACACCCATCAAGGATAGCGGCTTCCTCTAATTCCTTAGGTACGGTGTCAAAGAAACCCTTCAACATCCAGACACAAAGGGGCAATGCGGTAACTGAATATGCTAAGACTAAACCAAGCCATGAATTAAGAAGGCCGAGTGATTTCATTACTAAAAAGTACGGAACTAAGATGATAATTCCAGGGAACATCTGAACCAAGAGGAAGGAGAACATTGCAGGTTCACGCCCACTAAACTTGAAGCGGCTGAAGGCATAACCAGCAGGTATTGCCAATGCAAGACCAAGTATTGTGGTCCCTACACTAACAATAATTGAATTACGCAACCAAATCCAGAATGATTCGCCATTTAAAATTTTAGAGAAGTGTTCAGTACTAAATTGGTCAAACAAGGCACCACTCAGTGTATTTCCTGGAGAGAATGCAATATCAAGAATCCAAATGACAGGAATTAGAACTAATACAACAGCATGGAGTAGGATGATGTGAACTCCAAGCGCTGAAAGTTTCGGTGCGAGGCTCCGATTTCTTGCCAGACCTTTAGCAGCAGTTTCAGTTGTCATCGTGCCTTTTACCCAAGCAGAAACATGTGGTGATGAAATCCACCAAATTGTAATCGCCGCGGGAAGAAGAAGCCAAGCTCTAGCCCAGTAATCAAAGATTACTAGGTCAGATGTAGCCAAGCGTAGAATTGCTGAAATCATTGCAACACCAGCAACAAGAATAGCAAAATCACGTTTGGCACTTTCTTGTTTCTCAGGGAACATCATCAACAGAATTACTAGAATTGCAACATCAAGTATTGAAAGCATCGCACCATCACCTGTTCGCAACCATTCTATTGGGATGATTGCAATATTTACGAAAATAGCAGTAATTATCCAAGTTCGCAAGGTAGAGAGTTCTACTGGCCGGTAGTGCTTTTTCGCCAAATCCTCACTCATGTGACCGCCTCCGTTGCATTGGTTTGCTTCATGTAAACCACTGAGAATCCTAGTAACATCAAGAAGATGACAACAGACCATGCAGCAGCTACACCGTAAGCGCCATCCCTGAAGGCAATATCATACACATAAGTGATGAGAATATCTGTTGAACCTGGTTCACCAAAGTAGAGGTTAGGCCCGCCATCAGTCATTAGATAGATGACATTGAACATGTTAAATGTCCAAATAAATCCAAGCAATGAAAGAGGAACCATAGCCGATTTTAAGTTAGGAAGAGTCAGGTGACGGAACCGTGCCCAACTAGAGATACCATCCAGTTCTGCCGCTTCATACATTTCTTGAGGTAGTGATTGCAATGCCCCACTAAGTGACATCATCATGAAAGGAACACCGAGCCAAATGTTGACCATTATAACTAGCGCTTTCGCACCAGTTGGGTCGGCTAAGAAATTGAAATCAGTGCCAAGAATGTCGTTGATAAGCCCAGCGGGCTCTAGCATACCTCGCCACACTAGGACGGAGATGTACGATGGTATTGCCCAAGGCAAGAGAAGTATTGTGCGATAAGCAACCCTTCCCCTCACATGTTTGTTATTCAGGAGAATTGCTAGTAATAGGCCAAGTCCAATATGTGCGCTAACATTCACGACTGTCCAAATCAGTGTGAAGAGAGTAACTCTGACAAACCCTGACTCAGTAAAAACTTCAGCGAAATTTGCAAGACCGACCCATGCTTGTTCTCCTAAGTGAGTCTGGTCAGCATTAGTGAAAGATAGCCAAATTCCGTAGAAAACAGGATAAAAAGTGAGGACTGCTAACGCGACAAGAGCTGGCGCGACATAAAAGTGGGCGAGTTTAGAACGGGTTTTTCCGGCCCGTGCATCGCGCCAACGCAGGAATGAAAGTAGAGCGATGAGTGAAAAAACGATTGAACCGACAGCAAATAGAATTGGAGATGTATCTGCCGGAGGTGGAATTTCATCTTGCACCTCGCTTGACATATTCATAGTCAATAAAGTGGAAGATTCAGACGTTCCGTTAAGGCCTTCACCAATAACCAAAATATCATGCATTTTCCCGGGAATCATTCCTGTTAAGTTGCAGTTCCATTGACTCTCAGTGTTGAAACAATCAGCATTGTTGGGATAGGTTGAATGTTCTTCACCATCAAAAGAAATACGATACAAGTCGTATCCACTTTCATCAATGAATGAAATACTGATAGTTCGATAACCATCAACCAATTGGGAGGCTTCTGCTTGTTGTGATTCTGCTAACAAATTAATCAATTCTGAATTTGCTCCACTCAATGCTTGTTGTGATGTTGAAGAGTCGGTGTACACCTGCTCAAAGGCTGTGCCTAGTGGACCATACACTAGAGCCATTCCTCTTGTTGTTGGGGCAGGTGTTCCAACTTGTGCTTGCGATAAAAACCCTGAAATAACCTCATTTTCAGTAATTTGGGGGTCTGTGTACAACTCAATTGAAGTTGGCATTGTGTAAGTATCAAGTGCAAAATCTCGCTGAACAGATGGTGAAGATAACCACAATGCCAGGTCAGTAGAAGCGACTTTCTGGCTACTCTGTTTTGTCACCGACCAACCTTTGTAAGTAACCAATGGTGAACTTCGTAGTCCACTCTCCTCAACGATTGGCAGAAGTGACTGGCCTACATTGAGACGGCTAGATTCGTATGTTGCCCAATTCCAAGGACCATCAACAATCATTGCTGCTTTGGAAGTGATAAATTGGGATTTCATTGATTCAATTTGTGTCCCCGTTGCAACCACACCGTGTTCTTTCTCCAAAGCGAATAACCAATCAACAGCTGCAGCAGAACCGTTAGAATCTAAGGTCGGATTTCCACTTTCATCAAACAGATGGCCACCAAAACCTTCCTGAAATGGGAACCACCAGTAAGCCACTTTAACAGGCAATGCAAGTCCTTTGACATCACCGTAAGTGAGGTTTTTAGCGGCTGAGAGAAGATCATCAGTAGTCCAAGTATCATCGGGATAATCCAGTCCTTGAGCATCAAAAATTGCTTTATTATACAATAATGAAAGACAATCTTGGCTGGCTGGTATACCTAAGAGGGATTCTCCGTAGTACATCCCGGTTACTGCACGCTGGTCAAACTGGCCAAGCTGATTAGGTGTTAAGTGGGGCCGTAAATCTTCCAATAGTGGGTAACCATCCACCCTTACCTCCCCTATCTTACCGAGCTGGTCACTTGAAAGACGTACTAGGTCAGGTGCTTCTCCGCCTTGGGCGGCAGTCATGAAAAGTTGGTCCGCATTACCATATGGGACCATTGTTGATTCAACGGAAATGTGTGGATTTGCCTGCTCAAAACCTCCTATAGCATCCAAATATGTTTCTTCTTCTTTACTCTCAGAAGCGAAGGTGTACCAAACTGAGAGTGTGATTTGCGTTTCACTTCTAGCGCTGGTAGGGGAGTAATCGTCCAATTCTAGATACACGTTGCTAGAATCTGATTCAATTCGATTATTATTCGCAATTGCCGCTAAACTTGCAATTAGCAGTAGGGCGGCGAGAAACAGTGTAAGTCGGAGGTTGCTTGCCACAAAGAGGCCATACATGCCGCTACCCTATTGGAATTGCTGATTATATCCAGTTTAAATTTTACATCGCCCCATAGGGGCGAAAAATCTTGGTATCCCATCCATGATAGCCATATTATCAGTTATTAATTAAATGAATTAAAAGGGTCACTTCTCTATGTTTAGAACAAAAATTTTAATTTAATTTTAGATAGTGGGTAGCGACTAGAATCTAGCACCGTTGCTACCAATTACTATCTTAGGTGCTCGCGCCGGGATTCGAACCCGGGTAGACAGGATGAAAACCTGCAATGATGGGCCGGACTACACCACGCGAGCCACAGCCTCGGGGCGGGGGTTAGGTGCATAACCGAATCGGTTGCTTACTCTTCTTCATCAAACTCAGATAGGCCTTGCCACCAAATCCATGCAGGATATAGAAGAAGTGCGCCAAAAAGTGAGGCAATAATGAACTCCCAGCCACTAAGGAAATCAATAAACTGCTCGCCATAAACACCTATCACGAGGACCTCCAATCCGAACCGCATTGAACGGCCAATAAACCCAGCAAGAACGAATGTGCTTCGGTCCATTTTCCCTATCCCTGCGCACCATCCAAGAACTTTGTACGGGATAGGTGTGAAGGCGGCAATAAATATCCCAAAACCACCATATCTTTTGACTAGTGTGTTGAACTTGCGAACGGCACTGTCTGAAGCGAATCTTTCAAGCAATGGTTGACCCCACTTATCTCCCATCCACCAAGCAACTAGTGAGCCAAGAACACTAGCGATTGTCACTACCAAGAAAATTGATACCAGGCGGAAAGGATCAGAAGTGCTCGCAGCCATCGGAATAACAAGTGCATCAGGTGGTATTGGCTGGATAAACGCCTCAGTGAAGGACATCAAACCTAGACCTGCTAAGCCTATTGAGGCAAACCAAAGAGTTGCCTGCTCCACTAGTTCTGAAAATCCACTCACGTTTTCTCGCTAACCACTCCATGCATCAATCTTCGCCTTTGAGGTGAGACCGGCACGCTCATTGAGTGATGGCTCAACCAGTGTTCATGCGTGTTTTGGACACCGCGGCCCTACTCCACTGGCCTTTACCCCAATTAACTGGGTGTGTAGTATTTGGACAAAGAGAAGAACTTGCTAGACTATCTTCTGACAGAGAGATGTTATTGGATGGGGCTGATTTACAATGGTCTACTCCATCTGCTAATTCACTTGAACAAGCTTCTAAAGTTGCATCTGAGAGTGGGGATTTGGCTGGATTGTCACCAGTGGATTTAGAGATTTTAGCACTCGCTTTAGAGTTAGAAGCAACTCTTGTAACCGATGATTACCGTCTACAAAATTGTTGTTTAGTTGCTGGAATTGAGCATCAACCTGTATTGACTGATGGGATTTCTGAACGTTGGTTGTGGCAGTTAGTATGCTCTGGATGTGGTGCGATTAGCAGTGAGCAGAACGTATCCAAAAAGCGCGGCGAGTACGGTAATTGTAGCGATTGTGGCTCGCCTTACAATATTCGGAAAAAGTAATTCACTCTTCGGAGAGGTCATCCTTGACTTCATCTACAGTCTTTCCTTCAATTTCTACTCCAGCAGATTCTGCCTTCTCGGTGAGTTCTGCTGTTTCAGTTTTACCTCCGCGTTCAAGATCCGCTTCGGTTGCGTTGTGGGAATCGCCAATTCCCTTCTGAAATTCGCCTTTTGCCATTCCAAGAGAACGGGCTAACTTCGGCAATCTATCAATTCCAAAAAACAATACAAAAAGGGCGAGAATGAACAGCATCTCTGAACTTGACGGCATCATGGGTACTACCTCTAACCCCCTCGTGTCGGTTTTATCCATTGAATGATTCGGCGGAAAGCACTACAATTGGGGTAAAATACGTCAGGATGTGATATAGCACTCTCAACCACCAGACACTGGTGGTAAAAATGCAATTTCACTAGCATCAGGGATTTCAACATCCGGGGAACAGAATTCCCCGTTAAGTGCAACTTTCAGGCCATTATCAAGCATTCCTTCAATCTGCAGACGCCCAGCAAGGTCCCGAATAGTAGCGCCAACATTCAAGGGAAATTCAAGAGTGTTGGTGCCAAACTTTTCCGCTAAAGGCCCGAATAACCGAACCGTGAATTTGACCGCGTTGGTAGGCCCCTCCTCTCCCATGTTTTCATCTGTGGTCCTGCCTGTATTATAGGTGTGCAACCCACCCGATACTACATGACCACAGTACTTCAAGCACAACAATTGTGGAAGGTCTATGATACAGGTTCAGTTAAGGTGAAGGCTCTCAAGGGAGTTGACTTGGAGATTGCAGAAGGAGAGATGGTTGCCATAATGGGGCCATCTGGCTGTGGTAAAACCACATTTCTAAATTGCGTTTCAAGTCTTGATGAGTTCACAGCTGGTGAAGTCTTGGTAGATGGTCAACCTCTCTCTGAAATGTCTGATAGGGAGCGAACTAACATGCGCAAGAACCGCCTTGGATTTGTGTTTCAGTCTTTCAATTTGATTCCAGTTCTTTCTGCTGTTGAGAACGTTGAATTACCACTTATTTTGAAAGGAAAATCAAGCAAGGATGCAAGAGCCATTGCTTTAGAGGCGTTAGATGCAGTTAATCTAAAAGAATGGGCAGGCCATTTGCCTGCGGAATTATCTGGTGGGCAACAACAACGAGTAACAATTGCCCGTGCCTTTGCTCATCAACCAGCGTTAATTTTAGCAGATGAGCCAACTGGAAACCTAGATACAACAACTTCAGATTCTGTGATGGATTTACTTGTTAATCTGAATAGGGAGAAGGGGATTACATTCGTCATCGTCACTCATGAGGAGGATGTTGCACGTCGGTGTACTAGGCTTGTGACAATTCAAGATGGCTTGATTACGAGTGATGAGAGGCTCGTGGAAATTGGAAACTCTGAAGAAGAATAAGTGGAGTTGATTAACTTGTCAAACTCTGAAGAATCATCTCCCTTTGCTGGTGAGGGTAGCACAATCCAAAGGTTAGGTCGTGGTGCACTTTTCAGCATTCTGTTCGTAGGAATCACCCTTTGTTGTACTAAGGTGATAATTGATGTAGTGAAATCAACATCATATGATGGTGTTGGATTTGGTTGGTATGCTACTGCTATCAGTTTAGGATTATTGACAGCACTCGTTTCTCTGCAATTACTTGACTTTATTTTCTCAGGAAGAAGGAGGATGTTAGCACAGATGGCGATTAGCAATCTTCGCCGCCGTAAGCGGAACACCGCACTAGTAATTGTTGGACTGCTTATTGGCTCAGCAATTATCACCAGTAGTCTAGTTGTAGGAGATAGTCTAGATGCAACTCTACAAGCCGAATTTGCCGAATCATTAGATGAGGCAGATATTATTATCAGTGGTTCAGACCTTTTTGGAAATCCCCTTTGGATGAACCAATCAAGAATGGAGGGATTTGTTGATACATTATTCAACAATTCAAACATAGATGCAGTTTCTATTGGAATCAATATGCAAATTGGTTTGAAATCAGAATTACATAAGACGGTTGAGGCAAATAATGCCCACTGGTTGGCGATGGATGCGGATTACCAAACCCAGGGTACATGGAATCCATTTGGCGGTAAGGACGGCCCTCATTACTCGGAGATCAATGATGGGGAGGTATACATCAGTGAGAAAGCGGCTGAAAAGATGGAATTAGAGATTGGTAATATCGTTGAAGTAAGTTGGTCAGCAGTTACAGAAACCGGTCAGGTGAATCGAGATACGATTAATTTGACAGTACAGGACATTGTACCGACTAAAGTATCGGGCTACGAAAATGGTGGTGATTCAACAATTTACACTAGCCTATCCCAAGCTCAAGAAATTCTTGGACGGGAAGGTGAAATCAACCGAATAGCAATCTCCGCAACGGGTGGCGTTTTAGACGCTCAGAATGCGGAGGAACGAGCATTACCCTTCATTAATTCAACTCTTGATGAGGTTATTATTGCAGGTGATTCGGGCTTAAATATTGCTACAGTGCCAGAGGACTTCTCCTTAGCAGTACAGCGAATAAGCGGTGAAGGTTTACTTTACGGAGACGAAGTTGAAAGTCTACGAGAAAACATAACTTCGTTCTCTCCTGATGCCTCGGTTGCTGAATTACTGATGGCTCCTTTGCTTCAAATCTCAAGTGATGGTGAAAATTTAACCGGACTAATTTCTGCTGAAGTTACTGCAATAGATTCAGATGGTATTGCTGATTGGTATGCAACCCCATCAGGACTTTCAGTTCAGATGAGAAATACTAGTCAATGGTTCCAGTGGGTTCCGCGGGGTGATGATGCAACAGCGATTCATTCAATTCATTCGGTAAGAGATGGAGTCGCCCTATCTTTGCATCCAGGAGGTGTACGCCTTTCCGCGCTTAGTGAGGATGAGGATTCGCGAGATATCACAATGCCAGAAGGAGATGGCGATTTGGTCAGTTTAGTAGTTACTGAGGATGACCTAGGGGTCGGACTTCGCATCTCCGATGAGGGTGCTGAAATTCTGTTTGGTGAGGCCTATAGCGATGGGGCAATAGTTTGGGATTCAGCATCTATTGACCTGTCTAATTTCAGCCAGAATTTAGAGGATGGTGGGCTGGCACTTGAAGGTGATTTCCTATACCTCAGATTAGAGAGTGCTTTCGCTAGTTCAACCTGTGAAATACCTATCCAAGAAATCAATTCAGAATTTAATTCTTGTAATTGGAATGTTGACCCGCCTTCAAGCCGTTCAATCACAACTTCCGGAGGACTTGCTTGGGATGTATATGGTCAAGATTTGCAACTGACTTCAGCGCGGTTTGAAGGCACTCCTGTTTCGGCTCATGACCTTGGTTTACCAACGGGTGAAATCCTATCCGTTTCTTCCACTTCTGTGGTGGTTGAAGAAGAAGGTCTTTACCGCTGGAATGGCACTGGGTTTTCACTAGCAGATACTCAACCGGCACAAGGCTCAGACAATCGCACTGCATGGAGTGATGGAGAGAGAACAATCGCCACATCACCTTATGGAGTTCTGATATCGGATGGAGACAATGTATCTGGCAGATTGCCATATCAGATATCGGTAGATGGAATCTCAAACTTGCCTTTGGTTGCAATTGCCTTGACAGGGGGTGTGGGGATTCCTAATCCCGAACCTGGTGATCTATATCTTTCAACTTGGTCAGCGAATGGATTAGCATTGTCACCGCCCAAATCTCTTCAAGTTGTTGGATTGATGGCGGCTGCTAGAGGAATATTTGAGCCGATGGATTTCAATTACACCTTCACAGTCCCTGAATTACCCGCACCACCTGGTCAGCCAGGGCTTGATGACATTTCAATCGCAGTAGTCAATATATCCGATGCTCAACAACTACTGAACCGAGACGAAGAAGTCCGCAGTATGGTGATGGTTAGCGGTTTTGCCTTGGTATCGGATGATAATCTTTCTAGATTAGAAGCTAATATTACCGCCTGGGCAGATGAGATATCCACAGCGGAGTCAGTTGGTATCAAAACAGTCGCTCTAAAATCAGAGATTAGGGACGCTACTGCGGATTCAGGGGCGAATTTTTCAGCCCTCTTCCTTATTTTTGGTTCGTTCGTAATTTTTGCTGGTGTATTGCTTGTGATGAATCTCTTTGTCATGCTCGCTGATGAACGTAAATCGGAGATGGGTATGCTGAGAGCATTGGGTATGCACCGTGGGGAATTGCGAGGGATGTTCGTAATTGAAGGCACACTTATCGGCTTGGTTTCAAGTGCTGTCGGCGCAGTCATAGGAATTGGGGTAGCCAAATTATTGATGTTAAGTCTTGACCGTGTTCTCTCTGAAACTTTCCAGCGAGGAATTCTCTTTTCTTGGGAATGGCACAGCCTTTTGAGTGGATTCTCAATTGGTTTCCTAGTTACTTTCATGACGCTAATGGCGACTTCAATTTACATTTCGAGACTCAATGTTGTAGCCGCAATGCGTGATATTCCAACTAGAATGAAAGGTACCCTGCCTTGGTGGACCATTCTCATTTCACTTTTCATGTTGGGTTCTGCAATAGTTTCTGCAGTGCTTGCTTTCATGATAGGAGACCCTGAAACCGGTAGTCGATATGCGTGGTGGTTAACGGCAGGCTTCCTATTCCTTTTCGGATTAGTACCACCTCTTTTCTTCACATTTTCGAAATTATTGCCAGAATCAATCTCATTTAGAGGGACAAGAATTTCGCGCACGATTCTCACCCCTCGCTTGACCATGACAATTCTAGGATTGTTGATGTTCGGTTGGGGAATTTGGACAGACCCAATAAGGGCTGACTGGGAATTAGGCGATGCATCATTCATCATTTTGGGTTTATTCTTGGTTGGAGCAGGAGTGTTGTTACTGACAAGTTTAGCACCAATGATAGCCCGCTCTTTAGCAAAGGCAGGCTCAAGCATCTCAGGTCGCCTTTCATCGGTATTACCCACTGCACTTGCCTATCCTTTGGCAACACCTTTCAGGACTGCTATGACCATGGGGATGTTCAGTTTGGTGGTTTTTGCAGTAGTAGTTCTGTCTGGCTATTCCGCACTTGTTGGTAATTGGCTTGGAGATATTGGAGAGGATGCGCGGGGTGAATGGGAAATAGTTGCATTCGGAGACCTTGACCTCGGTGAGAATTCTAGTGAATGGGATTTAGGTGAACTACAATCCTCTGATTTTGATGCCATTGCAACGATGCATACCGCTACTGTTCAGGTTTATCAGAAAGGTGAAACAGATTTGGAAAACAAATCCGCGTATACAAGTATACGTGGTTTTGACTCAAATTTCACGAGTTTAAACGGCTTACCGTTACATTCTTGGGAACCAAGTCTGGGGGATAATGCTGAAGATGTTTGGCAGGCTATCCTTGAAAATGATACACTTGTTGTGATTGATTTCACTTTGGCTGTTGAGTCTTATCAAGGTGATCGAGGTGTGATTTACGAAGGTATGGGATTAAACATTGGTGATGCAATAATTGTCCAGGACCCTTTCAATCCAGCCGTTAACGCCACTTTCTTTATTGGTGCAGTCATGAATGAGGAAAGTGGTTGGTTTGCTAGTGGGGTCAGTGTAGCAAAACCAATTGCTGTTGAGCGTTTTGAGGCAACCCCTTCCTCAATTTGGTTCTCACTTCCACCAGGCGTGACTCTTGAAGAACAAGAAGAAGTAGCAAAAGTATTGCAATTTGAATTAGTAGAAGAAGGTGCAATTGTATTTGCAATAGAAGTTCAATTCAAAGAGATACAATCAATCATTTTTGCAATGTTCAGTCTTCTCCAAGCATTCCTTGCTCTAGGGCTAATAGTCGGAATTGCCGGACTAGGAGTAATTACTATTCGCAACGTGTCTGAGAGGGCTCATCAAACGGGGATACTCAGAGCTCTTGGATTCCAACGAAGTATGGTTATTGCTGGGTATCTAACAGAGTTGACTTGGGTGAGTCTACTGGGCATTTTGAATGGGGCTGCAGTGGGGGTTGGTTTCCACTACCAGTTGTACGTCAAATTCCTAAAAGATGAAGGCGCTGAATTCGTACTGCCTTGGGGGCAGATTTCGCTGATTATTTTAGGTGCTTATTTGCTTACAATTTTGGCTACTGCTTGGCCTGTCAGAAGGGCCGCATCTATCCACCCTGCTGAGGCCCTACGTGACATTGAATGATACAAAAATTATGCACCAAAAACAATACGATTGTGCGTTTACAACTGAATTACCTAACAAAGACCCGCGCATAGTATAAATATGGATTGAATAGGTGGGGCAATCCCTTAGTGGGAGGACTGTGACATGAAGAGAGCAACAAGTTTGGTTTTAGCACTGCTGATGTTAATGAGCATCGTAGCAAGCCTAAGCCCAATTGAAATGAATGAGAGAGAACAGGTGGATGACACCAATGGCCGAGCCGATTATGAGGTTTGGTTGATGGGTGCGAATTCACCTCGTGAATCAACGACTGATATGACCGGCAACGTGAGAAATTCCGTTGACGCTGGCGAGGCTGTATTATTTGACCTCGTCATCAAGAACGATGGTGACAACGATATATCAGAATTGACAGTGACTGTAACTGTTGCTCCTAAGAGTGACTCCTCTTTGTTGATTGTTGATGCCGAAGACGCTGCGGTTTGTGATGACACAATTTCTTGTGGTATCCAAACTTTTACTGCTGGCGATTATTTGGCTAACGGCCATTATATTGTTCGGGATTCAACTGGGGCAGACTTAGTTTGGACACCACCAGCACCAGGTATGTATACAATTCATATCGAGGTTGATTCTCTTGATCAAGACACCAATTTGAACAATAACATTCTAGATTATGATGTTGATGTAGTGGATTGGTATGATATCTCAACAGAACTTACTTGGGATAATGGGGATGACCCAATGTCTGGCGCGGGTCCACATCTATTTACCATGACAGCATTTGTCGATGGTAGTGCTGATTGGGATCCTCGTGACGTTGAGATGGACGTAACTTTTAGTGGATTATTCCAAGCATACATGGAAGATGGTATGGGGAACACTAACGCTGTATCAATGTTTGATTCAGATGGTGATGGTTCGTACGAAGACTGTCCCAATGGACCAGGTGCTAGTACATGTACATGGACAGTAAGCTTTGGTGATTTGTTTGGCGCTGGCCAAACAAATGACATTGAAGTATTCAGCAACCTTTCAATGGAACCACCAACTCATATGAATGCAAGTGACATTGGTGAAACCCGCCAAGTTGCTGAATTCCAAGCAACAAATTACACCTTTGCAGGTTCTATCCAAGGAGATTCGGCTAACGCAAATGGCGTAGGAATATTCACAGTCCAGTCGTCTCTTACTCAGTACACTATGTATGAATTTGTATCAACACCCGACCAATCAGGTACTCACCCACCAGGCCCTCCAACCGATACTATGGAAGAGGTCGTCCGTACTCTTGACGATAGAAACGGAAACAATGATGCGTTGCTAACTGCAACCTTTACCTCCTATCACGATGCACAAGTTGTCAATGTTGAAGCAGGCAACCCTCGTCAAGAAAGCGGCCGATTGGATGCTGGAATGACTCGGGTTTTTGCAACCGTTGCTCACAGTGGTAGTGACCGAACAATCGATTATGATTGGGCAGTTATGTTCAATGTAAAGGATTCTAATGGTGATGATGTCATGGGTTCACCTATTATGGCAAACGATTGTGACAACCCAGATGATCCAGAAGGATCTACCTCGCACGAGTACTTGGGAGAAATGTTCCCGGCTACTCTTGAAGCAACTGCTTGCGCCGAGATAATGATTAACCCAGGCATGTTTACAGTGAGTGCGACAATCGATTTACTTGACGCAACGCTAACTGACACCGACCCCGCTAATGATTGCGGAACAGGTACCAACCCCGATTGTAAGATCGACATGAACTCAGCCAACGATATGCGTACTAGTCACTTTGAAGTTCTTAACATGGGTCCATCGGCTTACTTGACGATGGATGAAATTGAGGGTGACATTGTTACTGGCACCCGCATCACTTTCTCTGCTCGTGCAGAACATCTTAGCCAGCCTGACTTAGACCTAGACGGTAACCAAGAACCATTTGGGTACACATGGTCAATGGTGTCTGGTTCTGAACAGGACCCACAGTTGGATATTTGTAGTGGTATGGAAGATCCAATGACAGGCAGTATTATGGGCGGAAGTCCTGATTGTACAGTTGACATGAATCCCATGTGGTTTGGTTCCCCAACAATGATTGTTACAGTATACGATTACTGGGGTGCCGATGCATCGGCACAGATCACTTTCAGTGTTTGGAATAACTATTCCAATGTTGTTTCTGGAGATTGCTGGAGTGTAGATTACGCTATTCTGTATGCTGGAACTCAGCAGTTCACTGCACAATTCTCAGATGCTGATGCTGTAACAGACCAGACGCTAAGTGGTAGCCCAGGTTGGGATTCAGTCTGCGAATTTGACATTGATGTGAGTGCAGTACTTGCACCATCAGATGTGAACAGTGAAGACTTGACTGTGACTTTAGACGCTGACCCGTCAGTTGGCCATTCCCTTTGGTATCAGGGTATCGGTGGATGGGTTGAGATGCCAGGTACTACACAAGCTCAGGTTGATGCAGACACAATTAGTCTGTCATGGAGCAATGATGGTTCTCTACCATCTCGCTCATCATCTACATACGCAGTATTCGCATCCGCTACTATTGGACAACCACCACAGATTGGTATTGATTCCTTAACAGCAACGCTTGGTTCCGCTGGTGTAATTGACCTTTCATGGGCAATTAACAACTCACAATTAACTAGTTCAAACGATTACGGTGTTTTGTATGTCAATGGTGGTGGAGCAGCCCTTGACGGTACACGCAGTACCTTTGACTTGACTACAACAACTCACACAATTACTGGGACACATGGTACAACATACGAGTTCCTCGTGCGTGTAGAGAACGGTGAGGTTGGAACTGATGGTAACTCTCTGTATGGTACACCTGTTGATTCAGGAAGTGCAACTGCAGATGGCCAAGTTGATCCAACAGCAGGAGCTACTGACCTTGATGCTACAAGTTCTGGTGAATCAAGCATTCACTTCACATGGACTTCCGCTGATTCGTCTGATGTCAATCACTGGCTAATTTGCTGGTCACCAGCACAACACACCTCGCTTGAGGTTTCTAGCCTAATTACTGCAGGCAACTGTCACACCACTGCTGATTCTAGCATGGATGTTACAATGAACAGGCACTCAGGTTCTGGTGTATTCTACTACTCAGTAGCAGCAGTTGATTCAGTTGGTAATATGGAGACAGCTGAGTCCAGTGCAGGTTTGAGATTTACCGATGACACTGGACCAGGCGTGAATGTTGACGACACCATCGGTGTTGAAGGTGGAGACGGAGAAATCCCAACCCAAGCTTGGATTGCAATCGGCATACTTGTCCTAGTGGCAGTTATCGCAGGAGCATTCATCCTAACTCGCGGTGGCGAAGAAGGCGATTCCGACGAGTTTGACTACTGAAGTTGAATTGGAATAGAAAGCAAACAAACACAAAGACCCGCAGCAGCGGGAAACCCTCGGACAGGGGGCCCTACGGGCCCCCTGTCCTTTTTTAATTTTAGAACCCAGAACCCTTAATCGATTAGTTTAGAGTTACAACTGTGAATAGGAAAACCGATCATCAACCATAGCCAGATTCTTAAAATTTAATCAATAATAAATGATTATCAACCATTTCAAGAATTTCAAGCTAATAAAATCTAATCAAAATATTCGATATTTATATACAAAACGGGGTGGGATTATTACTAAATTATGGCATCGAAAAAAGTGTTACAAAACGTTTGTACTACATTTTTTTTGGCCTTTTTTTAACATTCAATAAGGCCTCCGTACCCCATTCCAAATCAAAGCATCAAAGGATACGTACCCATATCGTTATATGCGCGACAAAACGTGCCAAGGAGTGCCATACGACAGTTTGGGGTATGAACAATGGTGACAAACAAAAATAAAGTGACCTTTGGGGGCAGTTGGCTTTTGCTAACTCTCCTGATGATTGGAATGAGTTGGAGCGCTGCGGTTTCGCCGGTAACGGAGAAATTACAGACTTCTGAAAACGATGGGGCAGAGTCTATTGATGACCTGCTGACTCTACCGGATGAAGCAATGAATCCGGCAGATAATGATGAATTTGGATATGACGCAGGTGCCGAGCTAATCGGTTCCCGTACCGAAACCGCCAAGACCTTCTTGAAGGAAAATGGTGATTTCGAAGTTATTGTCTCTCCAGTGCCAGTCCATTACTTGGACAATGGTGCCTGGGAAGAGATAGACTTGACAATCGAGTCCAATGAAGGAGGATGGAGTGTAACACAGAACACATACGAAACCTACTTCGGAAACGATGCTCGTCAGGGTGTCCAAATGGTAGTTAATGGGCAAACCATTCGCTATGGTATTATGCCACAAGTAGTGGTTCTAGATGGCAACACGCTATCTCCAGAACCTTACATGGCAAAGCCTAGCAGTGAGCCTATTGATATTGGTGGAAATGTGATTAGGTATCCTATGATGACCGGCATTTCGCTTGATTACAAGGTAACTTCAACCCAGTTGAAGCAGAACCTTGTCATCCGAGAAGCACCAATGCTACTTGACCACCAGAAGGAGTCAGGATACTTCGGTATTGCAGAAACAATGATTCTGCCACCCGGATATGCTATCTTCCTAGGTGAGTCGCCTATTGCAGATGGAGAATTGGTGAAGACTAACCAATCCCTCAGTATCCGCAATTTGGCAACAGGTGAGGAATTGGTAAAAATCCCGCCACCTCTCGTTGAAAGTATTGAGCCTACAGATGAAGGCCCTCACATCGGCGAGTACCTGATTACGGTTCGGGGAGAGGAAGTTACTCTGACAACAGTTGTTGAGAACACATGGCTGATGGACAGTGATAACCGCTCGTTCCCAATTGCTATTGATCCAACTATGGACAAGGGTGTTCAGCGTACTGGATATGCGTACTACTACCGCATCACTCGATGGGGTTGGTACACATCCACATATGAATACGCATTCTCTAGCTCTTCATTGCTTTACACTTGCAGAGGTTCAGGGTCTGCCGCTAACACCTGTACATCGGGTAGTTACACATGGTACTACCGATACGCTTGGTACCGCTTTGACTTCAATAGTGCGTTACCAACTGGTGCGACTGTTAACAGTGTAGATTTCAAATCTAGCGTTGGCAGGTACCAAAGCGGGGCACGTAATTTCGAAGTTGCTGTACTGAAGTCTGGCTCTAGTCAAACGAGCAACGTGATTGACCCGAGTAGCTATCTATACAGTAGTGGTAGAAATTTGAATCGCTATATTAGGAACAGCGCAGCGTCGTCTTCGTCTACGTCATTAAGTGACCCAGGTTACTATTGGAATGGCGGTAACGTACGAACCATTGGTATGAATCAAAATGGAATCGATGACGTACAAGACGCAGTTGACGGTAATGGAGCAGGTTCAAGCGGAAACATTCTTGGACTTGGTCTGAGAAATACCGCTAACGCACCGTTCTGGTATTGGTGTGGTTCTGGCTACTACAGTTACTATGGTTGCACAAGTGCTGCCAAGTACCCACATTTGCATCTGGACTACAGTGGCGGTTCTGATACCGCACCTCCAGAGGACACATTTGTGCCTTACACTGACCTAATAACTCACCGTGCGGAGCAGAGAACCTTCTGGCTCCAACTCAAGGACGTAACTGGTGTTGACACTACATCTAGTGGTGGTCCATCACTAAGTTACAGTGTTGACAACGGTAGTTGGACCAACGTACATGCGACCACTTTGGGCACATGTGTTGCTGGATACTGGTGTAATTTCCGAGCCGTAATACCTGCGGTTCAGGAAGGCGAATATGTTGAGTATTTCTGGGCATTCCAGGACTTGAAAGGTTCAATTCCCGGATCAACCGGTAATCCCAACTTCAAGACGTTGCCCATAGGAGGAACTGGTACCCCAAGCAGTGTAACTGCTCCAAGTTCTCCTTACAACTACTTCGTGCAACCAGATGAGGATGCAGATGTTTTCAATAGTGATGGAACTGGTAACAACAAGTGGCAACTAAAGATTGACGCATTAACCAATTTCCGATACTATTCGGTTTATCGATACATGGATGAGCAACTTACATACTACGAAGATACACAAGAATACATTTGGGAGTATGATACTTCCTCGTGTGGCTCTGGTAATAACCAGTGCTTCAACATTAATGCAGCGTACCAGATGAGATACAGCCCAACTATTAGTGGATACTCTTACGCAAATTGTGCTCAGTCTGCAACCTGTGTAGTTACAAATCCAAAAGATCAGGGATTAACACTGAATGGTCAAAACGGCCCAGGTATGTCCACTATTTGGTGGTACAATACAGCGTTTGGTGCTTTCACAATGGTAGGATTAGATGATGAAACTGGAATCGATCAGCCTGTTGCAAGCGCACCAGTAGGTACTCAAGGCGGTGGTCGCAATTGCGATGACTGTTACTCAGCAGTACCAATTCCTGGTGACATCACCATGAAGTTCGGTACATTGAGTGTAAACGCATCTTACACATCAAGTAGGACCACAAGAAACCATTTCTGTGTTAACAGTAACAACCATCCTCTGTACTTCTTGAGCAGCAGCAGCAGTAATCCTTACTGCCTCTACTCATACAGTACCTACAATTACGACCGACAATTCAACGGTTGGATGGCTCCAGGTTACGATGGACGTTGGTCTGCAAACAGTCAAATCATGCAAAAGGTAAGCCCAGTTAGGCCAATGCCTGATATCTATCCACCAACCTTTGATCACACAGGATTGATGGACACTCACAGTCAGGATGACAGGACAGTGACAGTAAAAATAACAGATGCTGGAGACCCTCCAACAGGCGTGAATGTTTCAACTGGTGTAGATGGGAATGGGGTCCTTGAGGGACCACATCTTGAATACCGTGTGTACAATGATACTAGCCAGTCTTGGGGTAATTGGATTACTCGAGCAATGTCTCAGCAAGCAGGCAAGACTCGCGCTCAGTGCGAATTGATTCCTTGTGATTGGTCGGCTAACATTCCAGGTACAGACCGTGGGAACACTGTTGAATACAGTATTCACGCACAGGACAACAACAACAACTGGAACAACGCCACTGCTGTGAGTTATCACATTGGAACGCCAACCAAGGTATTTACTGTTGAATGGCATGACATGAATTGCGGATTTGGTCAACAATACAAGTGCTCTTATCAAATTAAGATGTACGATGTGACCAATGAAATCGAGTATCATTACGATACCGGCTCATCTGCTTACTATGATTACGAGAATATCGGCTATCAAAAGGGTGGTTCAACAGCCATTGGTGCATCTCTAAGAGAGAGAGGCCCTGGTTATCTTGCTGGTGCAAACCCATATGATTACAACTACCGAATTGCAACAGATGGTAACAACCATGCAAACGAGAGGATGCCAGTAGGAATGACTGAATTGTACAACTACGATGAAGTCTTCACCGGTACATCCAATGGAAACCCATACACATACTACTGCACGCGATATTGGTATAACTACCGAAATCAGTGTGGAGATGTTATTGACATCCCAGCAGGATTTGACATTGATTACTTCGGTACTACTTACAGTGGTAACAGTAGTCACAAGATGCACGTAATCCGCCACGGCGGAGCTGCTTTCAGCACATCTACATCAACAACACCGATGCAGATGGCGTACTATGGTTGGGGTGGCTATTGGCCTGAAATGCCGAGCTCTGCTTCATACATCCGCAACGCACAACTTACACCTTGGTTTGGTTACTATGGTGCATACTACTGCTACAACAGCGGAACCAACGAATGCAGTATCCGTACAAAGACAGTGCCATTCGATGGTGCTGGTATGGATGTTTACGCGGACATTACTGAAGACACAATATGGGATATAGAAATGAGTCCGATTCGTGTTGTGCCAAGTGGTGATTACCTACGTGTAACAGCAAATCTAGTGATTGATGCTGGTGTTGAAGTTCAATTCGCACCCGGCAAAGGAATAGATATGGCAGGGACATGTTCTCGCTTGACAACTCAAGGAAATGCAACTCACCCAGTATCATTTACCAACCTTGGTAACGGAAACGGCAAGGGTATTGCATTCACAAGCGGTTGTTCAGACACTGATGACAGGCATATGTTCAACAACACTGACTTCAGCAACTTAGATGTTGCAATCAGTGCAGGTAGCCGTCACGGAAGTGCACCTCACCACAACGGAAATGTAGGTAACTTTACCTTTGACACAGTCACATTTACCGATGTTGGTACTGCAATCAAGCACGGTTCAGGAACAGGTACTGGTTTTGATCTCTCTGGAGTTTCAATAACCAATGCAACTAACTCTTGTATCGACTTGCCTGATGACTCCGGATTAACATGGTTAGAAGGTTCGGCAACGAACTGTAACATGGGTAGTTCATCTACTGAAGGTGCCATCAAGACCGGTGACGGAAGCAATATTTACCTAGAGAATCTAACTATTACAGATTCAGCACACAACGCTGTCATGGGTGATGCTACTTCGATACATGCTAGCAACGTTAGTATGTCGACAAGTGGGCTATCAAGCACACAAGTAGGTGGGTCTGGTATCAGCCAAACCTCACTAGCAACTTCTGGAACAAGTTTGTTTGCTAACAATATTAATGCAGCAGGATATGCAAATGCTATCGTATCATATGCTACAGATAGTATGTCATTAACCGATATTAGTGGTGGTTCAATCTCGTTGGCTCCAGGAGGTACCGCAGGTACTGTTCTTGGTGACTCAGGTTGGTCCGCTAGCGGAATTACCAGCACTGGTAATATGGTGATGTCAAGGACTACTCCAGGTTCAATGGATAATGTAGACTTAGATGGATATCTCCGCATGGATGGAACTGCAGCAACCGGTGACTTAGTGATGCTCACAAATCTAGCCGCTGATGGTATTTCAATCGCTGGATGCGGTTGGAATGTCCGAGCTGATGACGCTGACCTTGGTGATTCAACCAACGGTGTATGGGCAACTGCTTCGTGTACTTCAAGCAGTGCTTCAAGCACATTGACCGTAGCAGGTGGTTCAATGGACGGTAGTTCCACTAACGGAAACATCGTTTATGCTCGTAATGCAAAGGTTACAGTCGCAGATGTGGCAATAACCGGTCAAACATCTATGGGCGCGTATGTGGCGCAAGCAAGCACCAACGGTGATGTTAGATTAATCGGAGTCTCATGGAGAGGCAACGATTGTGCTAATGCAGCTGGTTGGACAGGAATGTCTGACTGTTGGGTTGATGTTTCATCATCCTCAGGTGCATTGTATGTCGGTGGTACTGCTCAAGTTGCAGCATACCGTGTAATGAACTTCGTGCCAGTATTTGTTGCTGACCATTCAGTTACTACAACTACAGTAAGCACTTCGGGTACATGCCCAGGTGCTGCTTGTGTAGTTTCTGATATCACATCAGTTGGCGCAGCTAAAACCGATAGTACTGGAAACGCAACTGTTTGGTTGCTTCAAGATAAGTTAGAGAAGGTTAGTGGATCAACCACTGTTACTGCCTCGTACACAGACCATCGAATCGCCATTGCTGGCGGTGCAGGTCAGAACGAGACAGGACCAGCAGACGCATGGTATACAGGATCATGTATGATTAACAGCATGGATTGTTCCATGCCGCTAAGTCCAGGTGATCAAGTCTACATTAAGTTAGAAGCGTTCCCACAAGATTGGAATGGCGCAACTAAGAATTGTGGATTCTTGAATTCAAACACATCTATGACCAACGGCTACTATCTATACACAATGCAAATCATTACTCTATCAACTGACTTAGTTATTGACGGGTGCAAGTTGCACTTGAATGGAACAAAGATAATGATTAACCGCACAGCTAACAACAACCCAACAATCACTATCCAGAACGGAGGCGAAATTCTGCTCTCCGAAGGTGGTGGCGAAGTTGGTAACATGAAGGCAGTGACCAGCGCTTACGGCTGGGAAATGGAAATCCAAGACGGCGGTACTTTCGTTGTAGATAATGGGGCTATCCGTGATATGCATCAGAACTCCAATACTGGAGGGGCGCTGAATGTCGGTGATGGAACTCTTGAGTTGAAGAATGGTGCCATAGTTTACGGTAGTCAAACGACCTCTGCGTCTATGGCAACCATCAAGGTTAGCGGTGGAACACTGTTAGTTAACGATGCGAGTATATACAATGCACAGCAGACTGGTGTTGGTGTTTGGATAGAAGATTCCGGAACCAGCGTCATTCAGAACATCGGTGTATCTGGAGCAGCTACTGGCGTAATGATCAAGGATGCAGCCCCAGCAATTGATGGCTTCACCCTCAACGATAACACAGTTGGAGTAGAAATTGATGGCGGAATGACACTACCAAGTATCTACCGCTCAACTCTACTATCAGGTCACGCACGTGGTTGGGAAACTTACGACATTGATTTGACTGGATTGGCAAGTAATTACAATTACATCCAATTCGGTTTCAATAACGTCTACATGGGCGGAAACGTTCACCCAACGTACAACTATTACACAAGCCGTTACTTCGCAATCCACGACCGAATGCGTATTGGACTCAATGATGGAATTGATAACGATGCAAACGGTATTGGAGATGAGATTGAGAATTTCACTGTAGATGCTGCAGGTAAATTAATGACTGGATATTACCATTCAGGTATTACTTCAAACCTTGGGGACAGGAACAATCCAGACCACCCATCAAGAAACGATGGATGGGCTCGTTACGACTGTAACCTCTACGGTTACCAATACAGCCCAGGTGGTTCGTATCAGTATGGTTACTACTACTACATGAACAACTACGGACCTTACACTAGTTCAGGTCAATACTACGGTGCTAACTCATACCCAAGCGACTTCGGTTTCACAATTGAAAAGGCAGAGGGTCTGACAGGTTCACAGAACTACTACCCGTACGAGTACTGGGGTTACTACTACACCCAATACCATGGCGGACAGGGTATCTTCAAGCCTCCAGAGGGCTACAACGGTCTTTGGGGTAACTACAACATATGTCTTTCATATGCATACCGTTACCAGACACCTACACCAAACGGCTGGCAAATGCACTGGCCAATTGTTGATGTCAGTAGTCCAAGTGTAACTGATGTATCAGCATACATCGATATTCTACACAACTACGCTGATTACTACGGTGACCGATATGACTTCGTATTCCGTGGTGGCAATACTATCAATGAATTGATGGATGCAAACTGGGGTAGAGAATTTGGAACTGCTTCACTAGCAAATGGTGTGATTGATGGATCAGATACAGGTCTCCACATTTCTGGAAACTATGCTGCTGGTGTTATTGACACTGTTGTAGTCAATGACCCAGTAGATGAGGGTGTATTGGTTACAGGCAGTTCATCTGTTGAATTGGATGGCTTAACAGTCAACAACGGTCGCTATGGTGTTCGCATGACAGCTGCAGCCATTGGCTCATTAGAGTTGACTAACACCAATCTAGACAACCAATCCCAAGACGGAATAGTCCTAGGATCTGGAATTAAGATGGCCCTAAGTGGTACAATCACCAATGCTGCAGGAGCTGCAATCAATGTTCTACCAACTAGTACCAAGGACTGGGCCTTCAATAACCTAGCATTGACAAGCAATAATATTGCTATCAATCACGACGGTTCAGGAGAACTTACCTGTACTGATTGTACTACTGGTAGTAATACAGTCGATGTTGCGACTTCAGGTTTGGTTACTTGGATTGAAGGAGATATTGATCTAGCCACGGTGGTAGCGACGGGTTCAGGACTCTTGCAAAGAGCAAGGTTGCTGGACGTGACTATTGAAGCAGATGGTAATGGTGTCGCTGGAACAGGCGTGAGCATGATTGATGCCAATAGTAGACGCGTGGGCTCAGGTGAAACTGACAGCGCGGGAACGGTGAACGATATGTTGTTCCACACCAATTATGTTGATTCTTCGGGATGGACAGTGGTGAATTTAGCAGGATTCCAAATAATGACTGTTGCTAAAGTACAGTACGACACCACTGGCTCAATGAGTACACGTGTTGCAGACTTTAGATATGCAGTCAAAGGGGTGAGTTTGGTCGATGGACCAGGTAACTCTGATACGGTTGCACTGACGGATCGGTTTGATGCTCGTATATGTTATAGTTGGGAATCAACTTATTACAGTGTACTGGCATCCTGTGCTGGTGCTAACTATATTGCAACTGCAAGTTCTAGAACCAAATTGAACGGTGATGGTGCCGGAGGTACGATTACCGAATATGGTTACTGGGGTGCGATGCCAACAGACATGAAGAACAAAGCGATTCTGATAGACTCGCCTTGGGCATACACTGGTACGACTGGAGCATCATTCAATGGTTCAACAGTTATTGTCAGTGGATTCTACAACGATGAATGGTCTGATTTGTACGTTAGAAACTATGACGGAGATATCTACTTAGATGATACGACGTGGGCAGCAATTAGTCCAAAGGATACGGCGTTCTTCAACCTAGGATATTACGGTGGATACAGTTACGGTAATTTCCATGTGAATGATTCAACGCTGATTAACGTTGGTGCAGTTGGAAGTGGTGCTGGTTATTACAACCGTGACCCAGTGATGCATGTTACTAACAGCGTGTTAGTGTCATACTCTCAGTTAACTGATGTACAATCGGTCTATCCTGAAGAGATATGTATCCAGTCAGCTGGAACTGACCCTGGCGACTGGACTGTTGATAACAACACAATGTACGACTGTACTGTTGGAATCATGATTTACATTAACTACTATGCAACCAGCCCTGCCTATGGTGGATCTGGAACAGATGGTGCACACTGGAGTAACAACACAATGTATGACAGCACATACCTACCAATCTGGATTTACCTACAATCTGATGCAGATGACTTGCTTATTGATAACAACACAGTAACAGGCTCTAAGAGAGTACAATACGGTATCTACGCACAAGACAATCGTCTGAACAGTGTAGAGATTCGTGGAAACACTCTATTGACTACTGACGAACCTATCTATATGCGTAATGCTAAGCAGTGGAATATCAACAACAACACAATCAAGGGTGATGCAAACTCAGCCCACTCTGGTATTTATGTCCTAAACGGTCATGGTTCAATTGCAGATAACACACTGATTGATGCAGATGGCGGAATCAACGTTTACGGTGTCCGCTCTGGATTTGATGTGGATATTTCAAGAAACACAATTAGTGCATCTGGTGGACGTGTTTCACCAACTGCAACAGGTATCTACCTAGAGAACTGTGGACTTGCAGAAGTCACAATGTCAGGCAACTATGTCAGCACAACATCTAACGCTCTATTGTCAGATGGTTGTGATGTATCTGATGTTGGCAGCACATTCGCCAGCGCAGGTGGTTCAGCATCACAGATTCACTCTGTGAACATTGAGGCGTCGCAATATAATCCAACAATCAAGAACATCAGCACAGGTGATACTGTACGATGGGTATTGACTCAATACAACAGCGACCCCAACAACTACCAGCATTCAACAACCAGTAACACATCTGGAATTTGGAACAGTGGACCAATGAACTTGGGCTCAACATTTGCCCACACGTTCACAGCTGCAGGTACTTACGAGTATCATTGCACTATCCACAGTTTCATGAGTGGTGTAATCAATGTAGCCGCAAGTTCAGGTGGTAGCAACTTACAGACATACGGAATTGACATCCTTGACGGAAGCGAAGACGTCTCCCTTGATGGTACATCCATCGGCGGATTTAGCCTAGCATACCGACAAGACGGTGGTTCTCTAAATGTAGAGGGTGGAGCAGTTGTCACTGGTGACAACGGCTTTGACTTGACCAATGTTGACCTAACTGTTGACGGTCTAAGTGTCTCTGCAGATAGTGGATTTGGTATCGGTTTGGATGTTACATCTGACACTGGTCGCCACACACTAGATGTTGCAAACATGGATACAACTGGTGGCATTGGTATGCTAGTAGATGGTCACGATGATTTCCGATGGAATGGCGGTGACTCAACTGCAACTACAACTCTGAAGACACTAAGTGGCGCATCAGGTACGATTGAGAACATGACCACAACAACAAATGGTCCATGGAGATCCATGCACGGTGCAGGTATGACCCAGATTAATGCTGGAGCTTACTCAACCATTACCAGTGTTGGTAACACACTCAACCAGAGTATGTTGACCATTGGAACTAGTGCGGTCATTCACGAGGGTAACCTCCTTGACCTAACTGTTACACACATGGGTGGAGCAGCAAGCAACGTTGGATTGATGATTAAGTCAACCGACCTTGGTCGTTCAGAATATGTCAGCCCGTCGTGGCGCTCTAACATCATCTCCGTTGGAGAAGGTGCAGGTGGTGCAGCGGCAGTTACTGACTGGTTCGTAAGCCATCCACTTGGAGGCTATAACATTGCAGACGATGCAATGCCTGGTCCAGTTGCGGTCAACCCTGACCCGACTAGCCAAGCAATGGGATACATGACTTGGGATAACTCAAATCTGTACATCATGCTGACTGGAGTGACCTTCTTGGTCACAGACGGTATGTGGTATCTTGATACCCAGCAAGGTGGTTCAAACGTTGGTGACAACTGGTATGTCAGTCACAATCTGCCATTCGAGGCAGACTTCATGCTATGGGCAGAAGACCGTGCAAACTGGGGTATCCGCAAGGTTATGCCTGGTGGCAACTGGGTCGATGTTACAGCAGCATGTACTGGTATGCAAGCAGCACCTGGATTTGGTTACCCAGGAGTCACTCCAACATGGAGTGGTATCTCTGAGTTCGCAATCCCATGGGACTGTATTGGAAGCCCAACAGGACGAATCAAGACTCTAGCAATCATCCAGAACGAAAACTCTGGTCACGTGCTTGGTGTTTATCCACCACAGCTATGGAACCAGACAAGCGGTGCTGCTCAGACATTCGGTGACTTCGGTACACTGCAATTGGCTGGTGGCGATTTGGCTGATGGTACTCTAGACGATTACTTGCTAATCCACCGAACATTCACAGCAACCGGCGCAACAACACCTCGCGCATATGATGTGACTGTTAAGGTAAGAGATGCAGATAACATCTATTGGGACTGGGGAACACATAGTTCACTAGCAATGGATCAGAATCAGGATATCACTATTGACATCCTACGTGCAAAGCCAGTCATTTCTGACTTGGTCGATGTATCATACGATGAAGATTCAGGTTCACAGACCGTGACTTTGACCGATAAGGCTGCAGATTATCAGCAACCATCGAGTACATTGACATGGACTGTAACTAACGATGCTACAAACCCAAGCAATGCAACATCACCATACGCATACGATTTGACAGGTCATACAATGACCATCACTCCAGATGCGAATGAGTTTGGTAACCAGAGACTATACCTGGTTGTCAAAGATGGACACGGCTTGTACAGCAGTCAGTCAATGCTTGTTGGTGTAGAGAACGTCAATGACGCTCCAGTAATCAACAACCCACGACACTCAGCAGGTCTACCAGTATTTACTGAAGGCATTGATGCTAACGGTAATGCGGTCTACAACTACTACGACGAACCTCAGAGGCCACATCCAGTGACCGGTGAAGAGCGAGGCTGGGATTTGCTAACCAAGTTCTTGGGAGGCGCATCTGGTGAAGGATTTGTTCAAGATTTGGGAATCGGTGACGGTCTAGCTAATGAGCAAGACAGGAATGCTGACAACAACACTGAGCAAGCACCTCAATCCTACACATGGACTGCAGTTACTGACCCAATAGATTGTACACCATTCACTGTAAGCATTAGCGGCGGTACCACTCTAGAAATTGACCTCAATGAGGCAAATGAAGATGGTGGAACCTGTAACATCGTATTGGATCTTTCAGACGGTGCATCAATCAATGATGCTGCGGCAACAATCAGCGTACCATTTACAGTACAACCAACTAACGATAATACTCGTATTATCCCATGGGATGTAAATAACGGCTCAGTCATCCAGACTCTAGCCCAAGATGGTACAGCAGATACAATCCGTTCAACTGCCAATGCTCCAAATAATGAGGGCGATTCTTGGTGGTGGTCTGTAGATGAGGACACAGAAGATTCTGACCTACTAACAATTGATTTGACCGACATGATGAGCGATAACGATAACACCAATGAGCAACTATATTGGACAATCGATAACTCTCAGTACTACACTGACAAGTGTCAATACACTAACTATTTCTCAGTAACAATTGACAACGCAGCACACACAATGGAAATCGATTTGATTCCTGATGCTACCACAGATGCAACTAGCAGCGAGTGGGATATGCTACAGGATGCAGATGGTGATGGAATACCAGATGATGGAATTCACCAGAAGGCACCAAGATCTGGTGACTACTGTTTGATGAACTTGATTCTTTGGGATTCTCCTGAGGATGTAATACCAGCACAGTACGATTACGTACAGTCAGATGCATGTAACGTTCTTGCAACTGATGGTGACGCAACTACTAACTGTTACTCGCAGACCAGCAGCGAACATCAGATACTCATCAATGTCCACAACCTAGTGGAATTGCGACCAGACTACAACTTCAACGAAGTACGTCTGTCCCCTGATCCATTTGACTTCAAGGGAATTGACGGTGTTCTGCGCGAGACTATGGTACCTGTGTCAGTTAACCTTCAGCACATGGATGGAGATGCTCCAATCAACTCAGATGGAACATACAAGTATCTCTACGATTTGCAAGTGTCATTCTTTATCGTTGACACTGATTGTGCAGGCTGTGATGGTACATACCAGAGCAGTGTAAGACTTGGAAGCAATGGTCCAGGAAACGGTGCATTATCACTACCTGACTACGGTGGATCAGTTGAGGTTGGAAATTACGTCCGAATGAACAAGACATCTGAGGATGTTCGTGTGTTCGTAGACATAATGACAGTGAATCCATTCACTGGTCAATACACTGACAACTCGAAGTACGAGAGGCCAGCTCTAGAAGAGAAGAACTGGGCAGACAATAACATGACTGCTTCAGGAACCAACAGCGAGTTACCACTCATTGTGGAGACCAAGGCAGCACAGGCTGTTGCTTCGTTCGCTCCAACATTGATGGCAGTCGGCTTAGTCGGCGTATTCGTTGGTGCTCTACTCAGCCGCTCTCGAGCGGAAGAAGACGAGGAAGATTTCGAGGAGGAATCAATGATTGACGATGACCGTGCAGTTAGCCCAGTTATCGCAACCATCCTTCTTGTTGCAATCACAGTCGTCTTGGCTGGTGTAATCTACGTGTGGGCAGGCTCACTCGCAGACACCAGTGTCAAGGGCACACCAAGGTTGACCTTCTCAGCAGAATCAATTACTGTACAAGAGATCAGTGGACTACAACAGGACCAATGGCACTGGAGAATTACTACATCATATGCAGCTACAGACTTAGCCACACAGGCAGTGACTGTCTCTGTATTGTGGACCAATGCTAGCGGACAGCAAGTGTACAAGACTGCACTTGCACCTGGTGGTGGAGATGAAGAGAATGTGTACGGATTCGCTCCTCGTAACAGCGAGAATATGGTAACCTTCTGGGATGACATATCTCACTGTGAGCGTGGTGGTTCACCTTGTATCACAACCTTCGGACCTGGTGACAGAATCTTCATCAGAATGACAGACAATGACGGTCTCATCGACTCGGCATTAATTGACATTCAGTACGAATTGCCTGGTGGCGCTGCGTACATGTTGAAGCAGTACACTGCATCACCAACCAGCATCCGCTGAAGTGAGTAATACGAAGCGCCTTCGGGCGCTGAATGCAGGGATGCTTGGGGGCTTTGGCCCCTGAGCACCCGACCTTCCGTTACAGAGCGTAAGCTCTGTTTGCGGTAAGGCTGATTTGGCCCCGCCTCTGTTCGGCATCTGCTGAGCAGTGGTGGGGCCTTTTCTCATTTTGAAACCTTGAATCTCAATATTTCCGTATAAATTACACTTTTTCACTATGAAAATTCTGAACAGGAATAGATGTAGTTCAGCAGTTTAATCATTCCATTCATAAGAGACCATAACAACCGCAAACATGAGTTGTGAGCATGGAGTTACGAGCGGTAGTTTTCGATTGCGATGGGGTACTCATTGACACCATCTCTTCGTGGCGCATTATTCACGAACATTTTGGCACAAATAGTGGACCGATGTTAGACCAATTCCTAAAGGGAGGAATTTCTGATGAAGAGTTCATGGCTGATGATATCCAACATTGGAAGAAGGTGAATCCATTAATCCATCGCGACGAATTAATTCGTTGTTACCAAGGTGTAAACCTAAATCCTGGTGCTAGAGATTTGGTGGATGCTCTCAAAGAGAGGGGCGTCGCAGTGGCCATCGTAAGTGCAGGTGTTGATTTGCTAATAGGCTCAATTGCTCAAATGTTGAAAGTTGATGACTGGGTAGCAAATGGCTTCCAGTATGATGAAAAAGGCTTCCTTCAAGATGAGGGTATGGTGAGAGTACCGGCTCACTACAAAGGGGACATGGTTGAGAAGTTGTGCCGTATCAATAACCTTGAGCCAGAGCAGATATGTTCAGTTGGGGACAATCATACCGACCTTTCAATGATGATTCCTGGCAGTAGATTCATTGGGTTTAACCCAAGTAAAGAAATGGCCTTTGAGGGCTTTCAAGAAGCTGGAGTACCTATTGTTGAGGGTAATGATTGTAGAAACCTTTGGCCACATCTTTTCCCAGGCGAATCGTTCCCATCGGAACTCTAGATAGTTCCGTCTTATGCAAATGGTACTGAAGCAGTTTTATGTGTGTTCAAATTAACAACAGTCAGAATGCACGGTTTTGGCTGGAATCCAAGCATTCGCATGTATCCTGTCTGGTCCTGCCAAGTACTACTTTGAATCAGAGTGCTTCCTTTGTAATCTCCACAGTGATGTCCATGTACGTGTCCTGTGACAAAAATGTCTGGAATATTCTCAATCACCATGTGGTCCTCTGGTTCTGGGGACAGTGGGGTTTTGCCACCCCAAGTTGGTGCTAAATGACGCCTCTCCAGCATTTCTGCCATGGCAATCTCTGGCTTACTGAATGTTACGTGTTTTATTGATGAAACAAAGTCCATGATGCTCACTCCGTGATAAGCAAGAGTACGCACCCCGTGTAGGCTGAAATCACAAGGGTTACCAACAAATGTGGCGCTGTTGAAATATTGCTGAATCATTGGGTCTAGAGATGGTTGTGGTTCAGCTGGGCGCACCGCATCATGGTTACCTGGCAGGATGATGGTCTCCACCCAATCGGGTAATAACTCGGTTAGACGAGCCACTTCTTCGTACTGTTTGTAGACGTCAACAATCTCTAATTCTTTGTCTTGGTCCTTGTAAATCCCTACTCCATCAACAGCATCACCTGAGAGAACTAGATATTTGATGGTCTTCGCAAGTGGGTCTTCGTGAAACCATTTCACCAACTTATCCCATTGGAAGCGAAGGAATGTTTTGGATCCTACATGAAGATCTGATACAAAAGCAGCAGATACCGCTTGGTTCTCCTCAGCACATCGTTTTGTGTGCCTTGTCATTGGTGCAAGATGTATATCTTCGACTAACAGCATGTCTCTGCTACCGGGATTGATGAAGCCTGTTACGCCTACAACATCGTCCTCCATTAGACCGGCAACTGCAATGGTGTTTCGCCGCTTTGCTGCGGCTGAACCATCCATAGCGCGCGGTGGCCGGAGAACACAAAATATCTCACCACTAATGTCTTCTACCTTGAAATGAAGATTTTCCCCTTTATGCCTGACATCATTGACCAGTCCAACGATTGTCGCAGTATTGTTACTGTCTGAATAACGTGATTTGTTGCGAGCGAGTTGATTGGTTTCTATCGGTCTATTTGGTAATTTACCTGAAGTAATTAGCATCTTTTTTATTTTTTCTAAACGGCTATTGAAGTGGGAAATAATGTCACTTAGTTTCCCTTCAGTAGTACTTTTTCCTGTGATGTCAAAGTGGATGTCTAACTCAATATCAACATCGGTTGCTAGCATAGGAAAACCATCTAGAGAGAAATGTGGAAGTCCGTGAGGACGTTCCGCTGGTTTTAGTTCAGGTGGACTAATCGGGGCGAGGACGCGCCCTTGTGTTGGCTTGTTGTTCAAATCTTGTTTTGCTGCATCAAGAACCGGAACCATCTCGTTGAAATCTTCAGATACAGATTCGGAATCAGTTTCATCATCTTTCTCAGGCTCGCTCGTTATAGAGCGAGACTTTTGTTCAAGGTTTGATAAGATTTCATTGGTCAATAATCCAGTCATTCCTTCATCAACTGCAATAGAAATTAATTGGTCTAGATTATCAATCGCTAACAATCTTTCACTGATGTCTGCCGCGGGAAACAACTTCGCGGCGAGTAATTTCAATGAGATTATACGCCAGCCCCCGTCCGCCATATCTTCAAGGCG
The DNA here is from genome assembly GCA_012964335.1 of Candidatus Poseidoniales archaeon. Lineage (GTDB taxonomy): Archaea > Thermoplasmatota > Poseidoniia > Poseidoniales > Thalassarchaeaceae > MGIIb-Q1. Next base: position 60,163 of record DTUF01000024.1, on the reverse strand, counting down.
GACGAGGATGTTCTAAGCAATTGCGCTTGAAAATTAATCCACAGATTGAATGAGTTAGAATTAGAGTACCTACTCTTCACCCCAAGCGATATCGGAATCAGGTATGGCTGGGTCTTCATCAGAATCAGGTTTAGGTTCTTCATCACCTTCTGACCAAGCCACATCTCCATGCCAGTCTCCTGTTTGGGGGCCATCTGACAGTAAATTTAGGGCTGCAGGGACACTTGTAGGCGCTTTTGAACCATCTTCATCTGAAGATTCACTCTCTGCGTTCTGTTGTTCATGGTGTTCTCCCCATACTTCCAAAGCAACCCTAAGAGCAAAAGTGGTGAAAGCCTCCTTGTTGCTGTGACGGTCACCCTGCCCAAATTCTGCACACTTTGTTGTGACTTTGTCATCAAGATAAATCCCTACCCAAACTAATCCAACTTCTTTTGATTCAGTAGAACCAGTTGGTCCTGCAATTCCTGTTACAGCGATTGTCATATCAGCGCCTGATTTCTTAGCAGCGCCAATTGCCATTGCCTCAGCAACTTCTGAACTGACGGCACCAGCCGATCCTTCATCAGCAACGAAAATACTTTCATCAACTCCTAATTGTTTGATTTTTGATTCATTTGAATAAGTAATCCAGCCTTGAGTGAACCAACGGCTAGCTCCTTGTATGTCAGTCAGGACAGAAGCAATCATGCCTCCTGTACAGGATTCTGCCGTGGCGAGGAACATTTCTGCCCGTTTGATACGGCGGGCTAGTAAACCTGCTAGCACTGAGGCGTCTTGTGCCATGTTTTAGGCGCCGGAGCGGAGCCTTTTGACTATATGGGCGGACAAAAATGATGGAATCTTCAAGTAATGAGTTATTTCGGCATTTATGAAAGATTATCTCAGACTATTGGTCGAGATACCATCTTTAGGTCTGGGCGAAATTAATTTCAAAAAAAGTTGTAATTTTTTACACCCTAGTTAATTTTATTATGGGCCCGGGCGGATTTGAACCGCCGATATTCGCCTTGTAAAGGCGACGTCATAACCGCTAGACCACGAGCCCGACTAATAGGCCGAAGAACCACTCCATTATGAACCACGCGACCCCGTAGCCTTTTGTGTGAGGACTGTAGTGGCTTAGTTCGTGAGTGAGATATCAGACTTGTTGGCGCGGCTTGAATCCGCTGATGTACCAATGTCTCCAGCGATTCGTGATGCTATGCTCTCAGTTGATATTGAATCCTTTAGTGACTATGACCCAACTCCATTCTACCACGATAGGCCACTAGTTTTTACTGAAACCGATGAAGGCGGAATCAAAACAATTTCAGCACCACATATGATATGCACTCTTTTACATCACTTGGAATTAGATGATGGGGATGAAGTTCTGCTTATAGGTGCTAAAGGTGGCTACTTGGCTGCGTTAATTGGCCATATAGTAGGGCCTGATGGAGGGGTTACTGTTGTAGACCCAAATAGGCAGGTAATTGAACATGTTCGAAACCATCTCAGGGATTTTGAAAGTGACACAACTTTCCACACTCGTAAGATGAGGGAAATTAACCATACCCCCCCTAACCTCCCCTCTCCGTTGAATCGTGTATTAGTGACAGGTTCCCTTACAGAATTACCAACTTGGGTTGAGGACAGAGTTGCTGATGGAGGATTTGTAATCGCCCCCCTTGGAGGCAGAATAGCTCAAAGACTAATCAAGAGGGAGAAGCAAGGTAATCTGTTTGATACAGACCTAGGTGGCGTACTTTTCGGACCGGTGGATATATGTGAAACTGAGTCTGAATCTACAGATTCTAGAGAACTTGCAGGCCTGTTTGAGGATGCTTTGGAAATCGGAACTGAGTTGGGTGTTTTTGACACTGATGAGGCAGACAGTCTGCGTGCATTGGCGGCTGATTTACGGCAACTCCCCGAGAATTTACCTCCAGTTGCCCTAGTAGCTAATGTTGATGACGATTTATGGGATGTTGGCGATGAAGATCCGAATGATATATTCATTCACTTTGATGAACTAACTGAAGAATTGTCTGAACATCCACTCTTTGACTTGTTGGCGAATGCATCAGAATGGTTGACGCCATTATGGCCCACCATGATGGCGTTATTAGAGACAAAGATGCAACACCCAGGCGCTCCCGATGCGACATTTGAAGACTTTGGATTTGGCCACCACGAAGATTTAGTCCCATGAGATATATTATCTTGAACAGATAATTTGACCTCGACGAGGGCGTATTTAATCATTCAATTTTGCTAAACGTTCTAGAGATTCTGCTATTGGAGGGCTTTTCCAACTGGTAGTATGGCGGCTGGTTTTTGGTGGGTATAATTCGTCAGAAATAGACATGTCAATGATATCTTGTTTTGATAGAGTTTCAAGTCCGCAATTTGGCCAGGGTTCAACTGTGATGGAATCATCTTCAAAATAATCAAAAAGAACAACCGGTAATCGGGATAGATTTAGAATATGGCCAACAGCATGGCGGTGGTGTCCATCAAGGATGGCGCCACTCTTTCTATCTACCAGCAATGGTTTGGTGTAACAACCCCATTTTTTTGTAATTTTGGCTAATTCTCGAACCTTTCTCGGCCGAGTCTCTTCGTGAGCCCTTAGCCACTCAATAGCAACTAGTTCCACCTTCATAGCCTCGACTCGCCATTCCCCTTGAAAGCAATTGCCGCCCCCCGTTACTTTGTGGAGCCGTTCGCGAGAGTCAAGGCGTTGCCCAAAGGGGGGCTTGGGGACCTCAAGGGGAGAGGCTTGCCTATGCAATTAGAATCTTGGGTTCAGTCTCTACCGGATGACCTTCTAAAAATCGTCTCAATTTTTGCTGAAAACAGTGCCGGAATATGGGTGGTTGGAGGAAGTATTCGACAAGGTTTGAGCGGAGTAAAACCTAACGATTATGATTTGGCAACAGATATTGAACCACATCAGGTATTGAAGCACTTTCCGAACTCAATCAAGACCGGAGTAGAGTACGGTACGGTTTCAGTGCGTCTAAACGCTGGGTCTGACTTGTTTGAGGTGACAACTCTGAGGTGCGACCAAGAATATCTTGATGGAAGGAGACCTGATTCAGTTGACTTTGGTACATCACTTGCAGTGGATTTAGAAAGACGTGATTTGACTATCAATGCCATGGCTATTGACTTGGCTAGAAAAGAGTTGTATGACCCGTATAATGGGCTTGAGGACCTGCGAAATGGGGTCCTTAGGGCGGTAGGGGATGCCTCACTTCGGTTGGAGGAAGATGGCCTGCGTGTAATGCGTGCTTATCGATTCATGGACCAAGGGGTTGGTGGATTGTGGCAGCCTGATGAACTACTTTCAGCGGCACTTCTTGAGTGCCGCGAAATGTTGAAAAATGTTAGTGTAGAGCGAATTTGGCAGGAATTACGCCGGATTTTGTCAGGTGTTCACGCGGCAGATGTATTGGCAAGGATGGAATCTGATGGTGTTCTTAATATCATTTTTAATGGCCATTCATTTGATTTAAATGGCCAATCTTCTCTTCAGATGAAATCATCAATATGTCCAGTGATTGAAGCCCGATTGGCAATCATGTTTCGGCATGATAACCCAGCCGGCTTGTTCAGAGATTTGACCATGCCTAAAGCGACCATCACTCGAGTTAGTGAATTGAGAAGATTTATGGGTAATTTGCCTAATGAAAATGACGTAAATCACCTTCGTCTTTACCGAGCTGTTCTTGGTGAAGGGCTTGATACTCAACTAGCCTGTGAATTTGCACTTGATACTGAAGGTGTTGAAAAGGTTCAAACTGCACTTGACCAACTTCAAGAAAATAAGGCCAATGATGTTGCTTTGGCCGATGGCCACTGGATTGCAGATAATACTGGATTGCCGCCAGGGATTAGGCTTGGTCGACTGAAGGAATATCTTCACCGCTTGCAAGTAGAACATGATGTATCGTCTATTGATGAACTATACTCTATGCTCAACGACATTGATTGGCAAGATAGTGACCCAAGTGATTGGCCGCAGTTACGATGGCCATAATTCAATGAATTCTTGGCTTTGAATCTTTTTGAATGTGCAATTATTCATTTTAGATTCCGAGCAATCACCAATCTCTGAACTTCTTGAGTCCCTTCATAAATCTGAGTGATTTTTGCGTCTCGGAAGAATCTCTCTACAGGGAACTCGGTGATATATCCGTAACCTCCGTGAATTTGTACAGCCCGTTCAGATACCCACATTGCGGTATCTCCTGCGAACAGTTTTGCCATGCTTGCTTCATTGGTGTGCCGCGGTGTACCTTCTTCGTAGTGCAACTGTTTTGCATGTGCTGCACGGTATACTAGGAGGCGAGAAGCATCGATGCGTGTAGCCATATCTGCGAGGTATGAGGTGATCATCTGGTGGGCTGCCAGCGGCTTTCCAAAAGTCTCTCTTTCGTGAGCATATTTCAGTGATGCCTCAAATGCTCCTTGCGATATTCCTAGTGCTTGTGCCGCGATACCAATGCGTGAATTATCTAAAGCATTCATGGCAATTGAGAAACCCTTTCCAACCTCTCCAAGTACATTTTCTACTGGTATTTTGCAATCTTCAAGCACTAGGCTACATGTATCACTACTACGGATACCAAGTTTGTCTTCCTTCTTACCGACGCTAAACCCATCAAACGTTTTTTCAACAATAAAAGCAGTTGTTCCACCATGTTTCTTAACCCCATATTCCGGATGCTCAACTACCTTTGCAAAAAGAACATAAATGTCTGCTGAATCACCATTTGTGACCCACATTTTCATTCCGTTCAAGACGTAATGAGAACCGTCTGTTGACAACTCTGCTTTGCATGAAAGGGCGCCTGCATCAGTACCAGCTCCGGCTTCTGATAGTGAATATGCACCGACCTTATCAGCCGCTAGTTGAGTCAAATATTTCTGCTTCTGTTCATCTGTCCCGTGTAATGAAATGGTCTTGGAACAAAGTCCGACATGGACGCAATAAAATACTGAGAACGAGGCATCAACGCGAGCTAGTTCTTCAATGATAATCGCTTCACTAATATCATCTACTGGCATGCCTCCGTATTCCTCTGCAATAGTAATGCCCTGTAGGCCAGTTTCTTTACAAAAAGTCTGCCATTCTTCAGTAGGAGGAATCTGTTCCTTGTCCCTCATTTCAATGGTTGGTGGGAGTACTGATTCGGCAAAATCTCTAACCATGGCTCGAATCATGCTTTGTTCGTCAGTTTCTCGGAAGTCCACCTGTCTCACCTGTGGTTACGCCAGCCGCATCTTATTCATAACGGGTCGCTATGAGGTGTTTGTTGCTAAAATTTAGGCATTGTAACTCAAATCGTTAAATATTAGGCGAAAGTCGCCGCGCCAAAAGGAGGAGCATCAATGACAGAAGAGGACGATTATATTGAATTCAAGATTTTAGATGACAGAAAGTATTCCAAAGGCCACCTTTGGTATCAAAAGTTAGATTCTGACGATGAAACAGGTGATTTATTCAAAATTGGTATTACCGATTTTCTTCAGGCTGAACTTGGGGATATGATTAGAGTAGTTCTTGCTCAGCAGTCAAATGTTGATGAGTATGACGAGTTTAATGATGATGGTGAATCTGATCAAATAGGGACTGGTGCCAGAGATGCTGGTGCTAGTGGTCACGAAGTTTTGGAAGAGGAAACCCTAGCAACTCTTAGAACATCCAATGGCAGACATGTGATATATGCTCCAGTTGCTTGTCATGTTGTAGAATTGAATGGCGAAGTTGAGGATAGTCCTGAATTAGTTAATGAAGACCCGTATATTGATGGTTGGTTGATGAATATCCGGCCTGATGAGTTAGATGAAGAAGACCTTCTTACTCCAGATGAGTATATGGACTATGTAGAAAGCCTTTACCTAGATGAAGTCTGATTCCACTTAGTGAAATCGGTTTTGTTGGGATTAATTGACTTAATTAAGCGACCCAACGATATGTTCTGGCACCTTCATAGGCCCCTTCGGATTGAATTTCAACAAGGGCAAACTCGCCTTTCGGCTCAACAACAGAAATTTCCCGAAGTCCTTTGTGTAGTTCTTCGTAAGTAGATTGGTCAATGGCGATTCGGCCTGCCATTCTCTCAAACATGTTCCAGCGGGATACAACCTCTCGCCATTTTGGTGAAACTTTTCCTTCAAACACTTTTGCTTTTGCTCCAGAACCGTATCCACATAATCCAAAATAATTATTCTCAATATTTTCGTTATCCTCATAATCAGACTCAAAAGTTGACATTATGGCTAGGAAAATAGAACCGGTGTATTGATTTCCAATTAGGCTTGAAGCGCGTTGAGCCTTCTCAATTCTAGTATTTTGGAATTCTTGGTATTGTGTAGTCTTTGCAATTGCTCTGCGGTACAAGTCTTGTGCCCTATCCCACTCGGTCTCTCCTTCTGGGGTGTCATCAAACTCTGCTCGGTCTGGTTCATCACCAATCTCAGCAATGACATCCTGCCACATTGGTTCATTTCTGCGGTCGTGGCGGAACACATCTGGGAACATTCTCTTTGCTTGGAAAGCATAAGGTAGATGCATTATGATCCGAATCCATTGTTCTGTAAGAATTTCATCAGTTTCAGCATTATAGCGGCCACTCTTCACGGCTTTACGCTGAAAGTCTAAGAAAGCGGTTTTCACAGCTTCTTGGTAACATCGGTTGGAAAATTGTCCATCAAAAACAGGTTCATCACGGTGAACCTGTACTTTTTCTTCGCCGTGAGCAAAAATTCCAAGTCGGCGAACGGTAGATTCTGGTAGATGTTTAATCATCCGCTCGGCCACTCCATCTTTGAGTGTCTCGCCGGTTTCACGTGCAAGTTGGAGTACATGGGTAATAATTGAGGTGAGAGATACTTCACGCCGTGGCTTGAAGAAGTCGTGTACAGGAGTTGTCGAGATTCCCCAGGTATCAGGGATGGCGATGAGACGTGGATTGTGACGCACAAGAATAGCACCTCCACCTGCTCCTTGTGTATACTCTCCACTAGATTCAAGGTCATACTTTGCATTGTCAGAGAAGACAACTACACCTACTCTTCCATCATCTAAGCCGCCACGAGCGACCCAATCAAGTGTGTTGTGAAGAGCATCAACCGCACCGATACAAGCGAATGTCATGTCAACAACATCACAGTTACGGAAGCAATCTTCACCGTATTGTTTTGAATATCGTTGGGTTAGCATATCCAAGATGTATGTCGCAGTTGGTTTCGCACCATCTAAGGCAGATTCTGTACCTAGATACATTCTTCCAATTTCATTTGGGTCTAACCCATTACGGTCTATTAGACGGGTGACAGCATTTGCACCCATAGTTGCAGTATCTTCGTGAATGTCTGGCACAGACATCGCTGAGAGGCCTAATCCTCGATTGAGTTTACCATAGTCTGCACCTCTCATTTCTGCAAAGTCCTTCATATCGAAGTAAATTTTTGGAAAATGGATTGCGATATCATCGATTCCGACATTTATCATGTTAACCACTAATCTAAATCCGCAAGCCCATTGCATTAGAACCCTCTCCCGACATGAATATGCATCATGGCAGAATAGGCAGTCAATTTGAAATCCTATAAGTTGAAAATTTAATTCCCAGTAATCTCATTGATTTCATCAAGTAGTTCTGGTTTTTTATCGAAATGGGCTGTTAGAGGCGCTAAAGTCTCTGCAACAGCGTCAGCGACCCCGAATTTGAGGTCTAAGGGGTGAACTTCCCCGCTCGCTAGGGCGGCCCTTAGGGAGTCTAGGTTGTCCCACGTGCTAGGTTCTCCGTACTCTGGTTTTGGCGTGACAGTCAAGGTTCCTAACTCAGGGAGAACAATGTGTTCCACTAACTCGTAAACAGGTGATTTCTCGTCTTGTGGGTCAAGGTATGCCTTACGCATCTTCTTTCGCATCTTCTTGGCATCATCATGTAGCAAGATTGCTCCGCCTGGGTCTGATTTACTCATCTTGTGGTCAAAAGACTCCATTCGTGCTCCTGATGCTTTGAGTCCTGAAAGAATAGGTGTGTGGACGCAGGTTGCTTTCAACCAATTGTGGCGGTCTGCAACCCGTCGCATGTACATGTGTGCTTTACGTTGGTCCATGCCACCTATGGCGATGTCAATCTGTAACTCAAATATGTCAGCTGCTTGCATTGCTGGATAGAAGAATTTTGACAGGTCACCATCAGAAGAATCCTCGTCTCTTCCCATTATGCTGAAAGTTCGACGCACACGATCTAAACTCATATTCTTTGAACACTTCAATACACGCGCCCAATAATCTCCAGAGTCCATTAGTTCACTAGCATAGAGAAACCGTAGTTGGCCAGCCCCATCGCCTTCTTCTGGGTGTCCAAGTAGTGCTCTAAACACCTCTTCCATGTAGCGGCCTGTAGTCCGGATTTTGTCCATATCGCCGGCAAATTTGTCATTCACCCAAGCGTGCCAATCGGCAAGGAAAATTAGTACGTTTACATCTGCATCAAGCAGGCGTCTGAGAGTTTGTGCAATCACTTTCCAGCCGATATGTGCTTTTCCTGATGGTTCAAATCCAACATAGGCTCTGATGATGCCATCACCTGCATGTGAAGTGGAATTACTTAGGCAGTCAACTAGGTGATTTACACCAACCACCTCATCAGCATCGGTGAACATCGCTAAGACTTTCTCTTTGTGCTCTGCTGAAAGCGGAGAGAGGTCTTCGTTTTCCATAATTTTTCACCATCAGAATAATTTCCCTAGTTTTTCGCCACGGCTTGCGGCACGGGTGAAGTCGCCCCTGTCTAGGCATGCCTGAATTTCAGTGATTAATTCTTCAGCCAAAGCTGACTTTTCATCACTCACATCTGACAGTTTCATGAAATGACGTGCTTGTGAAACTGCAGATTTTGCCTTAGATGCCTTCTTAGTTGCTTCTTTCGCTTTGTCGCCGCGCTGTTTTGGCGAATATCCAGTTGCAGAGTCTAGGAATTCCGACCAGCGTCGGCGAGAATCCATTGCTTTTTCTCGACCACCATCGGCTGAAAGGAATTCTTCTAGGTCACCACCTTTCATCTGTTCAACATCAGTTTCTAATTGGCCTTTAACATTGTAATGAGCTGCGACTTTCAACAAGATTCCAAATTTTCCTTTAAATCCATCGTCATCGGATGCTTGCACATCGTCAAAATATTTGCCTGCAAGAGCCCCCAGCCCACCGTCTTCTGATACACTCTTAGCCATCCCGCGCTTAACCTCAAAGGTCTCCATGAACGTGTCCGAGAGGCTCATGTGGTTCAAACTTACTCTCCCAAACCCTCCTCATAATCATCCGTGAAGGATAAATCACCGGTGCCGGTGGGGTGGTTCATGCGGCGGGTCACCTTACCTCTAGTATTGCTGCTTCTACTAATCCCAACCGCATTGGCTCAAGAGAGTAATTCGGTGGTTGCTGTGTCGACAGAACTGTTCATTGGCGAATCAGATATGGGTATTGATGCTCTAGCAGTTTCACCATCAGGAGAGGATATGCTTTTGATTGGAACACTTGGTTATGCTCATTTTATTGCAGCAGGAAAACCATTCAATCAGGTTCAATTGAATTCTAATGATCAAGATGACCTAAATGATGTTGATTGGCATCCTCAAGGACTCACCGCTTTAATCGCTGGAGATGATGGCACACTCCTGCGTTATACAAGAGATGACCATTCAGTAACTCATGTGCCTGGTTCAACAGCAAATTTGTTGGCTCAAAACTTGAATGCTGTTACGTGGGATTCATCTGGTAACTGGGCTTACATTGGAGCCGCTAGTGGAGTCATTACTAGATTCCGTGAGGATGCTAACGGCAATACAGAATATTTCCCATTGAATAATAGTAAGAGTTCACCAATTCTAGACATTAGTTGTCTTCACAAGATGCATGCAATGTGTCTGGTAGCAACTGAATCGAATGGTTTGGCTGTTATTGATCAACAGCATGAACTTCACTGGCTTCCAGGCAGTGAAGGAACGAGATGGTTCTCAGTAGAATGCCCTCACGTTGAGAGAGACAGGTGTTTTGGAGTTGGTCAAGGTCATTCAGTCGGCATTGTTGAATTAGATTTGAACAATCCTGCAAGTTCATTTGTGCTAGTCAAGAATGTTGAAATTTCTGGAGAGTTCACTGGAATACATGTCCGTGACAAGGACCACTTACTATTCCAAACAGCACCTTTTGGATGGGTTGATTGGGATATCAAAGCCGGTACTGATGAGATGGGGTTGGCATATCCCTGGTTGGATAATTCAGATGCAACAGGAGATGATGTGGCACTCAGAGGGGAGACACTGGTGGGCGGCTGGTCAATCAATTCTGACGAAGGTTATGCTGTTACTTCTTACGGTCGAGTGGTGTATTATTATCCACCCCAAAATACAATTTCAGAAAATTTAGTAGCAGCCCTTGCTCCAATGCTTGTAATTATCGCAGTTCCTGGTGTAGTTGTAGGATTGATTTACATGAGTTCGCCAGCCTTGCAGAAAAGATACATGGCTTGGTCAAATGGTCGATTGGCTGCGAAAAGAGAGGCGGCTAAGGTAAAGAAAGGTCAATTGAAAGGCAAAGCGAGAAAGGGTGCTAAAAAGTGAAGCAACAGACTCAATCGGAGCATTGATGAGCCGTTGAAGGCCGCAGATAATCAAGGGTGACAGAGATGGTGTACGAAGCACTTGATTTCTATGATCTTGATTCACAACTTACCGATGAGGAAATAATGGTTCGTGATATGGTTCGCGACTGGGTTGAGGATGAAGTACTTCCAAAAATTGAAAAGGCTTGCAGTGATGGTGTTTTTCCTGACGAATGGCGTGTAGCACTTGGTGAAATGGGTGTGCTTGGCGCACCGCTAGAAGGCTATGGCTGCCCAGGTCTATCCTATGTGGCATATGGTGTAATTTGCCGAGAGTTGGAACGTGGTGACTCTGGACTTCGCTCATTTGCAAGTGTGCAGGGTTCTTTAGCAATGTATCCAATTTGGGACTTTGGTAGCGAAGAACAGAAGAACAAATACTTGCCGAAAATGGCAACAGGTGATTTAATCGGCTGTTTCGGATTGACTGAGCCAGATTATGGTTCAAATCCGGGTGACATGATTACCAAGGCTGAAGACAAAGGAGACCACTATCTGTTGAATGGTGCTAAAATGTGGATTACAAATGGCACGAATTCAGACTTGGCAGTGGTTTGGGCAAAATTGGATGGCGTTATTCGTGGTTTCATTGTTGAGACCGGTGATGAAGGATACTCCGCTCCAGAAATGACAGGGAAGCACTCGCTGAAGGCTAGTGTGACTAGTGAGTTGGTGTTTCAGGATTGCAAGATTCCCAAAGATAGGATTTTACCCGGGGTGGAGGGATTGAAAGGTCCTTTTTCTTGCTTAAACAATGCTCGTTACGGGATTTCGTGGGGAGTTATTGGGGCGGCTCAAGCTTGCTTTAATTCGGCAAGGGAATATTCACTTTCGCGCATTCAATTTGACCATCCAATTGCTGCTTACCAACTTGTACAGAACAAGTTGGCTTGGATGTTGAGGGAGATTACCAAAGGGCAATTGTTAGCGCTTGAGCTAGGACGGAAGAAGGATAATGGCTCATGGATTCCTGAACATATTTCACTCGCTAAGATGAACAATGTTGACATCGCTCTTCAAATCGCTAGAGAGGCTAGGGATATTCATGGTGCTAATGGGATATTAGATGAGTATTGCATTATGCGGCATATGGCAAATTTAGAATCTGTCAAGACCTATGAAGGTACACACGATATTCATAATTTGATTATAGGACGTCATATCACAGGTATCCAGAGTTTCACCCGTTCTATTTGAACAAAAAAGAGCAAGAATTTGGATTTTTGAAGTATTTTTTCTGATTTGCTCTGTAAGAGCAGATGTTTGTTTAGTCTAAATGTTCATAGAGGCATCCTAAGTCGCCCGCACCATGGTAGAAATTGCCGTGTTGTTGAAGCAAGTACCCGACACCAACGCCAAGATCGTTGTAGTCAATGGTCGTGTAGATGAATCTGCAATTGCAAGTTGGGTAACCAGCCCGTACGATGAGTACGCTTTCGAGGCCGCATTGCAACACATAGAAGCGGCTGGTGGTTCAATCACTGCGATTACTTTGGGTCCAGCAAGAGCCGACAAGGTCCTGAAAGATGCAGCAGCACTTGGAGTCACCAAGTTGGTGCGAATTTGGCAAGATGACTGGCAAGATTTGGATTCAAATCAGGTACAGGCTGCGCTCGCAAACGCTGTCACAGCGGCCGGCGTAGATTTGGTCTACTGCGGAAAGCAATCAGCAGACCGCAATCAGGGTTCCACTGGACCAGGAATCGCAGAAATTCTTGGTGCGGCTTGTGTTTCAGAAGTGAGCGAGTCTGATTCAGCAGGCTCCTACCTAAGGCCAACTGCAAGTGGTAGCGAGAGAGTGACTGTGTCATCTCCAGCAGTAGTAACTTTCACAAAAACTCAGAATGAGTTGCGCCGTCCTAATGTTCGTGGAATCATGATGGCTAAGCGGGCTCAAATTGAGGTTGTAGGTGGCGATGTTAGCGCATCACAAGTTAATTTCAACGGTCATTCATCCCCTGCTCAAAAACCACCGGGCAAAACCTACGAAGGCTCAGAAAGTGTGCCTGAAGTTGTTGGATTATTACGTGACGAGGCAAAGGTGCTGTAGGAGGGGTATAGATGGACATTACAATCATTGCAGAAACTCAAGGAGACAATTTACATCCAGTGACTAACCAATTAGTTGGGGCGGCCACATCCTTAGGTGCATCACCTACTATCCTATGTGCTGGGGGAGCCGGCGCAGATACGGCGGCAGGAATTGCTGGCGTTGGAAAAGTTCTCTCAGTTATTGGGGATTGTTTCTCAACATTTGATGGCGGTGCTTGGGCTGCAGCGTTTGATGCTGCGGCTGGCACTGGTGTCATCATTGGAGCGGCTAGCGCTCAAGGTAGAGATGTGGCTGCAAGGATCGCAGCCCGCCGTGGTATACCTGTGGTGCAGGATGTTGTAGCAATTTCACAAGGGCTGACAATGACTCATCCGATTTATTCTGGAAAAGCAATGCAAGAAGTTACCGTTGGTGACGATTGTGTAGTCACACTCCGCTCGAACACCTTCCCTCCAGCTGGAGATGGTGGTAATGCCGAATCTGCTACTGTTCAGCAAAGTGGTGATGTGAAAATTGCCGTTCAAGAAGCAATCGCAAAGGCTAGCGCTAGACTCGATGTTTCCGATGCAGATATCATCATTTCAGGAGGCAGAGGAATGGGCAGTCCAGATAATTTTGAGCATTTGTATGCACTTTCAGATAAGTTAGGGGCGGCGGTCGGTGCTAGCAGAGCCGCTGTAGACACATGGGATGAAATCCCTCACTCTATGCAGGTGGGCCAAACTGGAAAGACAGTTAATCCAAGCCTCTACATTGCAGTTGGTATTTCAGGTGCGATTCAACATTTGGCAGGAATGCGTACTAGCAAGTACATTGTTGCAATCAATAAAGACCCAGAAGCACCAATTTTCAAGGTGGCAGATTATGGCATAGTTTCAACTTGGGAAGAGGCGTTACCAATACTTGGCGATGAAATCGCTAAAATCCTCTGAAGAAGAAAATTATCTACTTGTAGATACCTGAGTTAGTGTGCGCAATCAAAAAGAAGTGGGCGCGCAGTTGCCCACTTAATGGCGAGAGATATTCCTTGGATGCGCGAGCGTTTTGAAACGCTGAAATCGCAAAATCTACTGTGGGAACCACCAACTCTAGAATCAGCCAGTACGCCTAGTTGTACAGTTGATGGAAAAGAGATGATTATGCTCTCAGCAAACAATTACCTCAATTTGACAACCCATCCAAAAGTCATTGCTGCGGCAGTGGAAGCGACCAAAAAATACGGCGCTGGAAGCGGTTCAGTAAGGGCTATCAGTGGCACTATGGATATTCACCTTGAAGCAGAAAAAAAGGTCGCTGAATTCAAAGGAGTTGAAGCCTCTCTTATCTACTCATCAGGATATACTGCAAACGTTGGACTCATCCCAACTTTGGTGACCGGGAAAGAGGATGTTATCATCTCAGATGAACTAAATCACGGATCTATAATTGACGGTGTACGCCTAACCAAGGCAAGCCGGGCAGTTTACCCACACAACGATGTTGCTGCATTAGAAGAAGTTCTTCGTCAGAACTCCGGAAGCGAGCGGAAACTAATCATTACGGATGGGGTATTTTCCATGGATGGGGATGTTGCACCACTTGACGAAATAACTGCACTTGCCGAGGAGCATGGGGCAATGGTGTTCGTAGACGATTGTCATGGTGAGGGCGTTCTTGGTGACCGAGGCGCTGGCATTGTTGACCATTTCAAATTACAGGGACGAGTTGACTTTGAGATTGGGTCTTTCTCCAAGGCTCTAGGTGTTCAAGGAGGAATAGTTGCGGGTAGCGAACAGGTCCGCAATCATGCATTAAATCACTCACGTTCTTGGTTGCTGTCGGGCAGTCAACCACCTGGTATTGCGGCGGCTCAAAAGGCAGCTGTAGAGGTGTTGATGGATGAGCCAGAGCACCATGCTAGGTTGTGGGAAAATACCGATAGATTCCGGCGAGAAATGGAATCGCTTGGCTTCGATTTAGGAATGTCAACAACTCCGATAATTCCTGTAATGTGTGGCGAATCTTCAGTTGCGAAGCAATTGTCTGATGAGATGCGCAAACTCGGTGTTGTTGTTGGCGCGATTGTCTTCCCGATGGTAGCGCGAGATAAAGCGAGGGTCCGCAATCAATTGTCAACTGGATTAACAGAGGGCCAATTAGATGAGATTCTAATCGCTTACGAAACCGCTGGTAAAATTGTTAACCTAATTTGATAATTTAATCATCAATGGCGTTCACAGCATCTACAAGTTCTTGTTCCTTTTCCATTTGCCCAATTTCAACTCTTGATGGCCCAAACGGATCTTTTCCATCTTCTAACATTGTAAGCATCCTGTGTCGAGGAGCCCAAGAAAGATGCACATAAATTGGCCCCGGTGCAAGCATTAGCAACCACGCTAACAACTCAGGGATTTGTGGGACAAGGTTCATCCAACTACCTAACAAGATAACGAATCCGGCGAAAGGCATGGTGAACAGCACTGCTCGTGGTGGTGTGATGGGTGGGCGCTGGAAAAATTTGCTAATTAGGGACGAAATTTGTCCTGCTAATGCTAATCCAAGAGCGATACTCAAACCCATGAAGGAAACTTCTCTAAACCAATCCTCAATATTCCAAGAGTTGTGATATCCAATTGGTATTATCAAGGCAGCAATTAGTAGTAGACCATAGAATGCGCCAACAATTGCTGGATGGCTGATTGAAAGCGGCCAAGTAGCAAAACGTTGTGACATTGGAGAGCCAAGAAGCATCTCGGTTTGGCGTTCATCAAGCGACTCCAAGCGCTGGCGCCACGATTCCATATTTTGCCGCTGCTGGCTGAACCGCATTAACATTCACTTTTTATGGAGTGTGAGAATTACTATTCATCATCTTTCTTGATGATTTCAGAACTATGTTTCCTCATCTTGCGAAGTAATGCCCCTGGTTCCGGTGCTAAAGAGCCCTGTGTTGTTTCTTGCCATACCCTCTCTACAGGGTAAAACTCCAAATCTTCTCTCTCTCTCGCACTTTCAATAGGGTCTTCTGAGTCCAAATCCCTTTCTTGGGCATCACGGAAAGAAAGAGCCTGATTAATCAGGGATACCACACCTTGAGTTATTGAGTCAGGTGGTTGTTGCCATCGCAAAATAATTTTTCCATCCATGTCATTTCTCTTCAGAACAGTACTCTCATTTCCTGACCCGGATTGAGGTGAGATACGAACCTTGGGTGGGATTAGGTACCAGGAATCACCATCCGATACGAAAACTGAGTTGTTTTCCATAACTTCACTGGGATGCCACGGGTGTCCGGTTCCAATTGCAACCAAGTTCAGAAGTGTCATTTTTCTGATATTTCTGAAAAGTTCCTTCCATAATAAGAAGGCGATAACTGAGGTAATAATCAAAAGGCCAATCCAATTATCCAAACCAATAAAAGATAGGACTTTGAAACAAATCAGTATTGCAATAAACCCTGCAATTGCAAAAATCACTGCATTGTACATATTTTGTCTTTGAACTTTGGCAATTTCAGTATTAACCGACCATGAGACCGCATCATCTGGTAGGTCATCCATAGCAACCGTAAGAGGGCTTACTTCATCCAATTTTCGTGAGATTGAGTGATTTTGTCTTTACATCAAGATATCAATGTTAAAATTGGCAAGGGAGTATTCAAGACAGTTACAGGTTCTCCGCTAAGCAATGCTCCCTGATTCTTTGTTGGAAATGGATGGCGATGAGGCTATTTCATATGCCACTATATTGGCAGTTGCAGCAACTTGTGATGGGGAATTTTCACCTGAGGAAATGAGCGCTTATGAGTCCCGAGTAGCCTCTCTACTTTACCAAAGAGATGTTAGAGAAAGGCTTAGTGAAATCGTTGGGGAATGGATAGATATTGAATATCATCTTGAAGCACTTTCAGCAGATAGCGTAAAACTTCTCCTGCGTGACACAATATTGATGGCTGCGTGCGATGGCAAATACACTGATGAAGAGATGAAATTAATCAAGCAAGTTGCTAAGAAAGCAGGGGTAGATGATGAAACTTTGAATCAGCTTTATCTCTGGGTGGTAGAGGGTTGGGGCTGGTTTGGCCGCGGGCACCAAATTCTTGGCATATCTGAAAAATAATCCTACCCTAGTGAATATATTCACTAACCAATAACTTTGTTTTTTTGCTATTATTGCAGGTCCTCTGTGTTCGGTCGGTGATTTGAGGTAAGTTGGCGAATCGGCCATAGTACGCGTGCGTGAAGGGCCACGTTCAAGAGGGGGTCAAGCAAGACGAGGGGCGAGGATTGCCGTGGCTGAACTACCGAAGGGTATCACCAAGGAGGTGCGTAGAGGTGGTTCAGGGGTGCTTGAGTTGCTCTTGATTGACTTTGATAAAGAAGGTAGTAGTGGTTATATTAGGATTCAACAACCAACCAATCCAGTAAGCATTGCTCAACTTGTGATTTCAGATGGTGCACCTGAAATGGCTCTGTTTGAGTCTACTGAATTGTTGATGGGCCATAATGCATTGGAAGAGTTGAGGGACTGCGCTGCAGCAGATGATTCACGGATTTCAGTTCATACTGATGTTGATCTTGGATTGATTGCTGACTTGCATCCAGAGGCTAAGTTGCATTTTGCTGGTTCAGATACCCACGCTGACAAGAAAGTAGAGGGATGGATAACGAATACAAAGCGAGATTCTGATTGGTGGCGTTCAAAACGTAATCGGGAATGGACGATGACTGAGAAAACCCTAGATGATGACGAAGAAGATTCTGAGGCAGATGATGTTGCTGATATTATTGAATATATTCCCGGGGAAGAATTTGAAGCCGGTTGTAGTTACATAATTGATGAACAGATACCTGATTCTGTGTTCACAGTTGCAACACATCTTGCTTCAATCGGCCATCCTGTTATGGTGATATCTCGTAGCCCGCCTCAGCGTATTTCTGATGACTTCGGATTACCAATTTCAGTATGTCGTTGGCTTAGTGAAAGAGAAGTTGAAGGGGTGCGAACTGTTAATCCAGGATTGGAAGAAATTCGTAGAGAATGCGATCAGTTTCTATGGGGTTCATCAAGGGCAGTCATTATTCTAGATGGGGTTGAATATCTTAGTGGAATCCACGGCTTTAGCCGTTTGATAGGTATGCTACGTAATTTATTTGATGGTATTCAAACTTCCAATAATATGGTGTTAATTCCCGCTGATTTTGATGTTTGGGACCAGCGTGAGCGTTCACTATTGTTGCGAGAATGTGACCAAATTAGTGCTGGTACAATCGGTGAATGGGCTCAGAGACCAGCAGTTGTTGAAGGCCATCGGTTCTGCCAAGAAACTGAGTCATTAAGTATTCCAGAACCGCAAAGAATCGATATTGTAAGTGAGGCTGAAGGTGAGTTCAAGGACGCAGCAACCAGACTTCTTTCAACTGTGGAGCAAACCCAAGATTCACCAACAAAAGATGAATCAAACAGCGGTGCCTCATCGGCTCAGTTTACTCAACCAGAAACCTCATTTTCAGCGGCCTCTTTACTTGATGAGATGAGGTCAGAAGTTGAACCTGAACCAATATCTTCAGATGATACTACCTCAAATGATGAACCTCTAGAATCCACAGTAACTGCTGATGATGAAGAAGGAGATTTCGCCCTTCCAAGTTGGGCAACGGCCCCATCGGCTAACATGGATGATGAGTCAACCACCACTCCCCAAGAAAATGCTTCAACTCTTGATGTAGATGCCCCTGATTCTTCTGATATCACTTCTGAGGAAATTGTGGAAACTGAGGTTGTAGAGGATGCTGATTCCTCTGAGCCTGAGGTTGAACCTGAATATGCTCGGCCAAACCAACCGACAGTAAACTATCGTAGTAAACAAAAGAGACGAGTTAGTGTACCGCAAAAACCTGACATATTACAATTTGAAAAGGCATCAATGCATTATGCAGCAGCAAATAGTAAGCAATTTGAAGGGCAATTAGTAGATTCAGGCTACGAGGCTATAGATAGGTCGGTAACTGCCCTGAATTACAAGAAAGATGCATTTAGAGAAGTTGGTGAATGGGAAACTAATGAAGAGAGAAACTGGGAGGTGCTTGAGACCCGGGGTATGAGTGCAGCTGTTGACAATTCAAGGTCTCTACGTCATGGTGTGAAATCCTCCAAAACCTCTTCAATTTCTGGTGTTAATACTCGTCAATGGGGTGCTGCTGTGGTTAGCGCTTCAGAAGAAGCCCCAACAGCAATTACGCCTGATTTGGTAACCAATCCACTTGCTAGAGAATCAGCTATCCGAATTCAGAAGTCGAAGACTCTTACCCAAATGTTGGTTGGCTCCGAATTAGAAGCTCTTTATGCCGACCGAAAACAAATGGTTAAGCGATCTGGTATTGACTTGAAGATTCTAGAGAGAATCAATAGTTTGGCTGATAAAGGCCACCCAATTCGTCAACTTGTTGACCGCATAGAGGCTAACTCAAAGGAGGGATTGAAACTGCTTACTGAATTAGAGAAGAAATCAGTGATGGTAAATGATTTAATCAACCGAATTAATATCCAAGAAAATCGTTCAGTAATTGATTCAACGGTTGCTGTCAAATATCGTGCTCAACTTATTCAATTTGAACAGATTAAAAAAATAGAATCAATGTTGAATGACTTCGAGGGTTAATTATCCTAGTATGATTGAAAATTAATGGCAAATTTAGGAAATATGGTGGATGGCATGGCTAGGCGAACACTTCTTCAACAACAACTGGAGAAAAGCAAGCGGTTATTGTCAGAGCGAAAGTCAGAGTTGACTAGTTCAGAGACAGAGTCACCTCAAGCATCACTTGGGAAATATATTCGAAGGGGAGAATTACCTCCTGTGGAGAATCCATTTGATGGGCCATTTTTACATTCAACATCAACTGCAGTCAAAAAGAGAGCTGGTGATTTTGGTACCATTGCGTCTCAAAGGCTTCAGAGAATGCGGCAGGGTGTGGAAGCAGATGCGCCAATGATTGATACTGACCAAGCCCCATCAGCGACTAAACCAAACTTTCCCGCCTGGGTCAACTCAGATGTTGAAGATATGGAAACAAGAAACGTCTCAACACCATTGTGGCGTGATGTACTCTCCAAGCAGAGAGGGCATGTGAGACCAACTGAGTCTGCTCGCCAGCATCATTCTGAACTTATTGGGGCAGTTCCACCACCAGTTGAATCACCGTTGAAGATGGTTGCAGAAGAACTTGCAATAGGTCGTCCTGGATGGCCACCTATCTTCACACCTAACCAAAACTTCACATGGAGTAATTGGCAGGTAGGGCCTAACAACCGATTGGCAAGTACTGCCGGTAATGAGGTGATAACTCACCCATCTGAGCGAGCAAATCCCCTCATCATCTTTGGAGGCGAGGGTGTGGGGAAAAGTCATCTATTGAGAGCGATTGGTTCCTCGATGCATACTAGGTCACCTGAAGACGAAGTCCGAATCATTGTTGGAAGTTCATTTCCATCTCAGTTATCTGACGATTGGGTAGATGCAGTTCAGGGCTGTAGTACACTGCTTATTGATGATATTCAATCGGTTGGAGAAGATAGCGAAGAAAACCTAGGTATTATTATTGACAGTTGTCTAAATTTTGGGGTTCAAGTGGTAATCACTTCTAGTGAAAACTGCAATTATTCTGGGATACTAGGTGGTGCACTTAGGTCATCCGTTGAAGTCAATCTTGATAATCCAGATGTCATGACATTGGTTCTATTTATGAGAAACCGAGCATTAGTGAGGGGTCTTCCTCTATCGGACGAACAATTGCGAGCAATTGCCGTTGCAGCGGATAGAGATTGGAGTGTAGCGGAGTCTGGTTTTGAGGCGGTAGCACTAGCAATCGAGGCTGGGGCCGAGCCGTTTGGTGTCGGCGATATTGAGACAATACTTTCAGGAGAAGAATTGGTAATGCGGGGTGATGATGGCCTAATTGCTTGGGATACTGAGAGAACTGGGCAGCGAATTGTGCGTGAGGTGCTAGACCATGTACTACCAAAGGAGCGCCAACCAAATGTTGATATTATCAGTGAATTAGAATCAATTGTTGATGATTATCAGCCTCCAGATTTAATGCCAGATACTAGTAGAGATGCCGTTGATTCACTGATTGAAAGGCACCTCGGCCGTGAGAAAGGTGCACTAGAGGATGCTCGTGACAGGATTGAGTTGTCAGGTCTTCCCACAACATTAGAAGAACCGAGAGGTGAAGTTCCCAATATTGAATTGACGAGTGAAGGATTCCTTGACCGGTTAGAGTCTAGACTCCGTCGGCATCAAGATGAGCTATTTTCCTTACATGGTCAGATGGAGGACATTTCCAGTAAAATTGAGAATGCTGAGCCAAAGGAATTGGTTGAAATGGCTGATAAAATGCTTGAAATTGAACGTAAACTGTCACGCATTTCAAAGTTAGGGGCAGGAGAATCTCTGAAAACGAGGACTAAGCCAGAGCGCCCTTACGAGGCCGTTGGGATAGAAGAATACATTCCAGAAACGGATTGGGATATTGATGAGGAATCAGTTTCTGCAGACGATTTGTTAGTGCCTGTGACCCAACTACACCCAGTGGTAATTCTGAGAACAGCGGACCCTTCAGAAATGAGTCAATCATTCAACTTAGGAGATATCTAAGTTGTTCAAATGAACCTGAATCCTTTTTCTGCGATTCGGTCGGCTTCTAAATTCAACTTGATTGAATTACCATTAATTTCAATTGCATCATCGTGGTCTATACCAGGGCACAGTGCTTTGGTTTTCTCCCAAGCCCTCTCTGAAACTACATTTTCCCGCCAAAATGGGAAGGCTGAACATTGAGCTGGTTTCACCTCATAAATGCTACAAGTTTTCTCTCCTGTTAAGTAGATACAACGTCCATCTTCTGGTTTAGACTCTAGCACAAATCTTCCATCAAAACTAGTCCGACAGTTTTCTGTTAGCCATAGTTTCAAACTAATGTCAAGATGATTAGCAATTCTTTCAGCATCTTCGCGGGAAAGATACACTATTCCGCCCGGTTCATCACAGCAGCGCCCACAGTCAGGAAGACAAGTGAAATTCACACCACTCTCCCACCAAGGCTCCTCTCGGCTGGCAAATCTTCGCTTCCACCTAGACATGTTCTCAGGTGCAGGGGTGGCTATGTGGCTGTAATTGTTATGTGTATGATGATCCCGTGAAAATAAATATTTTTTTTACTTGGTGTTCATAAATTCAGTTGATGCGTTTTGGAATTCTCATTGCGTTGCACTTATACCAATGACTAGACTGAGGTGAATTCCCGGAGGAGGTGATTGCCAAATGAGTGACAGTGAGGATGAACCAACATTGTTTGAAGTTAAGGATAGTCACTTGGATACTGGATTACGAGGTATTCCAGTCGGCACTTGCCGAACTTCATTCGTTGATACAATAAAAGGAGTTCATTACGTCGGCTACCCAATTACTGACCTTGCCGAAATGGATCCAGAAGATATCATCTTTCTGCTTTTTGAAAAGCGCTTACCAAATCGTCATGAGTCCCAAGAATTTCGCAAAGATTTGTCGGCTCGAGCAGAAGAGATGCCTGCGGGTACACTTCGAGTTCTAGAATCGCTAACTCCGGGGAGTGGCCATCCAATGGATTGGTTAGCCCTCGGTATCCAAGCATTGGGGATTGCTGATACAACAGGTGATGTTAGAGAGGATGGACTCAATTTAATTGCAAGAATGCCGGAGTTAATGGCAACAATCTTCCTTTTACGCGGTGGCCATGGATTGCCAGAAGCTGGTAGTGAGCCAGAACGGGGCATGGTTGAGAATTTCGTCCATTTATTAGGTAGATCAGGCGAAGATTCAGACAATATGGTTCGCGTACTTCGTACCTTCTTGGTTTTGCACATGGACCATGGTGGTGGTAACCTATCCACTTTTTCAGGAAAGTGTGTGGCTAGTGGTAAGGCTAGTCTCTACGCATCTATGTCAAGTGCAATGAATGCGCTTTCAGGCCCGTTGCACGGGAGAGCTAATCAGTCGTGTCTTGAGTTTATCCAGAGGATTGGTACTAGTGATCCTGACAAGGTGGAAAAGTTCGTTCGAAGTGAATTAGCGGCTAAGCGCCCCGTTTACGGTTTTGGTCATGCAGTGCTTAGGGCAGAAGACCCTAGAGCAGCGGCTCAAATCGCTTTAGGTTCAGAGATATGTCCTGACGATAATAATTTCAAAATCGTGAAGGTATTAAGGGAAATTGCACCAAAAGTACTCGGTGAAAACCCAAGAATAAGCAACCCTTTTGCAAATGTTGATGTTGCATCAGGGACACTATTACACGCTGTAGGATTCCATAAACCAGAGTATTTCACTACCTTCTTTGGATGGGCTAGAATTGCAGGGATTAGTGCGCAAATTCTTGATGAGCGTAAGGCAAGAGGTGGTCGAGGAGTACCTATTTACCGGCCAAAATATATTGGTCGAAACCAGCCTGTTCAGCGGCTTGAATAATCTAACTATTCCTTTTATCAAAATGTGGTTTTCCCAGCACCGCGGTGACAAATTATTCGTGGTACTTCCCACGGGATTTGGTTTTCGCTAGTTGCGGCCATTAATTGATCTACAGAGCGGCTCCATTGCCAGCGATTCCTCTGGGCTGAAAGGAATTCTTTTCGGCTGTCATTTGTCATTTCATGCCACGGAACATGTTGGCCATCAAAAAGTGGTTCACTAGCTGGCCTAGTTAACCTAGGTGAGCCGTCTGGCAGATGTGTAATTTCTGGAGAGGCGTCATCAGTGAGAGGGGTGAGCCCTGCATCAAGAATCAATTTCTCATGGTGTACCCTAACTGGCCAAACAAAGGCAGGAAACCCTTTCCTTGCTTTGGTCAATTTTTCAAGTCCTTTTCCTGTGAGGGCTACACTTGTCCCTAATGTAAGATGGCGGTTTATGCCATGTAGATAATCAAGAGTACAGGGAATCATTGGAGCCCCCCATTTCTGATGTTTGCGCATTAATCTAGGCAATGAGTGGGCGATGAAAGATGGTGCCGCAATTGCACGTTGTAAATTACCGGAACCCCATTCTCTCAATGTGGGCATTAGGCGGGCTTTTGGATGACTCCAGCCCGCTGTTTTAACTGCTGGTAGAAATTTTTTGTCAAAGGAATACAGAACAGTAGTTCCTTCAGGCAGTTCAAATTCAGCAATGGCATCATCAACCATTTTTATCATAGATGAAATGTATTCAACCCGTTTTGAACCACCTTTCCAACCTCCTCCAACTCCACTACTAGGGTGTGGTGATTTCAGTTCAATACAAACCGTCTTTCCTTGTTCTTGCCATGGAGTTGTGAAATCTTTTCTTGCCAGGAGTTCATCAAATTTGTCGGCAAATGGCTTCATTTCGTCACTACTCAATAATTCAACATAATTATCATCTTTTGTGGTGTTATCATGATGCAGTACCAATTCTCCATCAGTAGTTAATCGGAGGTCAAATTCAACACCATCAAATTGATTGATGCCGTAGCAAAGTGCTTCAACAGAATTTTGTCTCGGTTGTGCCCAAGTCACACCCACTCCCCCTACTCTCCGTTACAGGTTCTACACTTGAACCCAAAGGGGTCCGATTTTGATTGGTGGAACCATCATAGTCTATGGGTGACTTCGGAGAGACATGGCAGATAGTGAAGCAAGTCAGTCAATGAGTGATGCGGCTACCTCGGTTGGGGAAATAGTTGGATTACAACAAGATGACAACTCGAAACAAATCCGCGGCTATTGCATGTATGATTGGGCGAAATCTGCATTTGAAACCAGTGTGACAACCGCAATTCTTCCTGGGTGGTTTGCCTACCTTTTCTTAGAAGCGAATGGCATCTCAGTGACAACCGGATTTGGGGAAATGACCTCAGATACTTTCTGGGCTTGGGCTGTGACTGGTGCTGCCTTACTGGTGGCTGTTCTAAGTCCGGGGTTTGGCGTAATAGCAGATAGAACCAAAATCAAGATTAAAATGTTGAAAATTCTAACTTGGGTTGGCGCAGGTTCAGTCACCTTACTTGCGTTAGCACCGTTATTTTCAATATCATCACAATGGGTTTGGCTATTTGTGATGTTTTTGTTTGCAAATATTGGCTTAAATGGTGCTGGAGTATTCTACAACGCCCTACTCCCCCACCAAGGATCAGAGAAACAGATGGATGGCATTTCAAACAAGGCGTACGCTTACGGTTACCTCGGTGGCGGGTTACTACTGGTGTTCCACTTAGGCCTAGTTATGGGTATTGGTGCATCCACGATTCCATTCTGTATGGCGACTTCGGGACTCTGGTGGTTTGGATTTGCATTTTGGACATTTGCAACAGTACCTGAACCAGAAATTGAAAATGAGGTTGAAGATTTGGATGTTGCATCTGCCACCAAATTAGCAATAAAAGAATTGAAGAAAACATTGAGTGAATGGCGTTCATTCAAGACTTTGTTCATTTACATGCTGGCATATTTCTTCTTCATTGATGGGATCAACAGCGTAACTGCGCTTGCAGGTGTATACGGTATTGCCGTCCTAGGCCTATCAATTACTGATCTAATAATGACAATTGTTGTAATTCAATTCGTGGGTTTTCCGGCTGCTTATTTCTTCACTTGGTTAGCTGGAAAAACATCAACCAAGAAAGCACTAACCGTGTCTTTAGTAGGTTGGTGTTTCATGATAGGAGGTGCCCTTGCTTTTGCACCACTAGAATTAGAAAACCATGAAGATTATGATTTCCAGTTTGATTGGGCAGATGACCATTACGAAGTCAGAATGCTTGACTATGAGGTTCTTGGAGATGGCTCATCAGACAAGGCTCTTGAAGCCCAATTTGGACACTTCTTACCCTCTGAAGAAGGTGGAGTGGGCAATGCTACATTAGAGGAAGTAACTTTGTTCATGGGGTCATTAGACGATTCACGTTTTTCTGCTTCAGTAAATGGTAGTGCTGGCCTAAATGGAACGACTTCCTTAGGTGTTGACCATCCAACTAGTCTAGGTGATGGTAAACTCGATTATATTGGCATTAATGCAAGAGAATTGGTGTGGGCTCCACTAGGCCTTAGTGTAACAATGCAATTTCTACTATTGGGATGTCTTGCTGGAGTTCTAATGGGGGGTTCTCAAGGACTTGCTCGAAGTCTATTTGGAAAAATGATTCCAGAATCTAGAAGCACAGAGTTCTTCGGCTTTTTCGGGTTCTTTGGTAAAGTAGCGGCGCTAATTGGACCTATGATGTATGGTATACTGTCAACGATGTATGACAGCAGGGTAGCGGTAGCCAGTTTGTCAATTCTGATAATTACGGGGACAGTCATGATGTTCTGGGTTAATGTTGAGGATGGTATTGCTGTAGCAAAGGCAGAGGATGAAAGAAATCGAGCCAAGAAGGCAGACAGTAGCGATTAGGACAGGCTAACCTTCAACAACTGTTGAATGGCTTTCAGCCGAAAATTCGGTCAAGAATGAGAGCAATTTCGAATAGAATTAGCATGGGTCCTGCGACAAGAAACATCGATAGTGGGTCAGGCGGAGAAAGCATTGCACCTACACAGAAACCAGCGAACCAGAAGTGTCGTCTATATTGGGTTAACATATCTCTATCAACCAATCCCCCTCGAAGGGAAATCAAGGTTACAAGCGGAACTTGGAAACCAATAGCTGCTCCAAGGCATAAGCTGGCAATGAAACCGATCCAAGCGGATAATTGCCAAGTTGTAGTTGCTCCTATTGCTGCAGCGTCTGCTTGTAGATATTCAAGTAAAATAGGTAGCAGAAAATCAACCACATACCAGATGCCTGCAATACCCAGTAAGATGGCACACAGTACTGCCAAAATAACACTGCTGAATGAAGAAAAGTTTGACAATTCTACACCCTTCAATCGTGCTTTAAATTGTTCACTACGGGCGGCCAGCAATGCGGCTTCAAATGTCACTGTAAGAGCGACTAGTAATACTGCGAAATGAGCAGCCAGTCTAAGTTGGAGAATAACGACTTCTAAGGGTTGTAAAACCACAATTGAAACCTCATTCGGTACTAAATTTGCTTGTCCAAGTAACCAAGTCAAGGCCATTCCTGCAATGGGATAACCGACAATCATCCCCACGAAAAATGTCATCGCGAAGCGTTTGACCCTTGTTCTGAAAAAGTCACTTGCAGATGTCAGCATTTCACCTTGTTCACTGTCTAGTAAGGACTCTAGGTCGCGGGCCAAGGTTTCAGTCCCAGCAACTACCATTGCCTTCTGCGAGACGGCTCTCCCCCATCATATTTGAGGGATAGAGGGCAGGCGTGGTTTTGGCTTAGTTTCCTTCTTTGGAGGGGTTGGAATCGTTGGCAGTGAAGGTGGTGTTCGAGCATTTGTTGCTGGTGTAGGTGCAGATGTTGCCGCCTTCTTGATAACAGGTATTGGAGGAGTATCTGTGAATTCAATTGGTCTTCCGAACAATGTCCAAGAATTCAACTCAATGTCAAATACTGCTTTGTTGGGGAGTCCGCTAGGCCGATTTGGCATAGCTCCACTCTGTGCCTCTTTCACTTGAGGCACAACAGGAGTTTGAACTGGTTTTACATATTTGCTTTGGACAGGAGGTGGCTTTACCTCAACAACCTCAGGTTCGGCCGCAGTTTGTCGGGTCGGCGAACTCGGAAGACTTGGCAAGGATGGTTTTTCTTTTCTCTCTGCCTCAGTGATATTTTGTGAATCAATGGTGATATCGTCTTCAGCCCAAGGTGAATCATCAAGCCAGCCAATCTCATCACTATCTGATACTACTTCATTCTGTGAAATATCATCAGATTTTGGCTTAGATAGATCAATAACTTCCATGTCATCAGTATTGGCTGTGACTGTAAAACGGCTATCGATAGTGATATCGTCACTATCTTCTTGGATTATCTTTCCTTTTATTAACTCGTCATCAACTCCCATTTCGACAGCCACTGCCTTCATCTCACCGAGTGCATTGGCAATGATATCTGCAGTTGGAGTGCCATCACCACCGACAATATTTGACACGATAGCGGCGGTAGTGGGATTCACGACGCTCAAGCCGCCAGGTCTTGAAACAGACACTTGACCAGATTCTAGTTCTTCACGCTGTATATCAGCACTAATTTTTGAGGGTCCTACAATAGATTCGCGTTGTCTGAGGCCAACAATCGCAATTACCAAAGTTATTACCATCATTGATATCATAGCATATTCTTGGCCAGTTAAATTCCCAGCATCTGACCAGAAACCACCCTCTTTGAATGGTAAATTCAGGGACTGCCTGATGTATTGAAGGAGATGAAATTTCTGACCGGTACTTCCAGTACCTAATACACCTGCAGGGAACCAGCCAAGTATTCCATTTAGCAGAACCCCTAAAAATTGGGATATGGAAATGAGCATTGCGAGTTTGCCAATTTTCGGATACCGCCTCTCCATCAACCTCTCCCCGGGTATCCGTGATGGACTCATCCATATTCAAGGCTCGCTTGGCGAGTGTAACATCGGATGATTGCTTTGATACTCCCCAACGGGGGAGTTGTGATATGACAAAAGCAAGTCGCCTATAGTGGGAAGATGACTGAACCACCACCAACGGAACAGGAGCAATTGCTCGATGCGTTGCATCAAAGGGGCGAGCAATTGTCAAACATTCTCAGTAGCATCAATGCAGCAGTTGCTGTCACAGATGTCATGGGTAATATCGTTCTTCTCAACGATGTAGCCCGCACAGAATTAGGATTAATTTACTCTCCTGAACTTACATTGGCTGCTTTTGCCGCTCAATTTGATTGGAGGGATAGTGATGGTGAGCCATTTACTGAAGAAAACTTTCCAGTTACAGGTGTGTTACATGGTGGGCAGCCAATCCATGAACTCCCCGTTTCTAGGGGTGAGGGCAGTGAGGCCCGTCATTTCCGTCTCTCCGCCACTCCTCTCACATCACGAGAAGGTGATTTGGTTGGAGCAGTAGTGGTTTTTCATGAAGTAACCGAACTTGTCCATCTGCAAAACGAGTTACAAGATATGAATGAACAACGCCTCGGTTTTTACAGCGGTATGAGCCATGAACTACGAACGCCACTGCAAGGTATCGTAGGATACACAGATTTACTACTTGAAGAAGCAGAAGATGACACTTTTGAGAAAGAGAGTTTGCAATCAATTCGCTCCTCAACAGACCACCTATTATCACTGGTTACTGATTTACTAGATTTGTCAAAAATTGTTGCTGGAAGAATGGAACTTGATAAATCAGCAACAGAATTGACTCCAATCATAAAAGAAGCTGTGAAAATGGTTTCTCCAAATGCAAGGAAAAAGGGTATTTTAATGGTTGTGGAATTGGAAGATTTAGGTGAGTTGATGGTTGACAAAAGAGCAATCCGTCAGGTGATCCTCAATCTCGTTTCAAATGCAATAAAGTTCACGGATTCGGGTGGTGAAGTGGTCATTTCATGCACAAAATTTGAAGATGAAGCGCATATACTGGTACGCGATACAGGGACCGGTATTTCTCATGATGACCAAGAACTGATATTCCGGGAATTTGTCCAGGTAAAAGGTTCAGATGGGCGCCAACGTCCAGGTACTGGTCTAGGGCTCGCTCTTTCCAAACACTTCGTTGACATGCATGGTGGGTCACTAGTTGTGACATCCAAGGTTGGTGTTGGCTCAACCTTCATCGTCAATTTACCGCTGTGATTAACGGCGGATGAGGATAGTCAGCAGGTCGTCATGTTTGAGTTGGTGGTCTAAGCCAACTCTTTGCCAATCGAATTTTGCACTTGGACCTTTGACCCTTGCAAATCGGAACTTTCTGACAAAATCTCGATGCAAGGTAACACAAACATCCCTAACGGTGCTATCGTCTTTGACAATCAGTGGTTCAATCAAATCGGCTTCTTGGCCTTGCGGCTTCAAGAAAACCGACATGAAGCCGAGATTATCATAGATGAAATCTTTCAATTCTTCAATTCCTTGACCGGTTTTTGCTGAAATCGGCAGAATAGGCCAACCTTCAGGCAACTTGGCATACATATTATCGAGATCTTTTTGTGTAGCAAGGTCAATTTTATTGACGATTACAATCGCCTTTGAGTAAACTCGGTTAGATGCCATGGTGTCAACTAACATTTCTGCGGTGGCGTCAACTCGCAGAGTTACCAACGCACTCGTGTAACCAAACGAGCGTACGATGTCCTGCATCTCTTCTTTCGTGAGATAGGTCTGTTCAACGGTGGTCCTTACCTCTACCCCACCCCTGTTTCTTCGGGTGATAAAGACTGGAGGTTTATCTTGGTTCAACCTCATTCCGGCAATTTCTAGTTCTCGGTGTAGAACTTTGAAATGTGCGTCTTGGAATGGGTCAACCACATACAGTACCATGTCAGAACTTCTGACGACTCCAAGTATTTCCTTGCCGCGGCCTTTTCCTTCAGCGGCGCCTTTGATGAGTCCGGGTAAGTCAAGAATCTGGATTTTTGCGCCGCGGTGTTCCATCAGGCCGGGAATACAAGTTAGCGTAGTGAAGGCGTAGCCAGCGGTGTGCGAATCAGCGTCAGTAACTTGGCCGATTAAGGTTGATTTCCCCACACTTGGGAAGCCGACAAGGGCGACCGAGGCGTCGCCGGACTTCTTGACTTCGAATCCTTTGGCGGGACCGCCCGATTTTGAGTGGGCTGCGACTTTTTCCTGTTTTGCTTTGAGCGCAGCAATTTTAGCCTTCAATTTTCCAACATGGTGCTCAGTTGCCTTGTTTTTCTGAGTTTTATCAATCTCAGCTTGGATGTCAGCAATCTGTTCAACGATGGTTGCCAAACGATTCACCCCAATTTTACCAAGTCGGCTTGACCTTGCACTTTGACCTTCGGTCAGGCCTGTGACTTTTCAATCCGGCGTTCACAACTGCTCTTATTTGCCGTAATTCGTTGGGGAGATATTCATGGGGCAGGGCTGTGACGCAGTGTCATGGCAGACTTGCTAGCGATGGTCGTTGATAGCGATGCTTGGTTAAGTCTGTTGAATACTTCAACCACTGATTTGCATCAGCAAATGCAGGATAAATCGGGAAGAAAGTTACGGCCAGAAATGACGGATTTTATCGAACGCCGCTTTGATGTTGATGTTGAGGCAGAAATCCTTGACTGGATTGAAGATCACGATATCATTCAGGGCGCTGACTCAGTATTGCTCACCGCATCACAACGAATGGTTGCTGGCGCCGATATTGAGGAAATTGCCTCAGGAATTTGGCTGTTAGCCGAATGGGCAAGTATAGGCACTTGGAGATGTATGGAAGGCAGGGGATTTTTGTACTTAGAACCATATATTGGTGAATCTATGAATCAAGTAGGTGAATTGTATGAGCTGAGAACTTGGGACGCGGCGATTTCGAGTATCAAAACGTTGTCCAAACAGCAGTACTCAGAGGCAGTAGTGGTTGACTGGATGGGGCGTAGAGAGCAGTTAGGCGAGACTCTAAATGAAAAAAATGACCCTCGGATATTGTCAACGATGCAGAGTCATCAAAGGCATGCGGAGTCACTTCACGGCTTGGCAGAATTTCTTACAGAGGGGGAGACGATTCTGCTAACAAGAAGAGATTGGTCATCTTACCTAAGTGCCGGATTCGGTGGGTTCAACATTAGAAAGCTTCTCACATCAGGTGTAGTGGAGGGTAAATGATGACAGAAGATGAGTGGGAAAACCCGTTTTCTGTTGCTGAGGAACCCCTGTTGATTGAGCCTGAGCCACCGGAGCAGACCCCTGCACCTGCGTTGGTTGTTTTAGGGCGATTTCAGCCCTTTCACCTAGGTCATGCGAAGTTAGTTGGCGCCGCTCTTGATTACTCAAACGAAATCGGTTTGCCAAGTCGTATTGTTATCGGCTCAGCAAATCAACCAGAATCTCTCGACAACCCTTGGACTTGGGAAGAGCGAAAACAAATGATATGTTGTTGGTTGGCAACAAATCATCCTAATGTTGAGGTTGATGTGGTCGCAGTTCCTGATATCAATGACCCACCTAATTGGGTTGCACACGCAGAGAAATATCATGGCAGAGCGGGAATTTTGTTTACTAGCGATGAACAAACAGCAGACCTTTATCGGAACTCCGATTGGGAAGTCGTTGAATCACCATTACAAGTAAGAGAATCATGGGAAGGTTGGAGAATTCGCTCAACCCTAAAGATGCTGTCAACGGTATCTGAAAGGGAAGCATCTATCTCAGTAATGGTGGAGACAATTCCAGAAGAAGTGGCTGAACTTCTATGGGATGAAATTTGGCTGAAGAGGTTGGCTTTCCTTGGCAGACCATTTGAAGCCGTTGGATAGGCTTATTCGCAAGATTCTGATGACCATTGTTGGCTTTCAATGTGTTCAGCAAAGGCGAGGACTCTGTCATCATTGACCATAAAATCGGATACTCCTAGTCGAGATTGTGAGTGGGTCCAAATTACTGCACTCCCATTCTCACATTCAACGTGAAACAACATATCATCAGGGAAACGAATAGCAAAAGATCGGAAAACCGAATGAATATAGCCAACATCTTCTGATTCAGCAACCACTTCAGTCCTAGGTTGGGAATCAATCCACGTAATGATTTCGGACATTACTTCGGCTTTGCTTGCATTCAACACGATTCCTTGCTCGCCAGTAGCGCGGTACGGATTAGGGGCAATCCGTGAGCAGTTTTGAGAATTCTCTGGGCATTGAGTAGGATATTCCTCAAACTCAAGGGTGGGTGCTGCGATCCAAACTAGGAATATCGTACAGATGTAAAGGGTGGTAATCCCCAATGCAAAGACTTGCAATATACGTGGTGAACCGTACCATTTTTCTTCTTCACTCAATCACTTCACCGCCGTAACGATTACTCTAGCAGGTCTCAATACTCGGTCATGTAGCATCCAACCAGGTTCTAGTACCTGTACAACGGTATTTGGGGCGTGTTCATCACTTGCTGGGATTGTGGTGATGGCTTCCATTATTTTAGGGTCAAATTTCTGACCATTTACATCAATCATTTTGGCGCCATCAGTAATGAGTGCTATTTCTAGATTATTTCGAATCATGTTGATACCTTCCATGATGGAGTCATCTGTTGTTTCTGGCATAGATGAAATTGCCCTATCAAAGTCATCAAGAAGTGAAATTATCCGCCTAGCAAGTCCTTGCCCACCATAGCGCAGCAAATCTGCTCTATCTTGAGTATGGCGTTTTCGGATATTTACAATATCTGCGTCACGATAAGCAATTTCTTTTTCGGCAGTTTCAGCTCTGCTTTCAGCTTCGCCGAGTTTCTCTTCCATCGTCAATTCTCGAGGCTCTTCCTCAACTTCGATTGTTGGAGCCTCGTCAACGACAGCATCCGTTGGCTCTGCTTCAGCCTCTTCGTCGTCACTCATCTAACTCGGCCGACCCGCGCCTCCTTCATCAACCCGACGATTATGGGCGGTGCTCATTGAGCCAAATTAGACTGACTTCCAATCGCTCATAAGTTGGGTGAACCTCAATCATTGCTGCGGGTGCAGCAATTTCATCAGCAATACCCTCAGCAAGTAATAATGGCACCTCAATTCTCCCATTGTCTGCATCATGGTAGAGAAATTGCTCAGGTATATCACAGGTCTCAACCAGTTCTTCTAGGAATTCAGCAGATTCATCATCTTGGCAATAGATGGCGCCAAACACTAGAGTTCCATCATCCGTTAGTTGTTCGTGTGGTGAGATACTTGCCTCTCCTCTTCTCATGAACCGGCGGCGAAGTTGACCTGAGTCTTTGTAAGACGATGTACAATATTTGACCGAATAACCGTATGGCTCACGAGTGTCCATTCCGACGTTAGCCATATTCACCTGATTTCGAATTGCTCTTGCAAGTTCGTCAGACCCCTCTGCTCCAGCCGTCAATTCGTTGGTTAGATTAAATCCACGAAGTTCCATATTATCATGATTACCAACTGTAATTTCTAGTTCATTTAGATTGATAAATTCTATTGATGTATGGCGCAGTTCCTCAATTAGTTCGTAAAGCCTCTCTTCTTTATCTGGCTCGCATGGAATTTCAATTCCGACATTCATGCTGGTTTCGGCACACGCTGTTATAGTTGGTAGGTAGCGCTCCAACTCCAAATCTAAAAGGTGAAATCTAATTTCATCTAAGCCAGAATCTGCTAAACTTACTGCGTGTTTAGGAGGAAATGGAATACTTGTGTAAAGATGGATGTGATGGTTATCACCCATCTTATTTTTCAGGGCTTTACAAGCCTCTTCAACCCGCTCCCTAACCATCATGGGATCACCTCCGGTAATCCCCGTTCCTGTGGCGTCCATTGCCTTTGCTTCTTCTATTACAGCGGTCCAATCAGCAACTTCACAGCGCCGCTCGTTTGCATACATGTGATCTATTTCGCGGCGGTTTTCTGAAAGCGGGCAGTAATCACATTGCCAGTGACATTCACCAGTGATAAACAGCACCATTTTACTTCCAATTTGGCATTGTATACACCCTTCTGCTTCATCTCTTGTCGGTGGTTCAACCGGTTCAGGCATGTTTGGTTGGTGAATTTCAAGTTTCAAGTTTTTTCACCTTCTGCAAGTTTTAACAGCCAAGTATGGAACCTCAGGTCACCTGATAGTTCGGGGTGAAAGGTCACTGCTAAACGGTTTTCTTGTCTAATTCCAACCACTTCTTGGTTGTGAGTGGCGATTGCTTGTGCCCCTTCACCAATTGAAGCAAACCTCGGGGCACGGATGAATACTCCTAGATAGGGTTCTCCAAGGGTTGGGACTTCTAACATTGCTTGGAATGAATCTGCTTGGCTACCGTAGCCATTTCTGTTCACTGTTGCATTAACCAATGGTGTCCCGCTATCATTGGGTTGTGCAAGTAGGATTGCACCAGCACAGGTCGCTAGCACTGGGGTATTTTCATTTGTACGTAACCAGTCAAACAAAGCTGGTAGCAGATTGTTTAGGTCATTTGCCCCAGTCAGTCGTATGGTTGTAGATTCCCCGCCAGGGAATACAATTGCATCTATTCCGCTCGTTTGTAGGTCAAGCGGGGTTCGCAATTCAATAATTTCAAGAGCGAGGCCAAGTTCTTCAGATGCTGATTCTAAAGTGGAAATATGGGCATGACGAGCACCTTGCAGCATCACCAGCCCGACTCTTACCATGTGGTGCCGGCGGTGCCACTCAAACATGAACCCATCACTTAAAGAGGAGTGAATTTAGAGTCCTTTTTTTATTGAACTATATCCATTAAATGATAAATTTTGACAGTTTTTGTCCAGTTGGCCCAAGGTTTTTGTTAGAAAATTATTCAAAATCGCATATGGGCTGGATGTTGTTTATAGACCGTATGGCAAACGTTAATTTTAGGTTAGTATAACTAAAGAGGTATGAAAATGGATATAGATGTAAAAGGACATATGCTGTTTGATTCAGGCATGAATTATGGAATAAAGGATTGGTGGATAGGGACAATCGTTCTGATGGTAATTAACATGGCCATCACAATGGTAGCTGGAATGGCAGGTGTAGCTATAATCGGAACCATCGGAATGGTTCTGGTTATGTGGGCCAGTTTAGGGCTTTGGGTTGGACGATTGCGGAACCGCGGTCACACGGACATTGTTGCTTTCGTTCTACGCATCATCATCATGCCATGGGGCCTCATCGAGTGCGCCTTCATGGGTAGTGCTGAGTAATTTCAGAGAACCTAGTAATCACTTGCAGTGCGGAGAGCGTAGCCCTTGGGTGGCGTAGAGAATATGATCTGCATTTGCGAACAAGCGATTTGGCCGATGAAATGAAAGACCATCACGGCCCGCCTTAGATTAATGACGCAGGGGCGTATCCACAACTTTGGTGCCGGCCCCGCAGTTCTGCCATTATCTGTGGTTGAGGAGTGCCGCGCAGCACTACCTAACCTCAATGGTAGTGGTTTTGGATTACTAGAAATCTCTCATCGTAGCCAAACTTTCCAAGATATTGTTGATTCAGCAATGTCCGGTCTTAGGCGTGTACTTGGGGTACCAGATGATTACACCGTTCTTTTCCTACAAGGTGGTGCATCACTACAATTCTACATGACTGCTCTCAATCTTCTTGGTGAAGGCGAGAAGGCAGACTATCTCCTAACCGGTGGATGGTCAAAGAAAGCATTGGCTGAGGCACAGAGAGTTGGTGATGCTCAAGCGGCTTGGAGTCCTGATGAAAGCGGATTCAAGAGAATTCCTAAAAATGGTGAATATAAAATCAGAGAAGATGCAGTTTTCGTGCATTATACCTCGAACAATACTCTCTTTGGCACCCAGTTTCATCACCTTCCAGATAGTGGTGGTAAACCCCTAATTTTGGATGCAAGTTCTGATATCGCTGGCGTACCCATTGATATTTCAGCCCACGATTTGGTCTATGCAGGGGCGCAAAAGAACCTCGGTGCAAGTGGGGTGACGCTAGTGATTCTCTCTCCATGGGCACTTTCCAAGGTTGGGGACGGGATTCCGACGATGCTCGACTATTCGGTTCACGCTTCCAAAGGTTCTCTATTCAACACACCCAATACTTTCGGAATATTTGTTCTTGATAGAGTGTTTAACTGGCTTGAAGAAAATGGTGGTTTACAGGCTTCTATCGCCAGAAATCAAACCAAATCCGACTTGCTTTACAATGAACTTGATCGCACAGATTTCTGGGCGCCACACGCTGACAAGGATTCGCGTTCAGTGATGAACGTGACATGGCGTTTAGCAGATGAAACATTAGAACCAATATTCTTGACCGAGGCCGGAGAAGCAGGACTTGGTGGCTTGAAGGGACATCGTTCAGTGGGAGGTATTCGTGCATCAATGTACAATGGGTGCCCGATTGAAAGCGTGCAAGCACTAGTTGATTTCATGCGTGAATTTGAGTCACGATATTCGTGATTATCACTTACTGAGCCAATACATTAGTTGGCACAGGGCCGTATGCATTGTCGTGAGGCTCGCCATCTGAAGCCGTCCAAACAATAAGCAAAATAATCCCTACACAGGGAATCAATCCAATGAGTAACATCCATCCAGATTTTCCTAAATCATGCATGCGGCGAACTGCAACAGCCAAACTAGGAATCATAATTGAAAGTTGAAATAATGTCCCTAGTGGGCTAAAACTCCACAGCAAACTATCTATCGGGACATCCATAACAACTAGTATCACTCCATCAATAACACCTAGAGGAAGTCCCACGAGGAATGTGAACAGGTAAAACCACCAATATTCTGAGCGAGATGCCCTTCCGTTGAAGTTCGCGAAGTTGTTCATAAGAACACTCTTCACCGAATCTATGAATCCCATCATTTGGGCGGGTCGCCCAGTCATCATTCCAGGATCAACTCCTCCTACAACCATTGGTTGAGGGGCCCCGACTAACATTGGTTGAGGGTCTGGCTGAATTGGCTGACCCCATTGGTCTGTGTTTGGTTGCATGGTTGATGAAGGAAAATTCGGCTTTTAACCCTTATCATACACCATGAGGAAGCCAGATATTCTTGACATGGGTTGACTGACGCAAGTATTCATCTCCGCTAGCATCCATGTTCACTTTCCAGACTCTCTTCATGTTACTCACACTGGCAATTTGTACTTCATCAACATCTCCTACACCTACCCACATTGAGTCAACACCATCATGAGCAGCAAGAGCAGGCACAAATTCGGAGTGGATACCAGTCACAATGTTGAGTACACCTGCAGGTAAGTCAGAGGTCTCGAGGACTTGGTATAGGTCAGTAGCCGCTAATGGGTTACTTTCTGATGGCACAGCGATGACCGAGTTGCCCATTGCGAGAAGTGGTGCGACTAACCTCGTGAATCCAAAGAGTGGTCTCTCATCCGGACAAGTTACTCCAACCACACCTAATGGTTCATTCAATGCCAATACCAAACCGTGCATTGTCGTCTCATGTACTGCCCCGTCATACTTGTCTGCCCATGCTGCCCAGCGGAACCATTCTGAAACTGCATCTGCAACTTCAGATTCTGCTTGGGCTGTGGTTGAGCCAGTCATAGCGCTTATGCGGGCCGCAAATTCAGCACTTCGCTGTTCAAGATTTTCAGCGATGTAATAGAGAATTTGAGAACGAGTATGGGCATTGGTTGTCGCCCATTTTGTTGCCCCACTAGCAGCTTCAACAGCATCGCGAATATCTTTGCGGTTTCCTCTGCCAACCTGCCCGACAGTTCCTGAAGGTCCAGTTACGTCCATTGTGTAACCACCATCTGGTCGTTTTTGTTTTCCACCGATGTACATTTTAGCGGTACGGTCTACTGATTCAGTCGCATTTGAAGAAGATGATTTGGTTACGGATTTTTGTTCTCCTCTACTCTCCATCTTTTCGGTTTTTGTTCCATTTGAAAGAGGTCTCATGTAAGCATGCATACCCTCACGTCCGCCTTCTCTACCAAATCCTGATTCACGGTAACCGCCAAATCCTGCATTTGCATCAAATTGGTTGGTGCAATTAACCCAAATAGCGCCTGCTCGGATAGATCTAGCAACTTCTAGAGCCGTGTCAATATCTTGACTCCAAACGCTACCTGCAAGCCCATATCGCGTATTGTTGGCCAATGAGATTGCCTCCTTATGGTTGCGGAATGTGAGTGAAACTAGGACTGGCCCGAAAACTTCCTCTTGCACTATAGTTGAGGATGGTGAAACGTTGGTAAAAAGTGTGGGTGGGAAGAAACACCCTTTGTCGGGTAGTTCGGTTGATGGTTGCCACATTTCGCCACCTTCATCACAGCCTAATTTGCACAAATCTTCAATCGTTTTCCGTTGACTTTCATCAACAATTGCCCCCATGTCAATAGCCTTATTCATTGGGTTTCCGATACGAAGTTTAGCCATTCTTGAGCGCAGTTTTTCGTGGAATCTTTCAGCAATTGATTCTTGGACTAGTAATCGAGAACCAGCACAGCAAACCTGCCCTTGGTTGAACCAGATAGCATTCACTAGACCTTCAATCGCCGAGTCAATATCAGCATCCTCAAAGACGATGAATGGACTTTTACCGCCCAATTCAAGGGTTAATGCTTTGCCACTACCAGCAGTTGCTTTGCGAATAATACGGCCAACTTCTGTTGAACCGGTGAAGGCGACTTTGTCAATGTCATCATGTTCGGTGATAAGAGCACCAGTTTTCCCATCTCCTGTTACGATGTTGACTACTCCTGGTGGTAGTCCAACTGAATTACAGATTTCAGCAAAAACTAGTGCTGAAATTGAGGTGAATTCCGCCGGCTTGAGAACTACTGTATTGCCGGCGGCTAAGGCCGGAGCAATCTTCCACGCTAGCATTAGCAAAGGGAAATTCCAAGGGATAACTTGACCACAAACACCTACAGGGCCATATCCAGGAAAAGTCTCGTCAAATAACTGAGCCCAACCTGCGTGGTGATAGAAGTGACGGGCGACTAGTGGCACGTCTGCGTCTCTTGTTTCACGAATTGGTTTTCCATTGTCAAGGGTTTCAATTACCGCTAGTAATCTGTGGTGTTTCTGCACTTGGCGTGCTATTGCGTAGAGATATCGTGCGCGTACATGTCCTGGTGAGGATGACCAACCGGGGAGGGCTGCTCTTGCCGCGGCTACCGCTGAGTTGACTTCGCTATCTCCTGCTTGTGAAATTGTACCGAGAAGTTCCCCCGTTGCCGGGTTAAAAGACTCAAAATTATCACCTGATTCTGGAGTTACCCACTGTCCGTTAATGTACATCCCGAAGGAAGGTCCATGTTGGTCTAACCACTCACGTGCGAACTTGTCTGATTCCGGGGCTGGGCCCCAGTCTAAGGATTCTAGAATCTCTTTTACTGCCATTTTTTCACCTCATGCCATTGGATGCCTATTTGCTGCCGAATAATGTCCCGAAAGGTGGAATTCTAGTTGCCTCTCTATGTCTCCTAGTAGGGACGAGGCGCCAATTCTGAAAAGGTTTGGCCGCATCCATTCTTCACCTAATTCCTCTTTCATCATGGCTAACCAAGTGACAGCATCTTTTGCTTTTGAGATTCCACCGGCTGGCTTGAAGCCGACTTTATTGCCGGTTCTTTCGTAGAAATCTCTGATGGCTCGTGCCATTACTAAACCGACCGGTAAAGTTGCGTTCACGCTTTCTTTTCCGGTTGAAGTCTTGATGAAATCAGCACCCGCCATCATACAAACCTGACTGGCTTGCGCAACCTGCTTTAGGCTAGCCAATTCCCCAGTTGCAAGAATCGTTTTGAGGTGGGCATCGCCACAAGAATGACGGAAATCTTTGACTTCATCATACAGTGCTTGCCAATCATTACGTAACACATTAGATCGGCTGACAACTATGTCAATTTCATCAGCACCAGCTGCCACTGATGCTTCAATTTGTTCTAATTTTTGATGATGTGGGATATGGCCTGCTGGAAATCCCGTTGAAACAGCACAAGTCCCCACGGGGCTTCCTTGTACAGATTTAGAGACAGTTTCAACCATATTATGATAGACACAAACACTAGCACAATGGATGGTATTAACATCTAAATCAAGAGCGGACAGAAGGTCGGTACGAATTGGGCGAATTGCTTTTTGTGATATTCTTAGAACACGTCCAGGTGTATCGTCCCCAGCTAGAGTTGTCAAGTCAATGCAGCGAATAGCATGTAACATCCATGCGACCTGCCAATCACTCTTTACTGCCCGGCGTTTTGGTAGGCTACTTGCACGGCGCTCAAGCGCAGAACGATTGATGCGGATTGAATTAATCACCTCCAAATCTAGAGGTGTTCCGCGGTTGCGAGATTCAGCAGCCATTCTTCTTCCCTCGTATTATCCTCTATATTCGCCGCTTTAGATGAATCGGCGGTATTGAAATCACTCCGGACGGCTTTCTAGCAGTTTTGGAACCACGCTTGGGTCTGCTAAAGTACTGGTATCTCCCATGTCTGAAATATCTCCTGATGCGATTTTTCTTAGAATACGCCTCATTATTTTTCCAGACCTCGTTTTGGGTAATACCTGGGTAAAATGCACTTTATCTGGGGTGGCGATTGGACCAATAATTCGTCGTACTCCTGCCCGTAGTTCTTGACGAAGATCTTCAGAAGGTGTTCGTCCACCTTCTAGAGTTACGAAGCAATAGATGCCTTGGCCCTTGATTTCGTGTGGGAAACCAACAACAGCAGCCTCACAAACTGCTTCGTGCTCAACCAGTGCCGATTCAACCTCAGCAGTCCCCATTCGATGTCCAGAGACATTGATGACATCGTCAATACGTCCCATAATCCAGAAACATCCATCCTCATCCTTGCGGGCGCCATCACCAGTGAAATATCGGCCCGGTTGTTGACTGAAGTAGGTCTTGACAAATCTATCATGGTCTCCATAAATGGTTCGCATCATTCCTGGCCAAGCACCTTCGATGATGAGGTATCCTCCTTCATTTACTTGGCATTCTTCTCCATCAGCATGGACAATTTTAGGATTAATTCCAAAAAATGGATAAGTTGCTGAACCCGGTTTTGTAGTAGTCATTCCTGGTAATGGGGTTATCATAATCCCACCTGTTTCAGTTTGCCACCAAGTATCCACGATAGGCCGAGTAGAATCACCTACTACTTCGTGGTACCACATCCATGCTTCTGGGTTGATAGGTTCTCCCACTGTTCCTAAAACACGTATAGAACTGCGTTTGTACCGAGTAACTGGGTCGTTTCCATAGACCATTAAAGCACGAATTGCAGTTGGTGCTGTGTAAAATGTGGTGGGCTTGTGTTTGTCACAAATATCCCAAAATCTCCCTGCATCTGGATAGGTTGGTATCCCTTCAAACATCAAGGTATGAGTTCCAAGAGCAAGTGGACCATATACAATGTAAGAATGGCCAGTTATCCAACCAATATCTGCAGTACAGAAGTGTAAATCTCTCTCTGGGTCAAGGTCAAACACATACTTACACGTGGTTGCAGTCCAAATCATGTAACCTGCTTGGCTGTGCATGACTCCCTTTGGTTGGCCAGTTGACCCTGAAGTGTAGAGAATGAATAACGGGTCTTCAGCATCCATGATTTCAGGTTCACATTCTGTGGCAGCATCTGCCATGCCAGCATCCATGTCAAAATCTCTTCCTTCAACCCAACCTGATGAGCCAGTTCCGACCCCATCACCGGCACGATGGTTTACTAGAACGCATCTGACATTGACTCCTTTATTGGCTGCTATTTCGATAGCATCATCAGCAATGGATTTCAACGGAATTGTGCGTCCACCTCTGATACCGGCGTCAGTTGTTATCATCACATCAGATTCACAATCAACGATTCTTTGCGCTAAGGAATCTGCTGAAAATCCGCCAAAAACTACTGAATGAATAGCTCCTATTCTAGCACAAGCAAGTAGAGCAAAAGCTAGTTCAGGAATCATGGGCATATAGATTGTAATTCTATCCCCCTTCACAACACCATTTTCTCTCAATAGGTTTCCTAAGCGGCTAACCTTCTCAAGAACTTGGCTGAAAGTGTAGGTGGTACTTTCACCATTATCGGCCTCAAAAGAGATAGCAGGCGAATCTCCGCGGCCAGCAGCAACATGTCTGTCAAGACAGTTTACGCTAACATTTAGTTGCGCACCATCAAACCATTTGATGTGGCCTTTTACAAAATCCCATGAAGAAACAGTATCCCATTTACGGTACCACTCAAACTCCTCTGCGATGTCAGCCCAAAATCTGTCAGGGTCATCAATACTGTGTTGCCACATTGATTTATACTGTTCAAAATTGGTGATGTGTGCATCACTTGCAATTGGTTCAGGTGGCGGGAATTTTCGTTGCTCATCCAACAGATTCTGTATACTATCTTGTCCAGCCATCAGGTAGCGAGCCCGCGCCCGATATATCAAATCCACGCAAGAGAGATTTGGAGCGAATGTAGTCCTTGTCGTCAGCGTTAAACAGGGTACTTGGGTGGGCGCCATTCAGGGGCCCGTGGTCTAGGGGTTTTGACGTCGCCTTCACATGGCGAAGTTCGCCAGTTCAAATCTGGCCGGGCCCATTTTTTATCCATTCCATTGAATGGAAAGATAAAGGCGGTAAGTGCTACAGGAGATAATAATGGCATGGAAGGAGACCTTGCAGTGGAAGGTTGGCATTGATGTCAATGTCTTTGCTGAAAAGAAGACCTGGGTTGCCTTCGCGATATCTGTCGTCATGTTCGCCGGTATCGCCTATGCCGGCCTGACCGTGTTCGGTTTGTCGGCTTCGTTGATGTCCTCGGCTGGCGAGCCAGAACAGGTGCCAGATCTGGAGTTTGAGACGCTGAACCGGACGGGAATTGAGTCGGATGTGACCAATGAGACTGGCTGGTTCCGTTTGAGCGATCACCGCGACAAGGTCGTCATCGTCGATATGATGGCGCGTGATTGCGGTAGTTGTCACTTCGTGCAGTATCACCTAGAGGACATGCAGTCCGAATGGGAGGCAGTGGGCAACGAATCCGGTCGTGAGATTATCATCATCGCCTACGGTGCTTGGTATTACGAGGACTTGGCCTATCTGAACGAGAGCGGTGGTGAGTACACCGTGCCGACATATCCGACAGGTATCGGCAATGAGACCGCAGCGATCGTCAATGTGGCGAATGATACGCGTGATGACCCCGTGCGTCTGTTCACACCGGTCGGCACGGGCACCATCCCGGTCGTGATGATCATCGATCACGAGGGCTGGATTGTGGGCAAGGAGAGCACGGGGACGCCGACCGATGGCTGGAAATCGTTTGATTCCGCGGTCATCATCGCCCTGTCGGGCTCACAGGAGGAGGTCGAGGAGCTGCGTACCTTCGGCCTGGCCAAAGTTGAGACTAGCATGATGGGGATCATTTTCCTCGGCCTGATGTTGTCGATTCTCGTGTATTTCTCACCCTGCGCCTTCCCGGTTCTGCCGGGCTTCATATCCTACTATCTCTCCTTGGGCTCGCGAGAGGATGAATTAATCGAGGCGGGGAAATTGAAGGGTAAAATGCCCAATTCATTGGTCATCGGGACACTTTCGGGTCTCGGGATGTGGACCTTCTTCCTCATCATCGGCATCATCGCCGTGGTCATGGGAGAGGCCTTTGCGCGCAGTGGGTTGATTCACTATCTGGCGCTGAGCATTGCGGTTCTGTTGTTCGTTCTCGGAGGATTCATGCTGATGGGCGGGACCTCACACCTGATGGGATTCATCCAGCGGTGGATCGACAAGTGGTCGACCACGGAGGCGGATGAGACCTTCACGCCGAAACGCAACATGTACCTCTATGGATTTGGTTATGCGGCCGCGTCTGTGGATTGTACGGCGGCCGCGGTGCTGCCGTTCATCATCTACCTCTCGACATTGGGTAACCAATCCGTCCTATACGGACTCGGTGCGCTG
Source organism: Candidatus Poseidoniales archaeon (assembly GCA_012964335.1). Taxonomy (GTDB): domain Archaea; phylum Thermoplasmatota; class Poseidoniia; order Poseidoniales; family Thalassarchaeaceae; genus MGIIb-Q1. The sequence goes on along the minus strand of DTUF01000024.1, from coordinate 15,994 downwards.
ATGATCGGTCTGTTGGTTCTCATGATCGTCGTGACCGGTATCGTAGGTCTCGGACGACAGGTCGCAATCAATTTCCTGCGCCGCGCCACGGGCACGATCAAATTAGTCGGTGCCTGGATGATGATGTTCGCCGGCATCATGCTGATGATCTATCTCACGAATCCAGAGTTGACCACCTTGATTCTCTGATCTTCGTCAGCATGATGACAGTGTTAGTGATTGTTGGTGTTGGAAGCAAGAAGGTTGAAGCCTTCTCCCGCAAAGCTACTGATATGATTAAGATGGTTGACAGTTGGATGATGATGTTCGCAGGTATCGGCCTACTGATTTATTTGATTCAACCAGAATTGGTTTTGTCATTGATGTAGATAATTGAGGTGTGTAACACCTTTTGAGGTGGCATTCCAAATCCAAAGTTTGTTTCCACAGCGTTAATAGACAAACCCTCGAGCGGTAACTCATGCTAGGGATGACCATCACCGTCGTCATGGTTATGGCGGCTTTGATTGCAGCCTACATGGCTTGGAATATCGGTGCAAACGATGTTGCTAATGCCATGGGTACTAGCGTTGGCAGTGGCGCATTAACCCTCAAGCGCGCAATTATCGTTGCAGCAATCTTTGAATTCGCTGGTGCTGTATTCTTCGGAAGTCACGTTACAGACACGATTCGAAAGGGTGTACTTGATTTCGGCGACCAAGGATTTTCTTACGAATTAAGTCAAAATTTAATGTATGGATTCATGGGTGCGTTATTGGCCGCAGCAATTTGGCTAACTATCGCTACAAAGTATGGTTTGCCAGTATCCACGACTCACAGTATCGTTGGCGGAGTCATCGGAATGGGACTATTCATTCAGGTCGATTCTGTAAATTGGGGCAAAGTATTGGAGATAGTGATGAGTTGGATTATTTCTCCATTATTAGGTGGGTTCATCGCTTACTTCTCATTTAACTTAATCAAACGAGTAATTATGAATCATGAAGACCCTGTAGAAAGGACGCGTAAAATTGCACCCCTCCTAGCTTTGCCAACATTCTTTGTTCTCGGCCTTGCTCTTCAATTCAAAGGTCTGAAGGGGTTTTATTCCAATCTTGATGCCAAGGGGATAATCGTCAAGTCTCATTGGCTCCCTCCTAAGGATGGTACAACTTTCAACCCACTCGTTGAAGGTGCTTGGATTCCATTAAACAGTTTACTTGTTGCGCTTGCCATTGGAATAGTAGCGAGCACAATTCTATGGCTTATTTTACGTCGTTATGAGTTCAAAGAGGAAGGGTACGCTGGAGTTGAGCAAGTATTCATTTGGCTGCAAATAATCACTGCTTGTTATGTTGCCTTTGCCCATGGTGCAAATGATGTTGCAAATGCAATTGGGCCAATGGCGGCGATATATGATATTGCGACATCTGCTAACGGGACCTTATCTACTGAGCAAGTAGAAGTGCCTATTGGCTTGCTTCTTCTTGGTGGCGCAGGTATCACTATTGGGGTAGCAACTTGGGGCTACAAAGTAATGGATACAATCGGTAAGAAAATTACCCACATTACTCCTTCTAGAGGGTTTGCGGCTGAGTTTGGTGCTGCAACAACGGTACTAATTTTCTCAATGCCATTCTTGGCGGTTCCAATTTCAACAACTCACACATTAGTAGGTGCTGTAGTTGGAGTTGGCTTAGCAGGTGGCGCATCTGCTGTTGATTTCCGTGTATTCTGGAAAATCGCTGCTAGTTGGGTAGCAAGTCTACCTGTTGCTGGATTTGGAGCCGTAATTTTCTACATCATGTTTGCAGGAACTCCAATGAATGTAGTTGTAGTGACTGTATTGGCATTTGCTATTACTGGATATGTAGTAATCAAGCCAATTCCAGAACGAGATGATGAAGAAGATGCTGTTGATATTGAGATAATTGCACCTCTTCCTTCCGTAGAAGTAATGGGGGTTTCGCCATTCGAGTTATTCCACGAGCATGCTATTGCCGTTGAGCGAACTGTGAGTTGCATGGCAGAAGCGATTTCAGAAGCAGTTTCCGGTGGTGATCCAAAAGAAAAAATCGCCGCTACAGTATCAGCTGAACTTGAGGCAGACCATCTCAAAGCAACTCTTCGGGAAGAGGTTGGGAAAGGGGTTCGTATTACAATTGGGCGAGATAATTTCTTGCACATGATTTCACGTCAAGACCGCATTGCAGACTATGCTCAAAATGTTGCTGAACAACTTTCATTCCGTAGCCTATATGACAATCAGGAAGCACGTGATAATTTATTGCAAATGTCAAATGCCGTGGTTGAAACAGTAAGTCGTTATGAGGATACAGTTGAGCAACTAAAAAACCTAAACTTCTCTGGTTATACTAGGAAAGAGAAAAACGCACTTTTCAGGTTAATTCGTGAGGTCAATATGCTAGAGCATGAAGCTGATGAGGTTGAGAGGGATTCTGCTGCATTCGTGTTTACCGAAGGTGATGAACAACCTCTGGCAGCGATGCACATGTACCGTGTATTACAACGCCTTGATGACGTTGCGAATGCTTGTGAAAAGGCTGCTAACGCATTCTTGCCTATTGTATACAGTTGAGTTAAGATTCAGACGGCATTCTCTTTGATGGATTGTCAAATTCTGCAGCGATTTCTCTCTCTGACATCCCATCAAGTCGCTTTAATCCTGCTTCAAGCATCCACCACCAAAAGAGTCCCATAAGTAGTCCAGTTCCAAGATCCCAAAGGTAGTGTTGTTTTGTGGTCAAAATACTGATGCATAGTAACGACCAATCAATCCAAAGGATGGCAAGTGCTGGTCGAGACCACCACAACTCACTCCAATCTCTCTTCAACCAGCGAGTTAGGGCCATAACCAAAACAAGTGATTGTGAAATATGTAAACTCGGCCAAGCATTCCACGGCATATCTGAGAGGTGTACATTTCTGAATGTTGTCCCGACAAATCCTCCACCTTCCATGATGTCAGATGGTAATTGGTCTCGCATGTCAATTTCTGCAGGAAAGAAGATGAAGAAGACACAACTAATTATCGTCAATGTAGCAATTCCCTGCAAAGTCATCAGTAATTCCATTCTCCCTCTATCATTGCGTGGATGTGAAAACACTGGAAGTGGGTTCAATATGTACAATGTGGCGTAAGGGATTATCATCCATGGAATTACTGGGATTAATCTGTCAAGTGGTAATTCAGGGTCCCACAAAGTGTGACCGACTGCGGCTACAAGATGATTGACTGAGAAGTATGGTACAGCCACAAGTAATAGTCCAAGAATGAATATCTCAATGTAATACCATTTCCCGCCTAGAAGCCCCCTTCTATCCCATGTACAACGAAATATTCTGAATGGTCTCAGCAACAGGTTGGGGCGATTCACAATGTTCTTGCAAACCGAGAGGCTCCTTCAATGTAGGGTTTTTTTGAACGACAGAGTAAATGTTTCCCAAAAGTTGTGACTAGTATGGGGATACAGGTTTTGGTTCAATTGGAAAGGCGATATTTCAATTCAATAGTATGATAATTCGTAGATTAAAGTTTTACAAGATATAGGAACTATCAATAACGTTCACAGCGCACAAGGTTAATTGATTACAATGGACCCAACAGCCTTAGCACTCACAGCCTCTGTCAACAGTGTTAGAATATTGGTTTCAGCATTTGATGGATATGAAAAAGGCAAATTCATCAAATCAGATAAGGCAGTATGTGAAGAAATTCGTCGAAGGTCAGAAATGCTTCAAGACCATTTTGAACGAGTACACGCTCATTCTCACAATAATGGCATGAAAGAGTTAAGGGGGTCGTGTGATGAAATATTTGCTACAATCCAAAGTATTTCAGGTGACGCTCAATTTTCAGTTACAGGTTCTCCTAGAAGTTCTCATATTGAAGTAGGGAAACTTTCTAAGAAGGCTCAGAAACAGTTGGTCAATCACGACCTCTCAACTCTCAATTTACTGGTGGAAGTTACTAGAGATGCAAATGCATTACTAGAATCGTTAAGAACTAGTGAAGAAGAGGCAGAACTCATCATTATGGCCGGTGGAATAAACGATAGAATCGGACGCGCTCGCAATCATTTCCGCGAGCGAAATATGTACATAGATGGATTAGTAAAAAGGTGAAATAAATGGTAGAAAAGAGTTTTCGATGGCGAGACAGTCCAGCAGTAATTGCTAGATATATACATGACCGAGATGTACCTAGTGGTTCAATGGTTACCCTAAAACCAAATGAAGCATGTGTGGTAGTAGAAGATGGGAAAATTGCGGGAGTAGCGACTCAACAGCACCTGGAGGTTAATCCCAAAGCGGGTCTTCTTTCGCGTATGTTCGGGCGAGGTAATCCTAAGCGAACGTTCCTTTTTGCTTTCCTTGGTCCTCATGACCTCCTCCTTAGGTTGAATACTCAGACAACGGATGGGCAACCAGCGATAGGGATGCTCAATCTCAGATTAAACATCACCCGCGAGCAAGCACCAAAGCTACTTCAACTTCCTGCAAAAGGGAAGATGGAAATTACTACAGGGACACTTGTTGATGCACTTGAGAAGGAGATTCAATCGAATTTGAACCCGATGATCCAAGGTCAAACTATAGAGTCACTTCGTACAGTTGAGGCCACAGAAGAATTGTTGGCTGAGTTGCGAGTTTCAATGCGAGCAACGGTCACATCATTTGGATTTACATTTGACAATGTGTTTGTCAATTGGAATCAAACCGAGGCTGAACAACTATTGAAAATGAGTGTAGAACTTGAGAATCTTGTGATGAGGAATACCATCATTGATGAGAAAGAAGCAACAGAGATGGAGAGAATATTATCTCATCACATGCGCAAAGCAGAACTTCAGGCTCGCTTGAATATGACCGGTGTCTCTGCAGAGGAACGAGCGAAAGTTGAGTTGGAGTTAGCCAAGGTAAAATCTTCTGGGGAACTTGAGTTAGCTCGTTGGAATCAATTAAATCAATTACAAATCGCCAAACAGGATTCGCGACGTGGCCAAGAATTGACGGATGCTCATCATGATGTTGAAGTAACACAAGTAAAACTTGAGGCGGAGAGAGAAATCAATCAATTTCAAGATGGAAAAGCGGATGCAGAAATAGAACGAAACCTCGCTGAGAAGAGAGGTCAGGCAGAAATTGCAATGGATTTATTTGCTAGTGTGCAAGATAGGAAGAAAGAACGAATGGCACTTGAAGCAGAACGTGAGCAAGCACGACTTGAGTCATCTCGTACGGGTTCTGATAAAATTCTTGATGCTCTTACAGATATTGCAAAATCAAGCGATGATAGTGAAGTGGCTAAAGAAGCACTGAAGCAACTTGGGGACTTAAGGAAATCAGATGTTGAAGGTGAAGACCAAGCCCACATTAACAAAGAAGATTGAATTGCTTAATCTTCTCCTGGTTGAATTGCATCCATCTCAACAATACGGTCTGAAATAATTGCCGCAACTTGGCGGTCATGTGTGACGTGAATTGCGGTAATCCCACCCTCTTTGAGAATCTTACGAACATCTTCAGCAAGAGCCGTTTTCAGGTCTTCATCAAGCGATGCCAACGGCTCATCAAGCAGGAGAACAGTCGGCTCAGCAAGCAAGGACCTAGCCAAAGCAACTCTCTGGCCTTCACCTCCTGAAAGTCGGTCAATTCTGCGTTTCTCAAAGTCTTTCAAACCGACAGTTTCCAACATTTCGCTAATCTTTTCTGAATTTGGTTGTGACATGCCAAAAGAGAGATTTCCAGCCACATCAAGGTGTGGGAATAAGGCAAGGTTTTGGAAAACCATTCCTACACCTCTCTTTTCTGGGGGTAGATTAGTAACATCTTTTCCATCAATATGTACTTCTCCTGCACTTCCTTTCTCCAGCCCAGCAATAAAACGTAGAAGTGTAGTTTTTCCACAACCGCTCGGTCCTAGGAGAGCCACGACTTCCCCGTCTGAAACATTGAGGTTCATCGCATCAAGGATTTTTTTGCCGCCAAACGAAACTGTTGAATTTTTTACTTTCAGCACGGCTAAAATTCCCCCTCTTGCCCTGCCATCCGAAATCTCTCTGCGGTTATGAAAAGTGTTAGAGTGGTGATTAACAAAAGGCTAGCGGCGACATGTGCAATTGACCTTGCCAATGGGTCATAAGGCCTAGAGTAGGCTCTATCAATCAATACGGGGAGTGTCGTCCAATCGGGTGTATTCCAAAGAAGCCATGTGGCACCGAATTCCCCTAATGATACCGCGAATGCTAGAATTGCTGCAACTATCAGAGGGCCTCTCAGAAGCGGTAAATGCACTTTGAATAGTACCGTAAATGGTGATGCTCCTAGAGTTCTAGCCGCCTCCAAGTATGACGGGTCAAGACTTCGCATGGCTGGTAAAATAACCCTCATTGCAAAGGGTAAGGCGATAATCAGGTGGGCCAATAGGGGTAACCACCACACTAATAGAAGAGAGTTTGAGATATGAGATAGGCCAATCAGAATTCCGTATCCTACCATGACTGCAGATAGGGCGAAAGGTGCCATTACCATCACATCCAAAACTCTTGCATATCTAGATGACCACCCCTCTTGCTTCTCTAAGGTTGCAACTGAGTTGGCGGAGAGCCATGCTAGTGGAATGGCGATTAGGACAGTCAGTGTAGCGAAGCGTAAGGTGTTCAGAAGTGGTTGCAGAAGGGTAAATTCACTGTTCGTTGAAAAAGCATTATACCAAGCTTGTGTAGAAAAATTACCTGCAATAGAAAACGAACCGATGATGGTGAAATACAATGGTGCGATGGCAGCGAGAATTGCTAGTGACATCAGCAATTTTGGGATTTGGGCGTTTACAAGGGGCAACCTCGTTGATTTTTCGGTTGCTAGTGGAAGCCAAGTTTTTCCTCGGCGTTGAAATTCCGTCAATAGCCACAGAGCCGATGCGAGAATAACCAACTGTATGATTCCAAATGCCAACACTATTTCGCTGTCAACAGCCCCTACTCCAATGATGCCAGTGAATGGCCTTTCAGCCATTGCCCTTTCCATATTGTACATCCCCGGCCCTCCGAGGTGGCGAACTAGAGCAAACGAGGTGAATGAGAACACGAATGTTAGGGTCGCGGCGGCAGCGAGATTCAATCTGATTACAGGCCACCAAAGTCGCCATGCCCTTTTCCACGCTTTATTTCCCTGAGGCAGCAGTCTAGCCGACTCTTCTAGTGACGGGTCAAGCCTAGCAATTGCCGGCTCAACGAGCCGAACTACCAAGGCAACATTGTACCACGTATGGGCGATTACAATTGCAGTCATCGTGTGCCAGAGTTGCAGATTGAATGTTTCTGAGAGCCATGATTGGGGCCCCAAAAGAGAGATGAAGCCAATAGTTGCAACCATGCTTGGGACAACGAAAGGAGTTGTTAGTAGCGCCCGGATTAATCGGTGGCCCGGCCAGTGATAACGTCCCATCCACCATGCTAAAGGAAGTCCGAACGCAACCGTTGCAAGAGTAGATATGGCTGAGAGTTTGAGAGTAAAGCCAATCGCGCCACTTGTCTGATAACGGTTGTCAAGGTTTGAGAATGCCTCAAAAATCCCAACCTCACTGGCTTCTGAAAGACGAATTAAAGCGATGATGAATGGTGCTATTACGAGTAGAATTACTAGAACCGCTGGTATTGTGTGAAACACCACTTTCCGCATTCTCTCACGCCATTGCTGAATCCCATTGATTCAACCATTCATCAATTCCAGCACCTATTTCAGCCGGTGTAAGGCTAGAATCTTGGTTTGGAACCCCTGTGTGATACAAGTATCCATTTTCTGATGGTAGGGTATAATTTGCCGCCGCTGGATACATGTAGTTGGTCAATGAAATACTAGACTGCACACCATGATTCAACATTTCTGCAATGAATTCTTGAGCCCCTGCGCTTTGTGAAGTGCCTTTTGCAATTCCAACATACTCTACCTGAAGAAATGAAGAACGATCTAGAGTCAATGCAACAGATGTTGTCCAGTTATCACCGAAATATGCTTCCACACCAGGTGAATGGCAGTAGGAAACAACTGCATTCGCATCACCAATGAACCCATCATACCATTGGCCATAACCCCCCGAATAGTGTGTTTCGTAGGCCTCAGTCCACCCGTCAGTGACGATGACCCCATTATTGTTCATCGCACTCCACCAATCAGAGAAGTCGGTAGAATCATCCGCATCATTGGCGAAGTAATCCACTGTTGCAAGTAAGAATGAGCGACCCGGCGAAGAAGTCCGTGGATTTTGTACAACAACTTTTCCAGTCCAATTTTCAGAGGTGAAATCCCACAGACTTTCAGGTACAGTCACATTTTCTCCATCAACATATGTGGTATCGTAGTTGATACAAACGCGCCCCCAATCATAAGGTGCAACAAGGTTGCCAGTATAACTAGAACTAGCCTCTGGATGGAGGTTTGGAATCACACTGGTGTCATAAGGTGCGAATAAGTCATAGTCGAGCGCGATTTGCAAAAATGAGTTATCAATTCCAATAATTACATCAGCAATCGGGTCATCTTTGGTTTGAAGGGCTCTTGCTAGCACAGAACCTGCATCATCAACTTTGATTAATTCCACATCGTAATTAGTGCGGTTTTCAAATTCCGCAATCATCTCATCACTAATTGCAAACACATCATAAGTCAAAATCCGTAATTTTCCGAGGCTTTCACTTGAGTCATTTCCCTCATTATCTGCTGGTCCAAGACAGCCAGTAAGCGGGGTGCTGAGCAGAATTGAAATAGTTAGTAAATTCATTATCAACTTAATTTTCATATATCTCACCTAACAAATTACTGTATTATTTTCACTCACAAATGCCATCTCGTCATGCTTGCGAGGCTTACCCATTCATGCTAATCGTAGTGTAAGCGATTAATGAACTTGCATATCGTCATTGATTACGATTTACCTGAGATTTGTACTTATTCATCAGGCAAAAGGAACGAATAGTCCCATGTTTGAGGGATTTCAAAAGTGTGTTTGACTGAGCGAGGTGAAATCCATCGAAGTAGATTGAGAGGGCCACCTGCTTTGTCGTTCGTTCCGCTGGCACGAGCACCGCCGAAGGGTTGTTGTGCGACAGCTGCTCCAGTTGGTTTGTCATTGATGTAGAAGTTTCCAGCTGTGAAGCGAAGTGCGTTGAAAGCGGTTTTCACGTCCTCATCATTGCTTGCGAAAATAGAGCCAGTTAGGGCGTATGGACTTGATATATCACATAATGTGAGTGTTTCTTCAAACTGCTCATCATCATACAAGTAAATGGTCAACACTGGGCCAAATATCTCCTCTACCATGGTTTCTGAATGAGGGTCACTCGAAACAATAATTGTCGGTTCAATAAACCAGCCTACATTGTCATCACTACCTCCACCGACAACGATTTCACAGGCTGGATTTGCCTCTGCTCTCTCAATGTATCCAGTAATTTTGTCAAATGAACGCTGGTCAATAACTGCAGTCATGAAATTAGTGAAGTCTCTTGCATCACCCATGGTGATTTTTCCAACATCATCAACTAGGTTTTGTCCTATTCTTGACCAAACGGACTTTGGTACATAGGCGCGGCTAGCGGCTGAACATTTCTGACCCTGATACTCAAAGGAACCGCGTAATAGTGCTACCAACAATCCTTGCTCATCACATTCTGGATGCGCGACTACGAAATCTTTGCCGCCGGTTTCTCCGACAATTCGCGGATATGATTTGAGGTTAGGTAGGTGTTCACCGATTTTCTGCCACAACCATTGGAAGGTTGCAGTTGAGCCTGTGAAGTGAACGCCTGCAAAGTTTGGATTTGGTAAGCAAACTTCTGAGATATCTGGGCCTGATGATGGTACGAAGTTGATGACACCAGCGGGTAATCCAGCCTCCATCATCAATTCCATCAAGACATAGTTTGAATGATATGAGTTTCGAGAAGGCTTCCAAACCGCGGTATTTCCCACAATTGCTGGTGCGCTTGGTAGATTGGCAGCGATACTCGAGAAATTGAATGGCGTAATGGCTAACACAAATCCTTCTAATGGGCGTATTTCAGTGCTATTTTTCACACCTTGAGGTGAAACAAGCGGTTGGTAGAGGTCGTGAAAACCACGCGCATAATGTGCATTGAAATTCCAGAAGTCAATCAATTCACAGGCAGAATCAATTTCTGCTTGGAAGCAAGTCTTACTCTGATTCAACATTGTAGATGCATTAACTTTCATGCGCCAGTCACCTGCTAAAAGTTCAGCACACTTCTCAAAAATTTGACAACGTGCTTCTAATCCTAATTCAATCCAAGCTTGTTGAGCGGCAACAGCAGCATCACACGCAGCAGCAATTTCTGCTTTGCCAGCGAGGTGTACATTTGCCAACACATGCCTGTGATTGTGAGGGATGACTTGAGTGGTTGTGTTTCCAGTGAACACTTTCTCGCCATTAATAATGCAGGGTATTTCTACGACTTCATTCATTTGGCGATCAAGTTCAGTCTGTAGGGTAGTTCGCTCAGCACTTCCTGGGGCGTATCCGAGAACAGGCTCGTTCACCGGGTGGTCAGTCATGCATCGCTCCCCGTCATGGGCACTCTTTGAGGGTTGTGAATGGGTATTTTTTCAAAACTAATCATCCACTGAGTTGGAGAGTTCAAATCTATCGTTGATAATTTCCTTTGCACTACTATTGAAAACCGGAAACGATTGCGCAGGCATGATGTCAGAGGAATTAGTAAGAACAGCCCTCTACGAAGCCCACAAAAGGTGGGGTGGCAATATCGTAGATTTCCATGGTTTTGAGTTACCAATTTGGTATTCATCAATGATGGAAGAGCACCTTAATACGCGTGAAAATGCCGGTCTGTTTGATGTATCACACATGGGATTCTTTAGATTTTCAGGAGATGGTGTCAGAGAGTGGTTACAATCAATTGCAACCCAAAGTGTAGAGCATCTACAACCTGGGCGCTGTGCGTACACGCATTTTCTTGATGCTGATGGGGTAATAATTGATGACATGATATTTGCAGTAACTGACCGTCAAACAATAATTGAAACCGGTTGTATTGATTGGCAACATCCATCAGATATTGTAATCTTAGGTGTGCCGAATGCTAGCATGATTACAGTGATGAAAGATTGGTTTAATTCACATCTTCCCAAAGATGGTGTAGTTACTTTTGAGGACCTTTCTGATGAGACATCTATTCTCGCTCTTCAAGGACCAAAATCTCCTGAAATCATTGAAGCAGTATTAGGTGTTGAAAATGCGATTAAACATTTCACTGGCAAGGCGATATCTGAAAATGAATTCGGAATTACCGGTTGGATTCAAGCAACTGGATATACTGGTGAACGAGGCTTTGAGATTTTTGTCAACAACAATCAAGCTGAAACCCTTTGGGAGGCACTTTTGAGTGGTGGCGAGCCATTTGGAATATCTCCGGTCGGGTTAGGTGCTAGAGACACTCTTCGGATGGAGAAAGGATTTCTCTTGTCTGGTCAGGATTTCCATTGGCCAGGTTTGGGAGAGGATGAAGACTCAGCGGTAGAATCCTCTTTCTTAGCACGTGATTCATTTGAAACAAATGTTCCTTTTGGCCTTGATTTAGACCATGATTTCATTGGCAAATTTAGAGTTAAAACCAGCATTGAATCAAGAGACCAACGCTGGTGGGGTATCAAATATCTTGGCCGCGGTCCATTTCCACGTACTGGTTCAAAAGTGCTAGATTCACGGGGTAATGAAATTGGGATTATTACTTCTGGTGGTCCTTCACCAAGCCTTGGTAAAGTTGGCATTGGTTTGGGATACATCACTGGAGTCGAGCCTGGTGATGAAGTGCTGATTGCACCTAACCCAAGAAAGCAGATTCCAGCGGTCGTTGTTAGGCCACCTTTTATTTGATTGAAATAAATACATATTAACCTCAAATTGAATTGATTCCCCCATTTCTCTAGAACACATGACGATGACAGCAAAGGGTGATGTTGAATAAAGGCCGCCCTTAGGGGCGGCCATGAAAGAAGGCGCGTCAGGCATCCCATTGATTTTATTTCTGACTACTTTGTTGCTACTGTCAACAATACCTTTACCTGCGACAATAGCACCACAACCAACCATCGCAGATTCCGGTTTTGATAGCGAAGAGGTAGTACTAAATCAAGCACAACAGATTGCGATTCAAAATGCTGGTGGCCGTGCCAGTACCACCAATTGGGTGAGGGATGCAGGTCCAGATGCCGGCTCAAGCAACGGCCCAGGTGACCTCAATTCCGTTCATATTGGGGCAATGGTCATGGACCATACTAACACCAACATCATTGTTGGTGGGACTCTTCGGGGTGATGTCGCATTTGGATCAATTCAACCCGCTACACAATCAGGTCCACGAGCATTTGTTGCTTCCCTGTCAAAGTGGGGTTCCTGGAACTGGGTATCGATGACTTCGGTAGGGCCTGGGTCTTCAGGTGGTGCAATACTAGGTGATATTGCCGTCTCTTCAACCGGAGATATTTGGATGGTTGGATCATTTTGGATAGATATTGAATGGGGTCAAGATTGGGAAGTATCCAATGGTGGCGGTATTGATGGTTTTGTCGCTAAGATGAACTCTTCAGGGGGTTGGGATTGGGGTACTCCTCAGGGAGGTACTTCAGACCTTGATTCAATGCATGGGATTACACTAGACTCTAATGACGATGCATATGTTGTCGGTTCGTTCGAAGACCACACCTATTTTGGCAACACTAGCCGAAACATTCAGAATGGCCAAGATGGTTATATTGTGAAAATAAACAAGACCAATGGTGACTATGTATGGGATACGATTATTGGCGGTAATCTTGGAGATAATATTACGGCAATTGCAATTGATTCCGCTGGCAGAATATTCGTTACCGGATATTATCAAGGAGATGTGACATTTGGTACCACGACTTTACTTAATGTTGGTGCGTTGAGCCTATTCGTTGCTGAGATTGATAGCCAAGGAAATTGGCTATGGGCTAACGAAGCCAAGGCCGTTTGGGGAGGTATTATTCCCTATGATATAGAAGTAAACTCTGATAGCATATATTTGGGTGGTGACATAGTAGGTCTAATTGAATTAGATGGGCAAAATTGGTGGGTAAATGCTACTGTTCAAAGTGCTTTTGTGGCACGTCTAAATAAAACTGGGACATGGCTTTGGGGATTGAATAGTTCAGGTCACACTCAACATCTACAAGATATAGCGCTGAATCCTTTGGGGGGTGTTGTTGCAGTCGGTTGGTTCGATATGGAACATACTGCAATAGCTAACGCTGGTTTTGGCCAGATTAGCCTAACTGCTGCACCATTTGCTGCATTTTTTGCCGGAGTTTCACCTACTGGACATTGGATGTGGGCAGAATCAGGTGGAGGCCCACTCTTTGATTCTGGCAATGCAGCCCTATTCACCTCAGTAGGGAATCTAATAATGTCTGGAAGATTTTGTGTGAATCATGATGGCGCCGGTTGTTCTGCTCAAATTGGGCCTGCAAACTATACATCCAGTGCGTTTTATCATGGGAGTGGATTCGTATGGTCACTCAACACAGATAGCGATATGGATAATGTTTCAGATTTGAATGACAACTGTCCATTGAATTTTAATCCACTTCAGGAGGATTTTGATAGTGATATGTTGGGTGATGCTTGCGATCCTGACATGGATGGTGATGGAAGAGAGGATAGTAATGACAATTGCATCGGTCCGGCAATAAATTGGGATTCACTTGACTGGTCAATTGACACAGATGGTGATGGCTGTCGTGACTCAGACGAAGATGATGATGATGATGACGATGGGGTGAGTGATTCTCAAGACGATTGTTCAAATTCCACTTCTTATAAAAATTGGACAGCCAATGATGCTAACGATTACGACCAAGATGGTTGTCATGATATTATGGAAGATGATGATGATGATGGTGATGGTGTTCTTGATAATGACGACGATTGTGCCTTCGCTCCTTCACTGCGGAACTGGACATCAACATCTCAAACTGATTATGATGGAGATGGTTGTAAGGATTCAACTGAAGAGGATGTTGATAGTGACAACGATGGCGTAGCAGATGCCAATGAAACCTGTCCAAATGGCTTACTTGGTTGGACTAGTAATGCTACCACGGACCACGATGGAGATGGCTGCAATGATGCGCAAGAAGATGCTGACGATGATGGCGATGGAATCAATGATTTTGATGATGATTGTACTCCAATGGCTACGAATTGGGACTCTAGTGGTGTACAAGACTTAGACAAAGATGGTTGCCGCGATGTTGATGAAGATGATGACGACGATGGTGATGGTTTGGATGATGATGTTGATTCTTGTCCGCGAGGTTCAGTAGGGTGGATATCTGGCAGTATAACTGACAAAGATGGCGATGGTTGTCGAGATACCACTGAGGACTTAGATGACGACAACGACCTCATTGTGGATGCTGATGACGGATGTCCTCGCGGTGAAACCGGTTGGATTTCAACACCTGCTCTTGATGCTGACCGTGATGGTTGCCGAGATTCAGATGAAGACCCAGACGATGATGGAGATGGATTATGGGAATTTGATTCAGTTGGTAACATAATTGACCAGTGTCCAAATACCCCGATTTCAGAGTCTCATTTGGTTGATGGAGTAGGATGTAGCCCTTCACAGGCAGATGACGACAATGATGGCGTCGCGAATAGTGATGACGAGTGTCCAGATGTTGCTCCACCAGAAGGGCTTGACCGCGATGAAAATGGTTGTACTGATGATATTGACCAAGATGGTGTAAATGATGATGTTGATGCCTTCCCTGATGATGCGACACAAACAGAAGATAGGGACGGTGATGGGTACGGAGATAATACATCAGGAAATAATCCAGATAGTTGCCGTGATACGCCATCTCAATGGATTGAAAATGTTTTACTAAATGGTTGTGCTGTTGAAGAGCTTGACGATGACAATGATGGATTACTGAATGGTTATGATAATTGTTCAGACACA
This sequence comes from Candidatus Poseidoniales archaeon, assembly GCA_012964335.1. Taxonomy (GTDB): domain Archaea; phylum Thermoplasmatota; class Poseidoniia; order Poseidoniales; family Thalassarchaeaceae; genus MGIIb-Q1. Next base: position 968 of record DTUF01000024.1, on the reverse strand, counting down.
CCACCTGGGGAAATCGGAGAAATAGATTCGGCAGGATGTAGTCTTTCTCAGATAGATTCTGATGGCGATGGAACACCAGATTCTGTTGACCAATGCCCAGACACAAAAGCAGATGCAGAAATGGGCGACGGTGGCTGTTCAAAGGCACAACTTGCCTATTCTTCAGATGATGGCGGGTCAAGTTTGAATTTGATGGCCATTGCAATTGCTGCTGGTTTATTGATAATTGTTGTAGGAGGAGGAGCAGCATTTTTCCTTCTGAATAGAGATGACGATGATTCAGAGGTGGATGACTTAAGACCACAGGCTGCAGAGGTTTTCGAATCCTTGGCACAAGAGAAATTAACGGCTACAGATACCACTGAGACTGCTAGTACAGAGGGTTCTGATGGTCAATCAGGAATTACTGTTGACGATGATGGTATAGAGTGGTGGCAGGATGAGGCTGGAGTTTGGTGGTATCGTTCTCTTAGCATGGATGACTGGGCTGTATTTGAGCAGTGAAACAATATTTCAGACTTGTAGTTTGATGTGGTATTTCACTCATTAGTCGGAACGGGTCCCTAGGACCCGAAACGAGAGCCTTCAATAGGGGATGCTCACCGTCACAATGCTATGAACTTGAACATAGGTAGCGATAGACCATACTCTATTTGGGTAATTCTATTGGTTGTAACTTCTCTTTTAGCGGGTGGCTTTTCAGGAATGAATGCATCACTAATTCGCTCAGATAGTGTAGAATTAGAACTAGAAAGTGACAATTTTGCTTCCGGGAAGGCGGCTGGTGATTGGGTTAAATCTGGAATCAGCGACTCCTCAAGTACGAATGGTGGTTCTCCTGTTACATCTACATCGTATACTGATTCAAATGGAAACACATACCTAACTGGATTTTTAATTGGCGATGTCAAATTTGGTACCAATGCGATTTCAGCCGGTCAAGACGCTTTCATTGCTAAGATAGATTC
>DTUF01000023.1 GCA_012964335.1 Candidatus Poseidoniales archaeon | reverse complement strand
GATGGTGGCCAACTAAATGCTGAAAACCCACCTTCTGACCTACAATTTTGGAGTGCATACGGAAGTGCAGCAACTCTATTCTTACCAGAATCGTGTTGTGGTGCATTTTCGATAAAAATCTTCTCAGCACCAGGATACAATCTATCCAATTATACTGCACAATGGAACGATGGACCGAAAGATGACATGGAGGGAGATGAGCACACTACACCTGGAAGTGTCATTAACCCCATACCTGGAGCCGGTGGAACCCTCTCTTTTGAGGCAATATTAGGCGAATATGGTGAACTTGTGATTGACCGTATTGAGGTTGAACGTTTGACAGTAACCAATACCTATGAGGCAACTGAACTCGACTATTCGGGTTGGCTACTTCGTGGTGATTCAGGATTCTCACTGAATATCCAAAGTGGAGCGACACTAACCGCCACTGATGCTGAAATTTCAGGCGCTGATATGACCATCAATGGAGCATTCAGTGCAACGAATACAATTGTGAGTGCAAGTGGACCTGTCGCCCTTGCAGGAAATACTGCTAGCATCTCAATGAATGGAGGCGGGTTTGATGGTAGCCGAGATGACCATGATATTGTAGCAGATACCGATGCTCAAATTTCTCTAAATAATGTAGAGGGCACAGGAGGAATTGTTGACCTTTGGGAGAGGCAACTAGCATCCCAAGTAATACAATTCCCTGGTTCTGGAATTACCTTCAATCTAACAGGTGTCGGGCCACAAGAACGCACTCTCCAAGGCCTATCAATGGTAGATGGCACTTATGTTGTACCAGCGAATTACCAACAAGGTCCAAGAATTGTTGAGATAGGATATGGTGACGGCACCATTTGGACAGAAAACGCAACTGTTAGTGACATAGAATGGTTTACCGCATGGGGAACATATTACGGCACTAACGGTGATTTGGAGAAGATTACAAACCCAGCCATCCAGTTTGATATGATACCTCAAATCAGTGTGACATCTGTTGAAATAACCAAAGAAGCCCACTTAGGAAAGCGGGCAACTGTGATGGTGACTCTCAGCAATACTGGAAGTGCTGATGCTGGAAATCCGGACGACTTGATTGACAGTGTTGCAATCGAATGCTATGACGGGGAAAATAGAGCAGATATCAGCCCCACATACCCAGCAGCTGACGTAATGGCTGGAGAGACTGTTGGGGTAGAGCTGAAATGGGGTCACGCACAAGAAGGGAATGCTACTCTAGTTTGTAGTCCGTTGACACCTTCACAAATAGCAATTGAGGGAACACTTGGCGGCGGTTCTATCCAGAGTAAAATCGTTGTATGGAGTACAGCACCAGAGGCACCACCAGGGATGAGTCCAATGCTAATCAGTTTCCTAGTCGCATTGGTAGTTGGCCTAGGACTAGTAGCATATTTCACAGCGATTCATGCACGTGATGAACCTACTAGAACGATTGTCATTGAACGCGATGAACTTGATGACCTAGATGACCTCTGAATAATCAGCAAGTTTCAGGAGATTTGTACGGGTCTGGGACCTTGTCATCTGCTGTCCCTGGTTCATTGTCTGGACCGTTACCTGCAGATGTGTCTCTATTTTCATTGTATTCCCAAAAGAACTCCCATCCTTGGCTTGAAGTTCCGATAACCTCTTCACCAAAGGGAGAAACGTGAACTACCGTGATTTCAATAGTATAACAACCATCATCACCTTCGTAAAAATCATCACGTGGGATATAACTTACTGAATCATTAAAGGCACCTGTTAATGTCCCTTCACCTTCCAATTCAAGCCATGAATTCTCAACTGTCCCAGCACCACCATCCCAAGAAGCCTCATCACCATTAACAGTAACAGTTGGGAAACTGAACACCGGTGAGCCATCGTGAAGTATCTCAGCATCTACAGTATAATCTGAATTTATATGCATCATCAAGTTTGATGTGTCGCTCTCTACCGGGTCTAAAGCACCCATCCCAACTCTGAATTTTACCCCCACATGATCAAGGTCGTTTTTATCTTCACAATCGCATGAACTAACAACTTGACTCAGTTCCCCATCAACTGTGTTAATGGTCCGATCTGAAAGTTCTCCAGGAATTGCGTACGCTTCGGAGGTAGAACCTTCTAATTCAACGGTTATTGTATAATCGATATTACTCCCATCCGCTGCTGCAGCACGAGAGTTACCTTGATAGAAATCGGCAATGTTAACATCATACCAACTCAATTTAGAACTTGCATCAAATGTACCAGACCAAACAGGCCCAGAGCCGTTACTAATGGTCATATTCATTTCTCCGCTGGGTGAACTCTTGAACATAGGGGTTCCAATGAAAACTTGGACGCGAAGTGTGTTATCACTGTCATCAACATCAACATCGGAGACTGAGATACTATATCCCCCCAGTGAGAATCCCATGACTGCTTGATATGCGACGAATAGAATCAACAAAGCAACCACAGATGCGGCTACTCCTTTCTTTACCATGCTTGAATCAAAACCGGGCCCGTCATCTGATGGAACTTCGGAAGTAGCACGCTCCAACAAGCCGCCACCGGACGTTTCCTCAACATCTTCAACTGCTGCTGTAACTCCCTCATCCGGGGTTACCACTGCTTCGTTGTCCTGACTCTGTGCTTTCTCTAGTAATCCACCGGACATGTTCCACTACCTCATTGGTTGATATCTTGTGACACTCGTGCGGTTATCAACCCGTTGCTTCTTCGCTTGGTAAGAAATATGTTTTGAAGAGATGTTGAACAACGCCAAAACCACGTAAAACGGGAGGATGACAAAGCAATACCACCTGATGAGGACTGGTGAAGGTTACTTCACAGACCAGGCGCTGAAATAGGAGTCGGGTTTAGTGACTCATCAAATTCTTCTTGATTACGGCGGCGAGCGGCGAATGCAGCACCCAAAGCAATCATAGAGAGAGATGGCATTAATTCAAAGCCTGGCAGATAGATTCCACGTACATAGATTGTAATCATCTGAGTCTGATAGTTTGGTACACCCTCAGTTCGCACACTGTATTCACTGGTAGCACGGAATTGCAACTGATGGTACTCATCAGTCCATCCTTGAATCTTCGGGGTTCTCATCATCACACGCATTTTATCAGCCGGAGCTTGTGGTTCAATCTCTGTACTGATTGTTGGCAAAGTAATCTGGAAATCTTTTTCCTCAAGGTCATCACGGTTTACGATGTCAATATTGAATCGGTCGTATGCGTTTCCATCATTGTATACTTTGAACTCAAAGATGTAATCAACATTTGGACGTAGTTGCTTGAATGGTTCTTCAGCCTCAACACGGAGTCTGCTGAATTGCATGATTGTAGCCATTACAGATGACTGCACTGAAGGGCAGGTAGTGCAAGGCATTCCACTAGCAGAAGTAACTCTAGCAGTGATTGTGATTGAACGGCTTCCTTCTGCCATTCTGTTGTCACCACGGACAACCACCTCAAAAGTTGATGAATCGTATGCTCCAACGGTAATCAAACCAGGGTGAGCAACTGCTAATCCACCAGCAGTCACAGTAATGGTGACATCCTCAACATACTGGGTTGGGTTTGTTGCTGTGCAGTAAGTTGTACCAGTTCGTGCTGCGCCAGGATGAACCTCAATTGGGATTGCCGCTGGGGAACAAGCCACGCTCACTGTAGGGTTTGGAGACACACCTTGTGCTACAGCATTTGATGCCGCTCCTGCCCACATACTCAATGCATATACTGCAATAATGAGAATCAATCTGCGAGTTACTCTTCCGTTCATCTTAGTCACCTACGGTGAACTGTCACAGTCATTCTGCTATAAGGATATGGGGCCATAGTACCATCTTTTGGGCTCTCAAAATCACAAATCATCAAGGCCAAAATCGTCGAACTCTTCGTCGCCAAGGTCAAAGTCATCTTCAAAATCATCTTCGAAATCAAAATCGGTTGTGGCACTACTCCGAGACATGCCTAACTTGACTGCAACAACAATTACTGCAACTACAGCCAACCCTGCCAACACCATTGCCGTGGTAATAGCCCACGCTGGAACATTGTCAACTGAAGTCGCCAGAAATGACTCTTCTTCTGCAATCGATTGTAATCTGAAATTGTCTTCAACAATCCAAGGGTTTCCGCTATCTTCCGCTAACTGACTATCTACTTCTAGAATCACCACAAAGGACCCGTCAGCAATATCTTCTGATGCAGTAATCGTGAGTGTGATATCTTTGGATTCATTTACCCCTAACTTGGCAGAAGTATCTGAATATTCAAAGGTAAAACCAAACTGTTCCAAACCACTTTGATTTTCCATAACCAGCGAAAGTGTGTCCTCCGCATTACCGGTATTACGCAAGGAGAAATTAACGGTTGATTGCTCACCGTAATTGAGAGATATCTCTTGGCCTTCCATGTCAATCCAAGGCCTACCAAAAGGCATTATTTCAACTCTCACCGAGTCGCTCTTAGAATTCCCAGTAGCCCATGGTAATCCATTGACTGAAGTCACCGTGGCTTCAATTGAACTGGTGAAAGATTCTACATCTGCATTAAATTCAGTTGACCAACTAATGGTGAAAGTTTGATCGCTATTTGATGAGACTGATACTGAGCCAGGATATGCTACATTCAACCCAATATCTTCAACAGTGATATTGACATCTTCTTGATGTATTGAGGGGTTTTCAAGCGTACAAATCACTGACCCAACTCTTGAATCACCGGGCCCAACTTCAATTTCTACGCTTGTATCAGGGCAGTCAATATTGATGTCAGGATTTGGCGAACCACCAAGTTGTGCAGAAACTTGGGGGAAGAAACACAAAGTCACCAGCAATAGTGAAGTTGCAAGGAACATAGAGCCAAACCTCGGGTATGCCATCCCTCCGCCCTCTTGGGCGGTCCTATTTCAGCGTACGGTAGCACCAATTCAAGTGCCAACTTTGAACAGGGGTAGCATAGACGGGGCGTCAAGGGCCCGTAGCTTAGTCTGGTTAGAGCGCTCGGCTCATAACCGAGTGGCCGCCGGTTCAAATCCGGTCGGGCCCATCAGGATTCAATCTGATTTCAACAGAATTGAAGAAATTATTCCTACTGAGAAATACTGGCAATTTGTTCCTCAACATATTCCTCACATTGCTGACGAACTTCAGCAGGAACAAAAACCATTGAGCGAGCGAACTCACCAGAGATTGACCGAATGAGCGGTGAAACTTCAGAAATATCCTTGCCATCTTCAAGGTTAATTCCCTCTTGATATGGTAAATAACCCTCTTTCCTAAGTGGTGCGTTGATTAAATCATGGTATCCATCATATCCAGCACTCTCAACGATTTCTTTCAACCCACTCCAAAGTTCATCGACTTGTTTGGGGTTCAACACGTTTCGCAATTGTTTGTGAAACACCGCCCGACTTGAAAGCCTCTTGGCATAACTTGACAAAATCTCATCTCCGTGGTCAGCCCATTGGAAGACATCAGCAATCACAAAGGAATCTGTCAACTGTGAATAGCGATAAGGAGTAAGATTACGGTTTGACAATAAATCTCTCATTTTCAATGATAGTGGAAGTGAACCTTCTTCATGCAACTCTCGTGCTCTCGCGAGCGCGCGCACATAGTATACAGAAGTCAACATGCTCAACTTGTGGAAGTAAACCGACTCATACATGTGCCAGCGAGTAACTAGATATGCTTCAACTGCTGATATTGATTCTGAACTTACTACAAGATGTCCATCATCGGAGATCTTGATTGCTCGTAATAATCTTTCAAGGTCAAATCCACCTACATCAGCCCCAGTCACAAACTGGTCTCGCATTAGATAATCAAGCCTATCAACGTCTAGTTGACTAGAAACCAACTCATGGAGAAATGGCTCTACTTTCCCTCCCTTCATTATCGCTAACAGGCGGTCAACCTCATCACCTAGAGTTTCGTGAAGTACTACGGCAATATCACACTCCGGGTCAGTCAATATTAGACGTCCCCAATCCTCATGATTAGCATAGGTGGCAAACACTTCTGGAGTCTCAAGCATGTGAGAAAATGGGGGATGCCCAACATCATGCAAAAGTGCGGCGATTGGTACTAATTTCACATCAACCTCGCTTATTCTCCCAGGAAATCTATCGGCCAAGTCTTCCACTAATCGAGTTGCTAGATGGTACACACCAATTGAGTGTGAAAAACGGCTATGAGTTGCTGATGGAAAGGCGTAGTGACAGGTTGCTAATTGTTGGATATAGCGTAAGCGTTGGAAACTTCTGGTGTCAACTATTCTACTGATGTAATCAGGCAGAATGATGTCACCGTGCAAGGCATCTCGGATGTATCGCTTGTCTACCACAGTCACCCCTCCGGCAATTGAGGGGGCTTGTCGGTTTTATTGAATGCATCCGTTGAGAACTTTTACAGGATTCAAGGTGTTGAAATTTTACCATTTTTGGATTTGAGATAGTACCAGACTGAAGCATTGATGAGGAGGACTGAGCCAATCCATGCACCAATAGTTGCGAATACAATTTCAATCATTGAGTCTGTCAAAGGATAGGAAATTGCCACTAGTAATGCAAACAGCGATACGGATTGTGACCCGAACATCATTGGACCAATTGCACCACCGGGAACTGCCTCTCCTTGGGCAAGCCATAGTGCGACCATACTCGTTGTAAAAATCGCAGGAAAAATACTCATTATCCCACTAGCTAGTGGGTTGCCAAGTCCTGCTAGCCAAACTGCAATTCCTATTGAAGCAGCAGCGGCAACCCCTCGCATCAATAATGTGAGTACACCCACACTGTTCTGCCCTCTTGGTGCTGGACGGTGTTGAATTGTTGCACCAAAGCCGACTATCAAACCTACAATCAATGCTAGCCAACCAATTGTTAGAGGAGCTATGCCGGTAGTAGTTAGAAGGTTGAATCCTCGAATTGATAACAGGGCAAATAATCCCCAAATAGTCAAAGAAACAACAGTTATAGATGTCAAACGAATACCGAAATTCCATTCAGGAATAAGCGGCGGAACAACTCTCCAAAGATAAAGAAATCCAGCATTGAGAATCAAGCCGATAGGAACGATGGCCATTGCAGCCTGAAATTCATCAACACTTGCTGCTGCTAACCAAATTCCAACTGCGGCCGGCACAATTGTTGATGGGACTGTAGCCAAAACCCCTCCATGAAGGCCACCCCATCTCTCAATAGAAACAGTGACGAGAATTGCTGCTAATCCAGCGACAAACGCTGAAATCAAAACGCCTGCAAGCGCCAAGTAATCACCCCGTCAACTCGCAGATTCCTTTTTTGCTGAAGTGGTAGTAGAATTGACCTCGGCATCATCACCATCGATTTCATCTAAATCATCATTTGAAAAGGGTGCCCATTCAGGAATTGCAATTGTACCTTGTAACATCAACATCATTAGAATTAATCCAATTGCTAGAATGATGACCAGGGTTGAAAGTAAGAAAACTGTGCCATCAATTCCCCCAGTTTGCTGAGTAACTTCAATTGGCGTGTCACCCATCACATGCAAATGAACAACCGCGTTTGTAGAAGCGTTATCACCAGCAATTCCACGAACCATGATGGTCTGGTTACCTGTAACATCGTTTCCAGGAAGGAACTTCAACCGGTCATGTAGCATTTCGTGAGTGATTGAGAATTGGGTTTCACCTGATTCAAAATCGGGATGGTCCGACCAGTAATCACGCATATCCCAAGTACGCCATTGCACCTTTCCGACACTTTCTCCAATTATCTCAAAGGAAATTGTTTCACCGGGTCCAACGTGAACTTTGTTGTCACTATTTGCATCGTTTGTAGATGAAATATTGATTGCAAGAGTTAGCCCATATACTTGATTTGCCGCTTCTGCAACTGATGGCTCACCATTTGTGTGGCCATGGCCGTAAACATTGTTTTGACGGTTTTTAGGGATTAAATCTTCAACACATGGTTCATTCTTAAACATGTATGAACATAATCTGTACTCTGCTGTCTCTTGCATAATGTTGCGAACATCAAATGGCGAGAGATCTGGATTGGCTTGATACATCAGAGCCGCCAAACCAGCAGCGCCAGGTGTTGCCATGCTGGTACCTGATTTTGCTGTGTATCCAGTTCCAGTGTTGAAGTCAACAGACATCACACTGCTTCCAACAAAAGCGATGTTCGGTTTAATCCGGCCCTCTTCTGTTGGACCTTGACTTGAATAAATTGCAATCCCTGTATCCTTATCCAATGCACCTACTGTGATGACATCTTCTGCACTGCCTGGCGTCCCTATTTGGGCGCTAAAGGCTGAGTTACCAGCTGCGATGAAGAGAGCAATCCCATTGCGCACCATCTCATTCGCCATTCGATTGGTGCTCTCTTGCTCGCTTGCAGTCCACTCAGATGCACCGGGACCACCAAGACTCATTGAGGCCGCTCTAATGTTGAATTTGTGGCGGTTATCAATTGTCCATTGCATACCTTGCATCACTTGAGCGAAAGAACCACTACCGCTTGAAGACAGAACTTTTACCCCAACTAGTTGTGCTTGAGGAGCGACTCCAATATATTCGTAAGTTGGTGCACCTGTTCCAGCAGTTATTCCTGCACAGTGGCTACCATGACCTTGGTCATCATATGCCTCAACATCTGTACCATTAGTATCATCGGGCCTATTGATGACATCATAGAATCCGATGACCTTCGGGTCGTTGGTTTCATTATTATCATCTAAATCATTCAAGCCTTCATGACTTGCATCAATTCCAGTATCAATGATGGCAACAACCGAACCCGCTCCTGTATAGCCTGTTTCATCCCAAACATTAGTTATGCCATGAATCTCGTTGACATCGGCCATTTGAATTGTTAAGATGCCATCAATTTCTAAGAGAACTACACCGGGTAAATTGGCAAGATTGCCAATTTGAGATACCTCTACTGAGCCAGCGATTGAATCAATGATATGGTAGCGGAATTGAACCCTAAAATCTACACGGTTCTCAAGAAGTCGCTCATCGGCTTCTGTTGGCAGATGGTCAAAATCAACAATGACACTAATCCGTCCTTCATCATCAACCCAATCATACTGAGTACTCTTGATTGCAATGGGGATCGCATCGTGGATTTTATCACCATTCTTGTCCATATTTGTGGTTGCCCACCACTCATCCTCAACATCTTCAGGAATTGTTGGAACTGTAGCAGTAGCACCTAATATTGGCAACACAAACATTGCTAAAACTGCAAGACTCATCCACATCATTCCGATGTTTTTCGCACCTACTCCGTCTTGGAAACTCATGTTACTCACCCTATGGGTGAGACGCAACTGCTTTGAATCTGCCTCATTCCGCCGTCATACTGAAATCAACGAAGGCTCTGAACCGTTTGATGGAGGCGAGCCGCCAAGCACTTCTCCTCGCCGCGCTCTTTATCATTTCACTACCAACAACATTAGCAGTAGAAAAAAGAGGTGGGTTCATCGATAATATATCCAGTTTCAAAGATAGTTGAAAACATGATTACAAATGCTAAAGCGGTGGTGAAAGTAACATGTCTGATAACCACCGCCATAGTAGCGACAGGAGGTTACATTAGATGAATATACACCTCAAAACTGAGTTACTTACGGGGAATTAAGTAGCCGAACCTTCAAGCCTGTAACCCTCCTGAGCGGATGCATGGCAAAATTGTGGGCGATGTTCTTTCTCAGCATTATGCTGGTTAGCGTAATGAATTTCTACGCAGTAGTTCGCGAACCTGACATTATTGAAATTGCTGACTTGCATGAACATATACGAGAATCGGTAAAAATACGTGGTGAATTAACTTCATACATACGTGACCCGTATGATAGTGGTTCTGACCGTATTGACATTTTAATTGAAGATGGTTACAATGTCAGTGAAGTCAGGTGGACTGAAACTGGACTTCTGCCGCCTATTGGAACTCTAGTACAAGTTGTCGGTGAGGTTTCTGAGTGGAATGGCAGAATATGGGTAGCCGCAAAAGGTGCTGGTGCGATTCAATGGGATAAATCATGGGTTCCAACAGTGCACACCGTAAATTTGACTGGCGTATCTCATAACCCGGCAGAATTTGACGGTGATCTTATCACAATTGTTGGTTATTCAGGAGATGTTTTAGAAGGAAATGTCACTCGCCAAATATCTAGTTTGATGGATCACCCATCGTATGGAAATGCCGACCATGTATTGTCTATAGCAATTGAAGGTCGACTTGACCAAAGTTATGAAGCCGGCTCAAAAATCATCGTAACTGGCTGGGTTCGATGGTCAGAACGGGATTTCCGCTGGCAATTACAAACTCATGCAACTCAAATTGAAATCTTACACGCAGCAGGTGCAAAGCGACTTTCGTGGAGCGCAGATTCAACATCTTGGTCTTATGATATTGGTAGTCTAGTAACAATTGAGGGACAGGCATACAACGACAGCGATGTATGGTGGGTTATGGGTCCAGGAGAAACTAACAAACTATGTTTATTACCCCATGAAAATGACACCTCAGGAGATACTGGTGACTTTAGTGGTCGACTAGTATGGGAAGAATCTAGAGTACAATTATGCCTTGACCACGGTCAAGTAACCAACGCAATCAACCCAACTGGAGATTTTGGAGGTCCTACAACCCCACTTTCAACTCTCGTAAGAGACCCAAATGCTTACCGCAATCAAACCCTGAATCTAGTTGGTTGGATTGACGGTTCAATCTCACCAGATTATGACAAAGGTTACTTGGCTGATGGCCCAGATTATTTCACCCGCTCTACCAAGATGCGAATTATCATTGAGGGAGTACGCTCAGAATGGATAGAAACAGGAACAAAAGTCAATGTTTCAGCGACATTAATCTGGGATACCGTAGATGCTAGATTACTTCTCCAAGTACACAGCATCTCAATTTGGGCGAACGAACCGATTCCAGTAACCACACTAGCTTGGACCGATGGATACGACCAATGGCAATGGGACATCAATACACTTGTCAAAATAAACGGTGTCGTAAGCGAAGAGAACGGAACCCTCTGGATTAACAGAGAAGGGACTCAATTAGGAGAACGTCTTTGCTTACTCGGTGATGGGACTGAGCAGGCCACACAAGAAGCGAGTGGCGCTAGCCCTATATTTTGGGAAGGGAGATTATCAACTCAAGAAAGCGTGATTGAACGTGAAGTACAACTATGTCTTGACCGACGCTAAAGACACGTGAGGTGATTGAATGGAAATTTGGATGGTTGAGTGGCTATGGCTTCTTGCATCATTTTTCATTGGTGTATTTCTAGGCTGTATGACTGGATTAATTCCGGGATTTCACGTCAACAATGTCGCACTTATTGCGCTTAGTCTAACTCCTTTAGCAATTGGTCTAGGTATCCCTCTTTCTGCTGTTGCAGCCATCATCGTAGCAATGGGAACTGTTCACACATTCCTAAATTACATTCCTAGCGCTCTTGTTGGTGCGCCCGATGGAGATACAGCACTTGCTCTGCTCCCGGGACATAGAATGTTACTTGCAGGTAATGCCACACAAGGGGTTGCCTACTCTGCTCGTGGTTCACAACTTGGATTGTTGTTGTCGATTCCGTTATTGATATTTGCTCGATTACTTTTTGGTGAAAATCCTGGATTAGGATTTTATGAGGATAGCCGTGAAATATTGCCGTACTTATTATTGGCCATTTCTATGTTTCTAATCTTGACTGAAACAACTCGAATTCCTTGGCCTCAGTGGATGCAAGCCATTAGCAAGCGCTGGAAGATTAGATTATTTGGAAGAGAATTTGATTTCAGTTTTACAGATAATTCCAACATTGCCGGAATGATTGTTGCAACCGCCTTTTTCCTACTCAGTGGGTTTTATGGCTGGGCTGTTTTTGAGTTACCTGGCCGCTCACCCGTTGGGATGCCAAATGCTACTATGCTGATGCCAGGTCTTGCTGGGCTGTTTGGCATAGCCAACTTGCTTGATATCTTTGTTACAACTTCTGAAATGCCACCTCAAGAGGATGACTGGGAATTACCCGACCCAGGACCACTGCTTATCCCTTGCTTTTTATCTTCAATCTGTGCTGCTGTGATGGCTATTTTACCGGGCATGACTGCTGCTCAAGCAACTGTTGTTGTGATGACTGTGCGCAATTTTGTAGGGAAATGGAAAGACCCAGATTACATCCCAGCTGACTTTGAATTTGGCCCCGGTCAAACCAACCATCCAGCGATGCAGGCTATTGCAAGACGCCGAGAAGCAGAAGAGGCTGGAATCGTTGCACAAATACCTGATGACGGTTCATCTCCAAGAGCAGCGATAATTGACCCGGAGCAACGTGGATTATTGAATGATGAATCAGCAGCCATGATGGTTGGCGGAGCACCAATATCTGAAGAAGATTTAGCACTTATTCAGTCTGCGAGAGAAGAGCGCGAGGTCTCCCCAGACCTAGACCTTGAAGCACAATCAACTCAACAAGATTTGGAAGTAATTGCCATCCTATCTGCAACCAATACTGCAGTGACTGTGATGGTTCTTGCTTTCCTATACTTAGTTGGAAGGCCACGTTCTGGAGCCGCTCTTGCACTAAATATGATGTATCCAATAGATCCTTGGTCAGCAATTGAACCACCTCCAGATTTCATCAGATTGTTAGCTGTGACAGTAGCATCAGGCCTAATTGCTGTACCGATTATGATTAAAGTTGGAAAAGGGATGTTAAAATTGCATGAACTTATCCCACTCCGTTCTCTAGTGATGGGTGTGATTGTATTCGTTTCGATTTTAGTTTGGCTATCAACTGGCTGGATTGGAATAGGGGTTCTAATCACTGGCACGATTCTTGGATTAATGCCACCAAGAATTGGAATACGGCGAAGCCATGGAATGGGTATCATTCTTGTTCCAATCATGATTTACACTTTTGCTCAAAAAGTTGATTCTTTCGGATTCACTTGATAATGACTCGCCCTAAGGGCGAGGCAAATTCTAATGGTAATGACTCTTAGCCTCAGTGATAGCCCATGGGTGTGTGACCAATGATGAAACTAAAACTGACGATATCCTCAATTCTGCTACTAATGCTTCTTAGTCCACAAGCAGTGATGCTTGAGAATGCATTTGAGCCAGAACGTGCTGGAGCGAAAAGTACAGGCTGTACAGGAGCAGTATGTCTCAACGAACTATTCGTTAATGCAGTGGGGCAAGAAACCGATGCAGTAGGTCCTGCCGACTGGACTACTGGTGAATGGGTTGAACTTTACAACAGTGGAGGGTCAGATGTAGACCTTTCTGGGTGGTACCTCCAAGACCACTCCTCAAGACAGATGGACATTTCAATCACCTCTTCTCCTGTTACTGTAGTCTGGCCCCAAAATCTCCAGAACCTGATTATCTCAGCAGGCGATTATATGGTGATTGCTAGAAATGGTGATGGCCAATCTTGTGGTCACTGTATGACAAATACCCAAGGAATTGTATCTTTATACAACTCAAATTCTGTTATCCAACATCAAGCAACTTGGTCTGTTTATGCTAATCAAGGAAATTCACTTGTTGAGGGAAGTTCATCAACTGCTGATTGGGATGAAGTAACTACCATCACTCCGGGTACCATAAACTCCGGCGGAGGGGTTGGTGGTCCGACATGGAATACCAGCGACCTACGAATTACTGAGGTTTTGGCTGACGCGTGGCCATCAAACGACAATGGTAGTTACCCTGAGGGCGAGTGGATTGAAATTGAAAATACTGGGAATGTTTCCATGAACCTTAGTGGGTGGTCAATAAAAGATTTAACTGGGAACAAAATGAATCTGAATTACACTCATGTTATTGACTACAATATTTCCCATATGATTCAACCAAATGAACGCAGAATCGTTGCAACTAACGGTATGAATCAGTATGGGGTTTTCAATAATGCTGGGGATTCTGCCTTCTTAATTAATCCCAATGGAGAATATGTCTCAGCTGCCAACTACACTGGTATTGGTATCCCTGGACACTCATTCATAGCCCCTACAACAGGTACTGGGAACTGGGTCATGTCTCTATTCCCTACACCTGAAGGGGCTGATGCACGCAATGTCAACAGCAGTAGTCCAGTTCGTATCAACGAAGTGATGGTAAATGCAACCAATAGTTGGTTATCCTATCCGAATGGAAATTGGATTGAATTGTCACACCGAAGTTCAGATCCTGCTGTTGATGTTACCGGCTGGAACATCATTTCGGGGACTGGTCAATTATTCCCCTTAGATACTGGATTTTCTGACCGTGACACTGGAAGTGGATTACTAATTGATTCTGGTTCTTATGTAGTACTGTCAACCCCACCAACAAGTGGCCAAATGCTGGTTAACGGGGATACCATCTCATTGGTAGACGGCGTTGGAGACATCGTGGATTCAGTAAGTTGGAGTGGTGACTTTGGCTCTAACAGGACTGCAATGCCAACTGACCCTGACCTACCTGCGCAACCGATGATGGTTTCAGGATGGGCTACTCCAGCAATGGCAAATCCAAACCAAATGACTAGCTCAGTCAACGAGAGCGCTGATTTCAGGATATCTGAATTAATGCCTAATCCTATCGGTTCAGATTCAAACCTTTATCCTGAAGGAGAATGGGTTGAAATCGTAAATGTCGGTAACGACACAGCATCCTTCCAAGGCTGGAAAATTCGGGATGGGAGGAATACCTCACTTGCTCTAGATTCCTTGAGCATCCCTGGTCTTAACGAATCAATCAGTTCAGATTGGGAACTAGATGCTGGTGAATATGTAGTAGTATGGAGAAACGGACGCTCAATGAGCCTCCAAAATAGTGGTGATGCGGTCTCTCTAGTTGATAATCAAGGAGATGTAGTTCAAACTTTGATTTACTCTCTAACACCATTAAACTCAACTCTTGTTTCTGGTAGTGATGTTGCTGGCGAATGGATTCACTCGCCGTGGCCGACCCCTGGCTCATCAAACCCACTTTTTGACAATCCTTACACCGGAGCAACCACCCTTGAAGTGAACGAAGTAATGCCTCAATGCACAGGTGGAAATCTTGGAATTGATGGAGATTGGTTAGAAATATATAATCCTGATTCCGCCACAATTAATCTTTCGCGTTGGTTAGTCGTTGCTGATAGCGGAGATGCAATGGTTTTGCGATCTCTATATTTGCAACATTATGCTGCTGGAGTAGCATATGAACGCAGTGACTGGTGGAATCTAGATGCTGGAGAATATGCCGTATTAATCCCAGAAAACAACGGTTTCCTATCTAATTTTGATGAAATGATTGACCTCAGAGACCCAAATGGAGGGGTGCGACAGGAAGTTGTTTGGTCAACTTCTGAAAATTGTCGAAGCATAGAAGGTGATGCTAACGCATGGTCTGAGAATTGGCTTAATACCATGTGGCCAACACCAGGTGATGAAAATCCTGAACCGACTCCTTGGAATCCTGATGACCCCGTATGGTTCACAAAAGTAATGCCTGGTCAGATTTACAACCGAGACAACGAGTTCATTGAAATCACAAATATGGGCAATAGCATTCTAAATCTTGCAGGTTGGCACCTCAATAGAATCAAATCTGATGGTGATGCTAATTCCGGAACCTTCAATGGACTAAATCTCCAACCTGGGGAATCTGTGACTTTAACTCAGTCACCAACCAACCTTTCAGAGGATGGTGGAATCAATGCTGTTGATATGAATGAGGTTTTGGATTACTCACCTTGGATGTATGATTCAGGTTCGTCTCTACAACTGATTTCTCCAGACGGGGTTACCGCTGATACTTTCGTATATGGCAATGGGCTTGCTACTGTTTCAGGTTGGAGTGGACCAGCAGTTTCTACCCCTCCAACTACTACTCAAGGTCTGATTTACATGCGTGGTGATGGCTGTAACGAGATTGAAGACACCAACACAAGTGCTGACTGGGAAGTTCGCTGGATTCGACTAGGCGCCAGTATGTTTTGTGATTCAGGAGTGTTTTCAACTACTGGTTCTCTAGAACCAATGGCTTCACCAGATGGAAGCCTTTACCAGTTTACTGAATGGCTTGATGGGAGTACAACTGAGTTACACATTCATGTCTATGAATTGATGAGCAACGATATTGTTGCAAAACTGGTTCAACTATCACAAGCAAATGTCGATATCACAATTATTCTCGAAGAAGACCCGCTAGAAGATGAAAATGATTTGTACAAAATTAGAGGGATGGCATACGAATTGTACGCGGGAGGTATCACAGTATACTGGATGGGGAATCCACGTGGTGAGAATGCACCACCGGCACCTTACCAATACATACACAGTAAAATTGCAGTAAGAGATGGAGAGTCAGTATGGATTGGCTCTGGAAATATCAAAGAATCAACTTTCCCTGCTGGAGATTACTCTTCTAACCGAGATTGGGGGTTGGTCATCAACTCACAAGATGTAGCGCAATTAGTGATGAGTAGAATGTCGTGGGATGAAAATATCAGCCACCCTCATCTGAATAGTTACAGCGTAATGGACCCAGCAACTGGTAAACCATCCGGGTGGACATCATACGGACCAAGTGGACTAGAGGCGGTGCCGCCAACCACAACACCGCCTGTAATTACTGGTGACTTTACAGGACAAGTGTTCACCTGTCCTGATGATTGTGTTACGGGCATTATTAATCTCCTTGACTCAGCGGACACTAGTATTGAACTCTCACTTCAGGGATTTGACATGGGATGGCACTGGGGATTTGGCGACAATCCATTGGTAGAAGCGGTTGAAAGAGCGCTTCAAAGAGGGGTTGAAGTAAGGTTGCTAATTAACGGATATTATGTAAATTATGATGATGATATACGTGATACTGTAAACCATTTCAACAATCAGTGGAATCGTACAGATGGCTATGATGCTACGGCGATATTAATGGCTCCTGCTGAAAGAATCACTAAATTGCATAACAAGGGAGTAATCGTTGATGGAGAATCGGTTTTGATTTCCTCCATCAATTGGAATTCAAATGCAATTTTGAGAAACCGTGAGATGGGAATTGTTGTCCATAATACTGAGTTAGCAGCTTGGTATCTATCATCTTTTGAAGAGGATTGGAATCGTTTGGACGCTGATACCGATACAGATGGTGACAATATGCCGGATGCTTGGGAACTTGAATACGGATTGAACCGAACATCATCTGTAATACCTGGTAGTTCAGTGCCTGAACAATCACATGATTTTGATGGCGATGGACTTGATAATTTGCAAGAGATGGGTGTCAGCGCCGACCCGAATAACCCAGATACTGACGGAGATTGTATCCGAGATATAGATGAATTGGTTTTCGCAACTCTGCATCAAATTCCCGCATCTGATGCTATTTTATTTGCTGATGCTGACAATGATAGTGTTGCCGACGGAGAACAGACTGATTGTGGTTCAAACATGACAGGGAGCGGCGATGGGACCAATGATGGTACCAACAATGACAGCACCACTAGCCCTACAATTCCTGAGGCAGATAACCCATTGGATTCAACAGCCGCAAGAGTATTGATAGGAATTGTCGGAGTGGCGATGGTAGCATTGGTAATTGCTCTTGTTGCAATTCTGTTAGGTGGAAGGGAAACTGCCCGTGGAGTCGTAAAAGATGATTCATTTGATTTGGCAATAGCAGTAGCTCAAGAAGCAGCTTTTGGAGAAAATGAATCAGAAACCTCAGGAATTGAGGAGAGTGACACTCTAATATTGGACCGAAGTCTAACAGAAGAGCCGAAAATTCTCTCTAGCCGTGACGATGCAGTGGGACGCCATGATGGCGTTCACGGAGCACCACTTCTTGATGGATTTGAGTTTGAAGGCTGGACGCCACAACAAGTCCAAGACGCACTAAACTCGGGCTGGACAGTAGATCAACTACGAGAACACTACAACAAGGAAAGCAATAAGTGAACCATAAATAGCGGTCTATCGGAGTAAGAAAATGACCTCTGAAATTCAGCAAGCTGTCGATTGCATAGTTGATGGTTCACTGAGCGATAAACAAGTCGAAGATTGGCTTAGAAATGTATTTGAAAATGGACTTTCACAATCTGAAACTGTAGAACTTACCCACGCTATGGTACATTCTGGAACAATCCTTGAATGGCCAAAGGAATGGGCTCACTTGGTGGTTGATAAGCACAGTACTGGTGGAGTAGGAGATAAGGTCTCACTTCCTCTTGCCCCAGCGGTAGCAGCATGCGGAGCGAAGGTACCTATGATTTCAGGAAGAGGTTTAGGTCACACAGGGGGAACTCTAGACAAACTAGAATCAATTCCAGGCTATAGGGTTGGGTTGACGGGTGAAGAACTGCAAACACAAATTGATACTGTTGGCTGCGCAATTGTTGGACAGACGAGTGATATTGCCCCTGCTGATAAGAGAATGTATGCTATTCGAGATGTAACCGGATTAA
This sequence comes from Candidatus Poseidoniales archaeon, assembly GCA_012964335.1. Taxonomy (GTDB): domain Archaea; phylum Thermoplasmatota; class Poseidoniia; order Poseidoniales; family Thalassarchaeaceae; genus MGIIb-Q1. The sequence goes on along the minus strand of DTUF01000023.1, from coordinate 26,222 downwards.
TTGCTTCGGTACCGCTAGTAACCGGCTCTATTCTGTCAAAAAAAGCAGCCGCTGGTCTATCAGCACTAGTAATGGACATCAAAGTTGGAAGGGCTGCTTTCATGGAAAATGAAGCAGATGCTCGCGAATTAGCAGCGAGTATGACCGCCACCGGTGAGGGGTTAGGGATGGACACAACAGTCACCCTTACAGAGATGAATTCCCCCATTGGATTCGCAATAGGAAATGCACTAGAGGTCTTAGAATCAATTGAGACACTAAGGGGAAATGGACCAGCCGATTTAGAAGAACTTGTATGTGTTCAAGGTGGAATAATGTTGACTGCGGCAGGAATCTGTAATGACCGCGATGAAGGTGCACATATGATACATGATTCCTTACATGACGGTACAGCAATGAAGAAATTCGTTGACATGTGCGAATCTCAGGGGGTTGACAAGGATATATTTGACAGCGAAAATTCAGTTCTAAAAGCCCTTGGCCTTCTCAGTACGACCCTACAAACAACAGAGGTATGTGCTAGTGAAGAAGGTTATGTGTGTGATATTAATGCTCTAACCCTTGCCAAAATAAGTTCAGATTTGGGTGCTGGAAGGAAAAACATTGATGACCTACTTGACATGCAAGTTGGCATGATAATTGATGCCCACATCGGCACGCCTGTTGAACAGGGTGAACCTTTAGTGACAATCTATCATCGAACTGATTTAACCAACCAACAAAAGGGAAAATTGCTCAATGCTTTCACTTTATCAGAAACATTTACTGAGCCAGCAAGCAGAATAATTGACATTTTGTAATCAAGGATATGCAGGTCCTTCCTCGAAACAGTAGTGCACAGTTTGATGTTCACCCTTCAGCGCCCGCACATCTCGCTTCACCGAACTAGGGTCCTCACCCTTGAGGAGAACTCGTGCATACAAACTCGCTACAACGCCCATCTCATCTACACCCATGCCCACACGGGTCAATTCTTGCACACCTAATCTCAGTCCACTTGGAGTCAATGCTTTGGTGTCACCTGGAAGCATGTTCATGTTGGTAATGATGCCAGCATCTTCCAATAACCGCGCTGCTTTTGCGCCAGCCCCAGAATCTTGTCCGCCATGGCGAGTCAATATCTGATGACTGGCTGTGAATCCTCTCTCTTCTGCTAAGACATCAAACCCTTCTGCCGCCATCGCCTCTCCGAACGCCTTGGCGTTAGCGACTATATCGGCGGCGTAGGTAGCGCCGAATTCTGCAAATTCGGCTAATGCTACAACCTTGCCAGCAACATGATGCAAATGGTAGGAGGAATTAGTGCCGGGAAAAATCGCAGAGTTGAGTTTACGTTGGAATTTTTCATCATCTGTATCTGAAATCATGAATCCGCCTTGAGGCCCAGGGAATGTCTTGTGGGAAGAACCGGTCATCACATCAGCACCCTCTCGCAAAGGGTCTTGGAATTGTCCGCCAGCAATGAGTCCGAGAACATGGGCACCATCGTACATCACTTTGGCACCAACTTCGTGAGCCGCATCTGACATTTCTCGAAGAGGAGTAGGGAAGAGGAAAACCGACTGGCCAACCAATGCTAATTTGGGTTCTAAATCGCGGATCATTGCACACGCCGCATCAACATCTGGCTCCATCCTCGCTTCGTCCCAAGGATATGTGTGAAGGTCTAGACCACGTAGCCCGACTGCACCCATGCGGGCGTGAGAGATATGACCGCCATCTGCAGTTGACACTGCTGAAATCTTGTCACCAGGCTTTGTTAGTGCTTTCAGAGCAGCAATGTTGGAGACTGTACCTGAAGTTGATTGGATATTGACAAAATTAGCATTGAACACCTGTTTTGCCATCTTGATCCCTAGAGATTCAATGTCATCAAAATCGTCACAACCTTGGTAATATCGTTTCCCAGGAAGACCTTCTGCATAGCGACCGTGCAGGTCACTATTTACTGCTCTCCGAACCATTGGTGAGATGATATTTTCGCTAGCTATCATAGGCAGACCAAAGCCGTAATGTTGACCGCTTGCATTAACGGCAGTAAGCACTGATTCCGCTAACTGCCTGTTATTCTCGTCTGCCATGCAATGCAAGGCGGCCAAGGCCGCCCATCAACTTCACTGAATAGAATTTGAAGCCCTCAACTACAAGAGCACCTGAAAATTGTGTATCAGTTTCCCTGAAACCATCTTCGCAAAAACCGTTATTGTGAATCAGAAGACTAACTCTGAGGCTCCCAAGCCTCTCCATTCCAGAAGAGAACCGCACCATCTGGTTGGCGGTGCCATGTCACCCCATTCTCGTCAACCCACTGTTCAGGCTCAGAGGTTTCAACTCCGACTTGGGCAGCTACTAACGCACCCTCATTCATTTGGTTAAGGCCAAGTTCAGAGTCGACACCAGTTGGCATTGCCATCTCATTAAATGACTCTGCAGGTTGAGCAGTTAAACTTCCGGAGAATTGTTCTTCCTCATCTTCGCTACCCCGCATCCTTAGCACAAGGATTGCACCTGCAACAATTGAGAATAATACGAACATACCTACCAATGCGAGTGCTAATGGAGAAAATCCACCTTCTTCTGTACTATCAGCAGCGGCTTGCTTAGTAGCATCTTGAGGGAACGCATCGTTGAGGTCAGAGACTCCATCACCATCAGAATCAAGACAGCCAATTCGGTCAATTGTAGATGTCCCACCCACATTCGGGCAATCATCTTCTGAGTCCATGTATTGGTCTCCATCACTATCCCATTGCGACTTTGAGCAACCATAATTGTTAGCAGTCTCATTTGATGGTGTATTGCTACATTGGTCAAGAGAATCATCAATGCTATCGTTATCAGTATCAAGTTGGCTTTCAGCACATCCATCATTATCTACAGACAAACCATCATCTGTCCCTGGACAAGCATCGTTGGAATCTACCACGTAATCGCCATCAGTGTCACGTTGGTTAGCAGCACACCCGTCGGTGTTTACTTGTTCACCAACCATGGTGTTAGGGCAATTGTCATAGAAATCTTTGACCGTGTCACTATCGGTGTCTCGTTGGTGGTCGGAACACCCATTATTGTCAATCGTATTGATATCTTGAGTGTTTGCACAATCATCAACATTATCTTTCACCCCATCGTTATCATTGTCATCGACGCAACCGTCTTGGTCATCATCAAATCCAGTTGCATTTTCATAAGGACATGAATCAATATTATCCTTGATATTATCGCCATCACTGTCATCAATGCATCCGTCACCATCATTGTCGTAACCACTTGCATTTACATAACGACAATCGTCTTGGTCATCTGGTATCATGTCGCCATCAGAATCGTCAATGCAGCCATCCAAATCACTGTCAAACCCGCTTGCATTAGTAGTTGGGCAGGCATCAACATTGTCTTTCACGAGGTCACCATCAGTGTCATCGATACATCCATCATGGTTGGTGTCCCACCCTGTTGAATCTTCATTTATACAGTTGTCATTAGGATCATCATAGCCGTCACCATCAGTATCGTCAATACAGCCATCACCATCATTGTCCCAACCGGTAGCATTCTCAAACAAACAGTCATCAGATGCATCCATCACACCATCGCCATCGCTATCTCTTTCAGATGCAGAACAGCCAGTAGAATCTACAGTCTCACCTTGAGGCGTATCTGGGCATTGGTCTGGATTAGTTCCTAGCGGGTTATCTCCGTATCCATCACTATCTCGGTCAGCCCACTGAGTTCCATCGGTTGGGAAAGCATCGGCATTGGTTCCTTGTGGATTATCGCCATAGCCATCACCGTCGCCATCAGCCCATTGAGTTCCATCGGTTGGGAAAGCATCGGGATAATTTCCTAGCGGATTATCCCCATATCCATCACCATCTTGGTCAGCCCACTGAGTTCCATCGGTTGGGAAAGCATCGGGATTGTTGCCGTTGGCATTATCACCATACCCATCCCCATCTTGGTCGGACCATTGAGTCCCATCTTGAGGGAAAGCGTCTGGATTGGTGCCGTTAGGATTGTCACCCCACCCATCGCCATCACCGTCAGACCATTGGGTGCTGTCACTAGGGAAAGCATCACCGTTAGTCCCACTTGTATTGTCGCCGTAGCCGTCACCATCACTATCCCACCACTGGGAAGGGTCGTTTGGCCATAGGTCACCACCTGTTACGTTAGAGTTGTCTCCATAGCCATCGCCATCACTGTCAGACCATTGGGTGCTGTCACTAGGGAAAGCGTCACCGTTAGTGCCGCTGGGATTGTCCCCGTACCCATCACCATCGCTGTCAACCCACTGGCTCGCATCGTTAGGCAACAAGTCTCCGTTGTCTCCAACACCGTCACCGTCGCTGTCGACCCACTCGTTAGGATCGTTGGGGAAGGCGTCTGCATTGGTGCCGTTCGGGTTGTCCCCGTAACCGTCCCCATCGGTGTCAGACCACTGACTTGAATCAGTGGGGAATGCATCAGAATTGTTGCCACTAGCATTGTCTCCGTATCCATCACCATCAGAATCCTGCCATTGAGTGCCATCAAATGGGAATGCATCTTGTGCGTCATTTACCCCATCATTATCAGAGTCTCGTTGTGTTGCTGCACAACCGTAAATGTCAACGGTTGCATTTGACGCAGTATTTGGACATAGGTCGTTCTCATTCCAAACACCATCGCTATCATCATCATGAATGATGAGGAAGCATATCGAATCATTCCCCATCCAAACGCTAGTTGCATTCCAAAGGTCTGCATAAGCGCAATAATAACCGCTTACCGAAGGTGTGTTGAATACCCAATTGAATGATTCATTAGTTGAAGTCGCTGTGAAATTAGTTGGTGCTGAATAATCTACAACTGTGCCATTTGAGTATCTCTCAATATTAGCTTCAATAACATAGTTATTTCCAACGTTCAAATTAACTGCATCAAAGTAAAATGTATTCGATGTTGAATTAGAATTTGCAGTTAATCCTGTTGCACTAATACCTGGCCAAGTTGGATTGAAGCAGTCCTGATGCTGGCCGATTTGTACATATGTAGCGTTGAATAAGAAAGAAGTCAAGCAGCGGATTGCCGAACTTCCTGGCTGATTCCAATTAATATTGTAATTCTGAGAGGTGCTACTTGCTGTGAAGTTTCCACTACCAGATTGCAAATAGGTTGTACCACCTCCAATGTAAAGGTACCATTCGTAATAGTAAACATCACCAGTTGATAGATTCTGAGCATCTAGTGTTCCAGTAGTATCTGATGTGACAAAACCTTCCATCATTTCGTGATACAAACAATCTAAATCATCGTCTAAGTAGACTCCACTCGTTGAAGTAGTCATATCATACAATTCTGCGTATAGACAAAATGTACTCTCCTCGCGAAGAGTTACGAATGCTGGTTCAACATGGTTTGAACCGTTGGAAGTCCAACCTTGAGTGAATGTGCCTAGTGATGTATAATTCGTCCCATTAAATTCAAGTAAATACGCATCAATTTCGTAAGCCGCCGTATTTGTGAGATTACTCATTGTGAACTCACCATATGTTGCATTAGAGAAGAATACAGTTGCAATGTTTCCTGTAACATTGATAGTGCTACCCCCACTACTACTCTCAATTGTGATATCATAATTATTCGTAGCAGAAGCCCACCCATACACATAGGCATACATTGTCATGTTAGATGTAGGAGTATCTGTTACAGATTCATCATCAGTGACACTACTCGAACCATCAACCCAACTTTGTGTCCCATCATATAAATCCATGTCAAGGTCACCATTTGAGTCGGTGAAAGAAATGTTAACCCAATAAGTCACCCCAGAGATGGCTGGGAAAGAAAAGTAATCATCGTCTGTTGAATTGTGGATACTCAAGTTTGTTTGAGAATAAGGTAGGCTGGTACCAGCAGCCGTAGCAGTCGTAAACGAATCATTTGGTTCATTTACGTCAGCGGTAGGAGTTGGTGGTGGGGGTGTAGGAGTTGACTGCACACTGAATGAATAGTTAGATGCACCTCCAGAACTGAAAACTTGAACATAGTAAGTTGTAGAAGATGTGACATTGAATATCACCTGTTCATTATCGGAAGTAGAATGACTATAGTCAAACAACCAATTGTTCAATCCATTCCATTCGTATACATTTAATTGGAGGTCGCCAACACTATGAGAAAAAGTCAAATTAACCGAAACCATAGATCCAGATGTAATGTTGAGAGTGTAATAATCATCATCACTGCTATTATGGATATTAACTCCTGAAATTGGAGCTCCCAGTGTAATTGATGTTGCACTAGAAGTCCCTTCATTTGGTTCATTTGAGTCGGGTGTTAAATTCCCGGGGCCATTTGAATAGAATGTCGTGTTGTAAGTATCTAACAATACTGATGACCAATATTCGTATAATCTGACTGATAAAGTGTAATTTCCTGCTTGATTTCCACGGCTCCATGAAGCAGAATCAGTCATTGTAGTACTGTTTGGGCTATTCCATATCCCACTATCACTTGTCTGCAAAGAACCGCTAGGATAGTACACAAAAGCATACCATTGATAGGTTTGAGACGAATTCAGATTTGAACCAGTAACATTGGCTGAAGTTGCTGTTGCTCCTGTTGCAATTATTGTCTCAGACAGAACAGTACCACCTCCACCACCAATAGTGAAGTATTGGGTGTCATTGACTAAAGAAACACCCACACCATCGCTTAATTCCCCATTAATCGTATAATTACCCGCAACGGTTGGTGTAGTCCAACTAACACCGTAATTGATAGTTCCCGCACCACCTAATCCAGAAATATAACCATAATCAAAATCATACAATGTCCCATTGGGCGAATAGATAAATGCCCACCAATAATAGGTATCATTAGAATCGAGATTACTCACCGAAATATACGCAGAATTATTTGTCACGCTCGTCACTGCAACAGTCTCATTTCCCGTTAGTGCTGTAACGTTTGGGACACCGGTTGCCAGTGCTCCAAGTAACATCAAACAAGCAAGAATTAGACTACGAATCTGTGTTCTAGCCCCTTCTTCTCTAGCCAAGTACATGACTTCGGGGAGTTAATACCGATACTTGAACCCATTCCCATAATCTAAACTCGCCCCTAAGGGGCGAATGATTTGCAATCTGAATCCCACTAACCTGAATTAACTTCAATCTAACAATAGATGATATCGAATCGGATTTTGGCCGACATCAACGGGGCTTGAATATGTGGTTAAAACCCAAAACACGACAACTTCAACATACAATAATTGGCGCCGTGTGCAGGGTTTGAACCTGCGACCTGCGGATTAACAGTCCGCCGCTCCACCAGCTAAGCTAACACGGCAACAGGGCGGGCCACCGACCACCCCTTCATCAATGAATCGCATCAAGAAAAACATTGATGTGGCTACACAGACACATTCTAAAACTGACAAATCACTAACTCAGCCTTGAATGTGAGCTGAAATCATTCCCACTCAATAGTCCCAGGTGGCTTGTGAGTGACATCGTAAACAACTCGGTTTATATCCCCCTTTAGAGTGTTAGTAATACGAATGCTAATCTTCTCAAGAATCTCATGAGGTATCAGCGAGTAGCGCGCACTCATGCCATCAAAACTTGCTACTGCACGTATCACCACTGTCTCGCCATGAACCCTAACATCACCGTGGACACCTACTGAGCGAACTGGAAGTAATGCTGCAAAGTATTGCCATGGTAGTTCCATCTTACCTTCTGACGCCGCTGCTTCAAGTTCTTCTTCAACTATCGCACAGGCTTCACGACAAACTTCAACCCTTTCTGGGGTCAACTCACCAAGCACACGAACTGCTAGGCCAGGGCCAGGGAAAGGTTGTCTTTCGGAAGAAGGGATGCCTAATTCACGAGCCATTTCCCTAACTTCATCTTTGTAGCAATCACGGAGAGGTTCAACGATTACAAAATCAACATCATCTGGTAATCCTCCAACATTGTGATGAGATTTAATGACATCTCTAACACCACCACCAGACTCTATCCAATCGGGGGCAATTGTACCTTGAACAAGGTATTTCGCTCCAACTTTTTTCTGCTCATCTTCAAAAATTCGGATGAATAATTCACCAATAATTTTACGCTTTTTTTCAGGGTCTGTGACCCCTTTTAATGCCTCAAAATAGCGGTCAGCAGCGTGAACAGTAGTCAGGTTTAACCCAAGTTCTGAGAGCACTCTTTGAACATCTTCTGTCTCATTTTTACGCATCAAACCAGTGTCAACATAAACGCAATGGAGAAGGTCGCCAACTGCGCGGTTAGCAAGAGTTGCTGCTACAGAAGAGTCAATCCCACCAGAGCAAGCGATAATAGCGATATCGTCAATTTTTTCTTTCAAAATCTCAATCGCTTCATCAATCAAGTTAGCAGGGCTAATCATTTGATTCACTCTCTTAATGATTCATCATCTGCGATTACTTTGTCAGTCTTTTCTTTACGCCAAATTGCAAATCGTCCAGCCAATTCTTGGTTTGTGATAGACAACATTTGAACAGCTAAAACCCCAGCGTTGTCACCACGGTCAACCCCAACTGTTGCTACAGGCATGCCTGGTGGCATCTGAACAATTGATAGAAGGCTATCAAGGGGAACCTTGCCACCAACAGGGACACCAATAACTGGTAGAGTCGTCATTGATGCAACTACCCCTGGTAATGCTGCGGCCATACCTGCCATTCCGATGAATATCTTGCATCCATCTGCAATCGCATCTTCAACCACGCCTTCAAGATATTTTGGCGCACGGTGTGCGCTTGCAACCCTTACTTCATGGACAATATTGAACTCTTTAAGAACTGAAGTACACTTGTCTGAGATTGGCAAGTCCGACTTGCTACCGAGCACTATGCAGATGTCCATTAATCCTCTCGACTCGCGGCTGGTTCAAATGGATGCCGATTTCATCGTACAATTCTGTGAGGCGGTTTCGAGACATATTTTTCTGTAATACAGTACCAATTCCAGACTCATCAAAGTGCCAAACCCAATAACCGGTTGAAAGGTGATCACCGCCGCTTAATACCACCCAATCTTTACTTTGCCGGAGCCAGTTTCTATGGCGTACAATTGAAGGCGTAATAGGTGCAGGAATATCAGAGCAATCAAGCACTCCTGGTGATATTTCTCTGCTCTGTAAAACGCCACTTTTCAATCGTTGCAAATAACTACGTGTTACCATCTTTGCTCTAGCCTCTTGAACACTAGTCCAATGTTGAGAAAACCACGAATCAATTAGTGAAAGGGCAAGACCAGTACACCCTTGGGAACTAGCGGCAACAATCCCCCGTGCACACCACGGTCCTGAACCGGGCCGAGACCCCGAAAGGTGTGCACTTAATCTAAGAATTCTCCCTTGTAAAGGGATTGAGAGATGACTAATTTCTCTTATGGTTGGTAGATTATCTAAATGGTCAGCACCCGAAACCCATTCCGGTTCCAAATGTGGCTCCTCAATTTGGGCTATTTTCAGTCTCAAAAGTCCTGATATATCTAATCTAAATTTTTTCGACACGGCATTTGGCAGAATTCATAGTTCTAAATTATTCCTCTTCTTCAGGATAATTGAATCGGGTTGGCCAACTACCTGCAACTAATTCTATTGGGGGCTTTACTAATTCCTTCTGAACCCCTTCTAAGCGAGGGCCACACATTCCCAAACCAAAGTTCTGAATCATACCAATTTTACTTTCATCAACAAACGGGTCAAAAAGAAGACTTGATGGGTGGCGCAAATGAAGTGCCAAAAATTTCTCACCACCGCGGTTTACTCCGTGTAACTCTAACTTTCGTCCGCCACTCAATTGTTTGAAAGCAAGGCGGCCACCCCGAAATCCTCGGGCAACCACCTGCCACGAATCATCAATACCTGAATCATCATATTCACTCGTTAAGGGCATTAGCCAACGGCCTGATGGAGCCATTAGTGTATTTGCTACACGGAAAGTAATGTGGTACCAGAGGGCTAGAAACAAGGTGTAAGAGATCCATCCTATTCTAACATCTATCACAATATGAGCAACGAATGCCAAAGCCCCCAGAATAGGTATTCCAAGTGTCCTTGTTAGATTTACAGTACCATCGCCGAACCACAACCATTTGAACAACTCAACCCCATCGCCATCCGGCATAGACGAAGCGATTCTAGTAGCAGAAATTAGTAACAAGAAAAATGCTGAGAAGAAAAACAGAGATGCAACTGTTTGGTCGTCGGGAGTATTGCCAGGAAAAATAAGTGGAAATGTTGAAGCAATCAATAATCCAATTGACCAAGCCGGACCAAATACGAATCGTGCAGCCATTGGTTGGAGTCTTTGACGTCGCCATGATGACCACCCTTCAGGTGGGTCAATTTCAGCATCCACCCAATCTGATGGCGGTTTGCCCTCACTTAGAGGCCTCCAAGCAGGGTCGCCCGAAAGCCAGTACTCATCAAGAGCCGCCTCCATGTTGTTGGCACAAGGCCCCTCTCTAAAACAGATATTGTTGGAAAATTCTACAGTAACCCATCGATTAAATCACCGATTGTGAATTCATCACTCTTCGCTTTCTCCTCTGAAGGGTCATAACCAATGTCACCTAATGGCTCAAGAGCACCACTAGGAGCTGAATCCGGAGTCGGGTCACTTGGTGCTAAATCTAAATCGCTGACATCAACTGATGATTGTGGGGTCAATGACATGTCCATTGAATGAACTTCAGCATACGCCGTTTCGGTGCTTGCTTTCGATTTCCCTCTCTTTGATTTCTTATTTTGAGTATCAAGTTCACTACTCCAGTCACCTTCATCTCGCCAATTTGAACGCTGACTCCTTCGATTCCGTCTACGACCCCGTAATGTTGATACTACAAATAACACAATTACTATCCAAAGAGTTCCAAACAGTGCCCATAGAATTTTTTCAGAAGCAATATCAAGAATGGAATCAGCGCTTGGATCAGAACCTGCTTGCAATAACATCTCACGTTCTTGCATATTATTGGATTCATCAGATTCAATCACTTCATTATCTGCATCGATTGAAACAACAATTGTGCCAATTGGTTCTTTCAAATTTATAGTAACAACATGGGCTTTAGGCTTATTTTGCTGAGCAGAATCAATGAAGGTGATGCGCAATTCTGCCACTGCGTCATTGTGGTCACAACCCGAGGATTCTGCTACTTGTATATTGATTCCACAAACGCGCAATAGTATGTTCACTGCCGCGTCATTTCCTGAATTCCGAATCTGAATTGTCAACTTGACTTCATCGCCATCCATCTTTTCTGAAACTGAGAAAATATACAAATCTGGAGAAAACGCATTGAGATTGATGATTTGTTCATTTGAATCCATAGTCAACCATTGCTCGTCAGCGTCAATATCCCCACCCTGATTAGCATAACCACTAGGAGAACGCACACGAATACCAAAATAGTCACTCGTCCAACCAGGATAATCCGCCATGGATAAGCGAAGAACCACCGGAACATTCTCCCCGGGATTTAACAATGGTAATTTCAATCGCCCATCTTCTTGAGTATTTATCTCAGTAAATAACGCTAAGGGAGTGTCGGCATTTTCAACCACATACCAAGTCCATTCAATACCTTCTAACCCATCCATTCTTGGCTTTACAGAAAGTGACCCTCCTGACCCAGTTGAATGATTTTCAATCCATGGGGTTTCAGCAAGGTTTCCAGAGTTTTCAACTATGAATGAAATATCAATTTCATCTCTTGGCCGCAAATCATAGTGAGTGTCACCCGAATCATCTGCAAGTAATAGTCTCAAGTCAATTCTCGGAAGAATAACAATTTGTCCGACCACCTCAGTACGAAAACTTGAGTCATCTACAACAGAATGTAGTTCGATGAGAACTTCTGTATCACCAGCCAACGCATCTAGAGGAACATGTACGATTGCGACCATAACTAATTCATCACCAACTTGGAGGCCGGTAGCCGTTCCCGACACCCATTCAATAGTCCAATCAGAAAGGGGTTCTGGGATTCTAGGGTCAAAGGTTTGAGGAACATTACCATCATTTTCAACAAATATTGAGACTTCAAACGCTTGACCAGGATCAATTCTAGCAGGTGCGTTCAACCATACTGCTGACAGAGACTCCACCGGTAATACCGATACTTGCATTGAAATTTCATCAGATGCGGATGAATCAACAAATAATTCGGCGCGCAACTTCACCTCTTCCATTGCACCAGCAAGAGCCTGCAAAGGCGCACACAATTGAACACCAATTGTACGAGTCATTTCGTCTGTGAAGTAGCGTCGGGCGTCAGGTGCGACCGTGGTGCCTCCAGGAACTCCTGAATAATCAATATTCAGAAGCCAGTGTTCTTCACGCCAAATCTCTTCAGACACTGATTCCGGTCGGTCAGCAGGCCCATCTTCAACGGTGAAAACTACATCATCATTTCCGAAATGTTTTGTCACATGGACTGAGAAGGAACCACATTCACCTGGCCCAACTTCTTCTACCGAATCCCACAACTCAAAAACGATGTTCCCAGCCCGTTTTCTAGCCACATTAATGGAAAGTTCGTAAGCAGTTTGGGCACCTGGCAAGGTAACCGGATTTGCTACTTTTTCCGAACTACCAACAATTGTGATGTTAATTTGCCCCGGCTCTTGGAATTCAGGTACTGATATTTGCAGAGTTTTCGAAATTGTAGTTCCATCTGCCAACATATTGATGTGGCCAACAAAACTGACTTGCCATCCGTATGGAAGACCCCAAATTGACCTACCATCTTCACTAGTTGTGCTTGGGAAAGATACCTCCTCCCACATATTCCCATAATTCGAAATATTCACACTCAGAATACCTGAACCACCTTGCTCAATTTCAATCACCTGTTGTTGGGCTGAGATAACTAAACCGTGAATTATTTGTAAATCAATATCCAACTCAAGAGTAGAACCCTGCTCACCATCAGAAGATACTATTGCGAAAAGAGGTGAGTGCGATTCGCTAATCGTAGCGTCAATTTTTGACGGCGCCTCAATAGTCAATGAAACTGATACTGAGTCACCTGATGCTATCTGCCAATCTGAATTAATTGGAGATAGGACAGTGGCTGTTGGCCCACTGCCAATAAGTGCTGAAACAGTCCAAGTTGATGGCAACCCCTCCCAATCAAAATTGACTGTCATGTCGCCACCACCCGTAGCCCCAAGATGTTCAACAGTGAAGTTGAAGGTCACACTTTCACCAGGTTCCAAAGAAATCTCAAGGGATGGTGAATCACTATCTAATTGTAATAAACTACGCTGGATTCTCCGGAAACAAAGATGGTCACCCCCTGGCAGCCCAGTGTCACCAGTGTCACACGCCTCACTATCTACCCACACAACACCTGCCGTTCTGCGGTTATCAGAAGTCACAGCCAACCCTGGAGATGAGCCGAAATCCTCCTCAACATCAAAGATAACTGGTTGTCCACCAGTTCCCATCTTTTCGCTCTGCCAACCTGCGATTTCGTAAGTAGGTCCCAGACAAGCAAAACCTCCACAATCAATCTCCCAAGGATTCGCGCTTAACTGTGAAGAACTAGTGGCATCAGTAGAGCGGCGATAGGTCAGATTAGTTGCTAAAGCTGAATCACTTTCCACCCATACAGTGTGCATCAAATCATCTTCATCAATCACGAAAGCGGCTTGGCCACTGTGTGCAGATGCATCTCGTGAGCCAACTGCACCTGTGCCATCAAGCGGAGAAAGTATCTGGGGCTGATTTAGAGCTCCTTGTAAATTGATACCTCCAGCCTGACCATTGAAATTCCAAGCGGACAAGTCAACTTTCTGCCACATTAATTCATGTGAATCGGATATCGTATGTCCTGTGCGGCTATCCGACCAAATGAATTGTAACAAACCATTTGAAGCGATTTCAACCGCTGGACGGGATGACCATGAGTCATCATACGTGAATCGGGTATCATTTACCACGACAAAGTTGTTTCCATGAGCACCACCCCAACCAACATCCTCAGTATAGACGCCACCAGCAGTAGAATGAGCAGGAGTTCCTGAAACATGATTTGGGTCGCTGAGTTTTGCATAAGGGTCAACCACTGTGGTCCAGACTTCAGGTGAGCCTGAGTTCAGGATACCCATCCATTGGTCAAAAAGGTCTGAGAGATCTTGGCCACTAGAAGGCCACTGACCAACTCCACCTGCACCATCGGTATTGCGAGTGTTCCCACCTGAGCATGAGCGAGGGGTTGTAGAAACTCCACTAACTGGACACTGGGCCAAATCAAGTGCATGGTCCCACATATTGTTTGACGCAGAACTTTGGATTTCGCCGATAAATACCCACGGAACAATACCACCATTTACACAGGCATCATGTGATTCATCAATTGATTGAACATCATCAGATTGTTGGGCTGGATCACCAACCTTTGGGCCTTCATCACCAATTGGAATTACTATTTTTGATGCGTTTGGATTCCACCTGTGGTCATACTGAGTTGGAGGATTAGCAGAATTGCCAGTATTTCCTTGTGCATCCATCCACGACAGGCAAGCCCATGTTGTTCCAGGCCCCCACTCCTCCTGTTGGTTACCCCAATTTTGAGATTGACCATTGTACATTGTTCTGTGAATTTTACGAATTCCTCCTGAATCAACCTGAGGTGTTAGGATAGTAGCGCGTGAGCGGTCATTTGTGTTATGACCAGCACAATTCCCTGTACTTGCTTGTGGGCGGATATAGTCACCAAGACCGTAAATTGTGTCAAGAAGGGTGACTCCAGTAATATCAGCTATGTTTTGTAGCCCAGGAGAAGTCCAACCCTCTCCATCACTACCACCATACATGAGTGTGCAGATATCTTCCCATTCACTTGTCATCCCGCCCGAAGAATCAAGTAAAACAACTAATTCAATCATGCTTCCACGGCTATCTTGCCAAGTAATCACTACCTCATCATCACTTGTAATTGCCACTTCGGGAAAGGTTGACTTACTTGGTAGAGGAGTTAAGAGAGTGTCAAAAATAGGACTATTCGGAGTATGAGTGGTCCAATTTGCTACCATCATTGAATAACGGATTCCAGGCAATCCAAAACGAGTATCCAAAGGGTCATCTTTGTCTTGCCAGACGATATGAGCGGCACCTTGTGAATCTATGGCAAGATTAGGGTTTGCAATATTCTCAATAATATAATTGGTTTTGCAAACAACATTGTTCATTGAGTAATCACTTGGATTGAAAATTCCATCTGTGGGGTCATCAGATGAAGGGTCCACTGCAAGGTAAACCAAACAATCGTTTGATGTTGTATCTTTTATCCATACAAGATGTAGGTTACCTGAATCATCAATTTCCATCCGCGGTGACCATTTAACGTTAGAACCACTAAGAGAAATCGGCTGTGGAATTACTGAAATTGCACCGCTTGAATCAACTACTGAATACATTGCATTGGTTTGATTCTCTATCCAAAAGATGTGGAAATTCCCATCATCATCTCCAACAATTGCCGGTTCGGAGAGTGAACCGGTGGCAAGTCGGAGAATCTCAAGTGGTGAGGCTGTCCCATTCTCTTCAGGTGATGCTTGAACTGATTCTAGGGTAGTTAGCGGAGTCAGCGGAGTAATTAGCATCAAAAGTGCCAAAAATAGTGCTAAACGAAGCCTTATTGCCATCATCATCCCTCGTGAGCCTTTAGGCTCACCTCAACCGATAGTAATTGAAACACACCCTTTGATGACCTTCACTCCCCAAGGGAGTGACGGAGTACGAGATTTCTCGCAGCCCACACCTCATCGACCCTACCAACATCAGTCGTGTGGGGTGCGGTTTTTACTAACTCAGGATCTTCAGTTAAAATCGTCAAGAAATCTTCTGCAAATTTATCGAGCACTTCCTTGCTTTCAGTTTCTGTTGGCTCAACCATCAAACATTCTGGGACAATCATTGGGAAGTATAGGGTTGGTGCCATATATCCATAATCCAACAATCTCTTAGCAACATCCTTCCCACTAACTCCTGTAGCATCTTTCACTGGAGACATACTGAGGGTAAATTCGTGTTTCACTACCCTTGCTGGAGCACCATCAATCGGCATCGCTGGAATCTTACTAGCTAACTCCTTACTAGGATTCAAGATGCGATGCCGCAAATAATTAGCATTCAAAACAGCATGCTCACTCATCTTTTCAAGGTCTCTTCCATAACGCCGATAAAAGGCCCATGCACGAACTACCGCACCTGAGTTACCGTGCCACTGCTGCACCTTACCTATGCTATTCACGGGGTCTTCCCAAGAATATGACCAACCGTCTAATCCCTGTTCATCCTCCTCTCTTACAACCAAGGGTTTTGGTAAAAATTGTGCCAAGTGACTTTTCACACCTATTGGGCCAGAACCCGGACCGCCTCCCCCATGAGGTTGAGAGAATGTCTTGTGGAGATTGTAGTGAACCGCATCAAATCCCATCAAACCCGGTGATGTTTTTCCTAGAATTGCGTTGAAGTTAGCCCCATCATAATACATCTGACCACCAGCATTGTGAACAATCTCAGTGGCTTCTGCAATTTCAGGCTCAAAAATTCCTAGCGTGCTTGGATTAGTCACCATCATTGCCGCTGTATCGTCACCGACAACTGCCCGTAAGGCTTCAAGGTCAAGCCTGCCATCTTCATTACTAGGGATTTCTATAATTTGGTATCCACACATTGCCGCTGATGCTGGATTTGTACCGTGAGCAGAATCAGGTACGATGACTTTGTCTCGGCTTCCTTCACCATTGCTTCTGTGATATTCTTGAAAACAACGTATTGCGGCGAATTCCCCCTGCGCACCTGCAACCGGTTGAAGAGTTACTGAATCCATACCAGCACAATGTGCCAGCATTTCTTGCATCTCATAAAAAATCGCCATCAATCCCTGCAAATGAGATGCCGGAGCAAGTGGATGCAAGTCATTCATCCCAGCCATTTGAACAATTTTTTCATTGACTCTAGGGTTGTGCTTCATTGTGCATGAACCCAGTGGGTAAAAGCCAGTATCAATGCCAAAATTACGTCGTGAAAGCCAGGTGTAATGTCGTACTAATTCAGGCTCGCTCGCCCGCGGCCAGCGAGGTAATGATTTGCGCCGAATTGATTCAGGGATTCCAGCAATTGCTTCTTCATCAGATAGTAATGGTGATGGTTGAGCATATCCTGCCTCAGGAGCCCCATCAAATGCGAATAAATCACTCATGATTCCACCGCCATAACTGTGGACGATATCCAAGATTCCAGTCCATCCACTAGAGCAGACACGTCTTCATTAGTCGTTTGGTCTGTAGCAGTAATGTGCAACCAAGTCTCATCGGCCCCTGACATCACATCACATAGGGCAAGCCCTGCAGTCACACCTAACTTGTCTAGATGCTCTAATGCACTGTGGGAAGAGCCCGGAAGAACAACCGTGAATTCGTTGTATGAAGCCCCATTTGTGAAGAGTAAATCAACTCCTCCAATAGCGAGAACACCTGCCATAGTAACTTGGCAAGCAGCGGCATTTCTAAGAGCCAATTTCTGTATACCCATAGGACCTAAGAGAGCCATGTGGATACCTCCCATAAGAGCAATTAGTGTTTCATTTGAACAAATGTTACTAGTCGCTTTGTGACGCCTAATATGCTGTTCTCTAGTTGAAAGTGTGAGGGTGAAAGCGTCTTTCCCTTTGTCATCAAAAGTCTTGCCTACAATTCGCCCAGGCATCTGTCGAAGATACTTCTCAGTGCAGGCGTAAATCCCGTAAATTGGGCCACCAGCTGTAGGCCCAATACCGAATGGTTGGCCCTCAGCAACGACAATGTCAGCACCCCAATTCCCAGGTGCTTCAAGTATACCTAGTGATGTTGCATTCACACCAACAATTAAAGCCGTATTTTCGCCAATAATTTGTTTCAGTTCTGCTAAGTTTTCGTCTATTACTCCAAATGGATTTGGTTGTTCCACATATACTGCACAACAACCATGAGCAGACTCTGCGGATTTCAAATCAACCATTCCATTTTTATTCAATTTGAGGGTGCGAATTTCTGTTTCAGCACCACAGGAATAATTCTCAATTACCGATAACCTGTGCTCGGGTAGCCATTCAGTAACATAGACTACATTCTTCTGAGTTGCTTTTTTGTTGTGTACTCTTACCGCGCAGTTTAGAGCCTCGGCCGCAGCAGTTGAAGCATCGTACATACTAACATTAGAGACGGGGAGTGCTACTAATTCTGAAACCATTGTTTGAAATTCCCATAAAGCCTGTAACATTCCTTGACTGACTTCAGGTTGATAAGGGGTGTAAGAAGTTAGAAATTCACCGCGAGTAGCCATTGCAACCACCATTGAAGGAACGAAATTCTCATACAATCCGGCACCGAGAAAATTGGGTCGGCTATTTATCGCAACATTTGCACCCAGAAGTCTGTGTGCATCAGCCATGATTTCTTCTTCAGTTTGTGGCGGCGGTAAATTCAGGGGAGAATCTCTTCTTACACCCTTCGGAATGTCTGAAAATAGTTCATCAATTGAAGAAAAACCCATTTCCTTCAGCATTATCGCTTCGCGCCCAAGATTTGGCAAATGGTCAACCATGGCAACACACCGCGACCTTGCGTGAACACATATAGAACATGAACCTTCACCACACAGGCTACGTTCTGAAAAATAGATTATACTGGGGCACCAAGGAGGTAAACATCCCATCCTAGGGACTCAAGCAATTCAACATCTAGAACTCGCCTACCATCATAAATTAGTGAATGATTTGCTTTTTCCTCAAGACTAGCCCAATCCATTCCCAGTACTTCATCATGAGCAGTCACAAGGATTGCCATGTCAAAGGGTAATATCTCACTTTCACTTCTAACTAGAGTTGCTAACTCATTTGGAAATAATCGATCATCGACTAATGGGTCAAAGGTTTGAACACTGCATCCCATATCAACTAGGGCTTCTGCTAAAGGTTCAGCTGGTGTCTCCCGCGGGTCACCAATTCCGGGCTTGTACGACCATCCAAGAAGCAAAACATTTGCAGAAGATTCTGGAATCTCTTTTCGCTGAAGAATGACTGACACATCTGCTGCTACATTCCTTGGCATGGAGCGATTGACTTTCCTCGCAGAAGTTATCAGTTCAACTGGCGCGCCGGATTCTTTGGCTTTCTCAATTAGATAGTAGGGGTCAACAGGGATACAGTGTCCACCGACACCAACGCCTGGACGGTATCTATGAAAATTCCACTTAGTTGCAGCCGCATCAAGTACTTGCTCAACATCAATTCCCAAAACTGGAAAAATTCTTGCTAATTCATTAACCAGGGCAATGTTAAGGTCGCGTTGAACATTTTCAACTACCTTTGCCGCCTCAGCAACTTCCAATGCCCCAACATAAGTGACCCCTCCGGAGGTTAATGTGTCATACAAATCCGCAAGGTTTGAACCAATAATTTCGTCAGACGAACCTACAACTCTAGGTACTTGTCGCACACCATGTTCAGAATCACCAGGAACAAATCTCTCCGGACAATATGCTAGATGGACATCCACTCCCTCTTCAAGACCCGCTTCTTGTAGAAGAGGTGTCCAGACCTCTCGGGTGACGCCGGGATAAACAGTAGATTCCAATACCACGATAGTACCACTTCCTTTAGCAATGGATGAGAAGACTGCCGAACCTGCCGAAGAGACATAGGTCAAGTCGGGTAAGCGATTATCAGTTACAGGAGTTGGAACCGTGACCAAAATGACGTCACAATCAGGCACTAATTCGCTTGAATCTGTTGAAACCTGCCAAGTATCACTTTGTGATTGTGGAATTAGGTCATCATGTTGCGGGTCATCTCCCGGGTTTTCGCCTGCTATGAGAGCATCAATGACCCGACTTGTTACATCAACGCCGCGCACCCTGAATCCTGCGTCTAAAAATCCTAGAGCAGTTGGTAAGCCTACATATCCTAGACCAATGACACCGATGGTCAAATCCCTCTCTTCAAGTCGCTGGGAGAACGTTGAATCCCATCCCATTACTTCAACCCCTGTGAAGACAGCATTTGAACCCTACTCAATTTGACAAATCAATGTAATCAATTGTAATTACGTATTACAGAGAGGCACAATCATTAATTGATGAATGTTAGCGGATTCAAAATAAGGAAGGGGTTGTATGATGAAGAGAGAAAGGATATTTACATTTTGGATTGTATTATTGATGGGGCTATCAAGCCTGAGTGTTTTGGCACCTGTTACGGAGGCAAGCCCATCTCGGGCTAACCACTCAGTGAGCATACAGGGGAACGCTTTTTCGCCATCAAGTATCACGATAGATGTAGGTGATTCCATTACCTGGACAAACTATGACGGAGCCACACATACAGCGACTTCTACGAGTGGCCCAGCATCTTTTGATTCTGGAAGTATTTCTAATGGTGGCACATTCACCTTCACCTTCACTACCGCCGGAACTTACGATTATAAGTGCCAGCCCCACCCCTATATGACAGCTTCAATAACCGTAGTAGCATCCAATAATCCACCTGAAGTTTCCGGTGTCTCAATCTCACCTGATCCAGCATTTACAAATGATGTCATTACAGTACAAGCAACTCCTTCGGATGCTGATGGAGATTCGGTCACATTAAGTTATTCTTGGTTAGTAAATGGGCAAGCGATTAGCGAAACCAGCCACACACTCTCCGGTACTTCATCGTTTGATAAGGGTGACCAAATCCAAGTTGGCGTAACACCGAATGATGGAACTGAAGATGGAGCTTCAGTCACTTCTAATTCAATCATAATTTCAAATACGGCACCAAGCATTGCATCCGTAACGATAACCCCCTCGACGCTGAATAATGAGACGATTGCAGTATGCACTACATCTGGATGGATGGATGATGATGGGGATATGGAAGGATATGAATATGCATGGACTGTAAATGGAGCAGTACATCAAGACACCACCCAATCATCTGGTCCATTCAATGTTGATGACGTGATATCTTGTACCGCCACACCCCATGATGGAGATGGACCCGGGCCTCATCTATCTAGTAACGACATCACTGTTGTTGCGGCAGATGCACCCGACGCCGATGGAGATGGAGTTCCTGACACAACCGATTCTTGTCCACAAACTCCGACAAGCGAATCGGTCGATGTGCATGGTTGTTCAGCATCTCAACGTGATGGAGATGGCGATGGTGTAACCGATGCCGATGATATCTGCCCTCAAACTTCTGTAGGTGCCACGGTAGACAATCATGGTTGCGCACCTTCCCAACTAGATTCTGACGAGGATGGCTTTAGTGACGATGTTGACGCCTTCCCAACAGATGCAGGAGAACATCTAGATACAGACGGTGATGGAATAGGAGACAATTCTGACCATGATGATGATAATGACGGCTGGAATGACACCACAGAACATGATTGCAGCACTAATTCAACTGATCCACACTCAACTCCGTTAGACACTGATGGAGATGGGGTGTGTGACAGCCATGATGATGACAGTGATAATGACGAGTGGAATAACACCTCTGAACAAGACTGTAACACAAATTCAACTGATTACCACTCGACTCCTGTAGATAGTGATGGAGATGGAATTTGTGATTACTTAGATGATGATGATGATAATGATGGCTGGGGTGATACCGCAGAAATTGATTGTAGTACCAATTCAACTGATCCGAACTCAATCCCATTAGATACTGATGGAGATGGGATTTGCGACCATCTTGATACTCATGATGACACTGTGCCAGAACCTGAGCCAGTGACCGAACCAGAACCGGTTACTACTGAAGGCGGTAGCAATGGAATACCCGGCTTCACTAGTGTACTCATGTTCACAGCAATCGCAGGGGCATTGATGCACCTGAAACGCAGACGTACTGAGTGAGTGAGATTTGTGAAAAACTTCACTTGGTTCAGAACAGCCCTTCAACGAGTCCCATGAATCTCTCTTTTTCACCTTGCTCACCACGAGACAGTTTCACCGTCAAACCATCTGCTTGCACCAATGCATCGGCTAGTCCTTGAGCGTCTGCCCACTCAGTTGCAACCCCAAGACCCTCTGATTCACAAATCTCTGCCATGTGACAACCCGCATTCACCACACTAGGCCTACCATAGGATGCAGCATCAAACATCTTTACTGGCACGGCACCATCCATGATATTCCCTCTAAACGGCGGATACATGGCATACATTACCGAAACTTCCCTCATCATTTCAGCCAATTGAAGGCTGTCAAAGGCACCAAACACCTCTGCTTCTAACCACCCTTCGTTCTGCCCAATTCGCACCATTTCAGCAACTTGAACAGCTGCGTTACCATCACCTGCAATTAGTAAACGAGGACGAGTTTCTTCTGGAATTAACTTTACTGCCTTAAGCAATAATTCAAACGATTCAACTTCACGTACACGCCCAAGATATCCTACAGTAAAATTTTCTGCGGGTTGGAGTACTTCTTTCACGGGTGGTCTATTTTCAACTACAATTGATTCAATTCCTCGTTTCCCCAGCCACGATTGAAATCCTGCTGATGAAGTTACCACAGCATCAACATAAGTCGCATCTTTCAGCATTTTCTTTTGATATCTAGATGAAACCACTTTCCGAATTATAGAACTAGGATTTGGCATTAACACCCAAGAATGGTGTAAGTCGTGCATATCAAAAAGAACTTTGGCGCCTGTAATAGCTAAACCAACTGTGAGAGTATCAGCGTCATGGCAATGAATTAAATCTACATTACCACTATTTTCGCGATTTGATTGAAGGATATCCTTGATGACTTTACTACGGAATTTCCGCAAGCCTTGAACTGTTGACCAGGTCCCCCCATATGGAGTGTAACCTACTCGATGACGAATGATTGTTATTCCATCGACAACTTCGCGTTCAGTGAGTTCTTCCAATCTATCAAAGGCATGAATCGTAACATCATGCCCCGATTCTACCAACCATGCTGCCTCGCGCAGCACCCGTGGATCGGGATTACAACCGTTAGAAACAACAGCCGCAACCCTGCCCATAACATATCGCAAGCGCGGGCGCGTGATGAATACTACTACGAATTAAACCGGCACAGTCATAGATGATGTGTGCATTGTAATTACCAAGGGAGTCACATGCGGGTAGCAATCAGTGGAGATGAAGGTTTCATCGCCCATTACCTCAAAGAAGAACTGGGTGATGAATGTCAAATTCTTACTCCCGACATTTTAGCAGATGAAGAAATGCTCCCAGCAATTCTTGCCTCTTGTAATGCCATTGTTCACCTAAACGGCCATTCACCAGACCAAAGTTTGGAAAGGTCAGACCAAGAAGTCTTGAGGTTAATGCGAGATGAAGCGCGAGTCATTCTAAAAAATGTACAATCTCATCAAGGAATTCACCTTGTTTTAGTTGGCTCACTTAGGGTTCACCCAAACCCTCGAAGAGAGGACGAGTATTATTCTTCAGAATCACCTCTTTCACCCCGTGACATCACTGCAGAAGGGCAACTGTGGGTTGAAGAGAGTGCACTTGAACACGCAATGGATACCCATCCAGTTAGTATCATACGAACCGCTAATGTGCAAGGGATTTCACCTGCAGAAAACAAGGGTCATGGAGTGGTTCATCACTTGTGCCGTGAAGCAATGTTTGGATTCTTCAACGTACCAGGAACTGGAGAAGAGGTGAAAGATGTGATTCATGTCAAGGACCTAGCTAGTATGATAAAATCAATATTAGATAATCCTCCACCAACTCGAGGCGCTGTTGCAGTTGGTCGTGGTCAGGGGGTTCGAATGAGTGAGTTGGCTGAGATCGTATCTCAAGCAACTGGTGCATCACCCCAATACAACAGTCAACCAGGTGAAGAAGTCTGGGGAATTGTTGATGGTTGGGAAATGGGTCAGCGAATTGAGCATAAGCCAGAGGTATCTATTCAAGACATCATTGAGGAAGCACTCTCCAACCAATGAGGATACCGACCAAGGCATTGTCTGAACCGCAAAGATGAGTTACTTTAGTCAATTCTTGATGAAAGAACCATCACCTTGCATAGCCCACTGACCACCATCAGGTGCATTGTACCAAGTACCACCTGCAGCATCAGTAACATAACTTCCACCAATTGGTAATTCTGCATAAGTTGGAACTCTTAGTGGTCCTGCCTGCGCCATCGGTGCAGGTGCAGGTGCAGCTGGTTGGCCTTCCACATAACCGCCTGCTGCAATCTGTGCTGAATCCTTATCCCAAGCGTCTATGCTACCACCTCGTTTCTTACGACGGCCAATCATGACCAACATTGACACAATTGCTAGAATGAGCACCGCGCCAACAGCACCAAGAATCAAACCATATTCTTTGAGCATCGCATTCACATCACCTGCAACAAGTCGTTGCTCGTGGGAACAACCTGTGCCTTCAATGAATGTATCACCAATTGCTGTTTCATCACAAGTGTCATCAGCATTAACGACTCCATCAGAGTCGTCATCTTTTTGCCACTCGGTACAACCATTTTCGTCAACTGGTCTTGTAGGATCAGAACCAGGGCAATTATCAAGCCCATTAAGAACAAAATCGCTATCATCATCTAACTCTTCCCAAGCACACCCAAGAGTGCCGTTAGAAACGTTCCAAACCCATTGACTTGGAGTATCTGGGCAATCGTCTGAGTTCAACTGACCAGGGTTATCTCCACGCCCATCACCATCACGGTCATTCCATTGACTAGAGTCATCTGGGAATGCGTCAACGTCATCATTGGAGTTGTCTCCATCACGGTCATCAGTACAACCGTCTGAATCGGTGTCAAAACCTTCCACAGCTGCCTCCTCATCACAAAGATCCATTCCGTCAAACACCCCATCACCGTCTGTATCAACCTGAGTGAATATACCACAGCCATCTCCATTGATGTTCTCACCTTCGGGTGTTTCAGGACAGATATCGGGCCCACTAGAACATACATTTAGAGTTGAGGAGATGGTATCGCATATGCCATCATTGTCATCGTCATCGTCCTCAGTTTCATCACGGCAACCATCTCCATCGAAATCGGTCCCAGTCCAACCGATTTCCCCTTTTGCACAAGCATCAGATACGTCGTATACTGGGTCATTGTCGTCATTATCATCTTCATCCATATCACGGCACCCGTCTCCATCGTGGTCAGTCAATGGAGTGGAAACCCATCCTGCCTGAACAAAACAACCATCTACAGTGTCAATTATTCCGTCACCATCATCATCATCATCTTCATCAAGGTCACGGCAACCATCACCATCACGGTCAGTAGTACTGTCTGAAAGCCAACCAGTTGCACCGGGGCTACACAAATCAAGAATGTTGTCAGTAGAATCAAGGTCGTGTACTCCATCATTGTCATCATCCCAGTCCTCGTCTGCATCCCGGCATCCATCTTCGTCATGGTCAGTTCCTACAGGGTCACTTACCCAATCAAGCATCCCTGTTGGACAGCGGTCAAGAACCGCACCCAGTGAATCGAAATCGTTCACACCATCATTGTCATCATCGTCATCCTCAACTTCATCATGGCAACCATCAGAATCATGGTCAGCAGAACCGTTGTGATTGAAACCACCACTACCATCTGAAAGACCCCAGTTAGCATAGTCGCGAGGACAATTATCACCAGCGGTGTCATCGATTCCATCATTGTCATCGTCATTATCTTCTTCGTTATCGTGGCACCCGTCCATATCATTGTCGTTAACAACATTAGATGTCCAATTCAACTTGAAGGATACCCCTGTACAAGGGTCGCTGGTATCGAGAACACCATCCTCGTCGTCATCATCGTCTTCATCGATGTCACGACATCCATCCATGTCAATGTCATCAGTCCAAACTGAAGAGTCCCAATTGACCGCTGGCCCATCACAAGCATCGTCATCATTGGGGATTCCATCACCATCTGCATCATAGTCACAAACATCACCCGTATTATCGCTATCCATATCTTCTTGTCCAGGGTTAGCAGTTAATGGGCAATTGTCAGAAGTATCTGAGTAACCATCACCATCTGCATCAGAAGCCTGCTTCCAGATTGCAACACCGGGAGGTAAGCCAAGTTGTGTACTATATGCCCCCGGAGTGGCTGTTACTGCATTTCCACCGTATGTTGCTGTGCAAGCACTGGGCATACCTTGGCAAAAATGACC